>CAUTQY010000013.1:0-49294 GCA_963540815.1 uncultured Bacteroidales bacterium
GCAAACCTTAATTTGTCGTCATTGCGAGCGAAAAGCGAAGCAATCTGGAATAAACACGTTGCGAGCAACTCTGTTGCGCGACAATCCGTTCCGTTTTATAATATTGCCATACCGTGTAAAAAAATTGCCTTTCTTTGTTTGGTTTCTGCCAAACGGCGATTCGTTACCAAAAAAACATAGTTTTTTGACACAAAAAACTATGTTTTTTTGCCGGAAAAACTATGTTTTTTCATCATCGAAACGGCCTTTGGCAGAATCTAAAAGCCCTTTGGCAACATCCTTTCCGTATTTGGCAAAACTTTTTCCTCTTTTGGTAGTCTTTTTTCTTTCTTGGGCAACTAACCCCACACAAGTCATTGCAAGAATTTCCTTTTCGTCATCGCAAGCGTAAGCGTGGCGGTAATCCACAAAACATAAAAGCGGTACGGATTGCTTCGCTACGCTCGCAATGACAGGCGAGGATAAAAAACAATACATTCCTAACTTGGAATGTATTGTTAAATTCAGTCTGAAATTTAAATTTGTATCTATACCTTGTTGTATCTGCGATGTGTAAGTTTTTTGAGTTCCTCAAAAGAATACACGCCTAAATGTTCTGTCTCTTTTAGAAAAAGTTTTGCGCAAGCCTCTGCGTCAGAATCCGAATGATGATGATTTAACTCTATGTGTTCCAAATCGCAAAGATAATCCAAAGAAAACTTTTTGGACTCCCTCCACACTTCACGCGAAAGTACATAAGTACATAAGTATCTGCTATTCGGTTTTGACAAATGATAGTAAGCCAAAGTCTTCCTTAGTACGTTTATGTCAAAAGAAGCATTATGAGCCATCAACATAGTGTCGTTAAGATAGGGTTCTATCTCCTGCCATATTTTATTGAAAGTAGGCTCATTTTCCACATCTTCTTTGTGTATGCCATGTATTTGCTGAGCATAGCGATGAAAATAAGGAAAACAGATGGGTTTGATTAACCAATTTTTTACTT
Source organism: uncultured Bacteroidales bacterium (assembly GCA_963540815.1). Classification (GTDB taxonomy): domain Bacteria; phylum Bacteroidota; class Bacteroidia; order Bacteroidales; family P3; genus Scybalousia_A. The sequence goes on from CAUTQY010000013.1 coordinate 986, forward strand.
CAACTATCTTGCTATCAACTACTTTGGCAATACCCAACGAACAAGGAAAATACTTGTCGGCCGTTTCAAAATCTATGGCCGTAAAGCAAAAGCCATTCTTATCCGAAAAAGTATTATCAAGCATTTATTTTTGTTGCTTAGAGGAGTTAAATTTATTCAAACCGGAAGAGAGAAATTTAACAAAATTTTCTACGTTTTTGTCGTATTGCTGAGGTTTTTCGGTTAAAAGGTTACCCTCTCCGTCCATTAAAACATAAAGAGGCTGTGCGTTGGCATGGAATTTTTCTATTTGGTAGTTATGATTCCTTCTGCCAAGTGTTTTAATGGTTTTACCGTTCATTTGTTGCCACTCCTCCTTTGGAAGTTGTATTGTATTTTCATCACAATACAAAGATACCAAAATATAATCTTCATGTATCATTTTCTTTACGGTCGGCACAGACCAAACCGCAGTTTCCATTTCCCTACAATTTGCGCAAGATTTGCCGGTGAAGTCCAAAAACAATGGCTTGCCAACTTTTTTGGCATATTGTTTTGCCTCTTCCAAATCAAAGAAAGCACGAAAACCAACAGGAACGTGTTCGTCTAATTTATCGGCATATTTCCTTACAAGAGGAAAATCATCGGCACTTGCGGTTGAAACGGAAGCGGGTTTGTTTTCTACAATAATTTTTTCAATGTTATATTCTTGTGAAGACACAGGAGGAAGGTATCCGGATATTGTACTAAGAGGTGCGCCCCAAAGCCCCGGTATCATATATATGGCAAAAGAGAATGAAACTATTGATAGGAAAAGACGAGTAACGGATATATGTTTTAGGTCGGAGTCTCCTTTGAATTTTAATTTTCCTAACAAATAAAAACCTATCATAAAGAAAATAACAATCCATATACAAAGATAGGTTGTTCTTGGCAAAATACCCCAATTGCAAGCTTGGTCGGCAACCATCAAAAACTTTAATCCCAACGCTATTTCCAAAAATCCGAAGACTATTTTTACACTATTCAACCAAGAGCCGCTTTTTAGATTTTTTAGAAAAGTAGGAAACATTGCCAAAAGTGTAAACGGCAAAGCAAAACCTATGGCAAAACCGAGCATGGACACAAAGAAAATAAACGAGTTGGAGGAACCGGAGGCCATCTCTACCAAAGCGGCGCCAAGTATAGGTCCTGTGCAAGAAAAAGATACCAAAACTGTGGTCAAGGCTATGAAAAACGCACCTAAGAAACCTCCCTTTTCGCTTTCCTTATCTGATTTGTTTACCCACTTACTAGGCATGGTTATTTCGAACAAACCGAAGAAAGATAAGGCAAAAATCATAAAGATGATAAAAAACAATACGTTTGGAATCCAATGAGTGGAAATTATATACATGGCATCTTTGCCGAAAATCAAGGTTAGCAACAAACCTAAAACTGCAAATATCAATACTATGGAAATACCGAAAAAGTATGCCTGTCTCCTACCATGCCTATTTGTTTTTTTGCCATGCAAAAAGAACGAAATAGTCATAGGTATCATAGGAAAGACACAAGGAGTTAAAAGGGTAAGCAAACCTACTCCGAGGGAAATCAAAAAGACCATTAGCAACGACTTGTTTGCAAAATCTTGAGTATCGCCGACCGATTCCGTTTTTTGTATGGTATTGGTAGTAGCAACAAGGGTATTTGAAGCAAGCGTTTCTCGGGTTTCGTTATTAGTAGTGAGAGTAAGAGTATTTTCCGCCAAAAGTTCTTTGTCTTCCGCAGTCTCTTCTACAAAGGAAGGATTGCCCTTAACGTTAAAAGCAAAATCTAAGTCATCCGGTGGAATACAGGAGCCGTTTTCACATAATTGAAAGTTCAAAGAACCCTTAACAACGAAATCTTTATTCGTATTGATTTTTATTTTCTGACGAAAAACAACATCACCTTCAAAAGAACGTGTCGTATCTTTTGCAAACTTGTCGTAATGATTTTTACTTGCAGGCTCCGACACTTTGCCTATTCTCAGATAATTTTTGGATTTTGCAAACTCAAAAATTATAGGCTGTTCGGTTCCTTTGGTATATTGAGAATAGATATGCCAACCGTTATCCAAAGAACATTTAAGTTGCAACTCGGCTATGGAATCGTTTATTCTGTTTGTGGTAAAAGTCCATTTGGCATGATTTTGAGCGGAAAGATTGGCTAAAAACAAAACTGCCGAGATGTAGAAAAAAATACGTCTTAACTTGTTCATAGTCGTTTAATATCGTTTTATAATAGTTAAATTCATCGTTTTAACCAAAGAGACGGATTTTGACATTTAACCCCGTAACGAACCTGAAAATTCATTTCACTTTCTCCGTTATCATTGGTTGCGATAGTACCTATGGTTTGCCCTGTGCTAACCTTCGCCCCGTCTGCAACGGAAACGGAGGACAGGTTGGTATAAACCGTCATATATTCTCCGTGTCTTATTATTACTATCTTGTTACCGTTCGGACCGGGAAAAACTTTGCAAACCTCTCCTTCAAAAACAGATTTCACCCCTGCACCTTTTGTAGTACGAATATCTACTCCCAAATTTTCTATTTCTACTCCGGCAATATCGGGGTGAGGATGTTTGCCAAAACTGCTAACTATCACACCTTTGCTTACAGGCCAGGGAAGCTCCCCCTTATTTGTTTCAAAATTCTTACTCAAAGCCTCCTCCTTAGGAGTGGAAGCCATAACGTAGGTTTTCTTCGTTTCCTTGTTTCTTTCCGAAGAAGTTTCTTTTTTTGCAACGGAAGAAGAGGCATTTTTGCGTTTATTTTCTGCTATCTTAGCCTGTTTTTTTACCTCAGCGGATATTGCAGCATTTATTTGTTGTTGTAATTTTTTGCGTTTTGCCTCTTTGGACTTTAATTCCTTGGCCAACTTTGTTTCTTGTCGCTTTATATTATTGACTACCTTTTCCTGTTCTCTTTTTTCTTTGTCCAATGTGGCAGCGTTGACTTTCTCTTGTTTCAAAAGTTTGGCTTGTTGTTTCTTTTGATTCAAAAGTGCGTTGGTCATAGAAGAAAGTTCAACGGTTTTGTTTTCTATTTTATTCATCTGTAAGCGTTGCAGGGAGGCATATTTTTTGAAAAACACATAACGTTGATAGGCTTCATGGTAATCCTTTGCAGAAAAAATAAAAAGCAATCTATCCAAAGCCGAACGATGTTTTTGTGCATAACGCAACATCTTTACATAATTTTGTTTAAGTATTTCCAAATCGTGATAAGATTCCGTTATGGACTGCCGTGTATTCTTTATTTGATTGTCCAAAACATTGATTTGAGAGGATATATTTTTTACCAACTGTTGTCTCTGCTCTACTTTTTTTCTTATTACTTGCAATTCGGAAGCAGAAAGTTTTTTGTTCTTTCTCGTCTCTTTTAAAATGGCGTTCATAGAGGCGATTTCCTTTTCTATCTTTGATTTTTCTTTTTCCAAACTTTCCCTACTCTGCGCACAAAGGTTGGTATTCGCAACAAAAAATACGAACACCCATAAAAACACAAATTTAAAAAGAAGTCTTGCGTTCATATTACCTGCCTTTCCTCCTTATTCTCCTTGATAAAAAGGTGTATTCGGCTTGCGAAGTATGGCTTGCATGGGTTCTTTTATAACATATTCGCCTCGCTTATCCAACTTAAAAGGTTTTATCCACCCCCCCATTGCCTCAAAGGCGCCGGGCTCTCCCTCCTTTGCAGGATAAAAATAGTTAGATATTTCCTTTTCTTCTATCTTTTTACCCAGAAATATGGTATCAAATTGAAACGGAGTTATAAAACACTGCAAAGTCTGTTCTTTTGTATCCTTGTCTTTTATTTTTTTTGTAGAAATTGCTTTATAAACTATGTCTCCGTTAGGTTTATATGTTTTTCCGTAAAATTTCAACCCTGCCGATTGTTGCCCGCTTTCTATGGGAACATCTATTTGTATTGTCGGCTGTATATTATCCCTACTTGCACAAGTGAAATAATCCGGTTTGCGTTCGGGTGCAATAACTATATAACCGGCGTTGAGTATATACTGCTTTTTTTGAGGAATAAGAAAATAATTTGAAGTAAGTTGCTCAAAAGACATAATTTCCTTATAAGTTATGGGGCACTGATAGACAATAGTGTCTTTGGTATGGTGTATGTAATCCAAAGTTCCCTTAGGTATTCTCACCGTTGCATAGTTGGCCTGCAAAACGGTGTCATTCATAGGCCAATCATAGTCGTAGTATTCTCCCAAACAATCCTCTGGGTCGTCTTCTATAATAATGTGTACTTTGCCGATAAGAGAAATATTGTTTTCCGTTCTTTCTTCATTAGCAACATTGTATAGATTAATCCATTTGAAATCAAAAGGCATCTTATACTTTATATAATAGGGAATTTCTCCAACGCAAAGTTGATTGTACGTACTCGGAGTTCTTTTTATGATATATTCCGTTTCCTCACGTGAGGAAAAATATTTAAACGTCATTACTGCCCTATCTCTTGCCAAAGAGGAGGTCTGTTCGGTTATGGGTTCGGCATCGTCATAACCTATTACGGTCATTTTATAAAAACGATTATTATTTTTTGCAAAAGCAATCAGATATAGGCTATCCAAGGTATTCAATCCACCTTTCGTATAATAAGCATTACCCTTATCAAAAGATATGTAGGCTTCCACTCTTTGAGGAAATTGAGGCTCTGTATTGGTATTGTTCCTCGTGCCTGTGCGTTTCTTTTTTGGTTGTTGAGGCAAAAAAATTACATTATTTTCGTCTATGTAAGTCGGTACCAAAACAACGTCCGTGTTTTTTGCTTTACTTGTTGTCTTGCCGGTTTGAGCATTTAAACAACACGCACCCAGAATTATCAAAAGGAAAATATATAACCTATTCATAGTACTTTATCTTTTACAAAAATGTTTCTATCGTAGAGTTTAGTCTATTTTTTGCAAAGATAATATATTTTGGCAATACAAATAACAAAAACTTTTGATTTTTCTTAATAGCCAAAACTTAACAATTGAAAACAAGACGGCAAAAATCTTTTTTAAGATTTTTGCCGTAGTAATATAATTAAACAACAAATTTTATTCTACTTAATTTCCTCTATAATCATACGTATGATGTCGTCGGAAGAAAGACCCTCTGCTTGTGAAGTATAATTTAGAATTATTCTATGTCTCAAAACGGAAGAGGCTATTTCGTTAACATCTTCAATATCGGGTGAATACTTACCCTTGAGAGCAGCCGAACATTTTGCTCCTATGATAAGATATTGAGAGGCTCTCGGTCCTGCTCCCCAAGACAAATATTTGTTTGCCAAAATATTTTCTTTGTTATTAACTCGCGTTTTGGAGGTGATATTTATGGCATAACCGTAAATATTATCATTCACAGGTATTTTTCTTATTATATTTTGCAAAGTAATAATATCTTCGGCAGAGAATATAACCTTAATTTCGGGTGTCGTACCGGTGGTGGTGTTTTTTAGAATTTCAACCTCTTGGTCAAAAGTAGGGTAGTCCAAGTTAAGATTAAACATAAATCTGTCCAACTGAGCCTCAGGCAAGGGATATGTACCCTCTTGTTCTATTGGGTTTTGTGTTGCAAGTACAAAAAAGGGTTTATCCAAATCGTAAGTCTTTCCTGCCACGGTAACACAATGCTCCTGCATGGCTTCCAAAAGTGCGGATTGAGTTTTCGGAGAAGTCCTGTTTATTTCGTCTGCCAAAATGATATTTGAAAAAATAGGACCCTTTATAAATCTAAAATCTCTGCTGGAATCCAGAACCTCGCTACCGATTATATCCGAAGGCATAAGGTCGGGAGTAAATTGTATTCTGTTATAAGTAAGCCCAAGCGTTTTGGCTATCGTATTAACCAAAAGTGTCTTTGCCAAGCCGGGAACTCCAACCAAAAGACAATGACCGCAAGAGAATATGGTAATCAAAACCTTATTAACGATATCCTCTTGTCCTATAATAACCTTACCTATTTCTTTTTTAAGAATATAACAACGTTCTATTAACTTATTCAGTTGCTCAAGCTCCGACATAGAAATATTATTTATTTTTATTAGCCCCGTTTAACCAATTTACCGAAAAGTCACAGTGTGCATACTTTTCATCTATTCTTATATAGGTCTTTTCTATCAAATTTTCTGCCCACTTTCTCATAATGTTAAGTTTTTTCTCTGAAAGTGCTATTTGCTGAAGTCTGTCAAAATCATTTTCCAAATTGACAACGTGTTGCTCAACCTTTCTTTTTACCTTTATAAGTCTGTAAGCATCCGAAAGTTCCGCTTTAAATTCTACGGGAGAGGTTATATCTCCTTGTCTCATAGATTTAAAATCCACTTTATCCACGTTATCTATACTTTCGTTTATGGCATCTTTGGTAAAGCGAGAAGAAGCGTTATTTTTGTTTATTATAATACCACCGTTGATTTTGCTGTCGTCCTCGGAAAATTTTACTATAGCGTCCTCAAAACTTATACTACCGGATTCTATAAGATTTTTAACACTATCCAAAAACTGCTTTGCATTATACAAGGCAAGAGCGGAAACTTTGGGTTGCAAAAGTATGTGTCTGCAATTAATTTGGTCGCCTCGTCTTTCTATCATTTGAATTATATGGAAGCCATACTTGGTTTCAAAGACAGGAGAAACTTCTCCCGGTTGTAAAGAAAAGGCAATATTTTCAAACTCTCCCACCATGGTACCTCTTGTAAAAAAGCCCAACTCACCGCCCCTTCTTGCCGAAGCCTCATCATCCGAATACAATGTTGCCAAAGTGGTAAACTTATCGCCTTTTAGAATTCTGTCTCTATACGTGTTTAGTTTTTCTTTTATCAAATCCTTTTCCTCCTGAGATACTACAGGAATCTTAACTATTTGGGTTAATTCGTATTCTTCGTCTATTGTAGGTAGAGAATCCTGAGGTATTTTTTTGTAAAAATCCACAACCTCCTGAGGTGTTATTTTAACCTCTCCGGTAAGTATGTTTTGTTCTTGTTGAATAAGCATATTCTCTTTTATTATATCCCGATATTGTGACCTTATATCCGCAAGAGATTTTTGCATTTGCTTTTCCAATTTTTCCTGAGAGCCGTATATTTGTATCATATACCTTATACGGTTATCCATTTCTTGGTCTATGTCATTATCGGCTATTTCCAAGGAGTCTATATTGGCTTGATGCAAAAGAAGTTTATTCAAAAGCATGTTATCCAACAAATCGCAACGTGTTTGAGAGAAAGTATTGGAGTTTGAACGAGATTGAAAATATGCCTGCTCCAATTCGGAATGCTTAATCATATTTTTTCCTACGATGGCGATAATTTCATCAACAACGGCTTGTGCCGATACGTTGCAAACACCAAACAGCACAAATACCAATACAAACAAACTCAGTTTTTTTTTCATTTTATTCTATGGAATTAAAAACATCGTAATAAACTTGATAAGAGTATTTTTTTCTCAAATCCGCAATCCATTCTTTTTCTAAAAACTCTTGATAGTGCGAAGTGGCAATACCTCTACACTCATCCAAGGTTTTTATTCGGGGTTCAAGAAAAGATTTCAGTACCAAAACATTGTTTTTATTGGTCATAAGGGTAGTGTCTGCTATTACCGCATCTTTTTTATTAAGATTTTTAGACAAATCGGTATTCCATATAAGTTTATCAATATTTTTGTTTGCTCCCTTTTCGTATCTTCCCCAAGAGTATGCAAAGTATTTTTCCGGTTTCTCCGTTATGAAAAACTTTTTCAAAAGAATATCTTTTGTCTCGTCATTGGTCTTATTTTTTTTGTTACTCTTGGTGATTATCCTAACCGCTTTATTGAAATCAATACTCTTGTCTATATTCCAAGTTGTAACATCCACCCTATTTTGCCAAACATAGTTCTCTTTATTTTTTTGATAAAATTCTTCCAAGCCCAAAGTATCTATAAGACTTCTTGTCCAAACCTCTCTGTCCGTTATTGCAAAAATAAGTAATCCTTCCCTAAACATTTGCATATTTTCTTTAAACTCGGGATATCTTTTTTCCATTTGACTGTCGGCATATTCTAGAACCTTTTTGTCAACAATACTCCGATAAAACTTATCCAAAAACAAAGGAACATACTCCGGAGTTTGCTTGCGCTGGGAAGCATAGAGTTCCTCCAAAAAATCGTGTTGCGTAACAAAAGTATCTCCTATTGTAAACACAACTCTATCTCCTATATAATTTTCCGGAATTTGCCACACGCCCTCAAAAATACTATCAGTAACCAAAGGTTTGATTTCATCAAAAACTTTTTTATTTTCTTTGAAATTATAATATTCCTTACTTTGAGATACAAAATTTTCTATTGACTTATAACTTCTTGCATCCTTGCTGATACGTTGCGCAATAGCCCCCTTCCTATCGGAAAGTGACGGCTGAGCGGTTAGGTTCATCAATTTAAAGAAATGCCAACCGTAACGAGTTTGTATAATAGGACTAAGGTCTCCTTCTTTCATATCTTTCAACAGTACTATGTAATCAGCCGGCAAAGTGTTCGGTTTTTGATTCATCAACCAACCGTTGTTTTGTGCGGAATATTGGTCCTCAGAATACTTTCTTGCCACCGAATCTATTTTCCATTCTTCCACATGAGAATAAGCTTCCTCTATTAATTGCTTTGCCTCATCTTGACTGTGATTTTGTGCATTAATCCACACGTGTTTTATATTGCAAGTAAAGAAAGGAGCAGGTATTCTATCCGTAAGTTTGATTATATGATAACCGAAATTTGTCTTCACAGGTTGCGAAATTTCTCCTTTTTGCAAAGCATAACAAGCACTCTCAAAAGGATATACCATTGTCATAGAGGTAAAATATCCCAAATCTCCCCTATTGCCCGGTATGGCAGGCTGTTCTTCCGTTGCCGGTTTATCTTTGGCCGATGGGTCATCGGAATACTCTTCTGCCAAAGCGTTAAAATCCTCTCCTTTCAAAGCTCTGTTTCTTATCATCAAAGCCTTGTTATATGCCTCCAAAGTATCTTTTGGCGTGGCATTGGCCGGTACTCTTATGAGAATATGAGAGGCTCTTAAGAATTCTTTTTCTCGTTGATAAGCCTCGTTGATAAGCGAATCCGTTATGGAGGAATTATTTATATAGGATTGTATCATTTGTTTCCTATAACTTGCCACCTCCTCCTTAAAAGAAGGCATTGTGTCCAAACCTTCCTGTTCGGCTTGCAAAAGCTTCAGCTTGTAATTTATATACAAATCCAAATATTCTTTCAAATCCTCTTTGTCTATTTTAGTATTGGAGTTTGTATTATTTCTGTTATACATTTTGAGAAACTCTTTTTTTGAAATATTCTCTCCTTGTATATTCAGGATAATGTCATTGTCGTTTTGTGCTTTAAGAACACAAACAAATAAAACAAAAATTGTCAGTAAAATAAACGTCTTTTTCATCTTGAATAATTAGGTGCTTCTTTTGTTACGGTTATATCGTGCGGGTGTCCTTCTATAAATCCCGCATTGGTTATTTTTATAAATCTAGCTTTTCTAAGCATTTCCAAATTTTTTGAACCGGTGTAACCCATTCCTGCCTTGAGTCCTCCTACAAGTTGATATATAACCTCCGTTACACTACCCTTATAAGGCACTCTTCCCACTATACCCTCGGGAACAAGTTTTTTCAAATCCTTTTCGTCAGATTGAAAATACCTATCTTTGCTTCCATTTTGCATAGCATCCAAGGACCCCATACCTCTATAGGCCTTGTATTTTCTACCTTCCAAAATAATGGTATCACCGGGGCTTTCCTCTGTTCCTGCCAGAAGAGAGCCCGCCATAATAGTAGAGGCTCCTGCCGCCAAGGCCTTTACTATATCGCCGGAATATCTTATACCTCCGTCTGCTATAACAGGAATATCTTTATCTTTCAAAGCCTCACAAACCCTAAGGACTGCTGTAAGTTGTGGCATACCTATACCGGCCACAACTCTTGTTGTACAAATACTACCGGGACCTATACCTACTTTTATGGCGTCTGCCCCCGCTTCTGCTAACAAAAGAGCAGCTTCGGGTGTTGCTATATTGCCAACAACAACGTCCACGTCTTTGAATTTTCTTTTTATTTCTTTTAAAACAGTAACTACATTTTTGGAATGACCGTGTGCAGTATCTACCACAATCGCGTCCACACCGGCCGATATAACAGCCTCTATTCTATCATACACATCATTGGTAATGCCTACCCCGGCAGCAATTCTAAGCCTCCCCATACTATCCTTGCATGCCATAGGTCTTTGTTTTACCTTTATTATATCTCTGTATGTTATAAGACCTATGAGATGCCCTTGACTATCAACAACGGGAAGTTTTTCTATTCTGTGCTGTTGCAATATTTCGGCAGCCTCGGCAAACGTAGTTCCCTGATTTGTGCTTATTACATTTTTGGTCATAATTTCACACAGAGGTCTTTGCGTATTTTTCTCAAACCTAAGGTCTCTGTTGGTAACTATACCTATTAACTTGTTTTCATTGTCCACAATAGGAATACCTCCTATGGAAAACTCTCTCATTATTTTAAGGGCGTCCTCCACAACGGCGTTTTCGTGCAAAGTTGTAGGGTTGGTAATCATTCCGTTTTCACTTCTTTTTACTCTTAAAACTTCCTCTGCCTGTCGTTCTATGGACATATTTTTGTGCAACACTCCTATTCCACCCTCTTGTGCCATGGCTATGGCCATAGGAGCCTCCGTTACCGTATCCATTGCAGCGGCAACTATGGGAATATTAACATTGATATTTTTTGAAAAACGACTTTGAACTGTTACTTCTTTGGGAATGATTTCCGAGTATGCCGGCACCAAAAGTACATCGTCATACGTCAACCCCTCTCCGATAATCTTTTCGCTATATGAAAACATATTTTTGTATATTTTCGTGCAAATTTACATACTTTTGTTAAACTGACAAAAAATTATTTTTATCTTTGCCCCCGTAACTACAATTTCCCAATCCGACTCTTTATTTCTGTTTTGTAAAAAAACTATGAAAACATGACAGAAAAAGAGTTTTTACATAGCATTAAGGAAGTTTGCAGATAAATTGTATTTGTTTGCCCTAACAAGATTGCAAGAGGAATATTTATCTTCCGATATTGTCAATGATAGTTTTCTTATTCTTTGGCAAAAACGAGAGCACATAATGCCTAACAATGCAAAAAGTTTCTTGTTTTCCACTGCCAAAAATCTTATTTACAAAAATTTGACCAAAAATAAATTGTGAGAAAATTATAGAAAACATTATATTAATATTCATTTTTATGATGATAATTTTTAATCAAATGATTTTACTCATTTTGTAAAACAAATTATGGAATCCTTACCTATGAAATATAAGGAATGTATGCTTCTGAAATATAAAAAAAATCTATCCTATAAAGAAATAGCCGAAAAATTGGAAATAACCGAGTCTATGGTAAAGAACAATATTTTTAGAGCAAGGGTTCTTATGAAGAAAATTTTAGAAAAAGAAAATCCGTAAATAATGTTAGTTTTTTATAAATAAAAAATATTTACATTTTTTTGAAACTTTTCTATTGTGAAAGGTATATAGGTGTATGAAATAAATTTAATTATTAATTTTTAAAAACTTTGAAGGTATGAAAAATTAGGATTTACGCTATTATTAATAGCAAGTATTGGTTTGACGAGCGTTACTTTTGTTGCTTGCGACAGGGATAACGAAGAAAATTATGAAAACACAACTCAAACACAAGAAATTGTGAAAAAGATTAGACTTTATGGTACTGTTCTGTGTTATGCATGGATAATAGATGAAAACGGAAACTTGAAACGGGTAATCGTAAGATGCAACTGCTTTTATGACACGAGAACAGGTATGTTATACGTAGATACACACAATTATGTAGAGCTAACAGTAAATGGGGTACAAACGGATTGCGAAGCTTTTAACCCGGGAGACGATGGGAATCCGAACAAAGACAAATACTCCTTTGTTGGCAAAGAAGATGGTATTTGTTATGCTTCATTTACAAAAGACGAAATGTTAAGAAACTTTAATTCAAAATAAGAAAGGGAGGTAGTCTATGAAAAAATTAAATTTGATATTGGTTTTGTGCTTTTTAATGTTTTCTTTTAAATCCAAGTCACAAATACCAGAGGAGTTTCAAGGTTCATATAGTGTTAAATTCGCATATTCTCTTTATGATGTGGTAGAAGCGGTAGATAAGGCTCTTACCGACTTTGTTGCAGATTATAATGCAAAGGCTCAAGCCGAAAGAGTCTCTCTTGATAGGGTAGATTACAATGTTAACAAAACAGATATGTCACCGGGACAATTTGCCGTGTCTAGGTTGGATTTGAAAACGGACAATACTCCAGCTTTTCAACCGCAAGGAATTACATTAATAGGAGAGGGAGATATGGAGACAAAAGTTCGGAATTTAAGAAAAACCATGTGAATAAAAGACACGGAACACAACGAGACCTACGACCCTGAGGATATGACCTTGATTATCAATTCAAATAGTATTCAACGCAAAAACAATAACACGGGAACAATCTCTTTACTATGCAGTTTTGATAATGCATCCGTATCGCCTAATAGAAAACGTTATATTATAGACTTAGGTAATGGCGTACGCATAGAAATTTACCGCGGTAAAGACAATAAGGTCTTTTTCGCTAAAAATTATGTAGATTGGGACGGCATTACCGCGACGGCAGAGCATTATAAACTAAGTAAAATAGATTAGTCCGTTAAAATAAGGAGGGTTGAGATACACAATATTTCAACCCTCCTTTTTATTTTTTTTAGGATTATAAAAAAATAATGTAAAATTTGCTCGTTATAAAAAAAGTTGTACCTTTGCAAACTGAAAACAATGATGGTCTCTTGACCGAGTGGCTAGGTGCCGGTCTGCAAAACCGTTTACTCCGGTTCGAATCCGGAAGAGACCTCAAAAGTTTCTGTTTTGTTACATACCTTAGTTGTAGTAACGAAGCAAAAAGGGTCCCATAGCTCAACTGAATAGAGTACTTGACTACGGATCAAGCGGTTGAAGGTTTGAATCCTTCTGGGATCACCAAATAACATTAAAAATAAGTAGTCGGATTATAACTAATGTAGACTACTTGTTTTTTTTGTCAACATACTACAAGTTTTATAATTTCATATTTATGTCCCATGCTATCCAAGAAATGACTGCAACTATTCCAACAACAATACCCATATTATGTATATAAGGATTATCGGTTATCTTACAATTCCATAGCCATGTACTCAGCACAACTAATGCTACATAGATAAAGGTCGCAGGCCAAGGCATTGAACGAAAATCAACCGTGAAATCATGTTTGTTAAACTAAGCCAAGCTCCGAAAGAGAAAAAGAAAAAGGCGGTGAGGGTAATATTAAACTCGGGAACGTAAAACCATAAGTTGAATATCCACAATACTCCGAGTACGAAGACACCCCATATCTTGCAATACTTAATGATATAATTGATTATTGGGGTAAAAAGTACTACAACCATCAAATCTTGTATAAACCAAAATTGAAAACAAATAGGTTGTCCGCTGTTCTCGTAATTCCAAAACAGATTCAAGTAATCAACCCAATTGTAATCGGTAAATAGTTTGTGCTTTCCCGATGTCATAGAAGAAAGGAATAATTGGATTAGGAGAGTCAATAGAAATACCACTATATTCCAAAATACATATGGAATTAATAAAGTTCTAACTCTCTTTTTTAATTTTTCCTAATGTACTTTGGTAGAAAAATCAGAGCGATAAAAAAACAAGAATCTCGAAATAAAGAAAAAAAGAGGTACAGCCATACCGGCCAGTTCAATAGTTACAATATGATACAACAGACTATAAATTGGGAATTATTCTTCATGCACCAAGTAAGTCCCGTTAATCACTATACCTTGTAATTCCGTATGAATAAATACCACTGCCACAATCAGTGGAAATCTCAAGAACATAATTGTATTTGAAAGAATCGTATCGTTATTTGATAACATGATGATACTTTTTTAATGTTCTTCGCAAAAATCTTTCTTATAATTTAACTCCTCAGACATAACACCGACAATATTTTATAAATATAAAGTTACTTATTTTTCCATCTTATTTTGTACGTTTTCTTGCGATAAAACAGACTCTTAATTCTCATATTGAAATTGAAAAACATAAAATAGATTTCCAAAAAAGGAACCAATAAAGAAGGTATTTTTGTCTGTAATTTTTTTGAGCATTTGTTGTAATAAATTGTTTGAAGAACCCACTTAATCAAAACGGGTAGCACAACGAATTGCCACGGCATACCCAAAAGAATCAAAAGTGCCAAGCCCAAATACAACAACAAAGTTGCTAAAGGTAGAAGTGCCAGACGAAATTTTGTAAAGAAAGAATAAGTCTTCTGTGATATGTATCCAGCATAGGCCTTACGTTTAAAAGTTTTATAAGTCTCTATGTAGGGTGAGGAAACAAAACTTTGAGAATTCAAATTTATCATTGTATTTTTTCTATTCGCGTAGCGAGAGATAAAATAATCTTCTTGTCTGCAATTTTTTCTATATTGAGAAATAAAACCGCCTTTTTGAAAAAAGAAATCTTTGTCGTAGCCCATATTGTTGCTGTCGGCGGAAAACGGCAAACCTATCAGTCCGTAACCCAAAACATCCATTGACCGATTAAGATAATAATATCTTGCCAATATATTCAAAAGTCCCTTTTTATACTCCGGCTTACTATAACCTACAAGTATTTTCTTACCACTATTTACAAAAGGTTCACATAAAGCTCTTAACCAATTAAAATCCCGTATTTTACAAGTAATATCCGTTAAAACTATTGTATTGTATTTGGCCGAGCGTATACCTATTGACAAGGAAAATTTTCTATCCGAAAACTTGTTTGCGTTTTGTCCCAATGGTACAACTTTGAGATTTTTATAATTTTCTTGTAAAATATGCAAAATAAACTCCGTATCGTCTTTTGAATTTTCATTAACTACAACTACCTCAAACAACGGGTAATTTTGTTCCAAAAACATAACTAACTCCTCTTGCAAAGCCGAAGCGTTATTGTTTACCACAACAACCACACTAACACCTTTGCTTTCATCATCCTCCGAAATAGTGTTGTCTTTATCCGAACTTTCCGACTTGTAAAAAACTATTTTTCCCAAAACAAATATGTAATGCAACAATTCAAACAACACAATCCCCCCCATTGCAATAGCCAAACAGAGTGTCAGAGTAGAGAATTCATAATTCGGAAAATCCAACATAGTCAAATCAAATATTTTTATGCAAATTTATTTATTATTCATCATTTATTGAGTACTTTTGTAAAAATTTTTCCGTAGCAACATTGTTAAACACTTTAAATGAACTTTGAAATAGACTATATATCACAAGATTGCAAAGCTCGTGCGGGTAAAATAAATACGGCACATGGGCAAATACTTACTCCTATTTTTATGCCTGTAGGCACTGTGGGGAGTGTAAAAGGTGTGGGGGCGAATACATTATCGGAGGATATTAAGGCTCAAATTATTCTTGGCAATACCTACCATCTTTATCTTAGACCGGGAACAGAGGTAATACGCAAAGCAGGAGGAATACAAAAATTTAGCTCTTGGAACAAACCCATGCTTACGGATAGTGGCGGTTTTCAGGTATATTCACTTGGTAAAATAAGAAAAATTACCGGGGAGGGCTGCTTGTTTCGCTCCCATATAGACGGCTCTTTGCATCAATTTACGCCGGAAAATGTAATAGATACTCAACGTCTTATAGGTGCGGACATTATAATGGCTTTTGACGAATGCACCCCTTATCCTTGTGATTATTCTTATGCCCAAAACTCTTTAAAAATAACATCCTTGTGGTTAAAACGTTGTGTCAAACAATTTTCCGACACCGAACCCACGTATGACTACACTCAAAGTCTTTTCCCTATTGTGCAAGGAAGTGTTTATAACGACCTTAGAAAACAGGCTTGTTCGGAGGTTATACAATACGATACGGACGGTTACGCATTGGGGGGGCTTTCGGTTGGCGAACCTACGGAAAAGATGTATGAAATTACAGACCTTTGCACAGACATTCTTCCCAAAAACAAGCCACGGTATTTAATGGGAGTAGGTACTCCTCAAAATCTTTTGGAAGCAATAGCCTTAGGTATAGATATGTTTGACTGTGTTATGCCGACACGCAACGGTAGAAATGCCATGCTTTTCACCATGGAAGGCACTATGAATATGAGAAACAAAAAATGGGCAGAGGATTTTTCCGCCTTGGATATCAACGGCACCGCCTCGGTTGATACTCTTTATTCAAAGGCTTATCTTAGACATCTTTTTATCTCTTCGGAATTGTTAGCATTGCAAATAGCCTCAATACACAATCTCGCTTTTTATTTGGAACTTATGCGACAAGCAAGAGAACATATTTTGCAAGGAGATTTTTTATCATGGAAAAACACCATGGTAGAAAAGCTTTCCACTCGTCTTTAATCCTCTGTTTTTTCGACAAACTATGAACAGAAAATCCCATTTCTTAAATACTATTGATTGGTATGTTATCAAAAAAGTACTTGCCACCTTTTTGGTATCCATAGTTTTGATAGACATTGTGATTATTATAATAGATTTAAGTTTTAAGATAGATGATTTTATTGACAGACAAGCCCCTTTAAAGGCTGTACTTATAGACTATTATCTCAATCTTGCCCCTTTTTATACCAACCAATTCGGGCATCTTTTCTTTTTTATTTCAATAGTTTTTGTAACCTCTCGCCTAACGATGCGTTCCGAAATTGTAGCCATACTTGCCTCTGGTGTATCCTTTAAACGACTGCTAAGACCATACATAGTTTCTGCCGTTTTCGTAGGAGTTATTATGTTGTATCTTTCAAATTTTTTGATTCCTCAATTAAACGTTGTTCGCTATCAGTTCGAACAAACGTATTATAGAAACAAATATACCAATTTTCAGAACAATATACATATACAAAGTGCTAAGAACAAGCAGGTTTATGTTCGTTCGTACGATAATGAAACCAATGTAGGATATTTTTTTTGTGAGGAGACATTTAATAAAAACACTATAACAAAAAAAATAACCGCCGAGCAAACCAAATACGATAGCCTGCAAAACAATTGGATACTTTACAATTATACCGTAAGAGACATAGAGGGCAAACATGAAAATATGCGCAAAGGTTATACGATGAGAATAGAAACGGGATTAAAACCTTTGGATTTTAATGCAAAATTATTCAAAACGGATGTCTTGGATTTCTTTCAATTAAATAAGGCAATAGAAAGGGAGCGTATGAAAGGGAGCAAAACCGTAGCCGACCTTCTTATAGAAAAATATCAACGATTGTTTAACCCTATTGCTTTTATTATTCTAACCGTAATAGGTGTCAGTCTTTCTTGTAAAAAAAAGAGAGGAGGTATGGGGGCAAATTTGGCTTTGGCCATAGCACTTGCCTTTATACTTATTATGCTTATGAAAATTATGGTTGCCTCTTCTACAAATGGTAACCTTCCACCTATTTGGGGAGTACTCTTGCCCTTGCTCTTATTTGGTTTGATAGCCCTTTTCCTTATAAAAAAGGCACCCAAATAATTAATAAAAATACATATTCTATGAAAAAAATCTTAATCCTGTTTTTTTTATTTCTTTGCTCTTGTATGATATGTTTTGCGCAATTTTCGGATTACAAAAAAGGTCGTCTGAGTGCGGAAATAGAATTGCAAGGCTATTTTACTAATAATGAGTTTAAAAGACACGTTACATACGGTTATACTGTAGGTGGAGTTAGATTTGTTCCAAAACTTTCTTACAACCTTACCGATAAGATAAAGTTTTACTTTGGTTTTAGTGCTTTAAGACTTTGGGGAACAAACGATTACCCCTTAAATTCCTATGTTCTTATTCCAGTATATGAAAAGGACAACAAACAAAAATTATTACATACCCTACCCTACCTGCGTTTTGAATGGAAAATAAACCCTCAAACCTTGTTTATCTTGGGTAACACAGATAAGAATGAAGGACATTTGTTAAACGTTGCCTTATGGAATCCCGAACTAAAATTTACTATGGACTATGAGGAGGGTTTGCAAATCAAACATTTTTCAAAATATTGGAGTAATGATTTGTGGCTTAATTGGCAAAAATTTAATTATATAAACGATGTGGACAGAGAAAGTTTTTTGCTGGGCACTTCCGGTAAACTGAATACCGATTATGAAAAAAAACACGTTTTGTTTTTCAATTACGCTTTTATGTGGCAACACCATGGCGGAGAATTGGACACCTTGAAGTCGTTACCTTTGGACCACTGGCTCAACGGAAGTTTCGGACTTGGTTACACTCTCCGTCTTAAGAACAAAATTAAAGAACTTTCTTTTTCTTTGGATTGGGTGTATTGCAAGAGTTTGAGAAACGACACTTGGTATTTCAAACAAGGTAGCGGTATTTTAGCCAACATTTCCGCTTTGGGAAACAACTACAAAGTCGGTATGGGTTATTACTACTCCAAAAATATGACAAGTTTTTACGGCTCTGCTTTCTTTTCCAATATTGCACAAAGAAATCCTGAGGAGTATTATCCTAAGAATCACCTTATTTACGCTCAATTTTCTTATACTCCCTACAAAGCAGGGGATGCTAATATTTCTTTATTTACAAATCTGTACTATAAATTGGACACAAAAACAAATCTAGGTACGGAAAACAGGAGTTTAAGTTTTTCTTTCGGTATTGGCATGGATTTTACTACCAAACACACAGTAAAAGATTTTTAATCAACTCTCTGCGAACTACATAATTAACAGACCGCTATCTGCGTGATATATTTTTTCGTAACTTTGCAAATATATTTTTGATTTTTATGGAAAAACTTACTCAACTCTCCGAAATGGGAGAATTTAGCTTAATAGAAGAATTAAACAAGGATAACATAATATATAATACAAGTACTCTTTTGGGTGTGGGAGACGATTGTGCCATATTGGATTACAAGGAAAAACAAGTTCTAATATCAACTGATGCCTTAGCCGAAGGTGTGCATTTTGATTTGGTCTATACTCCTTTGAAACATTTGGGTTACAAGGCTTGCATAAGCAACTTTTCGGATATTTATGCCATGAACGGCGAGCCAAAACAAATAGTTATCTCTTTGTCGGTTAGTAGCAAATACACTTTGGAAGCCTTGCAAGAATTATACGAAGGTATCCGTTTGGCTTGCAAAAAATATAAAGTCGATATTGTCGGAGGTGATACCACAAGTAGCAAGTCGGGAATGTTTATTTCCATTACGGTTATTGGACAAGGAGAAAAAGAAAAAATAGTTCAAAGAAAGGGAGCAAAGAAAAACGACCTTATTTGCGTAACCGGAGATTTGGGAGCGGCTTATTCCGGTCTTTTGGTTTTGCAAAGAGAAAAAGCCACTTTTCTTGCCAATCCCACTTTTCAACCCAATTTAAAACAATACGAATATGTTTTGCAAAGACACTTGCGACCCGAGGCGCAAAAAAAGACAATAGATTTTTTTAGAGAAAAAAATATTCTCCCTACCTCTATGATAGATATTTCGGATGGGCTGGCAAGCGAATGTTTGCATATATGTAAGCAAAGCAAAGTCGGTTGCGAAGTATATTTGGAGAAACTGCCTATCAATTATCAAACAAGTAAGACTTTGGAAGAACTTAAGATTTTGCCCGAAACGGCTGCTTTGAACGGCGGAGAAGACTACGAACTTCTTTTTACCATAGACCAAAAAGATTACGACAAAATAAAAGACGAACAAAACATTGCCGTCATAGGATACATAACCGACGAAAATTTGGGTTGCAAACTTGTTACCGCTCAAAATACCACTATGGACATAAAAGCACAGGGGTTTAATCATTTCAAAAATTAGCAACAATATGATAAAGAATCTAATATTAGATATGGGTGGAGTAATACTTGAGGTAGATTACAGAAAGATTTTTCAAGAATTTGCAAACTTCGGTTGCAAGGATATGCATTCTTTTTTTACTCAACAGACGCAAATACCTTTGGTTGACGACTTCGAAAAAGGACTTCTATCTGCCCGACAATTCAGACAAGGGGTAAGAAAACTTGTAAACATGGATTTGGAGGACAAAGACATAGATTGTATTTGGAATTCTATGGTTATTGGGGTAAGAAAAAAAGATATGCTCCTGTTAAACGAGTTAAAAAAGAAATACGACAAAATATTTCTTTTCTCCAACACCAACGAAATACATATGAAATATGTAAAACTTATGTTTTGGGAGGCAATGGGTTATGAGGTATTTGGAATATTTGACAAAGTATATCTTTCAAACGAAATACATTTAAGAAAACCGGACACGGAAAGTTTTGATTTTGTGGTAAAAGATGCAGGCGTGCAAAAAAGCGAGACTTTGTTTATAGACGATACCAAACAAAATATATTAGGCGCCAAACGGGCAGGGCTTAATACCTATCTGTTGGATAACAATCAAACTCTTTTTCAGATATACAATCAAGGAATAATATGAAAAAAATAAATCCCCAATTAAAAAAGGCTATTAACGTACTGAAAAACAAATATTTTATTGCTACGGTAGTATTTATTTTGTTAATATTTTTTTCTCAGTACAATATTCCCGATTATCTCAAACTCAACCGACAGAGAAAAGATTTGAAGACCAAGAAAGCCTATTTGGAACAAGAAATAAAAAGAGATAGTATCAACACTATTAACCTTCAAAAAGACATACAATCAATAGAACGCTACGGTAGAGAAAAATACATGATGAAAAAGGACAACGAGGATATATATATAATAAAGAATTCCAAGGATACTATAAATCATAAAAACAAAAAAAAGTAGAAAAAATTCTTTTATTAAAATTATTTAGTAACTTTGCAGAGTAATATGAGTGGAATTTTTCAGAAATATAAATTATTTTTTGCTACGCTTGCGGTTTTGTTTGCCTGTGTTGTGACGGACAGCAATAGTGTTGACGTTAGTTCCATTCGTAATAAGGCAAATTTTGGAGGTAAGATAATTTCCGAATTTATTTCTCACTCCAACTCCTTGGACGACATAGATAATGCAGCACAAAAAGAGCACGGAGGCGAAACAAACTTTGCCTTAAAGGACAACAAATACATTTCTTTTGAAAATTCTTTTGGTAACAATGTAGATAAGTCCGTTTTTTATCATTGCAATATTGCCCACCATTGTTTGTCCGAACAATATAAACGAAATTCCATAAGACAACATAAATCTTTACATCAGATAGGAGTCCTATTGATATAGTTTTCGGTGTCCTAACTTCGTAAAAATTTTCTTTTGTTTTAACACTTATTTACGAGAAAATGGGACTAAAAAACTATGACTTTTTTCTGAAAAGTAAAGGTTAAAGAAATTCTTTTGAAAAAGAGAGATGAGAGGTTTTATATATCTTTCATCTCTTTTTCTATTTGCAGTTAAAGACTTTGAAAAACAAAAATCATACGTATACACACTGCACAAAGCAATAAATATTGTAACTTTGCAAACTAAAAACAAACTAAAAAATATATGGACAGATTTTTGGCTATAAAACAACTTATGCAACAAAATATTGTAATTGCCGTGGGTTGTACCGAGCCGGTTGCCGTATCTCTATGTGTTGCAAAAGCAAAGGAGGTGTTAAACGAGCCAACTTTGGAGGTTAACCTTCTTCTGAGCAAAAACATTATCAAAAATGCCATGGGCGTAGGAATACCCGGTACGGGAATGATAGGTTTGCCAATAGCCGTAGCCTTAGGAGTTGTGTGCGGAGAAAGTTGTAAGGAATTGGAAGTTCTCTGCTCTGCCAAACAAAACTTGGAAAAAGCTAAAATCTGGTTGACTAATCATAAAATAACAACAGAGGTTAAAGATACTCCCGAAAAACTTTATATAGAATGTATTTGCAAGGGAGAAAAATCAGTTGCAAAAACAATAATAGCCGGCTGTCATACCAACTTTGTTCATATAAGCAGGAATGAGGAAATTATTCTAAACAAAGAATGTTCAAACAAAGAGAATAACTGCAAGGAAAACAGCGTATTATCCTCTCTTACTGCAAAAGAAGTTTATGACTATGCTTTAACGGAAGATATTAATAAACTCTCTTGGATAGAGAACACCGTTACCCTAAACTCAGCTTGTAGCGAGCAAGGACTTAAAGAAAAATACGGTCTGGCAATAGGCAAATTGCTCTTTGAGGATTGGGACAAAAGTATTAGAAACGAGGTAATTGCACGCACTTGTGCGGCCTCGGATGCGAGAATGGATGGTATAACCTTGCCTATTTATAGCAACTCCGGTAGTGGCAATCAAGGTATTACCTGTACCCTACCCGTTTATTATTACGCCAAACAAATCAACGCCGACGAGGAAAGTATAATACGTGCCTTAACTCTTTCTCATCTAATGTCCATATACATAAAAAGCAAAGTGGGCAAGTTGTCTGCCCTTTGCGGAGTTACCAACGCTTCCATGGGCGTTGCAAGCGCTTTGGTTTATCTTTCTCATGGCTCTTTTGAGCAAATTTGTTTTGCTATTCGCAATATGATAAATACCGTTACGGGAATGGTTTGCGACGGAGCAAAACCTTCCTGTGCCTTGAAAATAGCAACTTCTTTGAATTCCGCCTTTGACTCGGCTAAACTTGCCCTAAAAAACATAGTAGTAAATAACACTGACGGAATAGCCGAGGAGGATATAGATGCCTCCGTAGAAAGTTTCGGCAATATAGGAAAATATGCTATGCAAGAAACCGATGATATGATACTTTCCATAATGACCAATAAAAAACACTAAGAGTTTTTTTTATCTTTTAAACATATTTTTTTGTACATTGCAAAAAAGTACCTAACTTTGCAAGACAAAACAACTTATAGGGGTGCTTATTAACAAAAGAAATAGGCTGAGATTATACCCTTTGACAAGTTTGGTAATGCAAACTTCGGAAAGTTATTTTCTCAAACTTATTTCCATAAAGCAAATATTTAAACAAAGCGTATAAAGTATTTATTCCAAACATTTTATACAATTTAAACTTTGTAAAAATTATGAAAGTAAAGGTAAATAACAGAGAAAAGATTGTTCCCGTGGGTTGTTCTGTGAGCGAATTGGTAGAAATGTTGAATATAAAGGAAAACGACCCCATTGCCATAGCCTTAGGCGAGGAGGTTGTACCTGCTACCCTATGGAGTGAAACGATATTGAAAGATAACGACAAAGTCACAATCATAAGGGCAACATGCGGAGGATAGGCATAACACCGGAAAAACTTGTTTTCAGAGAAAGAGAGAGAATAACTAATCTTGTACAAAGCGGATATGTGGATTATTTTCATATCCGCAAACCCTCCTTTTCTTTGCAGGAGATGGAAAAATATCTTTCTTTTTTCCCTTATGATATTAGGCAAAAACTTTCCTTACACGATTTTCATTCCCTTTGCCTTAAAATGGAAATAGGAGGTGTACATCTCAACAAACGAAATCCCGAATTCAAACCGGAATACAAAAACAAGCGTATTTCCGTCTCCTGCCATAGTATAAAGGAAGTGGAATTTTGGAAAAACAAGTCAGATTATGTCTTTCTATCGCCTATTTTTGATAGTATAAGCAAAAAGGGTTATAAGTCCGCTTTTTCTTTTCGGGAGTTGAAAAAATGTTTTGACAACAAGGTATTTGATAACAACGTTGTCGCACTTGGAGGTGTAACAATAAGAAACATAAGCACTCTGGAGCAAATAGGATTTTCTTCTTGTGCTTTGTTGTCGGAACTTTGGCAACTGCCAAAAACAATGTTTATTTCTCCCAACAAAGACGAAAAAGGAATAATTGAGGATTGCAAAACGGCACTGCAATACGGAATAAAATTTATTCAATTAAGAATGAAACAACAGACGAATGAACAGGTTTTGAAAGTTGCCGAAATTATCCGACCCTTGTGTGACAAATATTATGCTTTGTTTACCATAGACGACAGAATAGAATTATTAAATACAAATCTGTTTGACGGCGTACATCTCGGCAAAAACGATATGCCAATAAAACAAGCCAAAAACCTAATCTCAAACAAATATCTTTTGGGTGCTACTTGCAACACTTTTCAAGAGGTAGAGCGGGCAATAAATGACGGTGCCGACTATTTGGGAGTAGGTCCCTACAAATTTACAACCACCAAACAAAACCTTTCCCCCATTCTCGGTTTGGAAGGATACAAGAATATAATTTCCTCATTACAAACCTCTTATCCTTGCTCAAATAATATTCCTATTTATGCCATTGGAGCAATAGGTTTGGAGGATTTGACAAACTTGCAAAAAGTAGGAGTTTACGGCGTAGCCCTTTCGTCCGCAATTACCAGCTCCTCCACCCCACAAAAAACAATAACGGAAATATTAAAACATTATTTATAGTGTTATGAATTACATAGGTTCGAAATATTCGTTGTTGGCTTTTTTGGAAGAGTGTATAACAAAAGTTGTCGGACAGGAAAATAAAAATATTGTTTTTTGTGATTTGTTTGCGGGAACGGGTGTTGTCGGCAAATATTTCAAAAATAAAGGTTATCAAATAATTTCCAATGACTTACAATATTATAGTTATGTATTACTTCAACAATATATTGCAAACAACAATGTTTTGCTCTTTAAGGGTTTGGAATTGGTAATTCCTAATTTAAACGATAGTCTCCCAAAAGAAAACAGAGCCGAAAGGGTTTGTAAGTTTTTGGATAATATACGGCCGATTATTGCAACAAAAGATATGTTAAGGAGGCTTTTGAAGATTTGATACGAAATGCCAAAGCCAAATATATTTTTTTGAGTTATAACAACGAAGGACTTATGAGTTTGGAAAAGATAAAACAAATAATGTCTCAAAAGGGTAAATACGGTTGTTTTTCAAAAGAATACAATCGCTTTAAGTCGGACAATGACTCCGTAAACAGAAAAATAAAAGCGGACAATACAACGGAATACTTGCATTATGTAATTTGTGAATAATAAAAAAACAAAAAATATGAACACGGATATTTTAAAAATAGCAGACAAAGAGTTTTCCTCCCGATTAATAATAGGTACGGGCAAATTTCCAAGCAATAAAGTAATGAAAGAAGCCATAATACAAAGCTCTTCGCAAATAGTAACCACGGCTCTTAAACGTTTGGGAACAGAAGACTCGGCTTCGGAAAACATTTTGGATTTTATACCTAAGGATTGTATGCTTTTGCCTAATACATCGGGGGTGAGAGACGCAAAGGAGGCTGTTTTTGCGGCAAAAATAAGCAGAGAACTTTACAAAACAGAATGGATAAAATTGGAAATACATCCGGATGCAAAATATCTTTTGCCGGACATAAAAGAAACCTTGAAAGCAACGGAGATTTTGGTAAAAGAAGGTTTTAAGGTAATGCCCTACATTATGCCCGACCCTGTTGCTTGTAAAGAGTTGGAACAAATGGGCGCCGTATCGGTTATGCCTTTGGCATCTCCCATTGGCTCCAACAAAGGAATAAGATGCAAAGACATGCTTCAAATCATAATAGAACAAAGCGAAATACCCGTTATAGTGGACGCAGGCTTGGGTTCTCCGAAAGATGCTTGCGAGGCTATGGAAATGGGAGCCTCTGCCTGTATGATAAACACAGCCATTGCCATTGCGGACGATAGTGTAAGAATGGCACAAGCCTTTGCTCAAAGCGTGCAAGCGGGCAGAACGGCTTACCTTGCCGGAATACCGACAATAAGCAATTTTGCCGTGGCCTCCTCGCCTCTAACCGCCTTTTTGGACGGAGAAGAAAACAATTCCAAATAAAAAAGTTATTTAATCATAACCGATTTAAACAAAGACACAAAAGTATAATTCATGTTATGTATACGTACCTATTAACGAGCTCCAGAGCACAAGACAGATGTACGGCTATCAAAGATTTGGCAAAAAATTACAAAAGTGATTATTTGGATATATTCAAGTCGGTTGCCCTCAAAGACGAAAGTTCTATTGTTAGAAGAGAGGCTGTCTCTGCCATTGGCAGACAGAGAGATTCCGACAATATTAACTTTCTAACCGATATATTAAAAGATAACGACCCCAAAATAGTCTGCCAAGTCATACGAGCTTTATTGGTATTCAAAGGAGATTCTTTTGTGGATAACACGTTACTTGAACTGCAAAATCACCCTAATGAATTGGTAAGAGAGACAATTATAAAAGAGTACTTACCTTTGGACAAAAATGAAAGCAAGGTTAAATACACAGAGACCTACGATTTTTTGAAAAATGTTGTCGTCAATGCTGATGTTTTGAATGTGTTACCTCTCATCCCCAGCGAAAGCATACATTTGACTTTTACCTCTCCTCCCTACTACAACGCCAGAGATTACTCCATATACAACAGTTACGAAGAATATTTGAATTTTCTAACAAATGTATTTGCTCAAACCCATAGAATTACCCAAGAAGGAAGGTTTCTGATTGTCAACACCTCTCCTATTATTATACCAAGGGTTAGCAGACAACATTCCAGCAGACGTTACCCTATTCCTTTTGATTTGCATGCCAAATTGGTAAGTATAGTTTGGGAGTTTATAGACGATATTGTTTGGGAAAAACCCGAGTATTCCGTAAAAAACAGAATAGGAGGATTTCAACAACACAGAAAGCCTTTGGGCTATAAACCCAATACCGTTACCGAATATGTTATGGTACACAGAAAAAAACAGATAAATTATTGGATTGGAATATTCATCAATATAATGAAAGTATTGTAGAGCAAAGCAAGGTTAAAGAGGATTTTGAAACAACAAATATTTGGAAAATATGTCCCAAATCGGATAAGGTTCATTCTGCCATATTTCCTACGAAGTTATGTAAAAAGGTTATTCAATATTATTCCTATGTCGGTGATTTGATATTTGACCCTTTTGCCGGTAGCGGAACATTGGGCAGGGCGGCTAAGTATTTAAAGAGATACTTTTTTTGACCGAGAAAGAAAAAAGATATTTTGAATATATGCAAACATTTGAAAACGGAGATGAAATTTTTGACGAAACGAAGGCTACAAAATTTTTAACGTTAGAGGATTTTAAACAAACAACACAAACAAATGACAATAAATGAAAAACTGATAAGACAAACAATATCAAACGTATTAAAGTCCATAGACCACAGATTTGCCATAGTGCGTTACCGGTCGTCATTGCCACGCTAATGCTTGCAATGACGGCTTGGAGGGCTGCCAAAGAAAGAAAAAGACTGCCAAAGTAAGAAGGGATTCTGCCTTTCGGCTTTTCGTTTCTGCCAAAGGCCGTTTCAATGGTGAAAAAACTACCTTTTTTTCGGCAAAAAAACATAGTTTTTTGAGTGAAAAAACATAGTTTTTTTGATAACGAATCGCCGTTTGGCAGAAAGCAAACAAAGAAAGGCAAAAATTTTATCTTAGAAAGCAATGATTTAGCACTATAAAATAAAAATAAATTGTAACTTTGACACAAATACTATTAAACAAAATATTGTATAAACCAAAACAAAAACAACTTTAAAAAACTATGAGTATAAAATACAGAACGACAAAAAAGAATGTTAGAGCAAACGGCGAAATGAAAGAAAAATATTTTGCAAAAATAGTCTCTAACGGAGAAGTATCTTTGAAAGAGGTTGCTGAACTTGTAGCCGAATCCTCTACCCTTGCCTCATACGAGGTAGAGATGGTAATAAAGGCTCTTGCCTGCCAAATGAAAACTTTACTTGTCAAGGGTAATACTGTGGATTTGGGAGAGTTAGGACGATTTAAAGTAGGTTTTAAATCAAAGGCTTGTGAAACCCCGGAGGACATATCTTGCAAGTCCGTAACAAAAATGTACATTAATTACAAATCTCACAAAGATTTGTTGCAAGCCGTTAGAAATGCAAGTTTGGAACAAGACAGACGTTGTGACGAAAACGGCAACTATGTGAAATATTCACATTCAAAGAAAACGGAATAAAAACAAACAAGAAAAGTTAAGAAATAAAAGAGATATGAACAATTGTAATTCAAACGAAAGAATAAAGAAAATTTACATACAAGGGGAGTTGTTTCCCCTGCAAGTGGGAATGAAAAAAGTTGTTTTGACCGATACAATCAAAAACATAAAAAACCCCAACGGCTCAACAACACAACAAAGAATTTCCAACGGAGAGTTAAATATTTATGACACAAGCGGGGTCTTCGGAGATGAAAACCATAAGTTTGAGGTCAAAAAAGGTATTCCGCGCATAAGGGAAGCCTGGCACAAGGAGGATGATAATTTTGAGCAATTGGCAAGTTTTAGCTCACAATATACCAACGAACAAGAACAAGACCAAGAGGTAGAAAAAATAGCCTTCCCAATAAGATATATGCCCAAACGCGCAAAAAAAGGAGCGGCTTTTACCCAAATGGCGCTTGCAAAAAAAGGTATCATAACTCCGGAAATGGAATATATTGCAATAAGGGAAAACCTCGGCTATTCCGCTAATAACGGCGACGAAAAGTCTTATATAACCCCTGAGTTTGTAAGACAGGAGGTTGCGGCAGGGCGTGCAGTTATTCCTTGCAACCCAAATCATCCCGAAGCAGAACCTATGATTATAGGAAGCAAATTTTTTGTTAAAATAAATACGAATATAGGTAATTCCGCACTTGGCTCGTCCATAGAAGAGGAGGTGGAAAAAAGTATTTATTCCGCACACTTGGGCGGAGATACTCTTATGGACCTTTCCACAGGAAAACATATTCATCAAACAAGGGAATGGATTATAAGAAACTGCCCCGTACCTATGGGAACAGTGCCTATGTATCAGGCTTTGGAAAAAGTAAACGGCAAGGCGGAAAATCTTACATGGGAAATGTATAGGGACACTCTTGTGGAACAATGCGAACAGGGTGTGGATTACTTTACCATTCACGCAGGTTTGATAAAAGAGTTTATACCTTTGATTGCCAAGCGTTTGACAGGTTGTGTTTCACGCGGAGGTAGTATTATGGCAAAATGGATGGCCGACCATAATGAGGAGAATTTTCTTTACGCTCATTGGGATGAAATTTGCGATATTTTAGCCATGTATGACGTTGCCGTGAGTATAGGAGACGGATTGCGTCCGGGTAGCACACACGATGCCAACGATGAGGCTCAACTGGGAGAGTTAAGGATTATGGGAGAACTTTGCAAACGTGCTTGGGCCAAAGACGTACAAGTATTGATAGAAGGACCCGGTCACGTACCCATGGACAAGATAAAAGAAAACATGGATTTGGAAAAAGATTGGTGCAACTCTGCTCCTTTCTATACTTTGGGACCTTTGACTACTGATATTGCTCCAGCTTACGACCATATAACCTCGGCAATAGGTGCGGCAATAATAGGTTGGCACGGCACGGCAATGCTTTGCTATGTAACTCCTAAGGAACATTTGGGCTTGCCCAACAAAGAGGACGTAAGAGAGGGAATAATAACCTATAAGATTGCGGCACATGTAGCGGATTTGGCAAAACATCATCCTATGGCACGCCTTAGAGACGATGCCCTTAGCAAAGCAAGGTTTGAGTTTCGTTGGATTGACCAATTCAACCTTTCTTTGGACCCCGAAAAGGCTATGGAATATTACGGAGTAGAAAAGATAAAAAACACTCCTTACTGCACAATGTGCGGACCAAACTTCTGCGCAATGCGTATAAGCCAAGAAATAAACAAAAAAGAGTAAAAAAGAGGGTATGAATACCTATAAAATAATAAACGGCGATTGTATTGAGGAGTTAAAAAAGATTAAAACAAACTCTATTGATTTGATTTTTGCCGACCCTCCGTATTGGATGAGGGTTTCGGGCAAATTGGAAAGAGTTGAAGGTACCGAGTTTGACGGCTGCAATGACGAATGGGATAATCAATTTAAATCTTTGGAGGATTATCAAAGTTTTACAAAACAGTGGCTGAAAGAATGTTACAGAGTACTGACTAAAAACGGTGGTTTTTGGGTTATCGGTAGTATGCAATGTATTTATACCATAGGTAACGCAATGTAGGAAATCGGTTTTTGGTTTATAAACGATGTTATTTGGCACAAGAAAAACCCAACACCGAATTTCAAAGGCACACGTTTAAATAATTCTCACGAAACTTTGATTTGGGCGGTAAAGTTTCCCAAATCAAAGTTTACTTTCAATCACAAAACCGCTAAGGAATTGAACAAAGACAATGTTTCCGAACAAGAATATTTGCAAGGTATTAGAAAACAAATGGGTTCCGTTTGGCGAATTGCGGTTTGCTCGGGCAGGGAAAGATTAAAAGACGAAAAGGGCAATAAATTACATTCCACACAAAAACCGGAGGAACTTTTGTATAGAATAATCAATATTTGTTCAAATCCGAATGACCTTGTTTTGGACCCTTTCGGAGGTACATTTACAACCGGTGCCATTGCAAAACGTTGCGCAAGGAGTTTTATCGGCATAGAAAAGGATAAAAAATATTGTGAATACGGCAAACACAGGATAGAGCAAACAAAACAATCCACAGGTTCAATAGAAACTGCGGAATATGATATAAAGCCAACAAAAGTGTCTTTAAAAGATATGATTGAAAACAAGTTTCTTTTTGTCAAAGAGCCTCTATTCATTAAGCTAACCGATTTGCAAGTTCAACTTTTGGACTATGGAAGGGTTGTTATGCCGGATGGCAAAATTACAAACATACATCAAGCCGCCGCCGAAATAACAAACAAAAAAGCAACAAGAGTCAACGGTTTTGATTATTGGTACGCAGACAGAGACGGTCAAAGAAAATCCATTAACGATATAAGAGAAGACTACAGAAAATTTGTTTCAAAATAATTACGCACACAAATGCCGTCCTTGCGAGCGGCGAAGCAATCCGTTTCCCATTATCAGCATCGTTTACATTCGTCATTGCGAGACTTCGCTTTAAGTCGCGGCAATCCAAGAAACTAATAAAGTGGTATGGAGATTGTTACGCCCTATCGAGCTCGCGCAATGACACGCTGTTCTCCGGATTGCTTCACTTTCGCTCGCAAGGACTAAAAGGTGGTGGTTGTAATGAAGTATTATAACATTCTGTTTTTGTGGGTTGATACCCAACTTGAAACTTTTATTTTACTTGTCCGGTAAGTATTTTGTATTCTTGCAGCTGCTCTTCGGAATAGAAAAGTTTCGGCTTTATTGTTTTCAAAAAGGAAAGTTCTATTTCGTCTCTTTCCTCCTCATTGCAAGCCAAAATACCCGAAAGTTGTAAAATTTCATTTTCGTCCGTACAAGCAAATTCCAAATCTCCGTTTTCATTTTTCAAAAGAGTGTATCCGTCCAAACTTTCAAACCAATGCAAATGCTCATCGCCCCTAAGAATAAAGGTGAGTTTCTTGCCGTTCGGTTGTATTATTGTTATGGGAGTTTCGTCTGCCGGAACGGCAAAAACAAACATAAATGCAAATACGCTCAAAAAGAAAAAAACTATTTTGAAATATTTTCTCATACTTACGGACTTATTTACAATATATTAATTGCAGAATTATAATTTTTAATCAATAAATCTGTTCTTCCAATACGGAAAGACATCCGATAGCTCACCGGAATAATAAAAGTCGAAACCTATGGCACCAAATGTATATACTTTATTATCAACGGTTATATGAGAACCTCCGCACACAGGATTTGGCTTTGGCTCGCTTTGAGAAAAACCTACATTGAAAAGAGTAAACAATACGTCCGGCCTGTTGCTAATATCGTAACCTGCTTTTTTCCACTGATTTCGCGTTTGATGTATTATACATCCGGTGTATATATACGAATATGTATGGTCTTTGTAATTTACAAGTCTTTTGATACGTACGGAGTCGTCTACATAACCTTCATAATCAAGTATATGCTTGTATTTTTCTCCCATATAAAAAGGAGAGTTTTTATCCTTTAGGTTTCTTTCCACTTGTGTGGCAGTAAAATCTTTTATACCATTGACACCAAAAGAAAATTGACTTTGAACGGATAAAACTTTGACCGGTCCTAAGTATTTTTTGTACATCTCTCTTTTGGAGTTAAAAAGACGAATTTGTTCCCCTACCAAACAACCTACAATCATACGAGGTTCTACTCCCGTTATTTTGGCAGCCTTGTTAATGGCAGCTGAGTCTTTTATTATAGATTCTTTCAGGGCTTGCCATTCGGGAGCATTCATCCAAGTTATAACATTCACTCCGTTATCTTTAACAAAACTTTGCCCGAAAATTTGCCTTGCGCGGTTTAATTTACTCTCGTATCCGTTGATGTCTTTTAGGTATAACTCACAAGCACTAATCATTTGAGAAAATTGCACATCGTTTTTGGAGTTTCTCAATCCGTTAATAATCAATTCGGCATTATGAGGATAGAGTTTGCCCAAAACAACAAGTTTTAAATAATCATCCGCACGAAAAACAAAATTGCTATCTGTTTTTTCCGACATTTCCGTTTGACCGACCTGTGCCAAATACCGAGAATTTCTATCTATCATACCACTATTATTGGTTAGACCCAACTTGTATATTGACCAAGCCGAAAAGATAGCAAAACCAAAAACGGCAAAACCGTACAAGACTATTCGCCATACGATTTTTACAGGCTTTTTGTTGATAAATTCCTTAAATTTCATTTCAAAAAATTAATTAATAAGAGGAAATTACTTATTGCGAGGAGGAAATTTTTCTGTAAACTCTTCCATATCAATTGCGTTTTCCAAAGAAAATTCACCTATCCTTGTTCTGCAAAGTTTGTTAAGATATGCCCCGCTATTTAACTCCAAACCAAAATCTCTTGCCACAGAGCGTATATAAGTCCCTTTTGAACAACTAATACGAAAATCCACTTTGGGCATATCTATTTTTGTTAAATCAAAATCATATATTTCAATATCTTTTTCTTTTATTGTAGGACAAAGACCTTGTTTTGTGTATGAATACGCCCTTTTTCCGTCTATTTTTATAGCAGAATATATGGGGGGTATTTGTTTTTGCTTGCCAAGAAAAGCTTTTGCGGTTTGATTTAACAATTCGGGAGTTATGTGTTCTGTGGGAAAGGTCTCATTGACGGGTTGTTCTCTGTCATAACTCTGTGTTGTTGCACCGAGTGTAAACGAGCCGGTATATTCTTTTGTCATACCTTGAAATTCTTCTATTTTTTTTGTAAAGCCACCCACACAGATTATCAACAAACCCGTAGCCAGAGGGTCCAATGTGCCAGCGTGTCCTATCTTTATTTTTTTCTCTCCCGTATGCTTAATTAAGATATACTTCATTTTCTTTACCACCTGAAAAGAAGTCCAAGTATAAGGCTTATTTATCAGAAAAAAAGTTCCTTCTTTTGTATCCATAGATAACAAAAATTATCCTGCCATGTCACTGCTGACAACTCCGCAAGCAAAAAGAATTATCATTACCAGACCAGCTACAATTCTATAATAGCCAAACGCTTTAAAGCCGTATTTGGTAAGAAAGTTGATAAAAAACTTTATTGCCAAGATGGCAACTAAAAAGGCAACTATATTTCCTATAATGAGAATGTTTATTTTATCTGCAAGCAATTCCCTACCGGAAGGTTCCCCAAAAAGTTGCAAAAGTTTGTATCCGCTTGCCGCTGCCATTGTAGGTACTGCCAAGAAAAAAGAAAACTCTGCGGCTGTTTTTCTGTTAAGTCCTTGTCCCATACCACCGACAATAGTTGCCATAGAGCGAGAAACTCCCGGTATCATTGCTATGCATTGACAAAGACCTATCATAAAACTTTTTTTATAGGTTACGGTTTGGTCATCCGTAGGACGATTAAACCACTTATCTACAAACAACATAAACACACCTCCCAAAACCAAAACTATGGCAATAACCAAAGGAGTTTCCAACAAATTGTCTATGTAGTCCGATAGCAAAAAGCCGAAAACAGCGGCAGGAATAAAAGCCAATAGTAGTTTCCAATAAAATGCCCAACTTTGCAAAAAACGTCTCCAATATATCACGAGTACGGAAAGTATGGCGCCAAACTGTATGCAAACGGTAAACATTTTGACAAAGGCGTCACTTTTAACATCCAAAATAGCTTGGGTAAGAATCATATGTCCCGTAGAAGAGACAGGCAAAAACTCAGTTAGTCCTTCAACTATTGCAATAATTATTGCTTGAATAGCGTCCATAAAAAAACAGGTTGATAAAGATATTATTTTTCCGACTGTTTGGCTTTGGGCTTTTTCATTATGGCATAAACCTCTATAACCAACCCTCCCACTATAAGAATGGGAGCAATAACAAGACGCCTTGCATTAAACAACGCATAATTGAACTCGTCCGGGTCAGAAGAGCCTCCTCCTATAAGCAATATATAACCCAACAAGAGTACAACAACACCGATTATCATCCAAATATAATTTTCTTTTTCAAAAGCAAAACGAAATTCCGGAGAAGATTCCTTAAAACCTCTTTGAGATATTGTGTTTTTTTTCGTAGCCATATTTTTTTAATTATATAGTTTATAATTTTTAAGATTCATATTTCTTATTACTGCAATGTAGGAGAAAATAAAACTCAAAACAACCCCAAAAATTATAACACCTATTGCAAGCAATACATATATATTATAATAAGGGCTAAGGTCTGGACGATTCAAAACATTATACATCCAAATCATAACTCCGAACATTAAAACATCCGCAATTACACCTCCCCAAAAACCTAACCACAAACCTTTAAGAATAAATGGACGTCTTATATAAGAAGGTTTGGCTCCTACAAGTTGCATACTGCGAATAAGTAATTTTTTCGTTTTTATTGTCAAACCTATGGTATGGTTGATAAGTGTAATACATATAAAGACCAAACAAAGTAGAATAATCAACATTATGTAACTTGCGTTATAATATACTGTATTCACCTTATTTATTATATCGTCTCTATAATCTACCGTTTCCACCTCAGGTTTGGATTCTATCGTACGAATAAATTGTTTGATTTGTTTGACTTTCATAGCCTTAGCCTTCAAATGAACCTCCAAAGAAGGACTGTAAGGATTGTAACCTTGTAAGACGTCCAAATGGTTTTCTCCCAAATCCTTACTCATCATAGCGGTTATTTCTTGCAAGGAATGATAATCAACACTTTTTACAACAGGGTTGTTTGCAATTTGATTTGTTAAAGTTTGGGCTTGTTGCTCCGAAGTGTCGGGTAGAAAATATACTGTGAAAGATATGCTCTCCTTGATTTCATTACTTAACGCCCATATGTGAAAAGAAAATAAACCCATAAAAGCCAACATAAACAACACCAAAGCAATACTGAGCGATGTTGAAAAGTTTGCCGTAAACATCCTATTTTTCGGATTTTTGTTTTTCTTTTCCATATAGTACCTTATTTACAGTTTGCAAAAGTATAAAAAAAATAAATTATTGAAAAATAAACTCTTTATTTTTATTGATTTTGAGAATAGTCGGTGCAGAAACATCGGTTATTAGGTTCATTGGAGGAAGATAGGTATAAATCAATCATTTTGGATATTTTTGCTTGCAACTCCTCCTGACTATGGGTAAAGTTTCGCATACAAAAGCGAGAGTCTTTATCGCAAATAAGACACTTGCGAGGACTATAACCAATATCCTGCCTTGATATTGGGATACCCTTGTTGTTTATTACGTCCATATCAAACAAACGTCCCAAAACGTGTTCCTGTTCTATCTTGCAAACTTCCTTTTTTAGTTGTTCGGCTTCATAATCAATCATATAATAAGCCTCAAATCCGGTTTGCAAATCCTTTTCTTGTTTATAAACAATAAAAGATTGAAAAACAGATTCTATTGTTTGCATTGCCGCTTTGGCAACTATAAGAGAATTTTTATTTCGTTTTTCTTTGCCGGGCATAATAACCGTCAAACAAAGCAATGTTTTATCCTTGTATTCTTGCAAAAGTTTTCTTTGTGTTTCTTGTCTTAAATCTCTACTCAGGAGGAGTTCGTCCAAAGTTATATCCATAACAAATAATAATTTTAGTAGCAAAAGGCTTTGCAAAAGTACAAAAAACGGCAAAACAATACATAATTGTCCATTCTTTTGTAATTTTGCAACACAATGGAATATGATTTTGATTTAAGGGAGTACAACACTTTCGGTTTGCCGTGCGTGGCCAAAGAGTTTTTGAGAGTAAAAGACGAAGACGATTTATATACATTAAGTGATTTGTACCATGAGGGTAGCATTTTTATTTTAGGCTTTGGTGCAAATGTGATTTTTTCGCAGGAAAAAACGGACAAAGTTGTTGCAAAGATAGAAAACAAAGGGCTTAGTATAATATCGGAGAATAAAGATTTTGTTTGCGTAGAAGTAGCTGCAGGAGAATTATGGGACGATTTCATAGATTGGGCAACAAGAAAAAACCTATCGGGTATTGAAAATTTGGCAGGTATTCCGTCAAGCGTTGGCGCCTCTCCCGTGCAGAACATAGGAGCATACGGCATGGAGGCAAAGGATAGCGTGTATAGCGTTACTTGCTTTGATTTGGAAAAGAAAGCATGGCAAAGAATATCAAACAAAGACTGCAAATTTGAATATAGAAATTCTATTTTTAAGCATCAAAAGGGAAATCTTTTGATTTGGAAAGTATGTTTTCGTTTGCAAAGAAAATTTTCTCCGAACATTAATTACAAAGACATAGAAAATAAAATAAACTCGGAGCAAATAAGAGAATTATCACCTTCTTTTATAGCAAACATTGTACGGGAAATACGTAATAAAAAATTACCGGATTATAAAGTATTCGGCAACGTGGGTTCTTTTTTCAAAAACCCTGTTATAAGCAAGGAGCATTATTTAAGATTGTCGGAGCGTTACCCAAATATAGTTGCTTTTGATGAAAAGCAAAACAAAAAGATATCTGCTGCTTGGCTTATAGAACAATGCGGTTTCAAGGGTAAAAGAATAGGTAACGTGGGTATGCATATTTCACAAGCTTTGGTTATGATAAATTACGGCAATGCCTCTGGTAATGAGGTTTTACTTTTGGCAAAGAATATACAACAGGCAGTGAAACAAAAATTTGATATAAATTTACAAATAGAAGCACACATTATATAATATGAATGAAATGGAATTATTTTGGCAAGAGTTTGAAAAAATAAAAGATATTCTAATGGATGCGGATTCTTTATCCGAAGAGCAGGCAGATAAAATTTTATTGTCTTTGGATGAGAAACTAAAAGAGTATTCCAAAGGATTGGATTTTATTCTCGGAGATTTGACACCCAAGGGTAGAACTTTTACCATTACGGCAAACGGAGACGAAGAATATTTCCCACTTGTAGAAAAACTTATGGATAATGCCCCGGAATATAATCTCTGGAAATTAGAGGGTTTTCTGCAACCTGAGGGCAAACACGTAACCATAACTGCCAACGGCTACACTCTCAAGAGCAGGGATATATTTTTTGTACCGTTGGAAAACAAAGAAAGTAAAAATAAACTTGGTTTACGTTTGGGTTTGAAAAAAGTTGCGGATAACGATGATTTTAATATATGTGCTTATCTTTTAATAGAAAAAATGATAGGTGAATTTTATGCCACAACATTAATAGAATATTTTGATTTGGTTGTTTTACCCGACAATTACAAAGAAGAAAATTTTATGCCTTTGGACAATTTGCCGGACTATGTGGCTTGGTTTGTTCAAGACAGAAAACTATAACTCCATTGTTTTAAAGAAAGTATGTAATTTTATCATATCCAAATATTTCAAATTCGGCTTTTTGCCGTGCAAATTCCCGTACATATAATTTTGAAATAACTCGACAAAAAAACAATACACATCGCCAAGGTATATTTGTCGTATCTTTTTATACGCTTTTATTAGAGTAATATTTTCCAAATAGGGTTTGTAATTTTTTTGTTTGTACAACAGAGCAAGATTTTTTGAAGCGCAAAGAGTGTCTTTAATAAATTTATCCGTTTCTTTCAATCCCAAGTGTTCCACAGGGTTGTCTGTAAATCCTATTGAAAAGCCTTTTTCTTTTAGTTCCGCTCCGAAAAGAGTGTCCTCGTGCCCGTAACTTTTGATTTTTTCGTTAAAACGTACGGAGTTAAATATTTCTTTTTTTATTAAAAAATTATTAGTTGTAAAATGTCTCTTTTCCTCTTCCCTATGTTTGCCAAAAGACCAATGCAAAACAAATGGGTGTGCCACTTTTTTTTTGTTACAATACACCGTACCTCCGGCAACTACATCATATTTAAGAGAGTTTTGCAAATATTTTTCAATAAAATCCTTTCTTACCACACCGCTATCACAATCCAAAAACAACAATATATCTCCCTTGGCTCTTTCGGCAAGAAAATTCCTAATCTTAGAGCGTCCCATATTTTCCTTTACCTCTATATAATTTGCGACTGTGCCTCTGAGAAATTTTTTGTTATTATCGGCTATACGACTACTAGTAGAGCAATCGTCCGCAAATATTATCTCATATTTTATTTGTACATTTTGACATTGAGATAATATTTCTCCTGCAAGAGCGGTTATGTCATAGTTATATACGGGTACAAGTACAGAAATCATTTTATTCGTATTATAAAAAAGAGGTTCTTTAAAAGTTTGAAGGGTTAGTCCTTCTTTTTTAAAGAACCTCAGAGGTAATTAATTATTATTTATTAAAGTTTTGCAAGTATTCTTTCCAACTTCTCCATTATTTTTGCTTGGTCGGCCTTGATAGAAAGATTTACCGGTTGAATCATATTCTTGGGAGCAAATATCGTATCAAGTTGTTTCTTGGTAAGAATTTCGTTTTCCAAAGCTATTTCATAAACGCCTTTACCTGTTTTCTTTGCTATTTTGGCAATTCTTGTAGAATTTTTGTAACCGATATAAGGATTCAAAGCAGTAACCGTGCCTATGGCCTTAGCAATAAAGTTTTTGCAATTTTCTTCATCTGCCTCTATACCGTCTATACAAAGAGTTCTAAGGGTATCAAAACCGTTTGTCAATAGATTGATAGATTCAAACAAGCAATAAACGGCAACAGGTTCCATAACGTTAAGTTCCAATTGTGCATTTTCACTTGCAAGCATAACGGCAGTATCGTTACCTATTACCTTGTAGCAAAGTTGATTCATAACCTCAGGTATAACAGGGTTAACTTTGCCAGGCATGATAGAAGAACCCGGTTGCATTTCAGGCAAATGTATTTCTGCCAAACCGCAACGAGGACCGCTACCCATCAAACGCAAATCGTTACAAATCTTTATTGCTCTAAGTGCGCTACGTTTTAATTCACTAGACAAACCAACCAAAGCGGAAGTATCCGGAGTTGCCTCTATAAGATTCTCTGCCAAAGTAACGTTCCAACCTGTTATTTTTCTAAGTGCCTTAATACAAAGTTCGGAATATCCGGGCTCTGCACAGATACCCGTACCTATTGCCGTTGCGCCCATATTAACTTCAAGAAGGTTTTCTCTTACCTTTTCAACATCTTTTGCCGCTTTTCTCATCATAGTTGCAAAGGCTCCGAAACTTTGTCCCAAAGTCATAGGAACACCGTCTTGCAGCTGAGTTCTACCCATTTTAACTATATTTTTGAACTCTTTTGCTTTTTTTTCCAAAGATGCGGCACAGTCGTTTATGGCCTTTATTAATTTTTCAGTCTCCAAATACAAACCGAAATGGAAACCCGTAGGATAGGCGTCATTGGTAGATTGAGAAGCGTTTGAGTGGTCGTTAGGTGAGCAATATTGATATTCTCCCGGTTTGTGTCCCATTAATTGCAAAGCACGATTTGCAATAACCTCATTTGCATTCATATTAACGGTCGTACCCGCCCCGCCTTGTATCATATCACTTAGAAAATATTGGTCAAGTTTGCCTTCTTTCATTTCTTCACATGCCTGAACCATAGCCTTAAACTGCTCGTCAGTCAATTTACCCTGAGCATGATTGGCAATAGCGGCGCCGTGCTTGGTAATAGCAAAGCCTTTGATGAAATTAGGGTAAGCGTTCATAGGAACACCTGAAATTTTGAAATTATTAAAACCTCTAAGAGATTGAACTCCGTATAATGCATCAACAGGTACATTAAGTTCGCCTATAAGGTCGCTTTCTTTTCTGAAATCTGCCATATTACGTAATAAAATTTTATTAAAAATTAGTTATACATTTATTTAAATAATAGTATAACTTTTTTTTATTTTTTTTATTGTACAGAAAAGATAAAAAAGTTAAACCTTTCCAAATGATATGTTGTTTTTTTTTGCTATCCTGTACTACATACTACGATAACGTACGCAGACGACATAAATAGCAAAGGTATGAATTGCTCCACTGTGTTCACAATGACACGTTGTTTTTTGGGGATTAGCACGCCTTGCGGCTCGCAATTACGCACTTTTCCCACTTTGGCAGTAGGCCAAG
Organism: uncultured Bacteroidales bacterium; assembly: GCA_963540815.1. Taxonomy (GTDB): domain Bacteria; phylum Bacteroidota; class Bacteroidia; order Bacteroidales; family P3; genus Scybalousia_A. The sequence goes on from CAUTQY010000013.1 coordinate 41,482, forward strand.
CCGTCATTGCGAGACTTCGCTTTAAGTTGTGGAAAATCCGGAAAACATAAAGTGGTCTGAATTGCTTCACTAACGCTCGCAATGACGTATTGTTTGAGATTGTCACACAACAAAAAAGTTGCTCTCAAAGCAATCCGCAATTTTATACTAAATCCGTACAAAGTTATAACTTCCATAAAAACAAAGAACATCTGTTATTTACGGAAGGTAATTCAAAATGAAGTAATTTAAAGTAAATAAAATACGGAAAAGATAAAAAATAAAGGTCTGTAAATGTATATTTTTTTACAGACCTTTAAAAATTATTATAAATAATAAAAGTTGTCCCATCAAGATTCGAACTTGAGTTAAGAGAGCCAGAATCTCTCGTGTTGCCACTACACTATGGGACAATTTCAAACCCAAAATAAGTACAAAAACATAACTTCCTCAAAATTGTGTATCTCTCACTGTTTCCGTACCCGATTGCAATTGCAAAGGTAGGACAAAAACCTCTAATGGCAAAATTTTACATGAGATTTTATTTCAAACTCTTTATTCTAATCTCACACTCGGGAAAGAAAGTTATATTTGCTTTGTTTTGATTCTCAATTTGTTTAAGCAATTCTTTATTGGAAGAGCCTCGTGTGGTAATACTTGTTGCGGGTATGTTTTTTTCTACCAAATAATCTTTTATGGCATCGGCTCTTTTCTTACTATTTTCGTTATCCAATCTTAGATTAAGCCCATCGGTTGGTATCCTTCCTATTATTTCCACATTGATATTCGGATACGAAGTCAATATTTCCACTATGTTGTCCAAAGCCTTATGACTTTCGGGCAAGAGTGTTACCGCGCCGTCCTCAGCATTGTCAAAAGAAAGATTGCCGGTTAAAGGAATGTTGCTTCCTATTTTTATTTCCGAAAGTTTTATTCTCAATATGCTATCCTTAGGGCTAATCAAATCGCCGTATCCTATTCTTCTCTGATAATTAAAATATCCGTCCTTGGTAATATAGATGTCATAAACCTTGTTTGGAAGTATTTTTACCCTTGTATTGCCAACATTGGTAAGATTCATTACTTCCATTTCGGTCCCCACATCTTTTATTCTTATGTTTGCCGTTGTCCTCTGTTTGGTAAGACTATCTATGGGCTGTATGTACAAAGGTTTGTAATCCGTAACAATTTCCGCCCTTATGGTATGTCCGAGACCTCCGTCTTGCAAATTATCCAACACCACTATATATGTATCGCCCATTTTAACGTCTATGTAACGTCCATAGGCAACATCCGAACTTTTGGGAATATTTGACAATGTGCCTTTAAGAGAAAGACCGGTCATGCCTTTAACGGAGGAGTTGGGAGAGGATAAAACACTTCTTATGGGTTTTACTCTGTTTTTTTCCACTCTGTTGCAAAAATATTGGTCGGTGTATTTGTAGACAAGAAAATCATAATCGTCCAGTTCACTCTTTGGAATAATATCTATAATCAACTTACCTGCGTAGGGGCAACCTAACTTATACCAAACAGTATTATGCTCTTGCTCAAAAACATTTTTTGTTTGTGCGTCTCTTTTTATATCATTAACAAACCCAAAGCCGTTCAAAGGTTCTGTCGGACCAAAGGCAGAGTCCAACATCAATTCAACGGCAAACAAACAATCTGCCGACCTTTGTGGTAAAGCAATTTCTATGGGGGCTTCTATCTTTGGTTGAGTAGCTTTTTTTCTTTTCTTTTTGCTACTTTGAGCGTACGCTCCGGGTAACAAGATACCTATCAAAATCAATATAACAATAAATCTTTTCATAATATTTAAGAGTGTTATTTGTGCAAAGGTAAGATTTTTTTGATATTCAACCATATTTTTTATGTTTTTTTATAATTTTGCAAAATATATTCCGACTAAAAAAAATAAAAACTAAAAAAATATAAGTTCATTATGCAAGTTAACAGGCGAAAAGAATTGTTCCCCGCCGCAACAGACGAACAGTGGAACGATTGGCATTGGCAGGTAAAGAATAGAATAGAAACACTTGACCAATTAAAAAAATATATTTCTCTTACCGAAGAGGAGCAAGAGGGTGTAAGGGTTGCTCTTAAAACGCTAAGAATGGCAATAACTCCTTATTATCTTTCCCTTATAGACCCAAACAATCCTAACGACCCTGTAAGACGACAGGCAATTCCGACAATAAAAGAAACTCATCAAGCCTCGGCCGACCTATTAGACCCATTGCATGAAGACGAAGATTCCCCCGTACCCGGTATTACTCACAGATACCCGGACAGAGTTCTTTTCCTTATTACCGATATGTGTTCAATGTATTGTCGTCATTGTACTCGCAGGCGTTTTGCGGGACAAAAAGATGCCAATGTGGGCACGGACTTGATTCAACAAGGCATAGATTATATTGCCCGTACGCCTCAGGTTAGAGATGTATTGCTTTCGGGCGGAGATTGTCTTATGGTTAATGACAATATGTTAGAAAGTATAATCAAAAGACTTAGAGCCATTCCGCACGTAGAGATTATACGTTTGGGTTCTCGCACTCCTGTTGTTTGTCCTATGAGAATAACGGACAAGTTGGCAAATATGCTCAAACAATATCACCCTATTTGGTTGAATACGCACTTTAATCACCCTAACGAATGCACTCCCGAGGCAACGGAGGCTTGTGCAAAACTTGCAAATGCCGGTATTCCTTTGGGTAATCAAAGCGTTTTGTTACGCGGAGTAAACGACGATACAAGGGTTATGAAAAAACTGGTTCAACGTTTGGTGCAAATGAGAGTCAGACCTTATTATATTTATCAATGTGACTTATCTATGGGCTTGGAACACTTCCGCACAGCAGTTAGCAAGGGTATAGAGATAATAGAAAACCTAAGAGGACATACCTCCGGTTATGCCGTGCCTACTTTTGTTGTGGATGCACCCGGTGGCGGAGGGAAAACTCCGATTATGCCACAATATGTTATTTCTCAATCTCCGGGCAAAGTTGTCCTTAGAAATTATGAAGGCGTTATTACCACGTATTCCGAACCTATGGATTATGTACCCGGCGAGTGCGATGTGGATTTCTTGCAAGGAAAGGATATGGAAAGAGAAGGAGTGGCAGGACTGTTGCACGGCGATAGAATGGCTATGGAGCCAAAGGACCTTGAAAGACATCGCAGGAATCAAGCGAGAAGATAGTTTGACAAGCAAGAAAAATAACACCGCAATATTTTATAATCGGATTTGTTAAATGCCTTTCATAAAGGATATATTGAATTATAGGAGTATTTCCTTTGTAGGCATGGATAAGAACGCAGGCAAGACAGAGACATTGAATTATGTTATTTCTCGTCTGCGTTCTTTTGATAAAAATATTGGTGTAACCTCCATAGGTATAGACGGTGAAACTTTGGACCAAGTAACCTCAACTTCCAAACCTATGGTTTTTATTTTCCCCAATACTTTATTTGTGACCTCGGAAAAACTCTACGAACAAAGGCAAATAACTTCGCAAATAGAAAATCTTTCTCATTATAGCACTTCTTTGGGGAGATTGGTAACGGCACGTTCGCTTTGTTTTGGCAATGTTATGCTTTCGGGACCTACCTCTACTATTTGGCTGAAGGAACTTATTAAAGAACTTTCGCAAAAATGCGATATTTGTTTGATAGACGGAGCCTTGTCACGCAAAAGTTTTGCCTCTCCTTCCATAACGGAGGCAATGATACTTTCCACCGGTGCCGTACTATCTGCAAATATCAATACCATAACTGCCAAAACAAAATTTGTCTATGATATGACCAAACTGCCCAAGGTGGCAAATCAAACAAAAGAAAAACTCGACGATATTCAACAAGGTATTTTTGCAATAGACGAAAAAACAAATAAAACAATTGATTTACAAATTCCTTCTTTGTTGATGATAGACAGGTTTAGGGATAGGCTCTTTAATGTTTCAAAAACCTTGTTCATACCGGGTATGATAACGGACAAACTTTTGGAACTTTTGTTATCAAAAAAAAATACGGAGGAATATACACTTATTACCAAAGATTTTACGCATATTTTTTCTTCCGCTTTAAACACAAGACGATTTTTGGAAATGGGCGGAAAAATACTTTGCCTACACTCAACCAGACTACTTGCCATAACGGTTAATCCGGTCTCTCCTTTGGGTTTTAAGGTTAATAATCAACAATTACTTTACTCGTTAAGACAAGCAATTGCTTTGCCCATATACAATATTCGCGATATTAAATAATAGGTTATGCTTGTTGTAGAGAAATTATTGATACTTAAAATACTTTCTCTCTTGTTTTTCCATTTGATGCGAAAGAGAATAAACATAATAAAACACCAAAAACAAAATTGCCATCATTATATCTCCTATTGCCAACATACGAGTGCCCAAAAACGCTATTGGTAAGAAAATTTGAAATATTTTGCCGAGTGTATAAAAAAACAGACCCCATTTGTATCCTCTCCACATAAGAAAACAGCCATACAACAAGGACAAACCCGTTAGAAAACAGAGCACATAAAGGGTTCTGTTTGCTGAAATGAAAAACAGAAAATTTTCTTTCCAAAAATAAAAATAAGTATCTCCCATATTGTTGTTTATGTATGATACAACATTGTTTTTTAACAACATTATAAGAAAATTAACTATTGTATACATAAGGGCAAAAAGCGAGGATAAGACAAGCATTATCTTCATTTTCCAACCTATATTCAAAGACTTGTCAAAAATCCTTACCAAAAATCTTTTTACGGAAATATTCATTCTTTGTGTCTATCTTACTTCTATTTCATCGGCAAAAGTATGCACGGGATAGCCTTTACCCGGGTGATTTTCGGGACAGACTTTCACACTTTTGGCAAAAATCCTAACGTAACGATATTTTTTTGTTGTGGGGTTGATAATTTCATAATTAACAACCTTTGGGTTATTTTCCATTTCTTTTTTTGACAATTCCCCCAAACTAACCCATTCCTTTTTATCATTGGAAAGAAAACATTCCACTTTTTCGGGCAAGAAAACCCAAGAGCCCTCTTCATCGAGAAAGTTAATGGAGACCGTATTTATTTTGTCTTTTTGTTCCAAATCCAAAACAACTTCATAATCTTTTCCCAATGTTCCCACCCAACGCTCAAAACTTTTTTTATTTCCTTTAAGTCCATCTGTTAGAGCATATTGAGAGCCTCCGTTATATTGAGGGTTTATGTTCTGCATTTCGTATTTTTTCCCGGTTGCTTTGTTAATATGGTATTCGGCAACCAAAACCGGAGAAAAATGTTTATCATCTTTGTAAGCAAAAGCCTTTAAAACGGTATTTTTATCCAATGAAATAGGTTTGGTATATTTTGTTGAATTTACTGAGGGTTCTTTACCGTCTGTGGTGTAATATATATTGCCGTCTTGCAAAGGGGAACAGAGAGTAACATTGATTTTATTCTTTTTCTTTTCGCTCGTCAAACTTACCGCAAAATGTGATTTGGAATAATTGACCCGCATATTATCATAGCAAACAAGCAAAGAATTCAATCGTTCGACAAAATTATCATAATCCCTAACTTCTTCCCTACTCCAAGCTCTCTCACTCAAAGCAGCCAAACGCGGAAAGTCGTTGTATTCCAACAAATCGCTATTATCTATATATTCCGTCCAAGTACAGGCTTGCATACCAAGAATATATTTTTTTGCCTTACTTTTTTGCAAAATAGGAGCGACGGGTTCATAAGTATAGACTTTTTTCAAAGGAGTAAAACCTCCAAAACTCAAGGGTTCGGAGTCTGCAACACCTTGATAAAAATTGAAGTACAAATAAGCGGACGAAGCCTTTATGGCATAATTGCCTTGTTTGGCAGCGTTAATTCCTCCGTGTTCTCCTTGCCAAGAAAGAATAACAGGGTCTTTATCCACTCCTTTTTCAAGTATCTCCTCCCAACCTATAATTTTTCTACCTTTGGTTTTCAAATAGTTTTCCACTCTTTGAGTAAAATAACTCTGAAATTTGTCCAAACTAAGATTCAATCGTTGCATATTTGCTTTACACGTTTCACATTTTGCCCAGCGTGTAGTAGGACATTCGTCACCTCCTATGTGTATGTATTCCGAAGGGAACAAGGCACAAACCTCATCCAAAATATCCTCTATGAAACGAAAAGTAGCCTCTTTGCTACACATAACATTTTCAAACACTCCCCACGAACAAATAACCTCTTCCTTATCTCCTCTGCAGGAAAACTCAGGGTAGGCACTCATTGCCGCAGAAGCATGACCTGGTATTTCTATTTCGGGTATGATATTTATGTGTCTCTGTATAGCATAGGCAACTATTTCTTTTATTTCCTCCTGAGTATAAAATCCTCCGTATTCTTTGCCGTCAAATATATGTTCGCTTTCTTGTCTGTCGTTATAATGTCCGACAAGGGTTTGTTTTCTCACACTTCCCTCCTTGGTAAGAAGAGGGTATTTTTTTATTTCTATTCTCCAGCCTTGGTCGTCCGTAAGATGCCAATGAAAAGTATTTATTTTATGAAAGGCCAGCAAATCCAAATATCTTTTTATGTAGTCAACGGAAAAGAAGTGACGCGAACAATCCAAATGCTTACCCCTGTATGCAAAACGCGGATAATCGGTAATTTTTACACAAGGCAATTCATGTATAAAGCCGGAGTACATAATATTTGCAGACCTGAAATCAGTTCCCAACATCTGCAAAAGAGTTTCAATTCCATAAAAAACACCTGTTGAAGTATTGGCACTTATAAGTATTCTCCTTGGTGAAATGTCCAAAACATAACCCTCTTTTCCTAACTTATTATTGTTGGCTAAGGTAAGAATAATACTATTATCCAAATTTGTATGAGAGTTGGGTTTTGCAATATATGTTGGGTGTTCGTATCTGTCACAATAGGTAGAAAACAATTCTCGCAAAAACTCGGCCTCTTGTCTCAAAGAAGTATCATCTTCGTTAATAAATATCCTAATGTTTCGCAGATTAAACCCAAAAATTCCTTTTTTTTCTACAACCTCAGCGGGCTTAGGTATAATGTTGATTTGTGCGCCGACAAACAAAAAACACAACAAAAAACTTAAACAGAATAATATTTTTTTCGTCATAGTTTAATTATAGTCTTGTTAAGACTTGCAAAAATATACATTTTTCATCTAATAAACCATACGCACTCAACAATATTTTTTTCCTTCGTTACGGATTATTACCTATTCTTTCTAAAAATTACTTATTAGTGATAGCGGGAGTGTTATTTTTGTTCATCATATTCTTGTTTTAATTCATACAGTTCGGAAGTTTTGTTTTGTATATCATTCCTATAACTTATGTAATAAGATAATAACTCTTTTGCTCTTTGGTTTTTCACGCTTAAAATAACATTAGTATTGAATATATTTTTATGAATAATTTCCAAAACTTATTTTTTCCCATTTTTTCCAAATGGTACATACAATAATTCCAACACTGCTTCCATTTTTTCGTATAGGCTTTTGCCTGTCTGCCACCCAATTAAAGAAATTTCTGTAAATAATAAAACTTTTCGGCATTTATTTTATATGGGTTCCAGTATAGGTACGGCACAAAAAGGACATTTCCTTATACTGTTATCTTATAATTCCCATTTTTGACAACAAATCGCCGTTTGGCAGAAGCCAAAAACCGAAAGGCAAAATTTTTATTAGATACGGCAAAGCGTTAATGATGTCTTTCGAAGATTTTTTTGAGAAAACAAATCGGTAAATATTACCAGAAGGGAGTGTTTGTGTATGTTTTTTCACACGGGAAATAACCTTAAAGGTATTTTTCTATT
>CAUTQY010000014.1:0-49030 GCA_963540815.1 uncultured Bacteroidales bacterium
ATATCAAAATATTTCTCGCAAAAATCTTTCTTATAATTTACCTCCTCCGACATAAAAGATTTATTATTTATTAATTAATTTGCTACTCTTTATAAACACTCCACCCCTTTGCTAACCTCTACGTCCGTTAGAAATTGTTTTATTCTTTGTTCTTGGTCTTTTTTACAAATCATAAGAATATTATCCGATTCCACGACAATGTAACCGTCCAAACCTTGCAAAACAACAAGTTTGTCTTTTGGCATGTTTATTATGGAGTTTTTGGTATCATAGGTCATAACATTTTTCCCTATTATACTGTTTTGATTAACGTCTTTTTCTCTTACGTTATACAAGGCCTGCCAAGTCCCGACATCGCTCCACCCGAAATTTGAAGGAATAACATAGACGTTGCCCGCCTTTTCCATAATGCCGTAATCTATGGAAATAGCAGGACAGGAGGTATAGGCCTCGTTAATAAAAGCCTCCTCTTTATCCGTATTGTAATTTTCCAAACCGTTAAGAAAGATATTATAAACCTCAGGTAAATATTTACTAAGCGACTTGTTAATGGATTGCAAAGACCAAACAAAGATACCGGCATTCCAAAGAAAATCTCCGCTTTCTATAAATTTTTCAGCCATTTGCAAATCGGGCTTTTCCGTAAAGAGTTTTACCTTTTTTATGTCTTTGTCTTTTGGGATAAAGTCGTTATTATTATATTGTATGTAGCCGTAACCTGTGTTGGGATAATTCGGTTTTATACCCAAGGTTATCAAAACATCGTTTTCCTTTGTTATGTTGAGAGCCTTTGTAACGGTTTTTGTAAACTCTTGCTCGTCAAGTATCAAATGGTCAGAGGGTGCAACAATTATATTTGCGTTTTCGTTGATAGAGCCTATTTTAAAATTTGCATAGGTTATACAGGGTGCGGTATTTCTACGGGCAGGCTCGGTTATTATATTTTTTTCGTCCATATCCGTAAGTTGCTCTTTAACAAGATTCTTGTATAAAGTGCTGGTAACTATATATATGTTTTCCTTAGGACAAATATTTTTCATTCTCCTGTAGGTCATCTGTATAAGACTTTCTCCTATACCCAAAACATCCAAGAATTGTTTAGGTTTGTTTGCCCTACTCATAGGCCAAAACCTACTGCCAACTCCTCCTGCCATAATGACACAGTAATTATTCTTATCCATGATGTATTTTTTATTTCTAGACCATAGTCTGATTTTGTTATACAAAGGTAATATTTTTTTTAGTTTTTTTATATTTTGTTAAAGTTTTGTTTATGTTTTTTTATTTTTTTTAAAAGATATGTCTTTTACGTTATTTTTCATAACTTTGCAAAAATTACCATACCTGACAAAAAATATGATAGAGCAAATATTACAAGAAAATATTTCCAAAACTATTAACGAATTATATAATCTCAATACGCTTGCTCAAGATATTGTTTTGCAAGCGACAAAAAAGGAATTCAAAGGAGATTATACTCTTGTTGTTTTTCCATATTTGAAATCGTCAAAAAAAACACCCGAACAAACCGCACAAGAGATAGGAGAAAAAGTAAAATCATCCTCCGATATTGTTACGGACTACAATGTTATAAGGGGCTTTTTGAATTTTTCTACGGATAAATACTACTGGAATACTTTCCTTAACAAAAACAAAACCAATACAACTTTCGGTTACCATACTCAGACGGACAAAAGTCCTGTGGTTATAGAATACTCTTCCCCCAATACCAACAAACCTTTGCATCTGGGACATATACGTAACAATCTTTTAGGGTGGTCTATTGCTCAGATTCTTAAGGCTAACGGCTATGAGGTAAAAAAAGTTAATCTTGTAAATGACAGGGGAGTACATATTTGCAAAAGCATGGTTGCTTGGTTGAGATATGCCAAGGGAGAAACACCGCAAAGTACGGGTATTAAAGGAGACCATTTGGCTGGTAAATACTATGTTATTTTTGATAAAGAATACAAAAAAGAGATAGCCGAACTCATAAACAAAGGATTATCCGAACAGGAAGCCAAACAGCAAGCACCCATTATGCAAGAGGCTCAAAATATGTTGGTAAAATGGGAAAAGAAAGATAGGGAGGTAAGAGAGCTTTGGCAAACAATGAATTCTTGGGTTTATGAAGGTTTTGATATTACATACAAGCGATTGGGCATAGATTTTGACAAAACATATTACGAGAGTGATACCTATCTTTTGGGCAAAGATATTGTGAAAGAGGGTTTGTCAAGAGGAGTTTTTTATCAAAAAGAGGACGGCTCGGTGTGGATAGATTTGACGGAGGAAGGGTTGGACGAAAAACTTATTTTGAGAAAAGACGGCACAAGCGTCTATATAACACAGGACATTGGAACGGCGTATTTGAGGCACAAAGATTTTAATTCGAACAAGTTGATATATGTCGTAGGTAATGAACAAATATATCATTTTCAAGTATTGAAAATTATTATGCAACGTTTGGGCTTTGAGTGGGCAAAGGATTTGTACCATCTTTCCTATGGTATGGTAGAGTTACCCAACGGAAAGATGAAATCAAGAGAAGGTACTGTGGTAGACGCCGACGATTTGATGCAAGAAATGTATGACCAAGCAAAAAATCAAACCTTAGAAAAGGGCAAACAACACGATATGACAAAAGAGGAGGCCGACAAACTTTATAACATTCTATCCTTAGGGGCACTAAAGTACTTTATGTTAAGAGTAGACCCAAGTAAAACAATGCTCTTCAATCCTGAGGAAAGTATAGATTTTAATGGCAATACGGGTCCTTTTATTCAATATACTTTTGCTCGTATTCAGTCGATAATACGAAAGGCCGAAGAGGAAAAACAAACAGATGTATCAAAAGTTGAAATAAATCATAGTATAGAACTGACAGACAAAGAAATAGAAGTATTAAAAATACTCTCGACTTTTCCTAATGTTGTGAAAGAGGCAGGTAAAAATTATGCACCTTCCGTTGTTGCAAATTTTGTTTATTCCTTGGCAAAGAGTTTTAATGCTTTTTATCAGGACTGCAATATACTAAGAGAGGAAAACACGGATGTTATGCAACAAAGAGTCTGTCTGGCTTATTTTACCGGAGAAATTATCAAAAGGGCTATGGGGCTTTTGGGTATAGAGCTACCACAAAGGATGTAGCAGTAAATATTTTTTTTGAAATGTGATAAAAACATAAAGATTAAATATTCGGAAAACGAAATGGCTGATTTTTTTGAACAAATACAAGGAAATACTTGTCTTGCAGATATGGAAGAAGGTGGTAATGAATTGATAGTCTACAACGATGATATTCATACCTTTGATTATGTTATAGATTGTTTGGAGACCATTTGCAAACTAAACAGACAAGAGGCCGTTTGCTGCACAAATATTATTCATTATAAGGGGCTTTGTGCTGTAAAACATGGAACATACGATGTTTTGCAACCTATGTGCAAGGCTTTGGAAAAAAAAGGATTGAAAGCCGAAGTCAGATAAAAGAATATTAAGTAATTTATAAAAAATGAATATTTATGGATTTGTTATTTATAGTATTATTATTGATTTGTGGGATGGCTTTGATAGTTTTGGAACTTGTAGCCATTCCGGGTACTACCGCAGCAGGTTTGGGAGGTGTTGCTCTTTCCGTCTGGGGTATTTATAAAGTTTTTGTGGAGTATGGTTATTACTGGGGAGGAATAATAATTGTTTTTGACGTTGCGGTATGTATTATTCTTCTTGTTTGGTCGTTGAAAGCCAAAACTTGGAAGCACTTCGCCCAAAAAGAAGAAATAACCTCAAAGGTCAATGAGATAAAAACCTCAGTTAAGATAGGAGATATGGGCAAAACCGTTACTCGGTTGGCTCCTATGGGTACGGCGATTATCAACGGAGAAAGAATGGAGGTATATACTTCAACGTCTTTTCTTGACCCAAATACCGACATTATCGTCGAGGAGGTTAACGGCAACAGGATAAGAGTAAAAGAGGATAAGGACAAGTTGCCTTTTTTAAAGTAAAGAATTAACACAAACAATAAAAAAATAAAAAATCATGTCTTTAACAATTATTGCGGTAATAGTGGTATTGGCTTTTGTGCTTCTATCAGTATTTTTGTATCTGATACCGGTAAATCTTTGGTTTCAGTGCGTGTTAAACGGAGTAAAAATTTCCTTGCTACAACTTATGTTTATGCGATGGAGAAAAGTTCCTCCTGCCGTCATAGTCAACGCTATGATTAATAGTAAAAAAGCGGGTTTGAATCTTAGTAGCGATTTATTGGAGGCTCACTATTTGGCAGGAGGTCATGTTCAAAGAGTGGTCAATGCCCTTATTTCTGCCGATAAGGCCAACATTGCTTTGGATTTTAAGGCTGCGACCGCCATCGACCTTGCAGGTAGGGACGTTTTTGAAGCGGTGCAAATGAGTGTAAACCCTAAGGTTATAGACACCCCTTCCGTTGCGGCCGTTGCAAGAAATGGTATTCAACTGATAGTTAAAGCACGTGTCACCGTTAGAGCAAATATTAATCAACTTGTGGGAGGAGCCGGCGAAGAAACTATTCTGGCCCGTGTCGGAGAAGGTATAGTTACCTCCATAGGTAGTTCGGAATCACATGCTTACGTTTTGGAAAATCCCGATTCCATTTCAAAAGTTGTTCTTGCCAAGGGTTTGGATACGGGTACTGCCTTCGAAATACTTTCCATAGATATTGCAGATATTGATGTTGGAAAAAATATCGGTGCAGAGTTGCAGATGGACCAAGCCAATGCGGATAAAAATATTGCACAGGCAAAGGCTGAGGAAAGAAGAAGTATGGCAATAGCGGCCGAACAAGAAATGAAAGCGGAGGCACAAAAGATGAGGGCAAAGGTTATAGAAGCCGAAGCCGAAGTTCCTTTGGCAATGGCCGAAGCTTTCCGCAAAGGAAATCTCGGTATCATGGATTATTACAGAATGCGCAACATACAAGCAGATACGGAGATGCGCGATGCGATAGGTAAAGATACCCATATATAGTTTTATACTAATAACTGACAGTCTTACCCTTTCGTTATTGTGTTTTCAATAACGAAGGGGCAATCTCGTAACTTAGCGTGCTACTCAACATAGTTGAGAGGCAATTTTAGGAAAAATGTGATTGCGAATACAAACGAAACTATTATAGAAAAGAGTAGTCTCATAATGATATAAACTGCTTTTCCGTGCAAAAGGAAAAGCAGTTTAGTGTTCCGTGAAAAAGTAGGCTATATTGTTTTAAGAAAACTTTTAATGTTGTTTTCTATTCTTTGATTTAGGTTTGTATTATTACCTGCCTTAACAAATTTTTCCCCCGTTATGTGTTCGTATAATTCTATGTACCTGTTTGATATGTTTTCTATAATTTCCTCCGTCATTTTGGGTATTTGTTGCCCTTCTTTTCCTTGAAAACCGTTTTCCATCAACCATTCTCTAACAAACTCCTTACTTAGTTGTCTCTGTTTTTCATTGTTTTTTTGCTTTTGTTCATAACCTTCAAGGTAGAAGTAACGAGAAGAATCCGGAGTATGTATTTCATCTATAAGGTATATTTGTCCGTCGGCTTTTCCAAATTCATATTTTGTATCTACCAATATCAAACCTCTTTGCTGTGCCACTTCTTGCCCTTTTGCAAAAAGTTTTAAAGCATATTGTTCTATTTTCTCATAGTCTTCTTTGCTTATCAGATTTTGAGATATTATTTCTTCTTTTGAAATATTTTCATCGTGCCCTGCCTCTGCTTTGGTAGTGGGAGTTATTATGGGGGTGGGAAATTTGTCGTTTTCTTTCATGCCTTCCGGCAAATTAACTCCGCAAAGCGTTCTTGCACCGTTTTTGTATTCCCTGTAAGCTGAGCCTGCCAAATATCCCCTTACTATCATTTCCACCTTAAAAGGTTCGCACTTTTTACCTATTGTAACCATAGGGTCGGGGGTGGCTATTTTCCAATTAGGGACAATGTCTTTGGTAATATCAAGAAATTTGGAAGCTATTTGATTTAATATTTGCCCCTTATAGGGTATTCCTTTGGGTAAAACAACATCAAAAGCGGATATTCTGTCCGTTACTATCATGGCAAGATATTTATCTTCTATGTTATAGACATCCCTTACCTTTCCCTCATAATAACTTTTTTGATTTTCAAAATTAAAGTTTGTTTTTATTAAAGTTTGCATAATCTTGTTGTATTTCTTTGTTATCTCATATAAAATTATCTTTGCAAAGATAGTATTTTATAGCAAGATATTAGAATATTGTAAAAAGAAAATAAAAAATATAAACTTTCTTAAACTTTTTTAATTTTTTTTTGTCTGTTTTTAAAAAGTATGTAACTTTGCAAATTGAATGGTAAGAGGAGCGGCGAGGACGTGTCCTCTTTTTGTATATAATATTGAAAAGCATGTTGGATAAAAACTTGATAAAACAAACCTCGGAGAAATATTTGCAAGATAGACCGGATTTGTTTATAGTAGAGGTTAGAGTAAGCAAAAATAATGTAGTGGAGATTACTCTTGACGGAGACAAGGGAGTAAAACTAGAAGATTGTACTAGCCTCTCTCGTTTGTTGAATAAGAGTTTTGACAGAGACAAAGAGGATTTTGAACTTACGGTAATGTCCTCCGGGTTGGGAGATTATTTTTCTTTACCGAGACAATATAACAAAAATATAGGAGAGAACATAGAAATAACGGATAAAGAAGGTGACGTTTATTCGGGTATATTGTCAAAAACAACGGAAACGGGAATAATTTTAACAACAAAAAAGAATCAAGAGGGTGAGGAATTCCTTTTTGAAAATGTGGAAAAAGCGAGAGTGATAATAAATTTTAATAAAAGAAAATAATTTTAAAGATTGCTTATGGAAAAGTCTAGTTTGGTGGATTCGTTTGCAGAATTCAAAGATATAAAGGGAATAGATACGGAAACATTGATGCGTATATTGGAGGACGTGCTCAGAGGTTTGTTGAAAAAAAATTACGGTACGGACAGGAATGTGGACATCATTGTAAACGTAGACAAAGGAGACTTGGAAATATGGCGTAATCGCACCATAGTGGAAGACGATAAATTGGAGGATATTAATACTCAGGTTCCTTATTCCGAGGCAATAAAAATAGAACCCGATTTCGAGGTAGGAGAAGAATTGTCCGAGGAAATAAAGTTTTCCGATTTCGGCAGAAGGGATATTCTTGCCATAAGACAAAATCTTATAGGTAAGATACAGGAATACGACCGTGCAAAGACATATAACAAATACAAAGAAAAGGTAGGTAATATTATAATATGTGAGGTTTACCAAGTTTGGAAAAAGGAAATAATGCTTTTGGATGAGGACGGAATAGAACTTACACTACCCAAATCGGAGCAAATACCGGGAGATTTTTTTAGAAAAGGTGATGCGGTAAAGGGTATAGTACTAAAGGTTGAAATGAAAAACGGAATACCTAACATAATAGTATCCAGAGTCTCTCCAATATTTTTGGAAAGATTGTTTGAGAGTGAGGTGCCGGAAATAGCGGACGGATTGATAATAATACGCAATGCTGTACGTCAGCCGGGCGAAAGAGCAAAAATAGCGGTTGAAAGTTATGACGACAGAATAGACCCTGTGGGTGCATGCGTAGGTATGAAAGGTTCTAGAATACACGGAATAGTAAGAGAGTTAAAAAATGAAAATATAGACGTTATCAACTACACCTCAAATCCCGAGTTGTATATTTCACGTGCCTTGTCTCCTGCACAAGTCTTGTCGGTTACCGTACACGAGGATACGAAAAAAGCCGATGTTTTTATGAAACCCGACCAAGTTTCTTTGGCAATAGGTAAGGGCGGATACAACATTCGTTTGGCCGGCAAATTGACAGGATATGAAATAGATGTGTACAGAGACAGTGATATAGATTATGAAGATGACGTGGATTTGCAAGAATTTTCAGACGAAATAGAACTGTGGATAATAGAAGCATTAAAGTCCATTGGTTGTGACACTGCAAAGGACGTACTTGCTTTATCAAAAGAAGACGTTGCCGAAAGGGCAGACTTGGAGTTGGAAACCGTTGATAATGTATTTGGAATTTTAAATGCGGAATTTGATGAAGAGACCTCGTCCGATGAGGAATAATTGGTAATCCCAACGGATTTTAGCCTTAACTAAAAATGTTTGTGAGTAGAGAATAAAATAAATAAAATAAAGGGAGAATATGTCAGAAGCAAAAAAGTCTATAAGATTAAAACAAGCCGCTACGGAATTTAATTTAGGCATAGACACCATAGTGGATTTTCTTGCAAAAAAAGGCAAGACCATAGAGAGTAAGCCTAATACAAAAATAGACTCAGAGGCATACGAATTACTTCTTGGTGCTTTTCAGGGGGAAAAGAAAAAGAAGGAAAAGGCTGATAATCTACAAATAAGTATTAACAAAAAAGAAGAACAAGAAATTGTTGCTCGGAACAATCACCCCAAGCATGAGAGTACTCCTGTGGAGTCTGTCGGGGATATAATTGTAAAATCCAAAACAATAGATTTTACGGTTGAAAAGAAAAAAAACGATAAAAAGAAAAAAGAAAATAAACCTATCAAAGGAAAACAAGAAGAGGCAAAGGACAAAAAAACTTTGGAAGAAAAGCAAGAAGATACTCTGCTTACGGATACGCCAAAGAACATAACTCCCAAGATAGACGAACAGGATAGTGAGGTTATAGTATCAAAAAACGGCGCGAAAATTAACATTCTCGGAAAAATAGACCTTGCCTCTTTGAATACCAAAACTTCTCCCAATAAAAAAAGCAACAAGGATAAACGCAAGGACGAAAAAAGTAAGTCCAAAACGGAAGCAAACCAAAAGCAAGAAGGCAAAAATAAAGATAAATCCGACAGAAAAAAGAAACAAGACAAGAAAAAGCAAGAAGGAAAGAAGACGGAAAATCTTGTTGCAGAACAGAAAAAACACACAACCGATTCAAAACAAAATTCTGTAAATAGTCCAAAACCGGAGCCTAAAAAGGAGAATTTTATTGCGACCGAGTATGTAAAACTTACAGGACCTGTTTTGACCGGGGAAAAAGTGGATTTGAGTCAGTTTCTACATAACGATGGCAAAAAAGATAAAAACAAAAAAGATAACGAGGACAGAAAGAAACGCAAACGTATAAAAACAAACGTTGCCAACCCTATAAACAAAGAGGATAAACCTTTGGATAACGCTCTTAATACCAAGAAAGACAAAAAGAAGTCCAACAAGAAAGATAAAAAGAAACCAAAGGAAATAAATACCGAGGAAATAGAAAAACAAATAAAAGAGACATTGGCAAGACTTTCTCCTATGGGTAAGAGCAAAACCTCCAAACACAGAAGAGAAAAGAGACAACTTGTTTCTCAACTTCACCAAGAAGAATTGCAACAAAAAGAAGAGGCAAAGAAAGTATTAAAGGTTACGGAATTTGTTACTGCCAACGAGTTGGCAACTATGATGGACGTTCCCGTTACCAAAATTATTGCTTCTTGTATGCAATTGGGAATGTTTGTTTCCATTAATCAAAGATTGGATGCTGAGGCTTTGCAACTCATAGCGGATGAGTTTGGTTTTAAAGTAGAGTTTGTCGGCGCCGAGGTAATAGAAACTCTTAACAATGACGAACAAGAGGATAGAGAAGAAGACTTGGAGTCACGCTCTCCTATTGTTACGGTAATGGGACACGTAGACCATGGTAAAACCTCTCTTTTGGATTACATTAGAAAAACAAATGTAATAGCAGGAGAAGCCGGAGGTATTACCCAGCATATAGGTGCTTATGAGGTAGTATTGCCTCGTAGTGGCAGAAAGATTACATTTTTGGATACACCAGGACACGAAGCCTTTACGGCCATGAGAGCCAGAGGTGCAAAAATGACGGATATTGCCATCATTGTTGTAGCGTGTGACGATAGAATAATGCCACAAACAATAGAGGCGATAAATCATGCTCAAGCGGCAGGAGTGCCTATAATATTTGCACTCAACAAGATAGATAAACCCGGAGCCGACCCCGAGAAAATAAAAGGAGAGTTGGCAAATATGAACCTTTTGGTAGAGGATTGGGGAGGAAAAATACAATCGCAAGAAATTTCCGCCAAAAAAGGTACAAACGTAGATTTGCTTTTGGAGAAAGTGCTTTTGGAAGCAGATATGTTAGACCTTAAAGGCAATCCTCACAAACGTGCAAAGGGTACGGTAATAGAATCTTCTTTGGACAAGGGTAGGGGATACGTTGCTAAAATATTGGTACAAGACGGAACAATAAAACAAACGGATTTTGTACTTGCCGGCTCTTGCTACGGTAGAGTAAAGGCTATGTATAACGAAAGAAATCAGTTGGTTGCCTCTGCAGGTCCTTCAACTCCCGTATTACTTTTGGGATTAAACGGAGCGCCGCAAGCAGGAGATTCTTTTAATGTCGTACCAAACGAAAAAGAGGCTAAGGATTTGGCTTCAAAACGTCTGCAATTACAAAGAGAACAAGGTTTACGCACACAAAAGCATATAACCTTGGATGAGATAGGCAGAAGAATAGCAATAGGCGATTTCAAAGAATTGAATATTATTTTGAAAGCCGATGTAGACGGTTCTGTGGAGGCTTTGGCGGACTCTTTGTTAAAACTTTCTACCCCGGAGGTTCAAGTAAATGTAATACATAAGTCGGTCGGACAGATAACCGAGTCGGACGTTCTTTTGGCAACGGCGTCAAACGCCATTATAATAGGTTTCCAAGTACGACCTTCGCAGGGAGCAAGAAAATTAGCCGAGCAAGAGCAAATAGATATACGACTATACTCCATTATTTACGATGCCATAAATGAATTGAAAGACGCCATTGAGGGTATGCTTTCTCCGGAGATAAAAGAAAAAGTTGTTTGTAATCTTGAGGTTAGGGAAACTTTCAAAATATCCAAAGTCGGCACTATTGCCGGATGTTTTTGTAGCGAGGGCAAGATTAACAAAAACACAAAAGTGCGTTTAATAAGAGACGGTATAGTTGTTTATAGTGGTGTTTTGGCTTCATTGAAACGTTTTAAGGACGAAGTCAAAGAGGTTGTTGTCGGGCAAGATTGCGGATTGAACATAGAGAATTTCAACGATGTGAAAGTCGGTGATATTATAGAGGGTTATGACGAAGTAGAAATAAAACGTACTTTGAAATAATATTGTATTTTGAAAATAGTAAGACGGTAACTTTCTGTAATGTTACGAGAGTTACTGCCTTGTGGAGTTATGTGTTTTTTGCACTTTTGCAATTATGGAAAATAGAAGAATGGAAAGAATAAACAGACTTATACAAAAAGATATGTCTGAAATATTTAGGGAAAAATCAAAAGATGAGTTCCTATCGTCTATGATAACGGTTACAAGAGTAAATGTAACCTCGGATTTGTCCGTAGCAAGAATTTATGTAAGTATTTTTGTGCCGTCCGCTTGTCCCATAGAAATAACCAAGGGGTCGGATAATCCACAAGCAAAAGAAATTGCAATGTTGCAAATAATTAAAGAAAAAAAAGATTTCCTGAGAATGATTTTGGCACAAAGAGAAAAGCACCAATTAAGAATAATACCCGATTTGTTTTTTTATTTGGACGACACTTTGGATTATGCAGCGAGAATAGATGAACTTCTGAAAAAATAAAACTTCTACCACCTCCCAATCAAAAAATGAAATTAAAAAATCTCTTTTTTATAGTTTGTCGTCTTTGCTTTTCAAAGAAAAACAAAGGAATAGTTCATGTTGTCTCTTTGGTTTCTTTGATAGGTATTGCAGTTGGTAGTCTTGCTTTATTGGTTGTGTTAAGCGTTTTCAACGGTTTTACCTCTGTGGCTACAACAATGTTGGAAAAAGAGAATCCTCCGCTTTTGATACAAGCAAAAAAAGGCAATACATTTCAAACGGAGGAGGTTGTAAATCTATTAGAAAAATCAAAAACCCAAAAAAGTAATTCCTTTATTGTCCCTATTATTGAACAAACGGCAATGATAAGTTTTGCGGAAAATCAAAGTATAGTAAAACTTATAGGCACAACAGAGGAATATTTTAAATATAATGGCATGGATTCTTTGTTTATGTACAAGGAGGCTTTTGATTGGAATAAAGAATCTTGTATTATGGGGATAGGGCTTGCTTTTGACTTAGGTTTAAATAAGGGAGCGGGAAAAATGCGACTTCCACTGAAAATTACCGTACCTCAAACAAATAATATGCAGGAGGCTACCATAATAGAAGATATGCTAAACTCTTGCATTGTAAGATATAGCGGTTGTTTTCAAACACATTCGGCTTTGGATAACGGTTATATCTTTGTAAATATAGATAAGGCAAGAGAACTTTTGGGTTATAAAGCCAATGAAGTTACCGCACTGTATGATATTCCCCCCAAAAACATAAATAAAGAAAAGTATGTAAAGGCGAGAAAAGAAGTTGTGAAAACAATGGATAACATAGAGGCCAAAAATCTGTTTGAACAACAAGCTCTATATTTTCGTATAGCAAAGAGTGAAAAATTTGCAGTTTACGTTATATTGTCTTTTATTCTCCTTATAGCAACTATAAACATACTTTCCTCTCTGATAATTCTCTATATACAAAAACAGAGAATGAATCGTATTTTGAGAGCAATGGGCTGTACAAAAACGGATTTAAGGATGATATATTTTTATTATGGAATGACGATTAACATTGTTGGTTGTTTCGTAGGAATAGTTTTGGGATTAATTATTTGTTTTTTGCAACAGAGATTTGGTATTATAAAACTTTCGGCAGAAAGTTATGTTGTTGAGGCTTTTCCTATAAAAATATTGTTTTGGGATATAATCAGGATAATTATAATAGTTGCTCTTATTGGCACTATAACAATAAAAATAGTAACCAACAGATTGAAAATAAAATAGTTTTATGCAAACGGATAAAAAACTTTCAATAATATTGTACAATACTCTCACAGGAACAAAAGAGGGCTTTCGTCCTTTGAGAGAAGATAGGGTGGGTATGTATGTTTGCGGACCAACTGTATATGGAGAGGCACATTTGGGACATGCCCGTGGTGCCATAACTTTTGATATTGTTTATAGGGTATTGAAGTACGCCGGTTATAATGTGAGATATGTTAGAAACTTTACGGACGTAGGACATTTGCTTAACGATTCTGACCAAGGAGAAGACAAAGTGGAGAAAAAAGCCTTGTCCGAGA
This sequence comes from uncultured Bacteroidales bacterium, assembly GCA_963540815.1. Classification (GTDB taxonomy): domain Bacteria; phylum Bacteroidota; class Bacteroidia; order Bacteroidales; family P3; genus Scybalousia_A. The sequence goes on from CAUTQY010000014.1 coordinate 13,223, forward strand.
ATAAAGAACCGCAAGAAGTCGCTCAATACTATGAAGCCAAATATCTTTGGGCAACGGATAGTCTGAATTGTTTGCGTCCAAATCTTATGCCAATAGCCTCGGGACATATTATAGAACAAATAGAGATAGTAAAAACTTTGATAGATAAAGGGTTGGCATATCTTAGCGAAGGGAGTGTTTATTTTGATGTGGAAAAATACAACAATACCGTAAAGCAATATGGAATTCTTTCCCATAGAACTTTGGAGGACACCAAAGACAATTCTCGCGAACTTGCAGGACAACAAGAAAAAAGAAATCCTTTTGATTTTGCTCTCTGGAAAAAAGCACCGAAGGAACACATAATGAAATGGCCGAGCCCATGGTCTATGGGTTTTCCCGGCTGGCATTTGGAATGTACGGCAATGGGGAAAAAGTATTTGGGTGAAGAGTTTGATATACACGGCGGAGGAATGGACCTTTTGTTTCCTCATCACGATTGCGAAATAGCTCAGAGTGTCGGCGCCTTTGGTACAATGCCTGCAAAGTATTGGTTGCACAACAATATGATAACCATAGAGGGTAGAAAAATGGGTAAATCATACAATAATTTTATTACCCTAACCGAGATGTTTTCCGGTCAACATCGCCTTTTGCAAAAAGCTTATTCTCCTATGACCATAAGATTTTTTATGCTTATGGCACATTATCGTAGTACCTTGGATTTTTCCAATGAAGCTTTGATTGCCTCGGAAAAAGGTTTTGTGCGTCTAACGGAGGCAAAGAAAAAAATATACTCTCTGCCGGAAAGCAAAGAAACCTCTTTTGACCTAAGGAAAATAATTAATAATGCCATAGAGGCAGTGCTTGATGATTTTAATACCCCCGTATGCATAGCCAATTTGTTTGAACTTTGCAAACATATAAACAGCGTGGCAGACAACAAAGCCTCCGTAAGCAAAGAAGACAAGCAATACTTGCAAGAAAATTTTAATACTCTTTTCTTTGATGTTTTGGGACTAAAAGAAGATAACGATGCCTCCGACACTAAAATCATAGAGGGTTTGATGTCTCTAATAATGGAAATGAGAAAGACCGCAAGAGAACAAAAAGATTATGTAACTTCGGACAAAATACGTGACGCTCTAAAAACAATAGGAATAGAAATAAAAGATTCAAAGAATGGGGTAGAGTGGCGACTTTTGTAGGGAGTAGTCAATTTGCCCTTGTGTTTAATTATTAACTATTTTATAAATTAAAAAAATGACAATGGGGAAAAAACTCCGAATTGCAATTTTTGCCACGATTTTGGGTGCAAATTCTTTTGCACAGTATGATACGGAGAAGTCTTTGGAGCTAATCGTACAATAGGGCTCGGAAATAAAAATGAAAATGAAAGGTTAGCAACCTAACACATATGTAAGAATTCAAAGTGGCTCTACGGATACAATATTTGCCATTGATACGGTTTTCTATAAGATTCAATTTATTACAGCCGGTAGTACAAATATGAAAATATACGGAGATTTAACATATTTTGATTGCTCCACTAAGGGTGTAAAGGTTAAGGATGTGGTTGTTTTAACTAATAATAACTCAGATACTATAAATTGTTCTAAAAATGAGATGATATGTTTAGACGTTCAACTATGCAAGAAACTAAAAACGTTGTGTTGTAACGACAACAGATTGTCTAACTTATATCTTAATGATTTGGAAAACTTAGAGGTAGTACTTGTTGTTCATAATCCTTTAACTACTTTGTATTCAAACGATTGTAAAAATTTAAGGATACTGACGTGCCAAAGCGCAGACATACCTGCTCAACGATGGGATTAAATATTTTGTGAATTGTTTGATAAGAGTTCAACCTCTGTCGGTAGTATATATGTTGCTTTTGACGGTTCCGAAACGATGGACAATCTTACGACGACAAATGTAAATAACGCAACGGATAAGAATTATAATACATATGTTACCGACACTGTCAATGATATGAACGTTTTACTTAAGAAAACTACGGATAATTATTCTTGTGCGGGCGATGTATCCTCTTTAACAGATGTGGAAGGTGAGGAGATAACACCTTATCCCAATCTTGCAAAGAATGAGGTGACCATAAAAGGGGCACAAAACGAAGTTGTAGAGGTTTATGACGCAATGGGCAAACTTGTTAAACAAGAGAAAATAAACGAAACACTTAACATAAGCGATTTAACCTCAGGAGTTTATTAGATTAGAATAAATGAAATTACCAAAAAGTTAATCAAGGAATAAAATAATGTAATTTCATAATTTTAATGTGTTAGCGTTGGGTTTTCCAAACCCCAGCGTTTTTTTTTGTGTAGTGGATTGCCACGCCTTACAGCTCGCAATGACGGCTTGGCCCGCTGCCCAAGAACAATAATTTTGTTATTACGAACCCTCCTTTCCGTCATTGCAAGACTAATAAGTGTGTCATTGCGAGCCATAATGCGCGACAAGCCGTAAAAATAGAATGTTACAAGCCGTCATTGCAAGCGCAGTGAAGTAATCCGTAACGCTTTATATTGCCATACCGTATAAAAATTTTGCCTTTCTTGGTTTGCTTTCTGCCACTCTTTGTTTCGATGATGAAAAAACCACCTTTTTTCATCAAAAAAAGGTGGTTTTTTGACTCAAAAAAGGTGGTTTTTTTGATAACGAATCGCTGTTTGGCAGAAATCAAACCAAGAAAGGCAAAATTCTTATAAGAAATGGATTGCTTTACTGCGCTTACAGTAACTATTTGTAAAGTACTTGTTTTATAGATTGCCACGCTTACGCTAGCAATGACTGATCAAGACAACATAATAACGAATAAAAAGGAATAAAAAGCGTTACGGATTGCTTCGCTTACGCTCGCAAGGACGAAAAGGAGGGCGTAATGACGGAAGCGAATAACGTGAATAGTAAGGTAAGGCTTAGCACAATTTAAAGCAAAGTATGGCAATGACGTATAAGGGAAAAGTCGCGTAATGTGCGGAGAGTCGGATTGTTAACCATGTCGTAGAATAAAGTGCAACAAAGCCAACTCATAACTCTCCAAGCCAAAACCTATAATACTCCCTTTGCATACGGGGGTAATAAGCGAAGTATGTCTAAACTCTTCTCTTGCCGAAATGTTTGAAATATGTACTTCCACAACTTCTGTTTTTATAGACAAAATGGCATCTCTTATAACCACAGAGGTATGAGTATAGCCCCCGGCGTTGAGAATTATACCCTCCGATTTATTGTTTTGCAGCGCATTAACTATTTCTCCTTCTATGTTTGATTGGAAATAATCTATTGATAGATTAGAATATTTCTTTTTCAAATATTCCAAATAACTCAAAAAATCATTTTTCCCATAAATACCGGGCTCTCTACTTCCCAAAAGATTGAGATTTGCACCGTTTATTATAAGTATATTATTCATCATCAAATTCTTGTCTATACATGTTAATATGCAAAATGCGTTTATGTTTATCCAAAACAAATAACTCGGGTACTTTCCAAAGCAAACTTTTAATAATCTTTTCGTTGTCAAAACAATAAGCATTTATCCATTGTTTGGGCATATGTTTAACCTCTTTTTGCCAAGTATAATAGTCTATATCCGGTGCTATACTAATGATTATCAAAGAGGAGTCTTTAATTGCTTTTTTTAATTGTTTGTTTTTTTTCAAACGTTTTATTTCCGTATGGCAACGGTCACAAAATGGGTCGTAAAAAAACAAATAAACACTGTCTGCCTTTAAAGAGTAGAGATTTTGTTTAACGGAGGTATCTTTAACAGAGGTAAAATTAATATCGCAAATCAGTGTTCCAAGCATAGGATTGTTATACTTGTCAAATACTTCCTTGTTTTGAGCCAAACAAAACAGAGGCAGACAATAAACAAATAAGAATAGTAAAGTTTTTGTTTTCATTATACAAAAAAAACTGTGCTTGTTCCTATTATACGTGAAATAAGTACAGAAAATTTATTACTCTATGTTTAAAATATCTCTTTTGCGTGGGATAAATACATCCTTAAAACCGTTAGCAAGTACTTTTTTTGCAAATTTGTCCTGTGTGTTAGCCTCGCCGTGTACTAATATGACTTTCTTTGTAAGGTTTCTGTCCAAATGGTCTATGAAACGTAATAACTCGTTGTAATCGGCATGGGCAGAATAAGATTCCAATTTTCTTACATCGGCCTTTACCTTATGAGGTATTCCGAAAATGGAAATATTTTTGTCTCCGTTGAGAATATGATAACCCAAAGTTGTAGGAGAACAATAACCTACGCCTAATATTGTTGTTGATTTTTTTTCTATATTGTTTGCTATGTGATGTTTTACTCTGCCGGCCTCCATCATACCCGAGGCGGAAATAATAATACAAGGGTCGTTATTGAAATTTAACATCTTGCTCTCTTTTGAGGATTGTATATAATGTAACTCATCAAAACCGAACGGGTCAGGGTCTTGGCGCATAAATTCTATCATTTGTTCATTGAAACATTCGGTATGCAGTTTAAAAATATTTGTTGCATTCACACTCAACGGACTATCTACATACACGTCTATGTTAGGCAACTTTCCCTCCTCCCATAATTTATTAAGGGCAAAAATTATCTCCTGCGCTCTACCTACGGCAAAAGAAGGAATTATGAGTTTGCCTCTTTTTTTTACGCAGGTATATTTTACGACTTCCAACAGGTCATCATCGCTCTGTGTTACGGCCTTGTGTTCTCTGTCTCCGTAAGTAGACTCCATAATAACATAATCCGCCTGAGGAAAACGTTGAGGTGCTTTAAGAATACGTCCTTCATATCTGCCTATATCCCCGGTAAAGGCTATACGAATCGGCTTCGTCTTTTCTTTTGAAAAAAGTTTTATATTACAGGTGGCACTGCCCAAAATATGACCGTTATCCGAAAACATCAAAGAAAAGTCTCCGAATTTTATTTCTCTGTTATAAGGTATGCTAACAAAATATTGCATACTCAGACGAGCATCCTCTTCGGTATATATAGGCACTATATTACCCTCAATACCTTGTTTTTCTCTTTTTTTGTTAAAAGTTACGGTATCCAACTCTTGTATTCTACCGGAGTCGGGCAACATTATTGCACACAAGTCTCTTGTTGCCGGCGTGCAAAGAATAGTACCCTTAAATCCCTTTTTTATAATGTATGGAATAAGCCCAGAGTGGTCTATATGAGCGTGAGAAAGAATAAGATAATCCATTTGTTGAGGCTCAAAACCCAAGTCCGTATTATCATTGTAGGTTTCTAATCCCTTGCCTTGATACATGCCACAATCCAGAAGTATTTTTGTTTCGTTATCTGTGGTAATCAAATGTTTGCTACCGGTAACCTCTCTTGTGGCACCCAAAAATTGTATAGTCATATCTTCACCTGTTTTTTTATATCCTGCAAAGTTATATTTTTTTTGGCAAAATTTGTACCTTTGCAAAGTGAATAGTTTTGTTTCACGGGCTCTTTTCAAAGAAATAATGAAAAAGAAAAAAAAAATAACGGCAAAGAAAATACTTTTGTTTTTTAGTCTGTTGTTGATATTGTCAATAGTATCAATAGTAGGCATTACTTACGCCTTGGACTACTACAAAAAATACTACGCCTGCCCGACTCTGGGAATAGATTACAACAAGTATCCCGTTATGGGTATAGATATTTCTGCTCATCAAGGGGATATTGATTGGAAAATATTAAGTGATAATCATATAAGTTTTGTATTTATAAAAGCCACAGAAGGAAGAGATTTTGTAGATAAGAGATTTGCCATTAACAGAAAAAAAGCAAGAGAAAACAACATAATTACGGGGACTTATCTTTTCTATAAGTTCAATAAATCCGGAGAAGACCAAGCCAAAAATTTTATAAAAAATGTCAAACTTTCCGACAATGATTTACCCCCGGTGGTAGATTTTGAATTGTCTTACGGTAATAGATTTTCGCGTTTATCACATGACAAAGTACAAAATCAATTGCTTAGATGTCTCTTTGAATTGGAAAAACACTATAAGTGCAAGCCTATAATATACACTAATGTAAATACCTATAACAAGTATATAAAGGGCTACTTTGACGACTATCCGCTATGGTTGTGCAAACTATGTACCGAGCCTCAAATGAAAACATGGACATTTTGGCAATACACACACTCCGGTATCGTACCCGGAATACAAGGCAACGTGGATATGAATATTTTTAACGGTTCGTATTCGGATTTTGTCAATTATATTTATGATAGCAGGCAACGCAAATAATACAAGGAGAATGAAGGTTTTACTCATAGACGAAATACACCCCGTTTTGATAGAAAAGTTGGAGGCGAACAATATTGTTGTGGATTATCATCCGGAATATATAAGGGAGGATATAGTAAAAAATATATGTTTGTATGATGGCTTGATAGTCAGAAGCAAAATAAAAATAGACAGGCAAATAATAGATTTGGCAGTTAATCTAAAATTTATTGCAAGAAGCGGAGCAGGCATGGATAGCATAGACACGGATTATGCTCAAAAAAAAGGTATAGTCTGCCTTAACTCCCCGGAAGGAAACAGAGACGCTGTTGGGGAACATAATTTGGGGCTTTTGCTTTCTTTGTTCAATAAAATAACAATAGCAGACAGACAGGTGAGGCAATCTCTTTGGTTGAGAGAGGAAAATAGAGGTACTGAAATAAAGGGTAAAACAATAGGTATTATAGGTTATGGTAACATGGGGAGAGAATTTGCAAAAAGACTCTCCGGCTTTGATTGCAAAGTTTTAGCCTATGACAAATACAAAAACAATTTTTCCGATAGCTATGCAAAACAGACAACTTTGAGAGACTTGCAAAAACAATGTGACGTACTCTCTTTGCATGTTCCTTTAACTATGGAAACGGAATACATGGTAAATTCGGATTTTATAAATAAATTTCAAAAGCCGTTTTTTCTTTTGAATACCTCTCGCGGTAAGGTTGTAAAACTTGCAGATTTAATCACAGCAATCAAAAACAAAAAAATATTGGGTGCCGGTTTGGACGTTTTGGAATACGAAAACTTTTCTAATGAAATGACAACGGCAAATACGGAGTTAAGGGAATTGTTTTTGTTGGAAAATACCGTTCTTACGCCTCATGTTGCCGGTTGGAGCAAGGAGTCTTATTACAAACTCTCTTATTTTTTGGCAGAAAAAATACTTACTTTCTGCAAAAAATCTTTGCTTGTATAAAGTTCGCCATAAAATATTTATAGCTTTGCGGTATAAACGTATATTTTTGGAATATGAAAAGAATATTTATGATAGTCTACCTGCAATCATTTTTTTGTTGCTATTTCGCAAGAATTAAATGATTCTACAGAACAAACTGTTGTCAGACCTGTTGAAATTGCAAAAGACATTACAATATTTTCTACTGAAAGGTTTAAGATATACCCTACGAATAACAATTATAATTTCTTAGAATCGGACACCCGAACCGGTAGAATATATGGTATACAATGGAATATTGAAGATAGTGACGGATTTGGCTATTCCATTAACTTGCAAAATTTAGTATCGGATTATGACATTAAGGAATGGGTTAGTAGTCGTTTTGAAATTTATCCTACTAAAAACAGCTAGAACTGTCTATTGTTGGATAAAATAGATGGTAGAGTTTGGCAATTTCAATGTGGCGTAAATGTTGATACATTTACTGAACAAATTTATTAATTTCCTTTCCGCGAGAGTAAACATGGAACAATATACTATATTCTAAATAAAAAACAACCTTGTAGATTATAATAAAGGACAATATTTTATATATTATCACAATGAGTTAATTGCCAAATAGAGTGGAAATAAATCAGTGGCATTTTGTTGTTAGTTATTGTATTGTTTTTACAGATTATTATAAAAATTCCGTTTTCATACCGCCGTGTTTTAAAGGTATGCAAATTACGGGAATTTTGGCAAAACGAACAACATCCTGCGCTCTTGGGTCAACGGAGAAATCGGTAGATTCGTCTCTACCCATAACCATGCAAACATCTGCTTGATTATCAATATTGTTTATATATCTTATTACTTCGTCGGCGTAATCTTTGCTCGTTTTTAGATTGTCAAGAGCAACCACATCGCAATTAACTCCTCTGTCCAAGATAAATTTTTGTGTACCCGAACCGATAACTTTTATTTTGTTATAATCTTGTTCGTCTTGTCTTTCCCAAGTACCTATTAACAAAGTAATTTTTGCACCGAATTCTTTTGCCCATTGAATGGCATAAGGTACTTTTTGACGAGAAGACAAATATAACTCTATGGGAAGTATTATATTTTTGATAGGTTTGGGGTCTATGGCAAGATTAACCGTCATTATAACATGGTCGGAAGTACGAATAAGTCTGTGAGTATTTGCTCCTATTGTATGAATATTTGTATTGGAAGTTCCCGCTACTATCAAATCAATATTCATTTCTTTGGCAAAAATGTTTATTTGTTCGGTAACGGAGCCTTTTCTTATATAAGGTTTTACGTCCAAATCATAAAGTTTTTTCACATTCTTTTTCAACTCCTCCAACTGTAATTGTTGATACTCCGGAGATTTTTCCTGTCCTCCCAACAAACGAGCAAAGAACCCCATAGCCTCAGAGACGTGCAAAAGATAATAGTCGGTATTGCTATCCTTAAACAAATACTTACAAAAACGCAGACAAGCGTTAAGGGATAAATCATTAAAATCCGTTGTGATTAATATTTTTTTCATAATATCAAAAAAATGTTTTTACTATTTTATGGCCTCTGTCATAATTTTTATAACCTCTATATATTTCGGACTATAAGCAGTAATAAGATTCGGGTGTATACCTATGAGTTTGTTATTCTTAACGGCCGATAAAGATTTATACGGTTCTTTGTTGGCATAATCTTCCTTTTGTCTTATATCCAAAAACACATAATCCGGATTATCTTTTATTATATCATCCCTGTGATATATCATATCTCCCTTATTTTTTGCAAGGTTGGTTATACCCGCTATTTCCATCAAATTACCCAAAATATGCTCCCCGGAGGCAGCCATATCCTCACCTAATTTATCGTTAAAACGAATGGAGTAATATCCTCTTGCTTGTTTTTTTTGTCCGTTTTGGGTAATTGTGTTTATTTTTTCCTTGTATTGCGTCAGTACTTTGTTTGCCCGCTCCGACTTGTCAAAAACATTTCCCAACAACTCAACTGCCGTATAAACATCCTTCATACTCTTTGGGAAAGTAAAAAGTACTATGTTATACTTATTGTTTATCATCCATTCCAATACATATTTATCGATGGTTGTAAGAGCAAGAACGACATCGGGTTGCATTTTCTTGATTGCATTGGTATCCAAATTAAAAAAGCTACCTACCACAGGCAAATCTTTCTTGTGTGCTATATCCCGGCAATCCTTACCTATACCAATAACATAATCCTGCAAATCCAATTTGTTCATCCATTCCAAAAGACCGGGAACCAAACATACGGCTTTAGGTTCTTTTTTTACGGACACCGTCCTGTTAATCATGTCCTTTACTTTGGTAGTATTATTTTCACACGAGACAACAAAAAAAACGGTTACAATAGTAGCGATTAAAAGTATTCGTTTCATAATTTATTCTTACACCTTATACTTTATTAGGTTATATAACGAACGCTTGTTAAAAAAATTGTATATTTCTTATTTTCCATGATTTGAATCCTCCAAAATACTTATCCCATAAAATATTTATGTTTTTTGTAGTATATAAATATTATTTGTAATTATTTTTATAATTTTGCACAAAAATTTATCACAGACAGAAAAAAATGGAAGAGAAAACAAGATATACGGACGAAGAGTTACAGGAATTCAAAGAATTGATACTTGCCAAATTGGAAACGGCAAAATCAAACTTGCAAGAGTTGAAAGCCGGCGCTTTTCATACCAACTCCAATGGTACGGAAGATACTTCACCTGTTTTTAAAAACATGGAAGACGAGAGTATCAACGTTCAAATGAAAGAAGAAAATGCTCGTTTGGCTCAGCGTCAACAAAAATATATAAAAGATTTGGAAGCCGCTCTTACAAGAATAGAAAACAAAACATACGGAATATGTAGAGTTACGGGCAAACTTATACCAAAAGAAAGATTGAGACTTGTGCCACATGCAACTCTGACCATAGAAGCAAAGATGCAACAAAATAAAAGAGGATTTTAATAAAAAGTATGTTGCTCTGGATTTTGTTTGCCAATGAGTGTTTGCGTTTCTATTTAACAATATGAAAGATTTAAAAAAGCCCTTATTTCTTATTTTGTTGGTTTTGATTATAGACCAAATAATCAAGATTTATGTAAAGACTCATTTTACTATCGGGGATGAGACAGAGGTCTTGGGGTTGAGTTGGTTTAGAATACATTTTTTGGAAAATAAGGGCATGGCTTTCGGTATGAATTTGGGGGATAAGGGAGGCAAAATATTGCTAACTTCTTTAAGGATAGTTCTATCCGTGTTGATTTTCCTTTATATGCATAGGCTAATACGAAAAAAAGAGAGAAAAATTATTATTTACTCTTTTGCCTTAATATTTGCGGGAGCTGTGGGTAATATTATAGATTCCGTTTTTTACGGGGTAGTTTTTAATGAAAGCACAATATTTGCACCGGCAACAATATTTCCCGATAAAGGTTACGCTCCCTTGTTTTTCGGTAGAGTAGTGGATATGTTTTATTTTCCTTTGATAGATACCGTATGGCCGGAGTGGATGCCTATCATGGGAGGCAATGCTTTTAGGTTTTTTAATGCTATTTTTAATTTTGCTGATGCGAGCATAACAATAGGAGTTCTAATGTTATTGGTTGCAATCCTTATAAAACCTAAAAATCAATTTTCAAAAGAAGAACGTACATAATCAATTATGGAAATAATCATAATTCTGGTTTTTATTTTACTGAACGGTTTTTTTTCTATGTCGGAGATTGCCGTTGTATCTTCAAGAAAAAGCAAATTGGATGCTTTTTTGAAAGAAGGCAAAAAAAATGCAGGAAAAATACTAAGAATAAAAGAGTGCCCGGACAATTTTTTATCAACAATACAAATTGCCATAACAACCATAGGGCTTATCATAGGTTTGTATACGGGAGAGCGATACGTGGGCAAACTTGCCGTATTATTCTCGCAAACAGGTTTGGATACTACGTATTGCTCAATAATATCCAGAATTCTTATAGTTGTAGCGGAAACTTTTGTAATGTTGGTCATAGGGGAGTTGGTTCCCAAGCGAATAGGTATGACAAACCCGGAAAGAGTTGCCTCTTTTGTTGTTAATCCTTTATCATTATTATCCAAAATTGCTTTTCCTTTTGTTTGGTTGCTTTCAAAAACTTCAAACGGTATTTTTTCTCTGCTTGGTTATAAGCCCAAAGACAGTAACAACGCTACGGAAGAGGAGATAAAATCCATAATAAAAGACAGTGCCTCGGCAGGGGAAATAGATTCCAACGAACAAAATATAGTAAATAGGGTTTTTGATTTGGACGACAGAGGCATAATATCTTTGATGACTCCCCGTGCGGATTTGGAATGGTTTGAAAAAGATGACACCGTATCTTCCATAATTCAAAGTCTTGCCAATAGAGTACATTATATATACCCTGTGGGAGATAAAAGTTTGGACAATATAGTGGGGGTGATATACATAAAGGATGCAATAAAAGAAATTTCCAACGGAGAAATTAAATTGCACACTTTAATGAGAGAGCCGAATTTTTTGCACGAGAGTGTTGGAGTTTATGATGTTTTGGAGATATTCAAAAAAAGCAAAATACACTACGCTTTCATTATAGATGAGTTTGGAATTGTTCAAGGTATGGTTACTATGAATGATATTTTGGAGGCATTGATAGACAATTCTTCCGATTTGCAAGAAGCGGACGAGTCGCCGGATTTTGTCAGACAGGGTGACGGTTCTTTTGTAGTGGACGGTCAATACCCGTTTTATGATTTTCTCTCACATTTCAATATGAAAGAAAAGTTTTCCGAATACAATTACAATACTCTTAGCGGTCTTATTTTGGCACAGACCGGTAAGTTCCCAAATTTGAACGATGAAATCACTTGGGAAAACCTAACTATTAGGATTTTAAAAGTAGACGGGGCAAGAATAGATAAGGTATTAGTAACTGAAAACAAATAGTTTACGTTAAATTATTTGCAAAAAAAACAAATAATTATTGTATCTTTGAAATAAGTTTGTAAATTTGCATACCACTAAAGAAAATAAAAAGAATATAAATAATTAAACAATTCAAAAAAGTCATGAAAAAAGTATTTGCTTGTTTGTCAATAGTACTCTTATTGACACTATTTGTAAATGTGGCGTACGCACAGAATAATGAAGCAACAAAAACGGAGACAACTACCGCTTCCGAGACTACTGTTTCTCAAACAACAGCGACAGCCGAACAACCTGTTAGAGAGGAAACTTCCGCTGCTAAGCAATCTTTCCATCAAGTTCTTAAAGAAAAGTACATACAAGGAGGTGTTGGTTGGATGACCCCTATTCTTATCTGTTTGATATTGGGTTTGGGTTTGGTTATAGAAAGAATTATTTATTTGAATCTTGCTACTACAAACGCCGATAAACTGTTGAAAAACATAGAAAATAATGTTGTAGCAGGTAATTACGACGCTGCAAAAGACGTTTGTAAAAATACAAGAGGTCCTGTGGCTTCCATCTTTTTTCAAGGTTTGGATAGAGTAAACAACGGTTTGGAGGATGTAGAAAAAGCCATTACTTCCTACGGAGGTGTTCAAATGGCAAGATTGGAAAGCAATATGATTTGGATTTCCTTGTTTATTGCTATTTCTCCTTCTTTGGGATTCTTGGGTACGGTTGTCGGCATGGTTCAAGCATTTGACGATATAGAAAAGGCAGGTGATATTTCTCCTACGGTTGTTGCCTCAGGTATGAAAGTTGCCTTGATAACAACAGTCTTCGGTCTTATTGTTGCTTTGATACTTCAGGTTTGCTACAACTATTTAATGTCAAAAATAGAAAGTTTGGTTTCTACAATGGAAGATGCCTCTATATCATTTATGGACATCTTGGTAAAAAACAGAAAGTAAATTAATTGATGTTAAACCATCCGTATCGCATAATATGGATTAGTGTGAAATAATTTACTTAATAAAAACCAAGGAGGAAAAATAAATGAAAAAAGAAAAAAGAATAATTTTAATCATTGCGATGGTCATTGCCGTTTTGGCTTCGCTATCTGCCGTAGGGTATGCCTTAGCAAAGACTGACGACATGGGCTTTGAACCGACAGGGTTTGCCGGTTTTTGCTGGTCGTTTGCTTATTGGGTAGCGGTTATATTGACCGTTTTGTCTGCCATCGGCGGAATAGTATTCCTTATAAAAGATGCTATAAGTGTTAAGGCTAGGTATTTGATTATTTTGGGTATAACCATAGTAGCCTTCATAGTATCTTATTTTGTTGCATCAGGCACGGATATCCCTCAAATGGTATTCGAAAAATCCGGCTCGGCTTACTCATCCTCAAAGGTAATAGGAGCGGGTTTGTATACCGTATACATTTTGTTTGCAGGGGTTATACTGTCTATTGCTTATGCGGAGATAGCAAAACGTTTTAAATAGAAGAGCAATTATGGTAAGAAAAAAGAGTAAAAAATTACCTGCATTAAATTCTTCGTCAATGTCGGACATCTCGTTCTTGTTGTTGACCTTCTTTCTATTGACCTCTTCTATCAATACGGATATGGGTATACAGAGACGTTTGCCTCCGCCTACCGACCCTTCGGTGAAACCGCCGGATATTCACAAGAGAAACACTTTTGTTGTCTTGGTGAATATGAATGACCAATTACTTGTAAATGGCGAGCCCGGAGATATAAATTCATTAAAGGACAGAACGAAGGAATTTCTTGCCAATCCAACCAATGCGGTCAATCTACCCGAAAAGAAACGTCAGAACATAGATTTGATAGGTGATTATGATGTTTCGCAGGGAGTTATATCGTTGCAAAACGACAGAGGTACTTCTTATAGGATGTATCTCCAAGTACAAAATGAATTGGTTGCGGCTGTTAATGAATTGAGAAACGATTTGGCAAAGGAGAAATTTTCTCGCAAATATGCAGATTGTACACAAGAGCAAAAGGAGGCTATAGATAAGGCAATTCCTGCTGCAATATCTGAGGCAGAACCAAAGAATGTAGGTGATAAGAAAAAATAAAGGAGGAAAATAGTATGGCTAGATTTAAGAAAAGCGGAGGTAGAGAAATACCGGGATTGAATGCCGGTTCTATGTCAGACATAGTTTTTATTTTGTTATTCTTCTTTATGGTTATCTCTACTATGAGAGAGAGTACTTTGATGGTTAGGTTCTCCCTACCTCAGGCCTCTGAAATACAAAAATTGGAAAAAAAATCTCTTGCAAGCAATATCTACATAGGAGAGCCTATGGATGCCAAGTATGGTACCGGTACTCGTATCCAGTTAAACGACCAGTTGAGTGAGGTATCCGATATAGTTTCATTTGTAGAAAGTGAGCGTGCTGCAAGAAATGAATCAGACAAGCCTTTGATAACCACAACTTTGAAGTGTGATAGAGATACAAGAATGGGTGATGTTACCGATGTTAAACAAGAGTTAAGAAAAGCCGGAGCGTTACGTATTATGTACGCTGCTTCAAGGAGAGTGAAGGATACTTATTAACTATTTCATAACTAGGGAAAATGACTCTTCAATAATATTTTTTGTTGAAGAGTTATTTCTTTTTTTATAAAAACGAACATAAAAAGATGGAAAAGATAATAAACAAAGAATTCGGAGGTGAAAGACCTTTGTATCATACCAAGGATTTGTATTTGGAAAATGTAGTTATACATGCAGGTGAAAGTGCTTTAAAGGAAACAAAAAACATAGAAGCGGTAAAGTGCCAATTCGAAGGTAAGTATCCTTTCTGGGAAACCTATGGTTTTAGAATAAAGAATTGTTTATTTACCGAAGGTGCAAGGGCTGCTCTTTGGTACAGTTCGGATTTGGTTATGGAAGATTGCCTAATTCAGGCACCAAAGATGTTCAGAGAAATGCAACGTTTGAAACTAAAAAACGTCCAAATACCTAACGCTTTGGAAACACTTTGGTACTGCAAGGATATGGAAATAGAAAACGTTCAAACAGATAAGGCGGATTATATTTTTATGCATTGCGAAAATATCAAAATCAACAATTATCGTCAAAATGGCAACTATTCTTTTCAATATTGCAAAAATGTAGAAATTCGCAATTCTGTCCTCAATACAAAGGATGCTTTTTGGAATACGGAAAATGTAACCGTCTACGACAGTGAAATTAATGGTGAATATCTTGCATGGTATTCCAAAAATCTCAGATTGGTAAGATGTAAAATTACTCAAACTCAACCCCTTTGCTATTGTGAAAACCTTATTTTAGAGGATTGTATTTTGGGAGAGGATGCCGATTTGGCTTTTGAACACTCTACTGTTAATGCAACTATTAACGGAAAAGTAACCTCTGTAAAGAATCCTTCTAGTGGTAGAATACTTGCAGAGAGTTACGGTGAAATCATAACAGACAAAAATATTAAACAACCCGCTAATTGTGAAATACTAACAAGATAAATCTTTCCTCACGACTTTATCTTCCCGTATGTTATTACAAACTTATCTACAACCTGTAATAACAAACATTAGCGTGGCAATCCCAAATAATACGTCGTTGCGAACACAGTGAAGCAATCTATTCAGTTTTATTGGTTGTTTTATAGATTGTCATGCTTACGCTCGAAATGACGGCTTCTACCGCCAAAAGAAAAAAATGTGTCACTGTAGTCCTTCCTTTTACGTCATAGCAAGCATTAGCCTAGCAAACTTTTATTTTTTATTCCTCACTTTTCGAAATATAACGCTTTTACGTTGCATACAGAAGAAACAAACATTCTTTGATTCTGTAGCTCGCCTTAATCCTTGTTTTGTTGGAATATAGGTTTTGAGAGTAAAAGTAACAATACTTTGTTTTTCAGACAAATAATATCCCGTTTTTGCAAAAAGTATGGTTCTTTACAGAAAAAAAGTACAACTATTTTCACCCTGCAAAGGTATGTAAAATCCCGTCAATGATAATAATTATCAATGTGTTTTTTCCTGTACGGATTGCCAAAAGGCATTCGGTTTCTGCCAAACGGCGATTCGTTATCAAAAAAACATAGTTTTTTGAGTCAAAAAACTATGTTTTTTTGCCGGAAAAACTATGTTTTTTCAGCATCGAAACAAAGAGTGGCAGAAACCAAAAGCCCTTCGGCAATTTTCTTATAAGGAATGGATTGCTTGGCCAAAGCTCGCAAGGACGAAAGGAGGGTTTGCAATGATAAATACGTGCCTGTAAGATACTTGTGTTACGTACTATTCGGCTATAACAGACCGACAGAGTAGGTGTGTTTTTATATTAAGTCTATAAAGAACAGGGTTATTAAAATATTTTAATAACCCTCTATTGCAAATTAAATTATATCAAAAAATTATCTCTTTTTTAGAGAAAGTATTTCTCTTGCCTCATCGGAAGTAGCAATTCCTCTTCCCAATTCTTTGGCCAAACGAACAACTTTATCTACCAACTCACCGTTGCTTTTTGCCAAAACACCCTTTGATAAATAAAGATTATCCTCAAATCCTACTCTTACATTACCTCCCATTGCAATACCTGCGGCTGCCATAGGAAAAGCATGACGACCTATACCCGTAACCGTCCAAGTACTACCTTGCGGTATGGAATTTACAAGCCAACAAAGATTTGGCACTGTGGCAGGAGTACAACCATAGACTCCTAGAACAAAGTTGAACTGCATGGGATAAGCAGGAACCTCGCCCCTTTGAGCCATACGCAAAATCGTATCCAAATGTCCCATCTCAAAACATTCGTATTCGGGTTTTATATTTCTTTCTATCATACGTTTGCCAAAGGCTCTCATTGTCGGCATAGTATTATCAAAGATTTCGTCACCGAAATTGCAAGTGCCACAATCCAAAGTTGCCATTTCCGGTACAGGTGTTGTGTCTGTTGACTGCAATCTTTCCTCCGGAGCCATACCCACTGCACCGCCCGTTGAAGGAATAAGTATAACATTGGGGCATGCTTTATAAATAGCTTCCTCGCATTCTTGAAAACGTGCCTTACTTTGAGTTGGAGTGCCATCGTCCTCTCTTACATGCAAATGCACAATAGCCGCTCCTGCGTCCACCGCACTTTTTGCCTCTTTTACTATCTCCTCTACCGTATAAGGTACGGCAGGGTTTTGTTCTTTTGTAACCTCTGCTCCGCAAATGGCAGCAGTAATTATAAGTTTTTCCATAATATATTTTTATTATTTGTTTCTCACATTATCAAACAAAGAAAAAGTCAAATCATTTCTATCACCAATATTAGCAATAAGATTGGATTTTTCTTTATAATTTTTGAATTTTCCCGTATTCTCTTTGTTTATTTTTCTGTCTTTGAAGGTTTTTCCCACAAAATGTTTTTGCATTTCTTGCTCTACTTTACTTTTTTCGGACAAACAATCTTCTAACCTTTGATTTGCAAACTCAATATAGTCTTCGGATATTTCCACTCCTATGTAATTTTTTGATAAAAGTTTTGCCGCAACCAAACTTGTACCGCTTCCGCAATAAGGGTCTATAACAATACCTTGCATATCATTCATTATGGAAGCAATAATTCTTGTTGGCAATTCTATTGGGAAAGGTGCCGGATGAGGATTGTTTCTCTCGGGAGGAAATCTCCAAATAGATGTCAGTAAAGAATGTTTTGATAACAACTCCTGTCCTATCTTATTATTGCCAACAGGCTTGTACAACCAATAAATTCTTTCATCTACCTGCCAAAATCTCCATCCTCTAATATTGGCAGCAATCATTCTATCCCAAATAATTTCCTGACGGATCGTCCATTGCGTTTTCGCAAGCCAAGTGATGGGATGATACATTTCGCCTTTATCCCATCGTATTTTATGATTATAAAAAAAAGAACCGCCCGGCTTTATGATTCTATAAAGTTCGTTAAGTACATCTATCTGATTTTTTTGATAATCTTCCTCCTTCATACAATCATTCATAGAATTGTACTTAACGTTTTTAACCAACCAACCCTTATTCTTTTCTCCCTTATTATAAGGAGGCGAAGTTATGCCCAAATCTGTACTATCGCAAGGTATATTCTCTAATACCTCAATAGTATTACCCTGTATTATCCTATTCAAATATTCGGTCATACTATTGAGGTATTAAGAATGTAAAGTAAAGAGAATTTTACTATTTATTATATCTCTGACAATCTTTTGGGACAACACAGGTACCGGAAGCTTTGCAAACTATTATCGGCTCTTTCAAAACCTCGGCAGCGGAGTCGCTTATATCCGTTCTTGGAACAATAACTTTTCTTGCTTCAAAAATCATCCTACGCGAAGTATTGCCGACTTTGGTTATTTCTCCATACGCCTCAATATAATCACCGGCATGTACTGGAGCCAAAAACTCTACATTGTCGTACGCACAAAATAAACCTTCATCCCCGTCTTGTCTGATAAGCAATTCCGTTGCCACGTCTCCAAACAAATTCAACATTCTTGCTCCGTCAACCAAATTGCCACCGTAATGAGCATCGTGAGCACTCATTCTTACTCTTATTGTGCTTGTTATCTTTTCTTCCATCTCTTTTCAATGTTATATTTTTATTGTTCCACAAATACTATGCTTTAACTATGTAATCAACAAACAAATAAGGAGTTCTAACGTTTTCGGGTGCAATCTCCTCTACTTCGTTTTTAACCTCGGCAATAACCAAATCGGCAGCCGTAGCCATCAAAGGATTGAAGTTCTGCGCAGTTCCCTTGTAAAGCAAATTGCCGAATTTGTCGCAAGTGTTTGCCGCTATCAAGGCAACATCCGCACGCATAGGTTTTTCTAAAAGATATTCTTTGCCGTCAACGGTTATTTTTTGTTTGCCTTCTTCACAAATAGTTCCCAAACCGGTTGTAGTAAGAAAACCTCCGATACCTGCTCCCCCGCAACGAATTTGCTCTGCCAAAGTGCCCTGAGGAATTAGTTGTACTTCCATTTCTTTGTCAATCATTTTTTGCCCGGTGATAGGATTTGTGCCTATATGAGAGGCAACAACCTTTTTTACGCAGTCATTTGCTACCAACAAACCGCTACCATACTCCACAAAAGAAGTATCATTACAAATAATCGTCAAATCCTTTACATGATTTTTAACCATTTGCTCAATAACCTTGCAAGCGGAGCCGGAACCCAAAAAACCGCCAATCATAACGGTCATTCCGTCTTTAATCATAGAGGCTGCTTGCTCTACATTTATTCTTTTGCTCATTTCTCTATTGTTTTTTTGTTAATTGTATTCTTGTAGCACTATACAAATAATTTTTTAGTCACTCACAAACAAAACGCCGTGTTATCATCCAAATAATCTTAAAAACTTATATAGTGTTTGCAAAAGTAGAAATTTTGAAAAGAATAGCAAAATTTATTTATAAGTATTTGTTTTATCCGTTTTTACGTTTCAAAATTTCTATTTGTTTTCCAAAATTTCAAAAATCTTGTCACATAGAAAATCTTTTGTACTTTTGTACCAATATATAGTGTTATTATTATGACGAAATGCAAAATAGCAAGAAGCAAAGCTCCTTTGCGTTTGGGTTTGGCAGGCGGAGGTACGGACGTTTCTCCCTATAGTGATATGTACGGAGGTTTGGTTCTCAATACCACAATCAATCTTTACGCACATTGTACCATAGAAAAGACAAACAATAATCAAATAGAAATATATGCTTCGGATATAGACCAAAGAGAGATTTTTCCCATAATGGAACAATTACCCATAAACGGTACTCTTTCTTTGGGAAAAGGTGTATATAACAGAATCATCAAAGATTTTAATTTGTCTCCCTTTTCTTTTAGAATGACAACTTATTCCGATGCGCCGGCAGGCTCGGGTTTGGGTTCTTCTTCCACTATGGTTGTTTGTATTCTCAAAGCCTTTATGGAAATGTTATCTTTACCTTTGGGAGACTACGAAATAGCACGCTTGGCATACGAAATAGAACGTTTGGATTTGCTTTTGGCAGGAGGCAAACAAGACCAATACGCCGCAACATTCGGGGGGTTCAACTACATGGAGTTTAACACCAATGATATAGTTATAGTCAATCCTCTGAAAATCAAACGCTGGTTAAAAGATGAATTGGAAGCCTCTATGATAATATATTATACCGGCGCCTCTCGCTCGTCCGCTCAAATTATTGACGAACAAAAAAATAATACTCAAAAAGGCAATTCTCAGACAATAGAATCCCTGCACAAAATAAAACAAAGTGCCAAAGATATGAAACGATATTTATTGGCAGGAGATATAATGGGGTTTGCACAAATAATAAAAGAAGGTTGGGAAGACAAAAAACGATTGGCAAAAAGTATATCCAATAGCAAAATAGATAAAATAGTGGACTTGGCGTATAATAACGGTGCCTTGGCTGCCAAAGTTTCGGGAGCAGGCGGAGGAGGTTTTATTACCTTTGTTACCAAGCCGGAAAATAAATACAATCTAATCCGAGTATTAAATAAGTTGGAGGGAAAATGTATTCCTTTTCAATTTACGGACGATGGTCCCCATGGTTGGACTATTTGCAAGTAGCAAGTGTAGGATATAAAATAAACCTTATTTTTTTTAATAAAACTCTTTATGGAAGTAATAATTTTGGCAGGAGGTTTGGGTACTCGTTTGCGTTCCGAGGTTAGCGATAGACCCAAATGTATGGCAGAAATCAACAGCAAACCCTTTCTATACTATTGGTTAAAGTATTTGGAAAGATTTGATATAAAAAAAATTATACTTTCTTTGGGGTATATGTCTTCTGGGGTTGAAAGTTGGGTAGAAGATAATCATAAAAATTTTAATTTCCTTATAGATTTTGTAGTAGAACAGCAACCGCTTGGAACAGGCGGAGCAATACGTTTTGCCCTAAATAAAACTACTCAAAAGAATGTGCTTATACTCAACGGCGATTCTTTTTTTATGATGGATTTGGAGAATTTTTGTAACAAGCACAAACAAAAAAAGGCTTCCATATCTTTGGCTTTGAAGGAGATGGAGAGTTTTGACAGGTACGGAAGCGTTGTAATAGACGAAAACGAAAAAGTAACTACATTTAAAGAAAAAACTTTTTGTTCCAAGGGTTTGATAAACGCGGGGATATATATGATAAATAAAGAGAAAGTCGCTTTAAATAACTATCCTGAAAAATTTTCTTTTGAGAAAGATATTTTGCAACAAAGTAAAGATATTTTCGGATTTGTCTGCCAGGGCTATTTTATAGACATAGGTATACCGGATGACTATCATAGAGCGCAAAAAGATTTTAAAACTTTATTTTCAGACAATAAATTCCAATAGAATTCCATTGCACAATTTAGCGGACTGCCCCTCTTAGGTATGCAATTACGAAAAATGAGTGCGCACAACGACGGCTTGGTTTGCTTGCCAAAGGACGAAAAGTAAAGTCGTTACGAACCCTCTTTTTTCGTAACTGCGAGTTTCCATCTATTGTCATGGCTAGCGACTTTGTTACGTGCCAATCTCAAAAATTCCCTCATTGCGAGCGAAAAACGAAGCAATCCATTTTCTATTATAATTCTGCCAAATGGCTTTTGGTTTCTGCCACTCTTTGTTTCGATGATGAAAAAACCACCTTTTTTCATCAAAAAAAGGTGGTTTTTTGACTCAAAAAAGGTGGTTTTTTTGACAACGAATCGCTGTTTGGCAGAAAGCAAACAAAGAAAGGCAAAATTCTTATAAGGTATGGCAATATAAATAGGTCCGGATTGCTTCGTTTTTCGCTCGCAATGACGGACGCTGACGACATGGGTAATTAGGGATACGGTCTGACACAACGTTACTTGCAAGGGCACACTTTTTGAAATTACCATAACTTTTGTTAAAGTCTTGTAACGATGAGGATATTTGTTTTGTGGTGATAATGTGAGGTGGGGAATTTGTAATGATTCTACGGATTATTTTTTTTATCTTTTTTAACGTGAAGTTTTTTTATTACCTTTGCAGGCTATACTGCTCTACGATAAATAATATAATGGTAGTAAAGGATTGAACTCCGAGTAATTATATGGTGTAAGGTTATCAAATAGAAAATATGCGCTACTTGTTTTTTATACTCCCCTTATTATTAATATTGGTTTATGTTTTTGTAAGAATGTGGTACATATTACCACTTAATTCTTTGGTTAAAAGTATTGTTGTTGCCGCAGGTGTGCTTATTTTTGCGGGAGCAATACTAAGTGTTGTTTTCACTTTGGATAATCTGCCTTTGAAACTCTCGGCTACTATTTACGAAATAACAAATTCTTGGATGTTTATCCTATTGTATCTGTTTATGATTTTCTTGCTTATGGATATTCTAAGAGTAGGTAATATATTACCTAAAGAATTATTGTTCAACTCCGTTAAAGGGAGCCTTGCCGTATTGGGAATAGTCTTGGTTGTTTTTGTTTATGGTAATATATGTTATTATCATAAAGAAGCAAAAAGATTTAACTTTGCTACAAATAAAAAAATAGATAAGCCTTTGAAAATCATACTTATCAGTGATTTGCATCTCGGTTATCACAATCAAAGAAAAACTTTTGCAGAATGGGTTAATATGCTAAACAAAGAAAAAGCGGATATTATACTTGTGGCAGGGGATATAGTGGATATAAGTACCAAACCTCTTTTTGAACAAAAAGTATACGAGGAGTTTCATCGTTTGAATGCTCCTGTTTATGCTTGTTTGGGTAATCATGAGTACTATGCAAACACAAAAAGCGTGTTGGAATTTTATAAAAGAGCCGGTATAAATCTCTTACAAGATACTTGTGCCGAGTACAAAAACGTTGTTATTGTCGGCAGAGACGACAGAACAAACACAAACAGAAAAGACCTATATCAAATAACAAAAAACACGGACAAGGAAAAGTATCATATTTTACTAGACCATCAGCCGTATAATTTGGAACAAGCAGAAATAAACAAAATGGATTTTCAATTTTCGGGGCATACTCATTACGGTCAAGTGTTTCCTATCAACCTTATAATGAAAACCATGTACGAGAAAGCCTACGGTTTTCTTCAAAAAGGAAATACAAAATATTATATCTCCTCAGGGCTTGGAATATGGGGCGGAAAGTTTCGTATCGGTACCAAAAGCGAATATGTGGTTTTGACAATAGAACAAAAATAATTTCATTATGGAACATTTTTATACCTCGGAAAAAAATATACTTTTGTTTATAGCCTTTTTAAAACAATATGGGATAAAAAAAATCATAGCCTCGCCCGGTACAACCAATATTTCTTTTGTCAGTAGCGTACAAAGAGATGATTTTTTTGAAATCTATTCTTGTGTTGACGAACGTAGTGCCGGTTATATGGCAATAGGTATGGCTCAAGAAAGCAAAGAACCCGTTGTATTGTCTTGCACGGGGGCTACGGCCTCAAGAAATTATCTGCCTGCCTTAACGGAAGCTTATTATAGAAAACTGCCTATTATTGCCTGCACTTCGACGCAAAATATAGACAACGTAGGTCATCTTATTGCTCAGGTTATAGACAGAAGTTGTTTTCAAAACGATATTCTCAAATATTCCATAACCCTTAGGACAATAAGAAACAAAGACGATGTTTGGCATTCCGAAATTCTGCTTAATAAAGCCTTTCACTTCTTATATAACAGAGGGGGAGGACCTATTCATATAAACATGGAAACCAATTATAGCAGAGATTATTCCGTAAAAACTTTGCCGACAGTTAGACTTATAAAACACATAACTCTTAAAGATAATTTCCCAAAAATAAACGGACAAAAAATAGGAGTATTTATAGGTTCTCATTTACCTATAAATCAAAAAGAAACAAAGATTATAGAAACTTTTGCTTTAAGATATGATGCCTTGATTCTAAAAGACCATACGAGTAATTATTACGGAAGGAATGCTTTAAATTTTGCTATCAAAGGAGCACAAGATACCAAGCATAATTTACCGATTTTTGACCTTGTCATACATATAGGGGAGGTTAGTGGGGATTATTGTACTCAGTCCTTGATTAGAAACGCCAAACAGGTTTGGAGATTATCGCCGGATGGAGAGATTAGGGATACGTTCGGAAAACTTACATATATTTTTGAAATGGAGGAGATTGACTTCTTTTCCAAGTATACGAATTTGGCAAATGACAAACAAGAGAAATCCGAATTTCACAAAGCCTGTTTAATGGAGAAACAGAGATTATTTAATCAAATACCGGATTTGCCGTTTTCCAATATTTACATAGCCCAATTCTTGTCCGATAAGTTGCCGACAGATATTATTTTGCATTTTGGAATACTCAATTCTTTGCGTTCGTGGAACTTTTTTGACATAAAGGCTTGTCCGAAAGTTTATTCCAATGTGGGAGGTTTTGGAATAGACGGGTGTTTGTCTTCTGTGATAGGCAGCGCTTTGGTAGATAAAAACAAACTTTGCTTTGCCGTACTGGGAGATTTGGCAACATTTTATGATTTGAATATATTGACAAACAGACACTTGCCTGCCAATGTCAGGATATTAATAATTAATAATGGGGTGGGGCAGGAGTTTAAAAATTATAACAATGCCGGTGCAATGTTTAAAGAACAAACGGATGAATTCATTGCGGCAAAAGGACATAACGGAAACAAGTCCGAAACGTTGATAAAACATTTTGTTGAGGATTTGGGAATGGAATATTTGTGTGCAAGCAACAAAGAAGAGTTTCATGCCTCGTATAAGAATTTTGTAAGCAATAAATTGGGACAAAAACCCATTGTATTTGAAGTTTTTACCAAAGAAGAAGACGAAAACAACGCCCTTTATCTTATGCGAAATTTGGAAAGACCTACAGCTCAAGAAAAAATAATAAAAACGGCAAAACAAACATTTTCCAAGTTCGTAAAACGGAATAAAGCATAGATAAAATATATTGTTGTTTTTTACGTTATCTTGGTAAAAAATGTTACTTTTGCAAACCGTTATAATGCTACGATACTTATGAGTTTTTTTTCTAAAATATTTCGCTTTGATAATTCCATATTGTATTTGTATCTTATTTGCGTTGTGTTGTTATCTTCTTGCTCTTCCGGGTACAAAAAACTGCTAAAAAGTAATGATAATGAGGCAAAATACAAAGCGGCAGTAGAGGCTTATGAACAGGAAAATTATTATCAAGCGACTCAATTGTTTGAAAATCTGATATTTTATTTTAGAGGTAGGGAGCAATCGGAGGATATTAATCTTTACTATGGTAAAAGTCTTATGGGAAGTAAGGATTATTATGCCGCCGGATATCAATTTGAGAATTTTGTTCGTGCTTTTCCTTATTCTCCCAAGGCGGAAGAAGCCCTGTTTCTTTCCGCTTATTGCAAATACATGAGTTCTCCCGATTTTTATTTGGACCAAACCCTTACAATGGAATCTTTAAAGGCTTTTCAGGATTATTTGGACAAATATCCAAAATCTGCAAGGGTAAATCAGGCGAACAAGTATTATGATGAGTTAAGAATGAAAATTATAAAAAAAGACTATACCACAGCCTACAATTACTATAAGGTGGAACAATATCAAGCGGCACATGTTGCGCTTACCAATTTTTTGACAAAGTACTCCGACCAAACTCAGTACAGACAGGATGCTATGTATTATATAGTGCTTTCCGGTTACTACTATGCAAAAGAAAGTGTAGCGGAAAAACAAAAAGAAAGATGGAATTCCATGATATTGGATTATGAAAGATACGCAGCCTTGTTTGAAAACTTTACAGACAAAAACAAAGTAGAGGATTTGAAAGAAAAGTACGATTACGCAAAACAACAGGTAGAGAAATTAAATTAAACAAACATTATAAATAATAATGGATTATAAAAAAACGACAGCGGATACGAGTATAAAAACCCGCAAAATCAATGATTTTGATAAATTAACAGGCAATCTGTATGAAACCGTTGCCATGTTGTCCAAACGCTCCGACCAAATAGCAGGTGAGTTGAAACAAGAACTGTACAAAAAGATAGAAGACTTTTCCATAAAAGATAATTCTTTGGAAGATACCTTTGAAAACAAAGAACAAATAGAGGTTTCGCGTTTTTATGAGCGTTTGCCAAAGCCTTATCTTATAGCAATTAAGGAATATTTGAATGACGAGTTGGTTTATCGTAACGACGTTTTGCATCACGGCAATATGCAAGAAGAGGAGTTCGGAAATGTAGAACAAACAGATAATTTTACCGAAGAATAATCTTAAAAAAAAACATAAAACATGACAGGCAAAAACGTACTCTTGGGTATTAGTGGCGGTATAGCGGCCTACAAAATACCTATGCTCGTGCGTTTGTTTGTCAAAGAAGGTTATAAGGTTAGAGTCGTAATCACAAATAACGCTTTGCAATTTGTTAGCGAGCTTACCCTACAAACTCTCTCCGATAACAGAGTTTATAAGGAGATGTTTTCGCCCGTAGCTGAGAGTATAACTACGGAACATATATCCCTGAGCGAATGGGCGGACGTTTTTGTTGTTGCTCCGGCCACGGCAAACATTATAGGGAAGTATGCCAATGCCATAGCAGACGATACCCTATCTACTTGTTTGCTTGCTTTTAATAAGAAAGTATTTTTTGCTCCTGCTATGAATACAAATATGTACAATAACGCGGGGGTACAAGAAAATTTGCAGACATTAAAACTTAGAGGTGTTCAAATAATAGAACCTGTCAAGGGAGAATTGGCTTGCGGCTCTGTAGGGCAGGGGAGAATGTCCGAGATAGAAGATATTTTTTTTGCAGTAGATTCTTATTTTGAACAAAAACAGGATTTGCAAGGCAAAACTTTTTTGGTTACGGCAGGTCCTACCGTTGAACAAATAGACAGTGTAAGATATATATCCAACAATTCTACCGGTAGAATGGGTTACGCAATAGCAGAAGAAATTCTTAGTCGTGGCGGAAAGGTTAATCTTGTTAGCGGTCCGGTGAATATTGATATTTCTTCCAATAAAAATTTGACCTTGTTTAAAGTTACTTCTGCCAAAGATATGTATGAGTTTGCTTTGCGGTGTTTTCAAAGTAGTGATGTGGCTATTTGTTCGGCTGCCGTTGCAGATTACACACCTATGGAACAACATAAGGGTAAAATAAAAAAGAAAGCGAAGTGTTTAACTGTAAATTTGGAGCAGACAAAAGATATTTTAAAAATATTGGGGCAAAATAAAAAGAACAAAATAGTGGTGGGTTTTGCTCTTGAAACGGATAATGAAATAGAAAATGCAAGACAAAAACTTCATGCCAAAAATGCCGACCTTATAGTCCTTAACTCCCTAAACGATGAGGGCGCCGGCTTTAATCATACAACTAACAAAGTGACATTTATAGATAGGAATGGTATTACCTCCTTACCCTTAAAATCGAAACGAGAAGTAGCAAAAGATATTTTGGATAAAATCTTAACATTTTTTTAACTTGTTATGAAAGAAAAGTATAGGTATATATTATTGCTTTGTTTGGTCTTTTTTGCTCATTTGATACCTTTGGCACAAGAGTTTAACGTAAGCGTATCGGTAAGTGCAACTCAAATACAAGGTACCGATAAAGAAATATATACTACAATACAAACGGCCTTGAATGATTTTATAAATCAAAGACAATGGACTAATTTTCATTACGAAGATGTGGAAAAATTGGAAGGAAGTATAACGATAAACGTCAAAACGAGGTCTACACAAGAGGATTTTCAAGGAGATTTGTTTGTTCAATTCAGAAGGCCCGTATATGGCTCCACGTATACTACAACAATGCTTAACACACAGGAGAAGGATTTTGCTTTCAAATACATAGAAGGACAGAACATGGAGTTTGATGAAAACAACTATACAAGCAACCTCCTTTCTACTATTGCCTTTTATCTCAATTATTTTTTGGCCTTGGACGGAGATAGTTTTGCTATGAACGGCGGAGAAAGATATTTTCAAACTTGCCAAAATATAGTTTCTGCCGCTCAACGCTCTGCCAATAAAGGCTGGAAAAGAGCGGAAAGCGGAAATAATAACAAATACTGGATGATGGAAAATTATACCAACTCTGCCTATAGGTTAATGCATTCGGCGTGGTATAAGTATCACCGTTTGGGTTTGGATATGCTTGGCGGAGACGACCAAGTGAGTGCGCGTAATAATATTTTGCAAGCAATAAAAGATATTAGAAGTGTAAATATGGAAAGAAGTGGGCTTATCTGTGTAAGACAGTTTTTGGAAGCAAAGACGGATGAAATAGTAAATATATACAAATCCGCTCCTTCCAACGAACAGAATGAGATAATAAGTATAATGAAAGAGATAAACCCAACTCAGGCAACTAAGTTTGAACAAATTAATCAAACCTCTGTTTCCAATGCGAGCAATGCTAAATAGAGGATTTGAGAATAAATCACATACATTATGACAGCAATACCCTTAAACAAAGAAAAAGTAGATAAAATTATTGCCGATAACAAAATAAAAAGTGTCGGAAAAGCCTCTATACGTGAGGTTAAAAAAATTATTGATGACATAGAGAAATCTATGGAAGTACGTTTTGTAAGAATGGAAATGGGTGTTCCCGGTCTTCCTACCGTGAAAATAGGTGTAGATGCCCAAATTCAGGCTCTTAAAGACGGAGTACCCGCTATTTATCCCGATATTTACGGTACGGCAGAGTTAAAACAAGAAACGACTCGCTTTGTCAAAAATTTTCTTAATGTAGAGGTTCCGGAAAATTCTTGTATTCCCGTAACAGGCTCTATGCAGGGTACTTTTGCGGCTTTTATGACAGTGGCTCGTATGCAAGAGAAGAAAAATAAACTTCTTTTTATAGACCCCGGTTTTCCCGTTCAAAAACAACAATGCAAAATTCTTGGTATAGAAATAGAAACATTTGACGTATATAATTATAGAGGTGAAAAACTGAGAGACAAATTGGAATCCTATCTCTCCAAAGGAGACATAGCCGGTTTGGTTTATTCTTCTCCCAACAATCCTGCATGGTTTTGTTTTAATGAACAGGAGTTGAGAACAATAGCAGAGGTCGCCAACAAATACGATGTTATAGTATTGGAGGACTTGGCTTATTTTGGTATGGATTTCAGAAAAGATTATTCCTATCCCGGCGTTCCTCCTTATCAACCGACGGCAGCACATTGGGCAAAAAAATACATCTTGATGATTTCCGGCTCCAAAGCCTTTTCTTATGCCGGGGAGCGTATAGGTGTTATAGTAGTATCGCCGGACTTATATAATTGGCATACCGATTATATGAAAAAATATTTTTCTCAGGATACTTTTGGAAGGGCGATAGTTTTCGGTTCAATTTACGCACTGTCTTCGGGTACTTCGCACTCCGTTCAATATGGTTTGACAGCCATAATGAAAGCATGCAATGAAGGTAAATATAACTTTGTGGAAGCCTTAAAAGACTACCGAGACAAAGCGCATTTTATGAAAAAAGCCTTGGAGGAGAACGGCTTCGAAATAGTATACAACAAAGACCTTGACCAAGATATTGCAGACGGGTTTTATTTTACATTCAATTACCCCGGCATGACAGGAGAACAAACTCTTAACGAATTGGTTTATTATGGTATAAGTGCTATTTCTTTGGACGTTACCGGTTCCGACCAACAAGGATTAAGAGCATGCGTTTCTCTTATTCCGCACGATTTGTTGCCTGTTTTTGAACATAGAGTTAAACAATTTAATCAAGACCATAAAAGGTAAAAGTTTTTATTATTAACTATTTTTACAATCGGAAAACATCTTTGTTTTCCAACATCTCCTTTCTTTTTGAAGGGAGATTTTTTTGTTATTTATAATGATTAAAAGCAATATTTTATTATATCCAACGTTTCAAAATGCGTACATTATGTAGATTTGTCGTAAGCCGTCGATAATTTTATATCCCATTGTTGGGAATCCCAATGTATGAGGCAAAAGTTTAACTTTTTTTCTAAGGTTATATCTCTTGATATGCATACATTGTTGGTAGATAATCATGATTCCTTTTCTTATAATATCCTACATTTGTTAAAGAGTGTAAAAGATAGTTACGAAATACGCTTAATCGGTTGCGAAAACATCAATAAAGAAGATATTTTAGACTGCAGGAGAATAATATTGTCTCCGGGTCCTGGCTTACCTAACGAATTACCAAAACTTATGAACATTATATCTTGGGCGAAAAAAATCTGTCCTATGCTTGGTATTTGTCTTGGACATCAAGCACTTGCAATTCACTTTGGTGCTAGGTTAATAAATCTGAAACATCCTTGTCATGGAATACAAAGTACTCTCAAAACAACAAAAACATCTTTATTTGAAAATACGGCCAATGTAAGCGTTGCTCGTTACCATTCGTGGACGTTAGACAAAAACAGCATACCCAAAGAATTACAAATCACATCTTTTGCCCCAGACGGCTGCATTATGTCCTTTCAACACTTAAATCTTCCAATATGGGGTGTTCAATTTCATCCGGAATCTTTTATGACCACAGACGGCAAACAAATGATTAACAACTTTTTTAAACTATGATACAATTAATTTCTCCAAGCCATGCAGTCACTCTAATGAATACACTCGGAGCAAAAAGAAAACCTTTTTTGTTTGCTTTCGATTTCGAACTAAAACACTCTTTTGTAATAGAAAATCCTATTAATAGGCAAGAAGTACTTTTTTGTCTGCCCAAATATACAAATGATACTTGTCATATAACAAGACAAATACCTAAAATCTACTCTTTTCCGATAGAATACGGTATTTATAAACAGGGTTTTGATGTCATTCAAAATGCCCTTTATAGAGGAGACTCCTACCTTGCCAATTACACCGTAAGCACCCCCATAGAAATAACACATTCTTTAAAAGAAATATTTCATCTTGTAAAAAGTCCGTTTAAACTTTATTTGCCCGATAGTTTTGTATGTTTTTCTCCCGAAAGATTTGTAAAAATAGAGAACAATAAGATTTTTACCTATCCTATGAAAGGAACCATCGATGCTACAATACCGAATGCGGATAAAATTATTATTAACGATAAAAAAGAAACTGCCGAACATGTCACTGTTGTAGACCTTCTGAGAAACGATATTGGTATGGTATCCCAACAGGTAAATGTTTCTCGTTTTCGTTACTTGGACAGAATAAAAACCTCTTACGGTAATATCCTTCAAGTAAGTAGCGAAATAGTCGGGCTGATTCATAAAAATTGGCAGTCCGTAGTTGGCGAGATTATACTAAAACTTCTTCCCGCCGGTTCCATCTGCGGTGCGCCAAAAGAGGCTACCCTAAAAGCAATTGACCAAGCGGAAATGTCTCCTCGTGGTTTTTATACGGGAGTGTTCGGATATTTTGACGGAGAAAGTTTGGATAGTGCAGTTTTAATACGATTTATAGAAAAAAGAAAGAACAAGTATTTTTTCCGTTCCGGAGGAGGAATTACTGTAAATAGTACTTGTGAAAAAGAATATCAAGAGGTTAATCAAAAAATTTATTTACCGTTATGAAATATCAACCTATATTTTTGGAAACCATTCGTTTGACAAAAGAAGGTTTTGCCAATCTGTCGTATCATCAGGCAAGGGTAGACCAAACTCTCAAAAAACATAATCTTCCCTCTTTTGATATAAAAGAAGTATTGATTCCGTTTTCTTCTTATTCCTTAACCTCAGAGATTTGTCGTTGTCGCATAATCTATGGAAATATCAAGTTGCAAATATCCGTTTTACCATATAATCCCATTGTAAGAAATAAAGTAAAAATAATTAGAGACGACCGGATAAGTTACAACTATAAATATTATGACCGAAGTCAGATAAATAAACTTCTTGCCGGTACGAATGACGATGTTGTAATAATAAAAAATAACAAGGTTACGGATAGTTCTCTTGCCAATCTTGTGTTTGAAAACTGCAGTGGGCTTTATACTCCTTTAGAGCCTTTACTTAACGGAACAACACGACAGAGACTTATTAACGAAGGTGTTATAAGTGTAAGAGAAATTTCTTTACAAGACATTAAAACTTTTGATTATGTGTATTTTATCAATGCAATGATGCCACTTGGCTCTACCCCTCCCGTAGCAATTAACAAATTGGAATACTAAAATATTAGTGTATTTCCTTTAATTGTAGAGCATAAAGGTGCCCGACTTTGTTTCCATTTTTCCCATAGAGTTTATGTATTTGATTTTATAAACATAAACTCCTGTCGGACACAATTGTCCCTTGTATATTCCATTCCAACCTTCTGCTACATCGGAGGTAGAAAAAACCGTATATCCCCAACGATTGTAAATTTTAAACTCATAAGAATCCTTTTTTATGTAAGAGATATTGGGTTTAAATGTTGCTATCTCCGAGCTTGAACCTTCCGTTGGGTCAAAAGCGTTGGGAATATAAAATAAGGTTTCTTTTTTTATATAATTTTGAGAAGAGTTTGCTTGTCTCGGAATACCTATTGCGTTTCTTTCAATTGCAACGGCGAAATAACACAACTTGTCTGCGTAAGAGTTTATACCGCCATGTACGTCATCGAAAACATTTAATACCGTTTCGCCGATTTTTTCGGGTAGTAAATCACCTTTTTCGTAACGATAAATTTCGTACTTTTCAACGGGGAAGAGATTAAAAGAAGTCCAACTTACACGATTTGTCTTTGTATTTATCTCTTCCACATTGGCTTTAAATGTAGTGCAAATCAGAGATTGTGTAAAAGAATTGCCACATCTGTCAGGAGCTTGCAAATAGTAGTAATATATTTTGTCGTAAGCCTCCGTATTCAAATAATCTTCCATATTCAAAATACTTTCTCCGCTATATGCTATCTCCCCTACAAGTTCAAAGTTTCCGCCCTCTTCCTTCCTATACAGATCATAACCGCTAACGGGGATACTATTATCCAACTCTATTTGCAAAGTAATACTTTTGTTATCGAAATTGACGGAAGCATTTTGCCAACGCATATATTTTAATGTATCGGTACCCGTTTGATTTACGGTTATTCTATTTGAATTGGAAAAAAAATTATTGTTGTTTCCTATTGCTTTTACATAAAAATCTATTTCTCCGTTATAGGAGGAAATATCTACATTGGCATTTGTATTTTGAGTGGTAAATAAAATATTGTCACTGTTGTTGCTTAGTACATGTACCTCGTAGGTATTCAATCCGGTTGGCATGTTAATGTATTCATTCCAAGAAAGGTCTATATTCCGTAAGCAATCTTGCCTTTGTGCTTTCAATACCATATTGTTTATTTGTTCACTTCTTAGGGAAGTATTCATACAGGAGTCAAAAGACAATATTGCTAACTCGTTGACTTGTTCAATATCACATGTATTGCAAACATATACTGAAGTATTTTTATCCCAAATAGTATCCAAGGCTATGCAAGGATTACCTTTGCAAACAACATATCCCATAGCGTCTTCTGCCAATGAAGAAGAAAAGGAGAAATTGAGTTTCTGATTATTTACATCTACGGAAATTAAGGAATTTCGAGGCATATCGGGTATTTCTATGTCTCCCACAATAAATTGTTGTTCATTACTTACATATATGTCTATCACTGCACCTACACACATATATTCTACAAGTCTGTATGTTATGGTATCTCTGCAATCATAAATCAATGTATCAAAGACATGATTTTGATTTGCAATACTTGTGTAACAATCCTCTTCCATGGGTTGCCAAACATTACCTTCGGAAGACTGTTTTTTTTCTACATAACCACAAAAACCGTTTCCTTGTGTAGTGCCCCATACCTCTACAACGGAGTCGTTATTCATAACAGCGTGAAAATTGTTCGTATAAGTCGTATCCCTCCACTGAGCCTTGATATCAAACGAAAATATACAGAAAAACACCAAAATACTTGTGATACAAGCTATCTTTGTGATGCAATTACTCTTTAATATGTAAATTGCTTTTTTCATGCCTGCAAAGATAGAAAATAATTTCTATCCTGCAAATATTTAAAATAAAAATAAACTCGTACGAGGTGGAAAATAATTAATTTTGTATTTTATTACATAATGAAAAATATGGATGCTTTTCAACAAAATTTTGAGATAAGAGAAATTCCGTTAAGTGTGGGCTCGTATAAAAAAAGAGTAGAGACGTTTTTGGAAGATAATGATTTACATTTGGAAGAAGTGGATTATTACGCCGGTGTTTTTCTTGTCGGACAAGAGGATGTTTTGCTTGGGGGCGGAGGACTCAAAGATAATGTTATAAAATGCATAGCCCTTGACGAGCAGTTGCGTCAAACCGGTATGGGAACAAAACTTATTTCTCATCTCTACCTAACCGCACTGAACAGGGGAGAGGATAATGTAAAAGTATTTACCAAACCCGAAAATGAACAAATATTTACCTCTTTGTCTTTTAATGTTTTGGCAACTGCAAACAAAGCCATACTTATGGAAAATGGCAACGGATTGAAAAAATATTGTCAATACCTTGATTCTCTAAAAAAAGAAGGTAAAAACGGATGTATAATAATGAATGCCAACCCTTTTACATTGGGGCATAGGTATTTGATAGAGCAAGCCTCTTCTGAGGTAGATAATTTATACATAATAGTTGTAAAAGAAGATAGGAGTATGTTTTCTTATACGGAAAGATTGCAAATGATAATAGACGGAAGCAAGGATATAAAAAATGTAATTGTTTGTCAAGGTAGTGATTATCAAATATCTGCAACAACCTTTCCTACCTATTTTTTGAAAGAACTAAGCGAGGCAAGTCAAACACAAATTTTATTGGATTTGGATTTGTTTGTTAAACACATAGCCAAAAGTTTGAATATTAAAATAAGATTTGCGGGTTCGGAGCCAAGCGATGCTTTGACTAATCGGTATAATAAATTGATGTCTATTATTTTGCCAAAAAATAATATGGAATTTATTGAGGTAAAAAGAAAAGAAAACGAACAAGAAATAATATCGGCTTCCAAACTGAGAGATTATTTAAATGATTTCAATTTTACAGGAGCAAGTAAAATGGCTTATCCTCCCTCCATTCCTTCCTTGTTAAGTTTTTTGGCAACAAAGAGTATGCAAACAGAGTTGGATACTACCCCCAAACCCGGGCTTGTAGATAAACATGATAGTGGCGCTCATAAAGATATGGATTACAATCTTATGTACGAAAGTATTAAAGTATTGCATCATTATTTTTATAAGCTTGCTTATCTTGTTTATAATAGCGAAAAATTACCTGTGGAAGAAATAAAACAAATAGGTATGGAAGCGGAAAAAAATATGTTTTTACGAACCGGAGGAGTTAATACCTATAAGGGAGCGTTATTTTCCATGGGTTTGGTTTTATCTTCCGCTACCTATGTATATAAAACACATAATTTCGTAGATAAATCTTCGTTGCAAAATAATATAAAGTTATTGTCAAGTGAATTTTCACAACCTACCGATACACACGGAGAAGAGGTTTTGAAAAAAAATAAAATACAGGGGGCATTATCTTCTGCACAACAGGGCTATATTTTACTTTTTGATAGATGGTTGCCTTTTATAATAAATAATGGTAAGCAAGAAATAGAGTTGATAAAGTTATTGTTTCTTATTATAGGCGATTTGGATGACACAAACATATACCATAGGAAAGGC
>CAUTQY010000015.1:0-47975 GCA_963540815.1 uncultured Bacteroidales bacterium
GTAGAACTCCAAGTACTATCCCCAAAGGTATAACTCTCTCCGTAACACAAAGTTTCGGTAATGTAAGCCAAAACAGGTGCGCTTTCATCTAAGGTCGTAAATACTTTTTCTTCTCCGTAAACAGTGCTGTCTGCCGTTGTAGCAAAAGCCTTGTAGGTGTAAGAAGTATTTGGAGTAAGACCTGTAAGATTGTAGGTCAAAGTATTACCGGTAACGGTTACCTGTGTGTAAGTGCCATTATCCGTTACTTTCCATTCAAAGCCCTTGGCTGTTACATCATTGTCGCTATAAGTCACCGTACCGTTAAGTGTAGCGGAATTCTTGGTAATGTTAGTAGCATCGCCGGTAACAACATTGATATCTACCGTTCCGCCCGCTTGGTCAATCACAAGATTGTCAATACCAATACCTCTGCCATAATCGGAAGAGGCGTCAAATATGATTTGATAAGTTGAGCTGGCATTTGGAAGTGCAAGAGTAACCTGTGTCCAAGAATATATTACTGACGAATAAGTCTCCAAAAGAACTTGCTCTGAATCAGGCGCAGTCTTATAATAAACTTTCAAAGTATCTATATCTCCGCTCCAATCAACGTTCAAAAGATAGAAGGAAAGAGTAGGATTGTTAAGTGCTGCAATGTCTAAAACAGGAGAAGTTAATGTTGCTTCACTTATTCTATCATTACTAGCAAATAACACAAGACCTGTGCCATCTTGTGGCTGTATAGGAGCAGTATTCGCGTCGGTAGGATAAGTAGCTACGGATTCCCAATCTTCGCTTCCACTTATCGGAGTACTTGTCCAACAACCCAAATCGTAGTCAAAGCTCTCAGCGTATGGGAATGATGTAATTGTAGCACAAGCCGTACGGAAAGTAGTACTATAAGGTTGAGAATATCCGTCCTCTCCTCCGCAGTTTGCTATTATTTCCACGTTGTATAGGGAAGAAGGTGTAAGGTTTTCTATTGTGAAGGTAGTGTCTTGAGTGTTTTCTTCAATCCACTCTGTTCCGGAGGCTAATTTGTAACGAATCTTGTAAGAACTTGCCGTACCCGTCCAAGAGAAAGTAGCGGTGTTTTCCGTGCTACCATCAAATGTAACAACAGGTATAGGACACGATACTGAGGAAATAGAGAAATTCTTTATTTCCGCACCCGGTTGCGTACCGCCAATGCCGTCATTTTTCCACAAGAATGTAAGCTTAATCAAACCGTTAGGATTAGGATTGGTAACCTCTGCAGAATAATGAATATAGTTGCCTTGTGTTAG
This sequence comes from uncultured Bacteroidales bacterium, assembly GCA_963540815.1. Taxonomy (GTDB): domain Bacteria; phylum Bacteroidota; class Bacteroidia; order Bacteroidales; family P3; genus Scybalousia_A. The sequence continues at coordinate 1,269 of CAUTQY010000015.1, forward strand.
GTTTATCTTATAAGGATAGGAAGTATTGCCTGTCTGAGACAAATAATCGGCAAAACTCAAAGCATTGGTTGAATAGTTATAATGGGAATAAGTACTTTCCCCTTGACTGGTATTAGGATATGTCCAACTTCCGTCGGTTAGGAATACTTTCAAATAATCCCAAGAGGATTCTCCCCCTGCCTTTACGTCAAACTCTATATGCAGCTGTTCGGACTCCCCTGTTGCAAATATTTTTTCTGCAGTAACTCTGGTTGTATTATTTGTATTATAACCGCAAGTGGTTCCGTTTGTGGAAGTAAACATTGCATGTCCGTCACCGGAAGCACCGAACATCCACTTTGCAGCACTATTCCAAGCTGTGCCATTTTGGAAATACCAAGTGGTGTCACCCACTTCGTCCGCTCCGGAGAAGTCCGTACTATACGGCAAATCGACAGCCGTCATTGGAGTGAGGAAATAGAAAGTATCAGGCTCGGAAGTACCATCAACACCGCAATTACCCGTGAGTTCAACAACATAATCGGATAGAGGAGTAAGGTTTTCCAAAGTTACGGTGTTGGTAGTTTCGTTGGACTCTATCCAGTTTTCGTCCGCAACAAGTTTATATTTAAATGTATAGGACTCTGCCGTATGAGGCCAGGAAAGCGTTACCGACGTACCCAATATCGTATCTATGGACACAACGGGTCTAGGACATGGAACGGTTGTTGTGAAACTTACCGTGCTGTAGGCAGACATACCGTTGCCTTCACCGGAACAATCGGTGGCTGCTCTAACCTCATAGTCGGTTGTTGGTGTAAGGTTGGTAAGTTCGGCAAGATTGTTTTCTACCGAGGCATCCGTCCATTCTTCTGCCGAGCTTTCTTTGTATTGAACGATATATGACGTGTCCACTCCTTCAATATTAATTGTTGCACTATATCCGCCAACATTGGAAACAGTGAAATCCGGCGCAGGGCAAGCCACAGGAGAAATGGAGAAATTCCTTATTATTGCTCCCGGTTGTGTTCCGACGGAGCCATCATTTACCCAAAGGAAAGTAACCTTAAGCGTATCATTAGGGTAAGGGTTGGTAATTTCTGCCGCATAGTGTACAAGACTACCTCCGGTTAGATTAAACTTGTATGGGTAGTCACTTGCCAAAACGTGAGAACTCAAAGAAGCATAATCTGCAAAGCTCAAAACATTTGTTGAATAATCGACATTGGCATAAGTACTTTCATTATAGTTGGTTTGCGGGTAAGTCCAAGTATTATTGGATAGGAATACTTTCAAATAATCGTGAATGGATTCTCCCCCCGCTCTTACATCAAACTCTATACGTATCTTATACGTTTGACCGGAATTAAATATCTTCTCAGTAGAGATTCTGGTAGTACTACTAGTGTAGTAACCCGGATCGCTTCCATTTTGGGAAACAAACATGCCGTGTTGTGTTGTATCGCCCAAAGAGCCAAACATCCATTTTGAGACACTATTCCATGCTGTGCCGTTTTGGAAATACCAAGCGGTGTCCCCTGTCTCTTCCGCTCCGGAGAAGTCCGTACTATATGGTAAATCTGCAGGAGCTAGCAAGGTTTTAAAAGCTCGGTTTTGAGAGTAAGAAATCGTACCTGTCTCGCAAGTTTGCCCTACTCTTAAAGCGTAGATAGTAAAAGAAGAAAGGTTTTCTATGGTATAAGTAGTACCCGTAGCGCTTGCAGTCGCCGTCTGCCATTCCTCCGTATTATTTACCTTATACTCAACCACAGTTGCCGTTCCGGACCAAGAAACCTTTGCAGAGGTAGCCGTAATTTCGCTTACTACAACATCCGTAGGAGGATCGCAATCCATGTTTGATACAATAACATTATCAAGATATACACCATAACCACCATGACGAGAAGCAACAAAGCTAACTTGATATGTTGCACTTGGATTTGGCAAGGCTACGATAGAACTTTGAGACGGATTGTGATCGGATAAATCTCCGGTATGAGAAGGACCGTGTGCTGTCAAAAGCGTCCAGGCTCCCTCCTCACTTGTTCTGTAATAAACAAGTAAAGAGTCCAAATGGCCGGAACCATCCTTACAAGCCTCCCAATCATAGGAAAGGTGCGGAGAATTCATAGAAGTAAGGTCAAATGTGGGAGAGGTTAATCTGGCAACTCCTGTATTATAAACACACCATGCCACTTGACCGTATTCTGAGGAGTTTTTTATATTCCACTTGTAAGAGAGATTGGATTCTGCCACATTTGCCCAGCACATCCAATCATTAGTTGTTACATTTTCAAAATCTTCCCAATAAGGAAATTCTGTAACAACAGCACATCGGGTACGGAAAGATAGTCTAACCGATGGTCTTGAAAGGCCGTCTGTTTGTCCGCAATTTGCTATTACCTCTACATCATAGTCCGAACCACTCGCAAGGTTTTCAAGAGAGTAGCTGTTGGTTGTTACGCTATTTTCCGTCCATGTGGTATCGGCGGATAGTTTGTATCTTATGGTGTAAGACTCTGCCTCGCCCGTCCAAGAAACTTCTGCCATATTATCCGTTGGTGTACCGCTAAGGGTTAGCACAGGAGCAGGACAAGTAATCTCGGTAGTAAAACTTGCAATCTTATAATTAGACACGGTGTCTTCACATATTCTGGTGGCTCTGACATTATATGTAGTCTCGCCCATAAGGTCGGTCAGCTCAACGCTGTTGTTCTCGTCCAAAGCAACCTCCGTCCATTCTTCCTCGTTGGATGCTTTGTATTCAACGGTATATTGATTTCCTTGCGCAAGTGTAACGGTTGCCGTGTGACCGGTAATATTGGTAATGTTACTACTGCTGAAAGTAGGAGACGGACAAGCTACGGAGGAAATATAGAAATTCTTTATTTCCGCACCCGGTTGCACGCCGCCGGAGCCATCATTTCTCCACAAGAACGTAAGCTTAACCAAACCGTTAGGATTAGGATTGGTAACCTCTGCAGAATAATGAATATAGTTGCCTTGTGTTAGGTTTATCTTATAAGGATAGGAAGTATTGCCTGTCTGAGACAAATAATCGGCAAAACTCAAAGCATTGGTTGAATAGTTATAATGGGAATAAGTACTTTCCCCTTGACTGGTATTAGGATATGTCCAACTTCCGTCGGTTAGGAATACTTTCAAATAATCCCAAGAGGATTCTCCCCCTGCCTTTACATCAAATTCTATGTGCAGTTGTTCGGAAGTTCCGCCATTGAATACTTTTTCGGTAGTAACTCTGGTTGCATTAAAACCTGTAACATAACCGCAGGTAGTTCCGTTTGTGGAAGTAAACATTGCATATTCCTCACCGGAAGCACCGAACATCCACTTTGTAGCACTATTCCAAGCTGTGCCATTTTGGAAATACCAAGTGGTGTCACCTGTCTCTTCCGCTCCGGAAAAGTCCGTACTGTATGGCAAATCCACAGCCACCATTTGAGTGCGGAAATAGAAAGTATCAGGCTCGGAAAGACCGTCTTCATTGCCACAGTCGCCCGTAATTTCAACCATATAGTTAGATAAAGGGGTAAGTTCTTCTATTGTGATAGTGGTGTCTGACTGGGTGCTTTCCGTCCACTGTTCATCAGTAGCAAGTTTGTATTTTATTGTGTAGGATTCGGCATTGGTAGGTCTCCAAGAAAGTGTTGCGGTGGTAGATGTTGCACCTTCTAAGGAAATAACAGGAACAGGACAAGGTATGGTAGTTCTAAAACTGCTTGTAACAAAAGCGGAAGTTTCTCCTTCACAAATTTTTGCTACTCTCACTTCATAAACGGTGTCTGCCAAAAGACCTGTCAGCTCTGCAATATTATCATTGACAGTAGCCGTTGTCCATTCTGTCTCTTCGGAGAGCTTGTATTCAACAGAGCATTGGGCACCTTCTACGAGAGTAACGGTTGCCGTATGAGCAGAAATATTGGTAATATTGCTATTTCCAAAGTCCGGCGTAGCACAAGATACGGGAGAAATGGAGAAATTCTTTATTTCCGCACCCGGTTGCGTACCGACGGAGCCATCATTTACCCACAAGAACGTAAGCTTAATCAAACCGTTAGGGTTAGGATTGGTAACCTCTTCGGAATAATGAATATAGTTACCTTGTGTTAGGTTTAACTTATAAGGATAGGAAGTATTACCTGTCTGAGACAAATAATTGGCAAAATTCAAAGCATTGGTTGAATATCTATTATAGGAATAAATACCTTCATATTGGTCGATATTCGGATATGTCCAACTTCCCTCGGTTAGGAATACTTTCAAATAATCAAAAGAGGATTCTCCCCCCACTTTTATGTCGAACTCTACAAGAAATTTCTCCGATTCATCGGCATTTAATACTTTTTCCGCAGTAACTCTGGTTGTATTACTTGGATTATAACCGCAAGTGGTTCCGTCCGTGGAAGTAAACATTGCATATCCGTCACCGGAAGCACCGAAGATCCACTTTGTAACACTATTCCAAGCTGTGCCATTTTGGAAATACCAAGCGGTGTCACCTGTCTCTTCCGCTCCGGAGAAGTCCGTACTATATGGTAAATCCGCGGGAACCATCAATGTTGTAAATGTGTTCGTATCCGAACTTAACTCTAAGTCATTCTCGGAGCAAGTATAGTTAATCTTATATTGGTAGGTAGTTAACGACGAAAGATTGTTTAAGGAATAAGGTGAACCGGTTACATCTACTTCCGTCCAAGTTTCTGACGACGATGCCTTGTAGGAAAGAGTGAGAGATTGTCCGGGTATTTCACCAAAAGAAATAGTTGCCGAATTGTCCGTTATATCGCTTGTCACAAGACCAAAAGGTTTAGGGCAAGCAGGCACCAACATATCTGTTCCGCTAACATCGTCCAAACAAATAGTTGTTCCGTTGTATGTATCCTGATAATGAAAAGCAATATAAATGTTTTGGTCGCTATATGCGGATAAATCCACAGTGTATTCACGCCATGCCGTGTCGGTAGGTAGGGCAATATTTTGTAGAATAATAAAAGAATTCCTATCAACCGAATCCGTAATAAGGGATACCTCTACCTTAAGGCTGGTAGTCCCCCCTCCGGAAGAGGGATAAAGGCTTTTTAGCCAAAAACGAAGAGTATCTCTTCCACTTGTAGGAGCAAGCAGAGGAGTCACAAGAAGGGTGTTGCAAGGAGCATATGAATACTGAGAATACATCGCTTTCATACACCTAATACCTGAGCGATAAACACCGGTAGCCTGCTTCCAAGGATAAGAGTAGTAGGAGGAGGTACCGTTGTTAATAATGGTCCAAAATTGAGAGACATCGCTCTCGCTTTCAAAACTTTCGTTCAAAGTGACCGCATTTTGTCCCCATGAACCACTGACAGACAAAATAATCGCCATCAGCATAAACATTAATAATTTTTTCATAGTACTTAAAAGTTTTAAATTTTATAAAAATTTTAGTTCATTTTAAAGTCCGAAAATTACATATTTTTTTTTATGTGACCAAATTTTTATTAAAAAAAATATTTTGTTCCCAAAATATGAGGAAAAACATACCTTATTATATGTGTATTTTTATTTTTTAATAACTTTGCAAAAAATACAAGGTGATTTTATGGATATAATCATAGCAGGTGACGGAGAAGTGGGGTTTCATTTGGCAAAAACACTCTCTAAAATAAAACATAACATAACGGTAGTAGACCCTCATTCCGAGTTGCTTCGTTTGTTGCAGACGGATAACGACCTATTAACCATAACCGGAGAGAGTACTTCTATTGCTACTTTAAAGGAGGCAGGTGTTACCTCTTGCGATTTGCTTATTTCCGTATTGCACGAGGAGAGTATAAACATTATTACCTGTATGTTGGGTAAGCGTTTGGGAGCAAAACGCACCATAGCAAGAATAAATTCCATAGAATACTTGAATGATGAGAACAGAAACATATTTAAATCTTTGGGTATAGACGAAATGGTTTGTCCCGAGCGTATTGCCGCCAAAGAAATAACAAACCTGCTTACTCGTAACACGGCAACTGAGGTATTTGATTTTTCCAACGGGCTATTGAGTATTTATATGACAAGGATAGATAAGGACGCTGTTTTTATAGATAAAACAATAGTGGAGACGGCAAAACTCTATCCTCAAATGGACGCTCGTATAGTGTGCATAGTCAGACAGGGAGAAACTATTATTCCTGGTGGAGATGACTATTATCGTAAGGGAGATTTGGTATATCTTTTGGTAAAGCCCGATAGTTTGGAAATAGTAAAAGAGTTGTTTAAGAAAAAGGATTTTAGAATAAAGAATGCCATGATTATAGGGGGGGGGCGTATAGGTAGAAGAGCGGCACTAAATTTGGAAAACATTATGCAACTCAAACTTGTGGAAGAAGATAGGGAAAGATGTCTTAAACTCTTGGACGAATTGTCTTCTACAATGGTTATCAACGGTAACGGCTCCGATATATCTTTGCTTTTGGATGAAGGTCTTAGGGATACGGACGCCTTTATTGCCACAACCAACTCTACCGAGACAAACATACTCTCTTGTCTTCACGCTCACAAACAAGGGGTAAAGAAAACCATTGCCTTAGTGGAAAACATTAATTATATAGATGTATCTCAGGACATAGGTATAGATACGATAATAAACAAAAAACTTATAACGGCTTCCTACATAGCACGTTTTACTTTAAACGGAGAGGTAACCTCATCCAAATGGCTTAGCGGTATAGATGCGGAGGTTTTTGAAGTAATAGTAAAAGAAAAGGCTCCTGCAACCAAGGACCTAATAAAGAATCTTAGCATCCCGCAGGGAGTAAGCATAGGAGGAATAATAAGAGACGGGGCATCTTTCGTTGCAAGAGGAGATACGCAGATAGAATCCGGGGATAAAGTAGTGGTGTTTTCTTTGCCGGAGGTTGCCAATAGGGTTATGAAATTATTTAACTAAAAAAAAGATGAATATGCAAAAAAGAGAAGTGACACTTCTGTCACCTCTCTTTTTTGTATCTAACAATACGGATTTATTATTTTCCCAAAATGGTTTCCATACGAGATATGTATTTTTCTATTTGCTGAAATTCGGGGGAGGTAGGAAAATCTATTTTTATTGTCCTATAGGCTTCTAAGGCTGATTCATAGTCTTTTTTCATTTCGTATGCAGAGGCTAATTTCATAAGTATGGCAGGAGTAGTAAGGTCATTGGGATTTTTTTTGCTCGCTTGTTTATAATATTTTATTGCGTCGTCTATTTGATTTAACTCAATGTAGCAATCTGCAACCAAAGCCTTTGATTGAGAGGACATATAAGCGTCTTTCGGGTTATAAGCCTTCAAATAGTCCAAAGCCTCCTTGTACTTGCCTTGCTCTAGATATATTCTACCAACATAATATTTTGCCAATTTTCCTTGTTTGGTTGCAGAATAGTCCTCACTTACGGCAACAAAGCCAGCGTGTTTTCCATCACCCTTGAGGGCCTTGTCGTAATCCTTTTGGATATAGTATTGTTCCGCAAAAAACATGGAGTTTGCAGCCTCCTTCTCCTGAGCGGGAATATACCAGAAAGAATATAAACAAACGGCTACCACCACCACAACAACGACTCCCAAGGCAATTAAAAGCGTCTTTCTGTTCTTATCAATAAATTTTTCCGTTTTGAGTACCACTTCCCCAACACTGAGATTTTCTTTTTTTTCTGCAATAGTATCTGTATTTTCAAGATTTTCTATGTCTTTGTTGCTCATTTGTACTTAGATTAAGTTAAATTAAAAATATCCTTATTTGGTTTGCAAAGATAGAGTATTTATTTCATATTAAAGAAGTTTTTTATTCTTTTTTGGTCAAAAAGATAAGATATTTTCAAAAAAAAAATCAAAAAGTTTGTTTGTTTGTTTATAAACATATAACTTCGCGACATTAATTTTTGTGTTATTATGGATACGAGTGTACAATATATGGGAAGGACTATTAAAAGTCCGTTAATAGTAGGCAGTTGCGGTAAAACCGCCGATGTGGACAATATAAAAAGAATAGAAGACGCCGGTGCTGGTGCCGTAATATTGAAGTCCTTGTTTGAAGAACAAATTACTCAGGAAAGCAATAATGTTTGGGGAGCACAAAATACAGGGGAAATGATTGAAGCCTATAACTACATTGTGGAACATACCAAACATAATCAACTAAGCAATTATTTGGAACTTATCCGCAAGGCAAAGGAGTCGGTGGATATTCCCGTTATAGCAAGTATTAATTGTGTATCGGCAAGCGATTGGATACAATTTGCGCAAGAGATTAAAAAAGCAGGTGCGGACGGTATAGAGTTGAATATGTTTATCATGCCTTCCAACGTCAATGTTTCTTCGGATAATATAGAGGATACGTATGAAAATATTATTCAAACAATGAAAAGGGCAGTATTAAATTTTCCCATCTCTCTAAAAATCAGCCCTTATTCTGCGGCATTGGCAAAGCTTTGTCAAAAACTTTCTTGGCTTGGTATTTCTTCTTTGTCCGTATTCAATAGATTTATTCAACACGACATAGATATAAACACTTTTGAGATAAGACCGGCAAATATGCTCAGCACGGAAAAAGAACTCTACAATACAATACGTTGGAGTGCTATTTTGTCAAAACTTATAAATTGCAACCTTACTGCCGGCGGGGGCGTACATCATCCTGAAGACGTTATAAAATTACTTCTTGCCGGTGCAAATACGGTGCAAATAGCCTCTGTTTTGTATCAAGAAGGATTCTCTTTTATAACAAAGGCAAACGAAACGTTGAGAGATTGGATGCAAAAAAAATCTTATAATAGAATATCCGATTTCAAGGGACGTTTGGCTATAAACAAGAACAGTACTGCCTCAACTTTTTACAGAATACAATATATGAAATATTATTCGGGGATAGAATAAGATATACCCCATATTTACAAACAAATAACTACACATTATGGAAGAACAAATTTTAACAAGTTTTTTTAGATTCGAGGATTTGAGAGTGTATCACAAATCTTTGGACTACTACAATTGGCTAATGGAAAAGGTGCAAAACACGGACGAGTTTCATAGAAAAGCTCTTATGGTACCTTTTTTGGATACTGCAATAAAAATATCCATGCAAATTGCTGACGGTTCGTCTAATCCGAAATCCGATTTTATAGAATACCTCAAATATGCCAAAGGTTTGGTAAGACAATGTGTTGTTTTTACCTCCGCAGCGTCTCAGAACGGTATATTTTCAGAAGAGGACGTAAATTTTTCGAGGGAAAGTCTTATGGAAATGACCAAAATGCTGGGAGCTATGATAGTGTCTTTTCAACGCTCTATAAATAGCAGAAAATCGGAGAATCACAAACACAGAGAATCAAAACACGATAACGCAGACGAATTTTCGACTAATGAATTGGAGTATAATTTCTAACATTCTTTTTTAGAAAAAACCAATAGTATTTTTATGCTATTTTCTCAAATCAAGGGACAAAATTCCATAATCAATAAGATGATTTCCGTAATAGACAGAAATCATTTTCCTCATGCCGTTTTGATAAATGGAAAAGATGGCTATGGCAATTTGGCCATAGCCATTGCTTTGGCTCAGTATTTGTCCTGTACTAATAAACAACAACTCTCCAATTCGGAAGGAAAAGAGAATCTTTTGGCAGATTCTTGCGGGGAATGCCCCTCGTGCAGAAAATATTCAAAACTTGCTCACCCGGACTTACACATTTTCTTTCCTAACAGTACAACAAACAAAATAAAAAAAGATGCCAACTCTGCCGTATTCATGTCCGAATTCAGAGAATTCGTTTTGTCCAACCAAGGATACGGAGATATTAACGATTGGCTATCTTTCATAGGGGCAGAGACAAAACAAGGAATAATAAACGTTGCCGATGCGGATGAAATAATTTCTTTATTGAGTTTGAAATCCTATGAGTCGCAGTTTAGGGTGGTAATAGTATGGAATGTGGATAGAATGAATGTTGTTGCAAGCAATACCATACTAAAAATTCTGGAAGAGCCCTATCCGAACACCATTTTTATTTTTACAACGGAACGTAGAGATAAAATATTACCGACAATATTGTCAAGGGTACAGCAAATAAACCTCAACAAACTGGATAATGACGTTATAGAAAAAGAAGTTAGAACACTCTACCCTAATTTATCCGATACAGACGTTAAAAGGGAAGTAATGTTGAGCGAGGGTAATCCTATCAATATTCATCCGGATAACGTAAAGAGAATGCAGGAATATTTTCAACTCTTTGTAGAGGTAAACAAACTTGCTTTCGGTTTTAGAAAGGATGTAGTTTCAATAATTGATTTTGTAGATAGATTCGGTAAACTCAACAAAGAAAAACAAAAACATTTTCTCTCCTATTTCCTAAAAACCATAGACAAATGTTGGCAATATAATATGGGAGTAGATATGATACAACACCCTTTGGAAATGGCGAACGATAAGTTTAAAAGGAACTTTCCCAAGTTTATAACAATACACAATTTGGAGGGTATTTTCAACGTTATGGAAAAGGCACAAAGGAATATTGACAGTAATGCCAACACTAAAATCAACCTAACAAATATGATTATTAAGTTGGGCATGCAATTTGAAAAAAGATAGGTTTTGGGAATATGAATAATAACACTGATAGCGAGCAAGCGTTTATAAATACCGAAAATACAGATAATATAATCACGTATTGTGTACAAACAGAGGAAAATAGAAACACAAAGCAAAGAGGGAAAAAATTGGATAAAATCACTGAGGAAGAGTATAATTTATTTATACCGGAACAGTTTATACACCCTTATTTTGATGAGGACCCTACACTTGACTTGCCTAAAAGGGAATATAAAGAACAACCTATTTTGGCACGTGGTTGTCACAGCATTCCTCAATCCTACAAAACCATAAACATCCAGGAAAGAAATTCTTGCGAAAAGTTGCACGTATGCAATTGGATGCATGACATAAAACCGCCTTCTTCGCAAGGATATTTTGAATATGTGGAGGTAAGATTTAAGAACTCTCACAAGGATTTTTTTAAAATACCCGAGGGCTTGGAAATAACCGAAGGAGATATTGTTGCCGTTGAAGGTACTCCCGGGCACGACATTGGCATAGTCTCTCTTGCCGGGGAGTTGTGTCGCATACAAATGAAAAAGAAAAAAGGAGTTAATTTCAACAACATAAGAAAACTTTATCGCAGAGCCAAATCGTCGGATATAGAAAAGTGGTTGGAAGTGATTCAAAAAGAAGAGACTACCCTCTTTATTACCAGAAAAATGGCTCTGAAAGAGAACCTTGATATGAAAATCAATGATGTGGAATATCAAGGAGATGGCTCTAAGGCCATATTTTATTATACTGCCAACGATAGAGTGGATTTTAGACAATTGATTAAATCCCTCGCGGAAGCCTTTCACATACGTATAGAGATGAAACAAATAGGAGCAAGACAAGAGGCTTCGCGTCTTGGAGGTATAGGTACTTGCGGACGAGAACTTTGTTGCTCCACTTGGCTTAATGCTTTTTCTTCCGTAGGAACCTTCATTGCAAGGGTTCAACAACTTTCTCCCAACCCTCAAAAATTGGCGGGACAATGTGGTAAGTTAAAATGTTGTTTGAACTATGAGTATGATGTATATCAAGATGCCTTAAAAAATTGTCCCGAAACGGGGATAAATCTTGAAACCGTCAAAGGTAGGGGAATTTATCACAAAATAGATGTACTCAAAGGAGTATTTTGGTATTCGTATGAGGGAAGCTCGGAATTAATACCCATAAGTGCCTGCAACGTTAAAAAAATTATAGACCTAAACAAAAAAGGGAAACATCCGGAGGATTTGGAATCTTTCAAAACAAACACCGACTCAAACAATGGATAGCTTGCCAAAACACATAGACAGCATTGTCTTGTTATTAATTTGTTGCTTGTTTTTCTGCTCTTGCAACTCGGACGTATTATTTGATAAAAGTGAAAAAATAGAAAATAATACGTGGAATATTTTTGATAAAAAAACTTTCAGGGTTGATGTAGAAGAAAAAGATAAAACCTCTTTATATAGGTTTGCAGTAAATATTGCAAATAATGAACAGTACTTATATAACAATATTTATTTTTTTCTTACCACCATATATCCGGACGGCAAGGTTAGTATTAAGGACACAATAGAATGTGAGCTGGTACATCCGGATGGCAAATGGAAGGGTAAAAATATGTTTGGAGTTATAGACAACAGATTTTGGTTTGCTCAAAATGTGAATTTCAAACAAAAAGGTACTTATACTTTTAGGATAGAGCAGGCAACAAAAGATACGAATCTTATAGGGGTAAAATCCGTTGGTTTACACATAGAAAAAATGCCTTAACACCAAAAACCATGCAAAACAGAGGAAACAAAACGAAAAGCCCAAACAATGATGCAATAAAATATGTAAGACGTATGTGGATTACATACGGATTTTTTTTGTTTATTACCGTATCTTTTTTTACCCTGCTTTCTTTTGGTTGTTTGGGTTTTATGCCTTCGTTCGAACAGTTGGAGAACCCTAATAGCAATCTTGCCTCGGAAATTCTTTCAGACCAAGGGGAACTTTTGGGTTATATAGGTGTAGAAAATCGTACCAACACCTACTATAAGGAGTTGCCTGCCTCGTTAGTCAATGCCTTAAAGGCTACGGAAGATGTTCGTTTTGAAAAACATAGTGGTATAGATACTCGTTCTTTGTTTAGGGTTTTGATAAAAACCGTAATAGGTGGGCAAAACACGGGAGGAGGAAGTACTATTACTCAACAGTTGGCAAAAAATCTTTTTCCTCGTAACAAAGGGTCAAAATTTTCTGTTGCTTTTGCAAAGCTAAAAGAGTGGGTTGTTGCCGTAAAGTTGGAAAGACGATATTCCAAACAAGAAATAATATCCATGTATCTCAATACAGTAGATTACGGTTCAAATTCTTTTGGTATAAAGACGGCGTCCAATACTTTTTTTTCCGTTGCACCAAAGAATTTAAAACCGGAGGAGTCTGCCGTATTGATAGGACTGCTTAAAGCCCCCACAACCTATAATCCCATACGACACAATCAAAGGTCAAAAGAAAGAAGAAACGTTGTTTTATCTCAGATGCACAAGTATGGCTATTTAAACGATGAAGAGTATCAAAAAATGAGTCAATCCGATTTGGTTACTCACTTTTCTCCTGCATCCCACGACAGAGGTGTGGGTACGTATTTCAGAGAAAAAGTAAGGCAGTTTATGAACGAGTGGTGCAAAACTCACTATAAAAATAACGGCGAAAAATACGATGTTTATAGGGACGGACTAAGAATATATACAACTCTAAACTATGATATGCAAAAGAATGCCGAACAAGCCGTAGAAACACATTTCAAAGAAATGCAGGCAAACTTCTTTAAACAATGCAAGGGAAGAAAAACTGCTCCTTTTACCGGCATATCACAAGCAGACATTAATAAATATTACGACCAGTCTATGAAATCCTCCGACCGTTACAATAATATGGTAAAACAAGGGGCATCCTCAAAGCAAATAAGAGAGGCTTTCGATACTCCTACCGAAATGGAAGTATTTACTTGGAACGGAGAAAAAGATACTGTTATGACTCCTATGGACTCCATAAAGTACTACAAATATTTTCTCAATACGGGTATGGTTTCCGTAGAACCGCAGACCGGCCATGTAAAAGTATATGTAGGAGGTATAAACTATAAGTATTTTAAGTTTGACAACGCACAGATAGGTAGGCGACAAATTGGCTCTACCTTTAAGCCCTTTGTTTATGCCTGTGCTATGAAAGACAGTGAGATACTTCCTTGTTTTCAAATAGAAAATTCTCCCGTTACTTTTCCGGAATATGATGACTGGACGCCCAAAAATTCTTCCCATGCAAGAGAAGGAGAAATGGTTAATCTGAAATGGGCATTAGCCAACTCGGTTAATTATGTATCTGCCGCTCTTATGAAAGATTATACCTCACCTTCAAGTGTTATCAATTTGGTAAGACAAATGGGAATAAAAAACCCTATACAACCTGTTCCCTCAATATGTTTGGGCACTCCCGACCTTACCGTTATGGAAATGGCTGAGGCAATGGCAACTTTTGTTAATTTGGGTACGCACAAAGAGCCTATCTTTATAACCAAAATAACAAATAACAAGGGCATTGTCTTGGAAACGTTTACCTCAAAAAGCAATGTTGCTTTGGATGAAAAAAACTCTTATTTGGTTATAGATTTGATGAAAGGTGTTGTAGACGGAGGCACGGGTTCAAGACTTAGGTACAAATACGGAATAAAAAGTACTATTGCCGGCAAAACAGGTACAACGGATAACAACTCTGACGGTTGGTTTATAGGTTTGAACCCAAAACTTTCCACTGCCATTTGGGTAGGCGGAGAATATCGCAGCATACATTTTGCCTCTATGACCTGGGGGCAAGGTGCGGCTATGGCCCTGCCTATCTACGGCTATTTTATGGCAAGGTGTGAAAAAAATCCGAAACTCGGTTTTTATCAAGGTTCATTTGCAAAACCGTCAAATTTTGATTTTGACGATAATTGCGATGCTTCCGAATCGGGCAACAATTCTAACACAACCGACACTATTTCCGTTAGCACCGCAAGAGAATACAACAAAGAATGGTAAAATCAAAAAATTAAATTTAACATAAATGAAAATATCGGACATAATAAAAAACTCTGAGCACAAGAATTTATCCTTATTTAATGATATATAATACAATACTTGAAAGAGAGTGTACATCGCGGTGAAATAAAGGAGGGTGACATAAATATTATACTAAGTGTATAAAAAGGAATGAGGATATAATATTAACTCACGAAGAAGTCGTAAGACAGCTTTATTTACGTTCTCTTACAAAAGAATATTCCTACCCTATTTCTCGTATTGAATTGGAATATGTGGTATCCTTCGCTAGAGAGAAAAAAACGGACGGATATTGTTATTTTGGATAAAGACAATGCAAATGCACTTTATATAATTGTAGAGTGTAAAAAGCCCAAACTAAAAGAGGGTAAGGAACAGTTAAAAAGTTATTGCAATGCCATAAGAGCTCCTATGGGTGTTTGGATAAATGGCAATAGTATATCTTACTATCACAGAAAAGACCCGAATTTCTTTTTAATAAAAATAACAAAGGGGCAAAGGGACAATACTTTACTCCTCGTTATGTAATAGACATGTGTGTAAAAATGTTTAATCCAACTCAAAATGAAAAAATGATAGACACGGCGTCCGATTCTTGCGGTTTTCCAGTACATACTATTTTTTACGTCTGGAGCAAAATTTTGGAAAGTAAGGGCATAAAAAAAAGTCATCTCTTTGCTTTGGAAAACAAACCTGCCGAATGCACGGATTGTGTTAATACAAATGTTTTTGCCATTGATTTTGACGAAAAAGTCGTTAGAGTTGCCCGTACTCTTAATCTTATCGCCTTGATGCCGAATACTGTCAAAGTAAATACGATGAAATATTGGAAAAATTAAAGAAATATCAACAAGATACTTTGAATGTGAACAGTATATTATATACCACACAAGCTGAAACATATTACAATTATATAGAGTTGGCAGATATAGGTCATAATGGCGAAATAAATAGAAAGAAAAAATTGGCAACAAAAGATTTATCTACAAGAGCAAGACGAATGGTAAAGAATGGAGATTTAATAGTCTCTTCCGTAGAGGGTTCTCTATCTGCTTGTGCCATAGTTCCAAAAGAATTAAGCGGTGCTCCTTGTTTAACAGGTTTTTATATTATTACACCGAGCAAAAATAATGTGGAAACATTGCTTATGCTTTTTAAAACCCCACAAATACAAAATTTGATACATAAAGTATGCTCCGGTTCTATTCTAACAAGTATTTCGGAATATGAATAAAAAAACGTCTTTGTTCCTGTCCTACCACAGCAGATACAAGAAATTATTGCGGAGAAAGTGCAAAAGAGCTTTGCATTAGGACAGGAAAGTAAAGATTTGTTGCAAGAGGCAATAAAAATTGTAGAAAATTAGATTGAAAAATAAAACGGAGTTCATTTTATATTCTATTCCTACAAAGAAAAAAGAGTTAGGAAAACTAACCCTTTTTTCATAAAGTGATTATATGTATAAAATTTATTTTTTGTTTTGAGCGATAACATCCTCTATTGTACTATCTATACGCATTCTGTAAAATGAACGCCAAACAAAGATTATTGCAACCACTACAAAAACAAGTCCAAAATAAGGAGCGAGATTGCGGAAACTTTCACTTATAGCCATTTCCATAGCCAAAAGACCAAATAGGGTTGTAAATTTTATAATAGGATTTAAGGAAACAGAGGAGGTATCTTTGAAAGGGTCACCCACAGTATCCCCCACAACAGAGGCATCGTGTATATCCGTACCTTTAAGCGACAAATCTACCTCAACCACTTTCTTTGCATTGTCCCAACTTCCTCCGGCGTTAGCCATAAACACTGCCTGAAATAAACCGAACAAAGCAATGGAAATCAAATAAGAGACAAACAAACTTACAGCCTCTTGTCCTCCAAAACCGTTAGGCGAGGAAAGACAAGCAAAGCCCAGAGCAAAGAAGAATATGGCAATAAAAATATTGAACATACCTTTTTGAGCATATTGCGTACATATTTTTACGACCTCAACACTGCTTTTTGTGTCTGCTTTTTTGGGTGCATTAGGGTCTAGTTTTATATGATTTTTTATGTATTCTACCGCACGATTTGCTCCTACGGTAACGGCTTGGGTACTAGCGCCCGTAAACCAGTAGATAACGGCACCGCCAATAATAAAGCCGAGGATGGTATAAGGGTTAAGTATATTCAAAACAGAGGCAGGGTCTATTCCCAAAGTATTTTTTATTACAAGAATAATGGAGAAAATCATGGTTGTTGCACCGACCACAGCAGTGCCTATAAGCACAGGCTTTGCCGTAGCTTTAAAAGTATTACCTGCTCCGTCATTCTGTTCCAAATAATACTTGCTTTTTTCTCTGTCCGGTTTAAATCCGAATTCCTTTTCCACTTCTTCGTCTAGGTTTGGTATCTCTTCAAACAAAGAAAGTTCATAAACACTTTGGGCATTATCGGTTACTGGACCGTAGGAATCCACGGCTATTGTCACAGGTCCCATTCCCAACATACCAAAGGCAACCAAACCAAAAGCAAATATGGAAGGATAAATCATTATATCGCCGAAACCTCCGCTACACAAGTAGGCAAAAAACATTAAAAGCACAAATACTATTCCTGTCCAGAAAGCGGAAAAATTACCCGTTACAAAGCCGGAAAGAATGTTAAGAGAAGCTCCTCCTTGATGAGAGGATTTGACAACTTCCAAGACATGCGAAGATTTCGGAGAGGTGAATATTTTTGTAATTTCGGGTATCACGGCAGCGCCGAGCGTACCACAAGAAATAATCAAAGATAATTGCCACCATATATTAGTATATTCCGCTCCGTTGTAGGATATACCTCTTAGTTGAAAATAGGAAACAACAAAAGTAACTGCAATACTTAATACGGAGGCTATCCAAATCAAAGAAGTTAAAGGTTTTTCAAAATCCAAATCTTCGTTTTTTGCATACTTAACCTTTGATATTGCATTATTGATGTAGTAGGCTAATACGGAGGTAATAACCATAAGTATTCTCATAGAAAAAATCCATACAAGAAGTTTGGTTTGCAAAAGACTATCGGGCACGGCCAAAAGAATAAAAGAAACCAAAGCAACTCCCGTAACTCCGTATGTTTCAAATCCGTCTGCCGTAGGACCCACAGAATCGCCGGCATTATCCCCCGTACAGTCTGCAATAACGCCCGGGTTTCTTGGGTCGTCTTCTCCTATTTTGAAAACTACTTTCATAAGGTCGGAGCCAATATCGGCTATCTTTGTAAAAATACCACCTGCTATTCTCAAAGCACTTGCGCCCAAACTCTCTCCTATCGCGAAACCTATAAAACAACTACCTGCCAAATCCCCCGGTATTAACAATAAAATAAACAACATTAAAAACAACTCCACGCAAACCAACATAACCCCTATACTCATTCCGGCATTCAAAGGGATACTGAAAAGTCTAAGTGGCTGTTTTCTCAAAGAAGCAAAAGCCATACGAGCATTTGCCAAGGTATTCATACGTATACCGTATGCTGCCACAGCGTACGAGCCAAGCATACCTATGACTGTGGAAAGCAGAATAAGGAGTACTCCTCCTACCCCTGCCGACTTTTCCGTCATAAAACCGAAATAACAAGCAACCACTATACCTATGAATACAAACAAGATAGCAAGAAATTTGCCTTGCTGTTTAAGATATGTGGAACAAGTTTTGAAAATAACTTCTCCTATTTCCAACATACTTTTGTGGACGGGGAGTTTTTTGACTTTCATAAATTGATACAATCCAAACAAAAAGCCAAGAATAGTAATCAAAAAACCCCAATGCAAGAAACTCCAATTATGAACTTGCTCGGGGATAATCAAGTCTGCTTCGCTACCAAAACCAAGGGTGGCGACTATCAGAAACAGAGTTAAGACAAATAATTTTTTCATATGTTAATTTTTTTATTTCACAGCAAAGCGTTTCTGTATAACGTCAGCAAAGTTATATATATTTCTTTGAGATAAGAAATTTTTTGAGACTTTTTATTATAACTTATTTATTATTAACATTTTGTACCAATGGAGACGAATAAAAAACATATTGCCTCGCAACAAAAGCTAATGATAAATAATTATAAAGGTTGCGAATCACTTCGCCTTCGCTCGCAAGGAATTATCAGGTCTGGCAGCAAGCGGTATAGAGTGGTACAGGTTAGCTTAGGTTGGAGGTGACGTTTATCTCCTTAATTTCGAAAATTAGGAATGTGGTAAGATTGACAATAAGGACTTAATTAAAAGTTGTCCTCAATCGCGCACCTTTATTCTTTCGGGTATTCATATAAAATATAAAGATGATAAAGAAAAAGAAACTATGAGAACGATAAAGCGTACAAAAACTTCAAGCTTGAAAATTACTTGTCTTCACATGTTGCAGACTTTCCCGCCGAAGTCAGGAAGCCTCTATAACCGGTGTTATCTGTGTCATAAGGAGGACGATTCTAAACGGTTGAAATCCGAACTTCAATGCATCAGTCGGAAAACGCCACGCCCGTCAGTCTGTTCAGTAATTCGGGGAATACTGTACCGATTTACTAACTAATGACTTAAAGCCACCATTAGATAACGGGCACAACTGTTCTTATCCGCATTTTCGGCTGCGTATTCTCAACTATGAAGAATCTACGTCGGAATCAACGCCAAATTGCCCACTTCAAAGTGTTGTAATGTATAGACAACCATTCGGTTTCCCTGTATATGAACCACATAATACAATTTCCACGCATCATGTCGATTGTGCTTGGCCTCGAAGCTTGGCTCTACTCGTTGATCGATGAAGAAAAACGAATGGTTTTTTGCTTTGGACAGTTTGTAGAGAATGGCTGTATATTCCATAAATAGTTACTTAAATTCAAACGATTTCAGATATACGAAACGAAAGAATAAATCTAAAACAATAAAGCGCCATAATTTTGCAATCGAAAGTAAGAAATATAACTTAAAAATGTATTGTTGTGGAATCGTACCAAGCATTGGAGAAACGCCGCATCTATTACTCTCACATGGTTTCTTTCAATATACAGTTACCATTCTTTTTGATAGGCACTCTTTCGCAATCGTACTGTTGCTTTTGTACAGTATTTTTATGGAGGTCAAACTTCTTGACTATTTCTTCAAATTTTATAGCAATATTCAAACTCAAGCCGATAAGTTTTCACTTTTTATTGTTTTTCTTTTCTTCTTTCATCATAAGGACGTAGATTAAAGCGTTCTTGTAAATCAGCTTTGCAAATACGTATCCATCCTTAGTACGAGGTTATAATAACGGACTTGCTTATTCCTGGTTAAGCGATAAATAGACTAGCGACCAATATCAAACAACGCTGTTGCATCACCTATTGAGAGATAAGGCTGATTCTTCGAAACTTTTACTACTTTTTCTCTTTTAAATGCGTCTAAATATTCTTCCTTTTTCCTTTGTTCATATGCTGCTTGAGAACAGTTCTTAGAGCAATATCTGGAGGTAAGCGTATTTGCAATAAAAAATTTACCGCAAATTTCGCATTTCCGTTCTATCTTAATTTTTCACTTGCCATAATATTTGTATCTATCTGGTTATCAATTTACTTTTAAATTATATCGCACTTCATCTCCCATTAAGTCGTGACACAAATATGGTACAGATATAAGTCTAAAAACGATTAAAAACGGCAAGAATTAATCATTATTAAGAAATAAAAATCCCGGTAACTTATTATGTTACTGGGATTTGCTTATTTTTGATTAGTGTTTGTTGGCAATTTTATTTCACTTCCTCAAAATCTGCGTCTGTCACGTTGTCGTTATCTTTGTTTTGACCGCTATTATCGGAGGTATCGGAGGCATTGTTTTGAGTCTGTCCTTGATTGTTATTTGCGCCTTGGTACATATTTTGGCTAACGGACTGAAGGACGTTGTTGAGTCTTTCGGTTGCAGAATCTATTGCGGAAATATTTTTTTGAGCATGTGCATCTTTCAAATCTTTTAGGGCACTTTCCACTTCCGATTTTTTATCGGCAGGAACTTTGTCCGCATTTTCTTTCAAGAAGTTTTCGGTTTGGAATATCATAGCATCTGCCGCATTGATTTTCTCTGCCTCTTCTTTCATTCTCTTGTCTTCGTCTGCATGAGCTTCGGCATCTGCCTTCATTCTTTTGATTTCCTCCTCGGACAAACCGCTTGAAGCCTCTATTTTTATACTTTGTTGTTTATTGGTAGCCTTGTCAAGAGCAGAAACGTTCAAAATACCATTTGCATCTATATCAAAAGTAACCTCTATTTGTGGCACACCCCTTCTTGCAGGTGGTATATCGCTAAGGATAAATCTACCCAAACTTTTATTATCAGCCGCACGCGTCCTTTCTCCTTGCAAAACGTTAATCTCCACACTTGGTTGATTGTCTTGCGCTGTGGAGAAAACTTGTGATTTTTTGGTAGGTATGGTTGTGTTAGCCTCTATTAACTTGGTCATAACTCCTCCCAAAGTCTCTATACCCAAAGACAAAGGAGTAACGTCTAGTAATAACACATCCTTAACTTCACCGGTAAGGACGCCTCCTTGTATGGCTGCACCTATGGCAACTACCTCGTCCGGATTGACAGACCTGTTAGGTGTCTTGCCAAAGAAGTCTTGAACCAATTGCTGGACGGCAGGAATACGAGTAGAACCTCCTACAAGAATAACCTCATCTATCTTATTTTTGTCATAACCTGCGTCCTTCAAAGCCTTTTCGCAAGGAATCAAACAGCGTTTGATAAGGTCGTCACAAAGCTGCTCAAACTTGCTTCTTGTCAAAGTTACGTTAAGGTGTTGAGGTACGTTGTCTATTGAAGTTATGTAAGGCAAATTCACTTCCGTTTGTGTAGAAGAAGAAAGTTCTATTTTAGCCTTTTCTGCCGCCTCTTTCAAACGTTGCAAAGCCATAGGGTCCTTTCTTAAATCCACGTTAGGATTGTCTTTCATAAACTCTTCGGCAAGATAATTTATAATCTTTCTGTCAAAATCATCTCCGCCAAGGTGAGTATCTCCATTGGTAGATTTTACCTCAAAGACTCCGTCACCCAACTCCAAAATACTGATATCAAAGGTACCGCCACCAAGGTCAAACACTGCAATATGAGAATCGGAATTCTTTTTGTCCAATCCGTACGCCAAAGCGGCAGCCGTAGGTTCGTTAATAATACGTCTTACCTTCAAGCCTGCTATTTCACCGGCCTCTTTGGTTGCCTGACGTTGAGCATCATTAAAATAAGCCGGTACGGTAATAACGGCCTCCGATACCGTTTGTCCCAAATAATCCTCCGCAGTCTTTTTCATTTTCTGCAAAATAATGGCAGAAATTTCCTGTGGTGTGTAGAGTTTTCCGTTTATATCCACCCTTGGCGTATTGTTGTCTCCGCGTGTTACCTTGTAGGGTATGTGTTTGATTTCCTCTTGTACTTGGTCAAACATGTTACCCATAAACCTCTTAATACTGTAAATAGTATTTTGAGGGTTAGTTATTGCCTGACGTTTTGCCGGGTTGCCGACTTTTATTTCTCCGTCTTTGGTAAATCCTACAACAGACGGTGTGGTACGCGTACCTTCACTATTAGGTATTACCACAGTTTCGTTTCCCTCCATTACCGCTACGCAAGAGTTCGTAGTTCCAAGGTCTATTCCAATTATTTTCCCCATTGTTTTATATGTTTTTTTATAATTAATAATCAAATCTAATTTACTATTTTCGCTATTCATTAATCGAATAACAAAACTTATAAATTCAAACCTTGTGCCAAAAAATACAATATGACATTTTGTCAGAAAACTATTGTCCGAATATTGACAGTAAGAAAAGAAAACAACCTATTTTCTATGAAAATCGGCAGGTATTTCTCCCCAATGTTCCGTATCCCATTTGAGAATTTGTGTAGTATAATTATTTGTTTTTAACCAATGCTCTGCCCTATGTATATAATCAAAAAGTTCCTTTGTCTTTTCGTTCAAGGTTAATTTGGTTTTGCATTTTTTATCCTTTACCCATTTAATGGCGTTAATACTATCGGTATAAAGAGGTTGAGGGTAGTTGTAACGTTTGAGAAAAGACAGACCATGTACCACACCAAGAAATTCGCCTATATTATTTGTTCCAATGGGAGAATAATAATGAAAAATTCTTCTTCCCGTTTTGATATACACTCCTTGGTATTCCATAACGCCAGGGTTTCCACTGCAGGCGGCATCGGTACACAAAGCGTCTATTATAGGTAACGTAAAACAAACGGAAATATCTTTTTGGGGAATTATTATTTCTCTTTGTTTTTTGTGTTGTAAGTAATCATAACCGGCGAGAGAGAAAGCCTCTTGAGCTTGTGGCAGACTATCAAAGGATTTGTATATTGCATTTTCAAATTTGTCCACACTTTCTTTGCACTCTTCCCAAGAGGAAAAAATCCCCGTTTTTCTACCTACCCAAACAACGTAGTATTTATTTCGTTTTGACATTTAATTTTTTACAAATGTATTATCGTATAAGAGTAATATCACCTCCTTTGACAAACGTTTTACCTCCAAGACATTTTACCTCCAATTTATAGTAATACACTCCGGACTGACAAGGTTTACCTCTAAAGTTTCCGTCCCAAGTTCTGTTAATGTCTGTGGTATGAAATACTTTTTCTCCCCAACGGTCGTATACGGCAAGGTTAATTGAGAAAATATATTCTCCCGATACTCCTATCTCATCATTAACACCATCCGAGTTCGGAGTAAAAGCATTAGGAATAAAAATATTCGGTTCGTCACAATTTACATACTCTACCTTGATTTGAAGTTTGCCTTCTTTGGAACATCCTTTGTTGTCCGTTACAAAAACAGAGAATTCCGTACTTTCATACATTTTGGCAGACGTAGAAGAATTATAAGGAGAATAAAGATTATCCGACGGCGACCAAGAATAAGAAAAACCCGGTAAATCTGTGGCATACAAGGTTATTGTTGCTCCGTCATATACCTGATAATCCGAAGCCCAAACCTCAAAATTTTCAAAAGCGTCTATATTTCCTACTTCTACGAAAGCAGTGGCTTTGCACCCGTTTTTATCTTCAACATTTAGTGAGTAGTTTCCATTGCAAACATTATAAATATTAGGTGTCTCCGCTCCGGTATTCCATGTATACGCATAGGGTTCGTTGCCTCCGGATACAAAAGAGAGTATTTGAGCGGAACACCCTGAGGGACAATTATTAAGAGTATTTTCCAAACTAACTTCCATTGTATCCAAGGGCTTTATAATTATTTCTTTTGAAACACTACATCCGGTTTGGTCGGTTACGTTATAAACATAAGTTCCTTGTGTCAAATTTTGTAAAACACTATCACCTTCAATATTATTCCATTCTATACTATAGGGCGATAAGCCTCCGCTTATATGTAAGGTTATTTTTCCGTCTCTTACCTCCGGGCAAGAATTATTAATAACTTCTTCCGTAACGGTCATATCGTTGTAGGAGGCAATATTGAATTCTTTTTGTAAAAAACATCCGTTATTGTCCTGTAACTTTACGGTGTAAGTACCAACGGAGAGATTCTCTACGGCAGAGGTATCTTTTTGAGAACATGACCAAATATAATTTACCTCTGACGGAAAGGTATGACTAATTACCTCCGCTTTTCCGTTATCGCTTTGCATACAGCCGGTATTTATTATGTTTAGTTCAAAATCATAACCCGTGTAATTAAGATAAACACTATCCATATTGCTGCAATTGCCTTGCGTATAGGAAACGTAAATATATTTGTTTAGAGTGTCATTTATAATTATCTTGTTATCTAAAACGGTTAAAGTGTCTGCAAACTCTCTGTCAAGAGAAACTTTAATAATGGAATTCTCTAATTCCGGCAAAGAATACTCTAAGGGCAAAGTGCAAAAATTAAGACTATCTTCCAAAACATTCGTTAGTTTTGTAGTATTCACATATTGATAGATGGTATCAGTACAAAAACCGTCCGATACAATAAGCCAAAGAAGTTGAGGTTGAAGTCCCAAATAATAAGGATTGCTTATGGTAGAATCGCTAACCAAGTGGGCGGGATGCCAAGAAAAACTTACCTCAGAGCTGTTGTAACTTAGATTTAGTCCTATTTGTACGGGAACAGAAGCACATGTTTCCATACTATCTATATAATAGGAGGTATCTCCAAGAACTATAAGGTTCTTTGTAACGGTATCCGAAAGTTGGCAACCGTCTTCCTTATTGGCAATAAGTTTTACGGAATATATTCCCGGGTTATGATATACATGTGTGGGGCTGTAGGTTGTTGAAGTGTTTCCGTCTCCAAAATCCCAAAGAAAATTACTTCCTCGCGAAAGATTTGTAAAACTAAAAGGTGTGTTTTTGCAAGCAGGTTTCGGACTAATGAAATTAGCAACGGCAAAATCGTTATTGACTTCAAATTTAAAAGAACCCATATTGCAGTTGGACGAAAGATTTGAATCGCTATAAGCATTTGCAGTAGTTGGAAAACCCTGACTTGCTCCGCAAGAAGCACATATTGTTTGATAAAGATTGCCGTATCTGTCAAAACGAGATGTTCCTCCGTCCACGTGGTCTACTCCTTGTGTTACTATGGGAGATACTTCACCGAAAAAACTTCCGTAATTAAATCCAGCTGCATCTTTTTCCATAGCCATAATATAAAAATCTTGCCCATCTGTTTGCGAAGAATAAGCATTTGCTGAGGTTTGCAAGTTTTCCGTGCCGAGAGACTGATATCCGAAAGTATTTTGTTGATACTTGAATACTCTTCCCCATCCCGCGCAATATATTCTACCGCAAATATCCACCGCAAAACCTACGGGAGAGAGGTTTATCATTCCGTTTCCGGAACCGAAAACAGTTGACCATTTCAAAGAATCCAAATATTTTGAAAACTTGGCAACGAACTGTCCGCTATTTGCTATGCTATAATTGGCATTATATATTAAAGTAGAACCGCTTGCTTTGGTTTGACCGAAGATATAAGGGTAATAGTCGTTATCCAATCGTACAAAAAAGGCCTGGTCGTATTGGTCGGAACCAAAAAGAGTAGAACTTTCAAGCGTCGTACCTTCTGCAGACAACAGACAAAGAAAAGCGTCCGCCGTGCCTCCGTTAAAATTTGAGTTGTAGGCATTGTTACTTGTGGGAAAATCCGAAGAGGTTGTACCTCCTGTTATATACACTCTGTTATAGGCATCCATATCCAAAGAATAAGCAGCATCGTTGTTACTACCTCCTATATAGGTAGAGTAGAGAAGTTGAGATAATGACCTATCCAATTTAACCGCAAGGGCTTCCTGTCCTCCTTTATTAGAACTTTGAAAACAGCCCACACTTATAGGAAAATCCGTAGAGAAAGTACAACTTGCCACATATACGTTGTTATCTTTATCCGTTATAATTTCTCCCCGTGCTATGTCTCCGTAATTAATATACAAAGAATCGTTGCCATCGTATAATGTTCTATAATTTGACCCGTAGTAACTTCTGAAATTTAACCCGTCATTGGACGTACCTCCCAAAAAAGTAGAAGCCAATAGGCTGTCACCCTCTGCACTAAGACAAGCAATAAACATATCCGCTCCGTTTTCGTAACTTATGGTATTTTCATATATAATGGGCTCTTCTCCTCCCTTGAATACGGGTTGAAAAGCAAAATCGGTCACCGGAAAATTATTGCTGCCCGTCGTTCCAAAAATTACTATTTCTTCATTATTGTTTACTATCATACTATGTGGCATTTCCCCTTTGCCACCTCCCAAGAAAGTGGAGAAAATAGGTAAGGAGGCATCTTCATTGTATTTTGTAATAACACAGTCCCAATTTCCGCTAAAAGAATCTTCATACGCTCCTTCCGTAATAGGATATTGCTCGCCTGCAACAATACCTCCACTAATTATTCTTCCCTTTCGGTCGTAACAGGAGGTCATTCCCCAAGTATCTGAGTGCGAACCTGAATAAGTGGAAAAAATTAAGCCAGGGTCTATTTCCAAATCATAATTTTTGTCATATTGTTCAATTAAATATTTTACAATATTGCCCTCTACAATGTACTCTCCTTTAATTTCTATTATTTGCCCGTCTTTACGTTGTATTACATAAGGTTCGGGTTCGGTTATTTGTCCGTATTTTGCACTGAGAATCAACTTTCCACCTTCTATGGTTATGTTTTCCACCCCCAAATACTCTATCTCTATATTTTTCACCTCTCCCTTAGGATGTACTATAAAAGTATGTTTTATGTAATCGTTTTTCGTGTCAATTTTCCAATCTATATTATCGTAAATTTCTTTATAAATGACACTTTCAAAACAAGGAACGTTGGCAAAATGTTTCCGTTTGTCATTGCCTATAAAATAATTTGTATGGTATTCCAAGCGAAGTTGCGGAATTATTTCGGAAACCTTATCGGTTTTCGGTTTTATGGAAAAAATGGAATAATTGTTTTTGTATTCTTCATTTTCCAAGCCATGGGGATGAAAAAACGTATTGTTGCTATCTTTTACAAGTATGCTTATTCTGTCTTGCCTGAGATAAATATTGCCTTGTTTAAAGGATGTTTTATAAAGTATTTCCTCTTCCCACTGCCCCAAGTTTTTCTCAAAAAAAAGACGAGTTTGCCCTTTGATTTGACCGCAAATCAACACAAAGATTACAGACAAGGACAAACGTAGAAGATTTTTCATCTTTTTTATTCTGACTTTTTAAGTGAGACTGCAAAGTTAAGAGTTTTTTTTAATATGGATTGTTTGCCGTTTATTTTATGAAAAAAAGAGTTATTCTTTTTATTTATGCTTAAAAAAAAGAATAACTCCTTGATAAATTAAATATCCATTCAAAAACTATTTCAAAACATCTAAGAATTTTCTTCCAAGATAAATGGCTTGTTCCCCCAAAGATTCTTCTATTCTGAGTAATTGATTGTATTTGCAAATTCTATCCGTACGA
Source organism: uncultured Bacteroidales bacterium (assembly GCA_963540815.1). Classification (GTDB taxonomy): domain Bacteria; phylum Bacteroidota; class Bacteroidia; order Bacteroidales; family P3; genus Scybalousia_A. The sequence continues at coordinate 28,899 of CAUTQY010000015.1, forward strand.
GAAGCAGAGCCGGTCTTAATTTCTCCGGTATTCAAAGCAACGGCAAGGTCGGCTATGGTAGTGTCCTCTGTTTCTCCGCTTCTGTGAGACATTACGGCGGTATATTTGTTGTTGTTAGCCAAACGAACGGCATTTATTGTTTCGGTTAAGGTACCTATTTGGTTAAACTTGATAAGTATGGAGTTGGCAACATGTTTTTCTATTCCCATCTGCAAACGTTTAACATTGGTTACAAACAAATCATCTCCTACCAACTGTATTTTTTTACCTATAGCGCCAGTCAAAAGTTTCCAACCCTGCCAATCGTCTTCTGCCATACCGTCTTCTATGGAAATTATAGGATATTTTTCCGCCCAGGTTTTCCAATAGTCTGCCATCTGAGAAGAGGTAAGTTTTTCACCACTGGACCATTTGAAATGATAAACATTTTCCTCCGGAGAGAAAAACTCACTGCTTGCAGGGTCAAGGGCTATGCAAATATCTTCTCCCGGACGATATCCGGCTCTTTCTATTGCTTGCAAAACAACCTCGATCGCCTCCTCATTACTACCGAGATTGGGAGCAAAACCTCCCTCATCTCCCACATTGGTTGAATGTCCTTTGTCTTTGAGAACAGATTTCAAATTATGAAAAACCTCAGCTCCCATACGCAAACCCTCAGAAAAAGAATTTGCTCCAACGGGCATAATCATAAATTCCTGAAAATCTATTTTGTTATCGGCATGCGAACCGCCATTGAGAATATTCATCATAGGTGTCGGCAAAACGTATGCATTTGCTCCTCCTATATATCTGTAAAGGTCTTGTCCGGTTTCCATAGCGGCGGCTTTTGCACAAGCCAAAGAAACACCGAGTATGGCATTTGCGCCCAAACGTTTTTTATTGTCCGTACCGTCCAAATCTATCATTCTTTGGTCTATAAGTATTTGTTCTTGTACGGGCAAACCTTTAAGCTCTTCGGCTATGGTTTTATTTACGTTTTGTACTGCCTTTAAGACTCCTTTACCCATATAAAAGCTTTTGTCTCCGTCTCTAAGTTCTACGGCTTCGTGTACTCCCGTTGATGCTCCGGAAGGAACGGCCGCCCTACCTATTGCTCCGGCTTCCGTATATACCTCTACTTCTACGGTAGGATTTCCTCTTGAATCCAAAATCTGTCTTGCATGAATGCCTATTATTTGTGACATACTTTTTTTTGTTTTTATAAGATTATTAAAAAAATATATTTGTTACGTCTTTTTTCAGTTTGCAAAGATAGAAAAAAACTCTTAATTCTCTGTTTCTCTCAAAGATAAAAATATATTTTGACCGTTCATGAAAGTTACAATATTATTTTTTGAAAACAATTTGTTGTGAGGTGTGAAAAAATAACTAACTTCGCGCAAATATATCAACAAACAATAAAACATATTCGCCATGAAAAGATTGGAAGGTAAGGTAGCCGTTATTACAGGCGGCACCTCAGGTATTGGGAAGGCAAGCGCCTTGCGTTTTGCACAAGAAGGAGCAGACGTTATAGTGTGGGCAAGAAATTCTCAAAAAGGAGAAGCCTTTGTTTCGGAGGCTAAAACAAAAGGGTTTGATATTACTTTTATGCCTGTAGATGTCAGCAACTTTAAAAATGTAGAGCAGGCTACCGAGAAAGTAAAGGAGCTTAAGGGAGGCTGCGATATTCTTATTAATGATGCCGGTATTACGAACGACTCCACTTTAAAGAAAATGACACCCGAAATTTGGCAAAGCGTTATAGACATCAACCTTACGGGTACGTTCAACTGTATAAAATGTATTTCTCCAATGATGTTGGAAAAAGGTTGGGGACGTATAATCAATGTATCTTCCGTTGTTGGTTTGTACGGCAATTTCGGTCAAACGAATTATGTTGCCACAAAGGCAGGTATTATAGGTATGACAAAAACTTTGGCCAGAGAGTTGGGCAGAAAAGGGATAACGGTTAATGCCGTGGCTCCGGGTTTTATTGCTACCGATATGGTTGCAAAAATGCCAAAAGAAGTTTTGGACTCTATGGTTGCCAAAGTGCCGGTAGGCAGATTGGGTACACCTGAGGATATAGCGGCAATGTTTGCTTTTCTTGCAAGTAGCGAGGCTGCGTATATAAACGGGGCAACTCTTTCCGTTGACGGAGGTATGACAGTGTAAAGAAATACTAAAATTTTATTCATAACAAGTTGTCAGGCTTTTGATAACAAACTATTGTTGTTATCAAAAGCCTGCTTTATTTGTGTTATTATTTGAATAAAAAATATACTTTTGCAAAAATACTAAAAAGCAGATGAACGATTTTTTTACAACCTTAAAAATAGAACCTTCGTTAGAAAAAATTAATCATAAAAATAAGCTGTTTTTTATAGGCTCTTGTTTTTCCAATGAAATTAGCGAAAGATTTCACCGATGCGGTTACCTTACATTTAAAAATCCTTTTGGTATCTTATATAACCCTCTCTCTATTGCGGAATGTTTGGACAGAGTGATGAGGCAAGAATTCTTTATTGAAAAAGACTTAATTTTTAACAATGAGTACTACTATCTTCTTTCCGCACACGGAGATTTTAGAGCAAAAGACAAACAAACCTGTTTAAATCTCATAAACAAGAATATGGAAAAGTCTTATAATTTCTTGAAAGATACAGACTATATTTTTATAACATTGGGGACCGCATGGACATATTGGTATAAGCCTTCAAATACTCTAATGGGTAACTGTCACAAGATAGATAACACTTTAATAGACAGACGTATGGTAACATATACGGATATGGCAAACATACTGCGGACAACAATAAATAATTTGAGAACAATCTTTAATAAAGATTATCATTTTATGTTTACCGTCTCTCCTATTAGGCATTGGAAGGAGGGCTATAGGGACAACCTTATCTCAAAATCACATCTCCATCTTGCAATCGAGGAGTTAAGAAAAAATAACAACATAGAATATTTTCCTTCATACGAAATAGTTACGGACACTCTCAGAGATTACAGATTTTATGCGGAAGATATGTTGCACATAAACTCCGTTGCCGTTGATTACATTTGGAAAATATTTTCTCAAACCTATTTTTCGCAAGAAACATTGTCACTAAACAATCAATTCCTTAAACTTTGGACAATGAAAAATCATAGACCCATAAACCCTGATACAAAGGCTTATAAAAAACATTTGGATAAAATAGCTCTGCTTGAAAAAGAATTTCAACCCCATACAATCAAGGATTTGGGATAATTTATTTATTTATTTTTTTTTGCAATAAAGATTTTTCAAATATTCCTTATTTGTCGCATACTATACCCTCTAATAGTAATAATTTCTGCTTTCTGTCCAAACCTCCGGCATACCCTCTAAGGCTACCATCGGAGGCTAATACTCTATGACAAGGTATGATAATGGAAATAGGGTTATGTCCTACGGCTTGTCCGACAGCTTGGCAGGAAAAGGTAGGGATTTTTCTTTGTCTTGCAATGTTTTGTGCTATTGCTTTATAGGTGGTAGTTTGACCATAAGGAATACCTAACATTATTTCGCATACCATTTTACGTAAAGGAGTAGTGATTAACTCCATTTTAGGTACAAAACCGGGATTATTACCCGAAAAATATATATCCAACCATGAGATAACCTGCTTGAAAATGGGCAAATCAATTTGCTCTGTTAGTTGTTTTGTATCCGAAGGAAAATGTTTTTGATTTTTAAACCAAAGCCCTGTTAAGGCCTCACCTTGTGAGGATAAAATAATTTCCCCAAAACAAGAATCATATTTACAAATGTAATTCATTTTGTTTTGTTATTTTGACAAAATTAATCAAAACAAATATAACCATAAGGGAAAATAGAAAAAATTAATAACCTCTCTTATTGCACAACTTTACTTCAACTTACAACACTCCACAAAAAAGCGTCCTCGTGCCCTCGTTTTCAAGGACGGTGTGATGACATCGATAACAAAGGTTATGGATTGACGGGGTTTGGGCAAAGTCTCACAATTGACGTAGCGGACGGGTTATAAAGGGTTATGTTTTATATTGTTTTTGTGTTTTTGGTATTCCAAATACTCTTCATATAAGGCATTGTAAAACAATTCTCCGACATATTCCGAACCTCTTGCATTGAAGTGTATAAAATCCGTATTTGCCAAAGGCTTATCTCTGAAAACCCAGGCGGGCATGGAGTTTTCTCCCCCCATAGCGGAAAATAAATTCCAAAACATACATCCGTTTTCTTTGGCGGCTTGCCGTTGAGCATCTATTAGTATTGGAACATCCGGGTTGGTAATATAATTGTCACCTTTTTTTATAGACCTATCGGAAGAGCCTATAACTATAATTTCCGCACCAGGCATAGACTCTTTCAAAAAAGCCAATTGCTGAGAATACTTTCTTTTGAAATATTTATAATAATTTGACGTAACTTTATTGGGTTCGTCGGATAAGGCATTCACACCAAATTGCATAAGTATCAATTTTACGTTTAATTTATTCTCGTCAGCAAGGGAGGATAAAAGTTGTTTGGAACTATTTGTAAAACCCAAACCGGCTGACCCCCTGAGTGATATATTGTCTACATAAACACCGTTTTGTTTTGAAATATCCAAACTATACAATACGGCATTGCCTTTGATTTTTATTCTCAATTTCTTTATTGACCTGTCCGTATTAATATCTATGGTGTTAATAATTTTTTGATTTAATGTTTGACTTGTAATAAGATTTTTGTTTGCAAATATTTGTACTTCGGTCGCACTATCGTAGGCAGAACAATAGAGTTTTAAAGGTGAGAATATAGGTTTGAGAAAACTGAAATCAACATACGTATCAACAGAATCGGAAGGTAAAGACTCTAAGACAGACATCATTATTCCGTAATCATAAAAACCTTTGGAGTGTTTTATTATTTGATGCTGTATCCAATTATTTGAGTATTGATAATTAACATTATATACAACCGAGGAGGAAAATATAGGAATGTTTCCTTGTCCTTCTCCGTAAAATTTTTCTTGTAGTTTTTTCCTTATAAAAGAAGTAATCCTATCTCCTTCTATTTGAGAATCTCCATAGTGTAAAACTCTTACTGTTTTGTGCTTTGAGTTTTCCAAATTTTCAAAAAAATCGTACAATAAATCCTCATTCTCATCCGGATATTCCATATATACAAACCCATCCTTACGCTCCCTTTTGTAAGGAGAAGAATCTTTACTATTATTTTCACTATCCAAATTATTTATAATCTTGTCAATATCCGCATATTTTGCATTGTTTCCCGTAAATATTTCTTCAATGGACGGAATGGTTATATGTACACTACCAACAGACAAGCCTTCTTTTGGAAAAATGTAGCAGACGGCAAATACCAATAATAAAATAACAACAAGAATTGTTATCGTGTATTTTATTTTCATAAAAAAATTACTTGATTTTGATTTTTTGACCTATTCTCAACCTATTGGCTGTTTTATTATTAAAGCCATTTAGTCGTGTCAGTTTCTGCTCGCTTGTGCCATATTTTTTTGCAATGGAAGAAAGAGTTTCACCTGATTTTACAGTATGAATTTTTGAACTTGTTTGTTTCTTTTTTTGAGTCGCTTTTTTGCTCGTAGGAGTTTGCTCGTCTGTTTTTTGTAGCTGATTGTCGGAGTTATTTGCTTCCACTATTTCGTTTTGTTCGAATGGAGACTTTTCGTTCTCTTCTTTGTCTATGATTTTTTCTTTCTCTATTGGTACTTTTTGTTTTACCGTAAGCATTGTCCCCACTCTCAGTTTATTTCTTTTTATTTTTTTGTTCCATGAACGAAGTTCGGATACGGAGACATTGTATCTTTTGGATATTGAGGTCCAAGTCTCTTTTCTTTTAACCTTGTGACATATGGTTTTTATCACATATACGTTGCTATCACCCTCCTCGTCCTTAATTAGATTTTTTTTGTATTTTTCCAAATCATGTAAGACTATGGAGTCCTCCAACTCTATATATTTATCTATGTAATCAAAAGGAAGCTTAAGAGAATACTCCGCCTGTGTGCCGGGTATATAAGACATTTTGTATTGAGGATTCAAAGCCTCAATTTCCTCCAATGGCATTTGCAACACATCGGCAATTTGTCCGAAATAAACATCTTTGCTTACTCGTACGGTGTCATTTATAAGATTTAGAGGTTGGGAAAGTTCAACAGGTTGTATGTCGTGTTTATCATAAAAATTCATAACATATGTTGCCGCTATAAAGGCTGGCACGTAATTCCTTGTTTCTCGCGGAAGGTAGGAATATATATCCCAGAAATCTTTTTTGCCCGAGCGTTTCATTGCCTTATTAACATTGCCAGGACCGCAGTTATAAGCAGCCAAAACCAAAGACCAATCGTTGTAGATGTTATATAAATCCTTTAGAAATCTTGCTGCCGCTATTGTTGATTTGATGGGGTCGCACCTATCATCTACAATAGCACTTTCTCTTAGGTCGTAAACTATACCCGTTGCGTACATAAATTGCCATAGTCCCGTTGCTCCCGCACGTGAAACTGCCTTGGGATTAAAGGCACTTTCTATAACTACCAAATATTTTAAATCTGTCGGTACGCCATAAGAATCCAAAATGTTTTCAAAAATAGGAAAGTAGTATTTGCTGAGTCCCAACATTACTCCGACACTACTGTTCATTCTGTCCAAATAATATACGATATGATTTCTTACCTGTTGATTGTAAACAAGATTTACTGCAGAGGGTAGGCTTTTTAATCTGCGTTCATACACTTCGTCTGCTATCAAAGAAGCCTTACTTGTAGAGGAATAAGTATATTCACTTGTGGAAAACTTTTGATTTAGAAGTTTTTCGTTTGTGGTTATATAATAGGATTTTAGCAACTCATTGTAATTTCTTTCATAATTGAGATAATCCTCGGTTTTTTCTTGTTGAGCAAAAACCGCAAAAGGCAGAATTAAAAAAAATATGTATATGCGTATATTATTCATTATAAATTAAAAGTTCCCTGCAAATTAATATTCATAAATGCCCTTATTGTCTTTTATTGTCAAGCGAGTTTTTTCGCTTTTTTCCACATAACCCGATATTCTTGCCCTAATATTAAATGATTCGCTTATAGCCATAATATCATTGGCAACGTGTACAGGGCAATAAATCTCCATTCTCTGTCCCATGTTAAAAACTTGATACATTTCTTTGCGAGGAGTTTTGCTTTCGTTTTCTATCATACGAAACAAAGGAGGCAATTCAAACAGGTTGTCCTTGACTATATGTAATTTTTTAACAAAATTCAATACCTTAATCATGGCTCCCCCCGTACAATGTATTATTCCGTGTATGTCTTTGCCGTACTCTTTTACAATTTGTTTTATTACCGGAGCGTATGTTCTTGTCGGAGAAAGAATAAGTTTGCCGACCGTTATGATACTGTCTCTGTCGTCTATCGTTATTTGTTCGGTTAAAGATTTGCTTCCGCAATATACTACCTCTTGCGGCAAATTGTTATCATAGCTTTCGGGGTATTTATCGGCAAACTCTTTGCCGAATACATCGTGCCTTGCCGAGGTCAAACCGTTGCTTCCCATTCCTCCGTTATATTCTTTTTCGTAACTTGCTTGTCCGAAGGAAGCCAAGGCAACAATAACATCTCCCTCTCGTATATTGTCGGCAGTAATAATATCCTTGCGTAAAGAACGGGCAACAACAGTGCTGTCTACTATAATCGTTCGTACCAAATCGCCCACATCTGCGGTTTCTCCCCCCGTGGAATATATACCGATACCATAACTGCGAAGGGTTTCCAAAAACTCCTCCGTTCCTTCTATTATGGCTTTGATAACCTCTCCCGGAATAAGATTTTTGTTTCTGCCTATTGTGGAGGATAATAGCATATTGTCCGTTACTCCCACACATAACAAGTCATCCGTATTCATAACCACGGAATCTTGTGCTATACCTTTCCAAACGGAGAGGTCTCCCGTCTGTTTCCAATACATATAAGCCAAAGAAGTTTTTGTTCCTGCTCCGTCTGCATGCATTAACATACAGTGGTCTTTGCTTCCGGTTAAGGTATCGGGTACAACTTTGCAAAAGGCATTTGGAAATAATCCTTTGTCTATATTTTTAATAGCGTTGTGTACGTCTTCTTTTTTTGCAGAAACTCCTCTTAGATTATATTTTTCTTGTCCCATCGTTATGTGTATTTTGTATTGCAAAGTTACAAAACTTTGCTAAAAAGCATATTTATGTAATAGGTTTTTGTTACATCTGTTCGGGCAACTCTTCTTCGTAATGTTTGGCAAAGGATAATATTTGTTCAATCAAATCATTCATTCTGTTTATTTCTTGGTCATAATATATATCGTTGAGCATCATTATTTTTTTTTGCCTGTAGGTTATTTCCAAGTATGGTCGTATTACCGAGAAAAAACTTTCCGAAAGTAGCATTCTCATATCCTCTATACCCCATTCTTCGGAAAGAATGCAAAGATTGAGATAATAGGATATTTTTCTTTCGGCTTCCAACCTTTGTTGAGCCTGCATACGGATGGAAGCTATGCAATATTTGTCCATATATTTTCCAAACTCCTTTAAAGAGTGTTTCATAAGAGAATGAGCTGTTTCTTTTTCGTTCAAAATAGAGTAAATAATGGCCATATCCGCCAAAGCCAAAGGATATGAGTGTATTTTATAAGGAATTTCTTCCAAACATTTATTCAGTAAGGATAAGACTTTATCGTTTTTCCCCTCTTGTAATAGTTTGTATGCCAAAGCGGATATGTTTTGAGTATAATATAATATCATATTTCTTTCCGTTTCGTTGAAATAGATATTCTTGTTAAAGTTCTTAAAGGAAAAGCCGTGCATAATATTATCATACATTTTTTCACTATTTATATGACCGGCCTTTTGTGCTATAATTTCCCTCAGTTCGTTTTTCGCCGCACCCAACTTATAGGCAAAACCTTCCAAACTCAAATAGTTGTCCAAACACAAAAAATTATCATTGCTCCAAGCGGAAAAATAAATAGGACGATTGGGGTTGTTTGCTATTATATCCAACAAAACAATATCACTTCGTGTTAGGACGGCATTGTCCAAGATTATTTTAACGGTTTGATTTTGTATTGGGATTTCAAATTTGTTGGTATAAAGAGCCTTTATACATGAGGTAAATTTTTTGTTCAACCCCTTGTTTTTGTACAAGGATACCAAAGCCCCTTTGATATTAACGGTGTCAAATGAGGGTATTATTTGAACCTCGGACATCGTGCCGTTGCTATAATCTTTTTCTTGTATAAGCAGGTTTAACCCCGGATTGTTGTCAAAAGAATATTTCAGTTGCGAAATGGTATAGGGATTATTGAGTAAAGCGCGGTTTATTACCCTCACATCCTCTCTTATGTGTTCCACGTTTTGAGCATACCACAAAGGGTATGTATCGTTGTCCCCGTCTACAAAAAGTATTGCGTTTTTCTCACAAGAGTTTAGCATGGAACAGGCAAAATTATAGGCTGTGTATTGGTGTCTGTGATTGTGGTCGTCATAGTTTTGAACTCCCAACCAAATAGGGATAACAATAAAGACGGGTAAAACATACCTTGGCTTTTTCACTCTTATTATGTTTGCTATTATCTGAGAAATGCCCAGCATTCCTATACCTATCCATATACTTACTGCCATAAAAGAAGGCAGATAAATATAATCTCTTTCTCTTGGCTCGTATGCGGAGTTGTTCAAGAAAATTATCATTGCTACGGAGTACATAACAAAAATTGATAATACAAACAAAAATCTCTTAACGTCCTTTCCTATATGATAAAAGATGCCGAACAAACACAGAATAAGGGGTATGAAAAAATATTTGTTGTTAGCCTTGTTTTCATAAAAAGAAGGTATTTTGCCGTCCTCTATTCCCAAAAATCTATCAACGTAATAAAAGCCCGTCTGCCAAGTTCCGTTTGTTATATCTCCGTATCCTTGCAAATCATTGGTTTTGCCACAGAAATTCCAAAGCAAGTATCTTAAATACATATAGTAGGTTTGATAATTTAGAAAAAAAGTAAGGTTTTGTTTGAAAGAAGGTTTATCTCTTTGTTGTCCGTCTACTATTACGCTGTTTTCCGGTTGTCCGACCCATGAGGTATAACCGTCTTCGTTGGAAACAGAGGTGTAATTCCACATGCGAGGGAAAAAAGTACAAAGTTTTTGGTCAAAGACGGGAGTTAGGAATCCGTTTTTTACTTCAAAATCTTTCGGAGGTAATGCCGTGTAGTAAGGTCCGTAAAACAAAGGAGCTTTTATATAAGCATTTCTTGACACATAACCTTTTAACTCCGATGTGTCTTTTACTCCGTATTCGTTAAAAGGAAGATGTTGCGACCCGCGTATAATGGTAACCGAATAAGGTGAAGTGCCAACAAAGAAAAATATTACACAAAACAATATGGTATTAAGTAAGGGTTTGTGCAGTTTTTTTGCAATTAAAAATGTTGCAATATCCATACCTACTAACAACAAAGCGAGCCAAACTTTGGAAAACCAAATTATGAAAAATGCAAAACTGTAATAAAAAGCGGTAAGAGATACTACGGAGATAATGGCAACAAAAAATAATCTTTTCGGTGTTATTCTTTTGTAGTGAAAATATATTATCAAAACCAAGGCGGGTATAACCAACAGAGTTAAGGGGTGGACGCAAAAAGACAGCCCCAATAAAAAACAAATCAAAATTATATATTTTTCTACAGGTTTTTCCTCCCAGATGAGTATAATTCTTATACAAAGAGTTGTAAACAAAAAAGAAAGACTATAAACTTCAGCTTCCGTGGAGGATGTCCAAAAACTGTCCGTTAGGGCAAATACGGAAGAGGCTAAAATTGCGGCTACTATATTTCCGACATATCTTTCGCTGTATTTATTAAATATGTACAAAAAGATATGAAACAATAGCATAATGCTCAACCCAGAGGCAATGGCGGAAAGAGAATTTACCAAAGGTGCAATCAATTTCGTGTTACCGAAAGAAAACAAAGAAAATATTTTTGCCAAAAGTTGGTATAGAGGAGCGCCCGGCTGGTGTCCGGTTTGCAAACCGTATGCGGTAAAAATAAATTCTCCGCTATCCCAAAAGGCTACTGTGGGGTAGAGTGTGGCAATGTACAAAAAAGAAGACAAAACACACAAAATCCAACCTATGATACTGACAGTATGTTTGTATCTCTTATTGTTAGTAAGAATGCTTCGATATCTGCCAAGTAAAATATGTTTTCTTTTGTTACCAGTTAACAAATGCTTTAGTGAAAATGTCATCAACCAATTCTTCATTTATTTCTCTTATCAATTCTTCTTCTACGTTGGAAAGTGATAAAGAAGAATCATACTCTTTGTATCGCGAAAAAGTTGTTTCAAAATCGGACTTGCTATCCTGTCTGTTACGAAAAGTAACTCTAACGCTTATGGTTAATCTGTTCTTGGCGGCTTGGTCGTTGGAAGATATGGCAACGGGAGATACCGAATAGTTTGTTATAGTCCCCCGAAAATATACGTCCGCTTGGTCGTCCGTCTCAATTAAAGACGTCCCGGAACGTATTTTGTTTATCATTGCATAGGTAAGCTCCGATGCCAAAATTGGCTGGACAATACTCGCTCGATTTAAAAATGTTTCTACATGAAAAGTCTTTGTGTTTGGGTCTATACTTGCTCCCGTAAAAGAATATCCGCCACTGCAAGCACATACGACCAAACAAAAAGCAAAGAATATAAGGAGCAGTTTCTTCATAAAATTCGTTATATATATATGAGTTGCAAAAATACAAAAATACTTAGCAACAGATTAAAATAGGGAATAAAAATATTCTTATATGGTACACCTGATTCTAAACGCCCATTCGGGCATTTTCATAGGATTTTCCGTTGCCACACGTTTGATAACCTCCATTCCAAGAAAATACAAAATATGGTCTATTCCTATTCCCATTTCCATATAAGGTTGATTATCTATGGTAAATAAGGTTTTTAGGTTGATAAATTCATTCGGTCTGAATTGTTTAAAGAATTTGATATTATCCAAAATTACCCCGCCAAAATTAAATTGCAAAAATGTTTGCATGTATTCTTTAAACCTCATTTCTATATCGGAATACAAATTGAAACCGAACATGTTTGAGATACTTCCTGTTCTGTAGTTTGGAGAAAAATATGTATGATTATAACTTTCTCCAAAGATTTTTCCTCCCGTTAATCTAATATCCAAACTGATAGGTTTAAAATAAAATCTGTGTTGAGAGGAAAAATAAACATAGTGATAGTATTTATATGAGATATATTTTTGATAATTGTATGTGTAAGTAAAACTTATTTTGGTCGGGAATGAATAAAAACGACTGTTCAAAATATTTAATTTACCGGTCTTATCTTTCGTAGGAGAAAAAGTAATATTAATTCCGGAAGCATAGTTTTCCATATTCTTAGATGGAGAAAGAAGTTCCGTAATATTGCCTTTGTCGTACAAGAGATACGAATCTGTTTTTTCGTAGGATACTAACGGACGAATAGATAAACCCATTTTAAAATCTTGCAAAAAGCTTATAATAGCTTCTTGTTTTTTGCCAAAATAAAACCTACCCCAACTTCCAAGTGAAAAATAGGCAATATCATAGTTGGAATAAGATGGAATAAAAGTATTGTAACTGTAATTTATTCCCAGGGTGGAGCAAGGAAAAGCATAAACTCCCCTACTTTTACGGGCAAAATTATAAGCCATCCCAATGGAATACTTGAATTGTCCGTCTTCCGTGCCATAGGCTACCATGGTGTTAAATCCCAAGCATTCGGAAAACTTGTTATTAGTCTCTATGGACAAACGCAGACGTGTACCCTCTATGGGGTTGTGACTAATCATATTCAATACATTGGTAAGGTTAATAGGACCTATGGGTATGGCTTGCGTTATAAGAAAATCGCTAATCTTCCTATTGTACATAGATTGCTCTATTTCCCTTTCATCCTCCGTACTCAAAGGTTGATAGGAGGGTTTTCTTTGGCAAAAAACACTATGAAAAATACAAAGCGAGAATAAAACAATTAGTAGTTTCTTCTTTTCCATAACAAGAAATAAATCAATTCTATTGTGAATGTAATCGTATATGATGTACAAGCGGCAATCGCCGCACCTACAACGCTATACTTAGGTATTAGAATATAACACAAAACCACGGTAACTATCAAACCAGTTACTGAGGCAAAAGCGGATATGCTAAAATTACCCTTCGAGGCAAAATATTGAGTAAAATTGGAAGAGCAACTCAAAAGCATAATACCCAAAGAGAGAAGTCTTATTATGTAACCTACTTGCTCGAATCCCTTTCCAAATATTAGCACCCAAAAACTGTCGGGCAACAAACATAGAATTAATAGGGTGACGAAGGTGAATATTGCGTTGGAACGAGTGAGTTTTAGCGTGAGTTTTATGCTTGTTTGTTTGTTGTGGGTATTGCTTAATTTTGAGTACTGCACAAGGGCTAAAGATGTACCAAACAACATAACGGCCTCTCCTATGGAGCAGGCATTGGAATAAACACCGACAACCTCTTTGGAATAATAAGCGGATAGAACATAAAAGGCTAATCTATAGTTGTATGTCTGTGCAATACTACCTAATTGTTTTACAAAGCCCAAAGAAAAGAGAAGTTTGAAGTTTGCAAACAATTGTTTTAATTTTGGTAATTCCAGTCCCAAATATTCTTTTCTTAGGGAGAAAAAACCACATAGAAAACCCAGAAAATGTGCAATTAACATAGAATATACATAGTATATTACATCATTGAAAATGTTCAATAAGGAAAGACTTCCTATTATGGAAATGTTGGCAAGACATATTATGAGTTTGACATTATTTGCCGAAATTATTCTCTCTTTTCCCATTAGGGTATAGTAGTTTAATTCGCTTAATGCTCCAAAGAAGGCTATCAAAATTATTAGTTTGGGTTGCCAACCCACAAAAACGCTAATAACTGCACTGCAAATAAGTATCCATATCAAAGAAGGGAAAAACAGGGAAGAGAAGTTTTTTCTTGGACTTAGATATATAAGTGTAGAATTGCCTACGAGAGTAAGGATAAGCATTGATATGTAAATATTAAACGAAATTATGGCTTGCTCTCCTTTGCCGGACGTTCCCAACATACGGGATACTATCATAAGAATAACAAAATTTATACCGGCAAAAGTAAATTTGGTAGATAGTGTATTAAATATGTTTTTCAACATTAATCTCCTCTTTTTTGCAAAGGTAATATTTTACCTACACCTTACAAAATTTTACTTATTTGTGCGTTTTTTTTTAGACAAAAAATACTAACTTTGCACTTTCATTTTAAGGTTAAAAGTTAAAAGGAATAACTATAACTATGGGAACAATTATTATTTATGGTGTTATTGCTTTGACGGTAATAGGCGTTGTGCTATCGCTTGTACTCTATCTTGTAGCACAAAAATTTAAGGTTATAGAAGACCCTCGTATAGACCAAGTTGCAGAAAACTTACCCGGTGCAAATTGCGGAGGATGCGGTTTTGCCGGTTGCAGAGCCTTGGCAGAGGCTATTGTTAAGGCTGGCAATTTGGATGGGAAATATTGTCCTGTCGGAGGCTCTCCCGTAATGGCCAAGGTTGCTGAGATTATGGGTTTGCAGGCGGCGGAGTCCGAACCCATGATTGCCGTTGTAAGATGTAACGGAGGCAAATGTCATACCAATAAAAAGGTAAATTATGACGGAGCAAAAGACTGTGTGGTTGCCAATCAAAATTTTGCCGGAGAAGGCGGATGCTCTTTCGGTTGTTTGGGTTTGGGTAATTGTGCAAGAGCATGTAAGTTTGATGCCCTTTACATAAACGAGCAAACGGGCTTACCGGAAGTAGACGAGGAAAAATGCGTTGCTTGCGGCGCCTGCGTAAAAGCCTGTCCGAGAGCTATTATAGAGTTAAGAAAGAAAGGATTGAAAAACAGGAGGGTTTTTGTCTCTTGTGTAAATAAAGAAAAAGGCGCCGTAGCAAAAAAGAATTGTGAGGTTGCTTGCATAGGTTGTGGCAAATGTCAAAAAGTTTGTGCTTTTGGAGCAATAACAATAGAAAATAACCTGTCTTATATAGATTTCAATAAATGTAAATTGTGCCGTAAGTGTGTTGCGGAATGTCCTACCGGCGCAATACTTACCGCTAATTTTCCTCCTGCCAAGCCCAAAATAACGACTCCTACGGAGAATAATACTCTAAAGGCAGATAACGCAGAAGGTGGTAACGCATCCGTAACACAAACAAAAGAAGTTTCCAATAACGATAATACACAGGATAGGAGGAGTGCTGAAAATGAAAACATTTAACAAAGGCGGAGTTCATCCACAGGAAAACAAACTTGCTTCAAATAGTAAAATAGAAATATTTCCTCTTACCAAAAAGGCGGTTGTTTTTGTCTCGCAACATTTGGGTGCTCCTGCGACATGTTTGGTTAAAAAAGGGGATAAGGTAAAAGTAGGTACCAAAATTGCCGAAGCTTCGGGTTTCATTTGTGCAAATACACACTCCCCTTATTCCGGTACGGTAACAAAGGTGGACGTCGCTACGGATTTCAACGGTTTTAAAAAGCCTGCCATCTTCATAGATGTACAGGGAGACGAGTGGGAAGAGGGAATAGATACTTCAAACGAGATAAAAAGAGAAATAACCCTTGAGGCTAAGGATATCATACAAAGGATGAAAGACTGCGGAGTTGTGGGTTTGGGAGGTGCCGCTTTTCCTACCAACGTAAAGTATATGATACCCGAAGGAAAAAAAGCGGAATATCTTATAATAAACGGAGTAGAATGTGAGCCTTACCTAACCTCTGACAATAGAATAATGATAGAAAATACCGAAGAAATATTCATAGGTATTGAAATCATGAAGAAAGCCTTGGGAATAAATGTTGCTCTTGTGGGTATAGAAAATAACAAGCCGGAGGCAATAAACATTATGTCCGAAGTGGCAAAAAAATACACAGACATTCAAGTTATTCCTTTGAAAGTGAAATATCCGCAAGGAGCAGAAAAACAACTTATAAATGCACTAACCAAAAGAGAAGTACCAAGCGGAAAACTTCCCATAGAGGTTGGTTGCGTGGTTGACAATGTAGGTACAACCTTGGCGGTTTATTATGCTGTACAAAAAAATCGTCCTTTAATAGATAACGTACTTACCTTTACGGGAAAAAGTATAAAACCCGAGAATCAAAAAAATCTTTTGGTTAGGGTAGGAACTCCTTTGCAAGAAATTATAGATTATTGCGGAGGTCTGCCGGAGGATACGGGTAAACTTATAAGCGGAGGACCTATGATGGGCAAAGCCATTATGGATACTTCGGCTCCAACGGTTAAAACGACTTCAAGCATTCTTGTAATGAATGATAAAGAGGCCAAACGTCCGGAGCCCTCTCCTTGTATTCGTTGCGGTAAATGTGTAGAGGCTTGTCCTATGGGTTTGGAGCCTGTTTTGCTTTCCATTCTTTGCTCCCAAGATAAATGGGAGGAGGCGGAAAAAGAATGTGTTATGGATTGTATAGAGTGCGGTTGTTGCTTGTTTACTTGCCCTGCCAATCGCCCGTTATTGGATTTGATAAGAGTAGGTAAGTTTAAGGTAGGGGCCTTGCGTAGAGCAAGAACACAAAAATAATGACCGTATAGAAGTAATTTTAAGAACATAAAAATACAAAAATATGTCAATGTTTAATATTTCGGGTTCGCCACATGTTCACAGCAATATGTCCACACGAAAAATAATGTGGGGTGTGGTTATTGCGATGCTACCTGCCTTATTGGTAAGCATATACTTTTTTGGTATAAGTGCTTTGGTACTAACTTTGGTTAGCGTAGCCTCCTGTCTTTTCTTTGAGTGGGTTATACAAAAATACATATTAAAAGGAGAACTTTCTACCCTCTCCGACGGCTCGGCAGTGATAACGGGTATGTTACTTGCCTTTAACGTTCCCTCTTCTCTTCCTTTGTGGTTGATAATTTTGGGTTCTTTGGTTGCAATAGGTGTCGGCAAAATGACCTTCGGCGGTTTGGGAAATAATCCCTTTAATCCTGCTCTTGTCGGTCGTGTTTTTCTTTTCCTTTCTTTCCCGACGGATATGGCAATGAGTGCTTGGCCAAAACCTTCACCTTTGTTTGGCTCTCATGTTGTGGATACTCTTACGGGACCTACAACACTTAGCATAATAAAACAAGGCGGAGAGATGCCAAATGTTTTGGATATGCTTGTGGGAAATGTAGGCGGTTCTTTTGGTGAAATATCTACTATTGCCATTATCATCGGAGGGGTATACATGCTTTGCAGAAAAATAATCACTTGGCATATTCCCGTATCATTCTTGGTGTCTGCGTTTATTTTTGCTCTAATACTTCATTTGGTAAATCCGGGTGAATACGTATCTCCCATTTATCACCTCTTGGCAGGAGGTATGATGCTTGGAGCTGTCTTTATGGCTACTGATATGGTCACTTCACCTATAACACATAAGGGACAAATAATATTCGGTTGCGGTTGCGGTATTCTCACTATAATATTTCGTTGTTTCGGTCCTATGCCGGAAGGAGTATCTTTTGCTATTCTTATTATGAATGGTGTTACCCCGTTGATAAACAAATTTGTAAAAACCAATAAGTTCGGTTACAAAAATTAAGGAGGGAATTATGGCAAAATTAGAATCTTCGATGAAAAATATGGTTATATGTTTGGCGTTGGTTACACTTTTGGCCTCTGCTTTATTATGTACGACCTACGCATTGACAAAGGAACCGATAGAAATGACCGAAAAAAACGATAAGGATACGGCCATAAAAGATGTTCTTCCCGATAAGAAAGCAGAAATAGGAAAAGAACAAAAAATATCTTTGGAAGGATATAAAGACCCGTTTGTTATCTATCCTGCCAATCTTAACGGAGAATTGATAGGTGCGGCAGTGGAGACTTATGACAACAACGGTTATGGCGGAAAAATAAAAATAATGGTAGGGTTGGCAAAAGATGGAACCGTATGGGACTACTCCATTTTGGAAACGGCAGAGACCCCGGGCTTGGGACTCAAAGCAGAAGACTGGTTTAGGGCAAAAGGAGACATTAGAGGTAAAAATCCGTCAACTACCAAGTTTTCTACCACCAAAGACGGAGGTGACATAGATGCTATAACGGCTTCCACTATTACCTCTCGCTCTTTTCTTACTGCAGTGCAAAAAGCATATGAGGCATTTATGAAATATCAAAACAAATAGGAGATTTTGACAATGAAAGGAATGAAAATAATACTTAACGGGATAATAAAAGAAAACCCTGTTTTTTGTCTGTTGCTGGGAATGTGTTCTACTTTGGCAACAACGACCTCTGCAATAAATGGCTTAGGTATGGGAGTTTGTACAATGTTCGTACTTATGTGTTCCAATGTGGTAATATCTCTTATCAAAAATGTTGTGCCGGATAAGGTACGTATTCCTGCTTTTATAGTTGTGATAGCAACTTTTGTGACTATACTGCAACTTCTTTTGCAGGCTTATGTACCTGCTCTTGACAAGAGTTTGGGAATATTTATTCCGTTGATTGTCGTTAACTGTATAATATTGGGAAGAGCGGAAAGTTTTGCAAGTAAGAATAACGCTTTTGATTCTTTGCTTGACGGTATAGGTATAGGATTGGGTTTTACCCTTGCGCTTACACTTTTGGGTATGGTTAGAGAGATATTGGGAGCGGGCTCCATATTTGGTATAAAATTTATAGGTAATAGCGATGGAATACTTTTGTTTATTTTGCCTCCCGGGGCTTTCATAGCATTAGGTTATTTAATAGCAATAGTTAACAAGCTAAGGACCAAATTCGAGAAGTAGATTTAGCGTATAAAAATTTTAAAAGTTAATATTAAAAAAGGTATCAATGTTTTTAGATACCTTTTTTTGTTATTCTATAACGACACATATTTGCTCCTTCCATAACCTGCCAAATACGTATATTTCGAAAAATTTTTATCTTTGCAAAAAATAAAATGTTGTTGGTGTTATGTC
>CAUTQY010000016.1:0-37607 GCA_963540815.1 uncultured Bacteroidales bacterium
GGTAATTCAGATAAATGGAAGAAAGTTCGTCAGTGATTCGGATATATTCTTTTTGTAAAATCTCTTTGAACTGTATATTGTTGATGCAACCTTTCTTCCTCAGAATATTTCCAATGAGCACATTGTAGGTCTGAGTAATGCAATAGCTTAATATTCGTTGAATACTGTCAAGCTGTATCTTTAGATTGTCATTTTCCATTTTGCAATTTTCTATGGTGGGTACTGTTTACAAAGATAGGGCATTCATTGGAGAAAAAGCCAAGAAAGGGAAACAAACAGAATAAAAGGGAAAAGTTATCGTTAATTAAATATAAATTTGAGTATCGAAAAACTATAAAAGTACATCTTTTCAATACTTTTGTTAGAAAGTACACTTTTATTACATGTTGGAAAAGTAAAATCACTTGTAAATCAATGATTTATAAGTGATTTATTTACCCAGACCTGTAATTTCAACAGTAGAAGTATTCTCATTCGCGGGTAGAGACCAAACAATCGCTTTATTCTTTTTTCCTTGATGAACCTTGATATACTATAATCCTCTTTTTATTTTTCTTTCCTATACTTCTCTCTAATAATTATCAACAACTTCCAAAATATCTTAGGGGTAAATATCCAAACGCTTGTTTACGAATACCATCGGGCACTCCACTTCTTGCTTCTGCCACACTCCCTACTATTGCTCCTATCATATTTGTATAACGTTATTAAGCCTATGATAATACTCTATTCTCCTTTATCTACAAAGAATTTTATTCAAAATCTCCTTTCGTTGATCCATAATTTTTCGGCAGTTAAACTATTCTTAACGACTTGTCACCTCTTTTTATTATATCAACACAATGCAGAAGTATCATACCTGCCATTTTTACTATAAGTTCATCTTTCGCTGTAACGGGTTTTGTTGCACATGCCTCAACTCCTACCAAAAGCATTATTTCTAAATTAGTCAAATTGTCCAATGCAGAATTTATTTATTGCAAATCCGTATTCCAACAAAAAAAAAAGAAAGTTAACACTTGTGATAGGCTTAAAGAATGTTTTTATATACGGACTGCCAAAAAGTGTTTGGTTTCTGCCAAACAGCGATTCGTTATCAAAAAAACATAGTTTTTTTGCCGGAAAAACTATGTTTTTTCATTATTGAAACGGCCTTTGGCAGAATCCAAAAGCCGAACGGCAGAATCCTTTCCGTTTTTGGCAAAACTTTTTCCTTTTTCAGCTGTCTTTTTTCTTACGCTGGCAAAAATCATAATACTTTCGGTAACAAAAAATCTCTTCGGTAAAATCATTTTCTATTTTGACAAGGTTTAAAGTGTCTTTTTGCGTTTTTTACTAACTTTGCAAAAAAATATTATGATTTTTGACCTACAGGCAGATTTTAGTCCTACCGGTGACCAACCGCAAGCAATACAAGCCTTGACGGAGGGAGTAAACAGAGGTGACAAAGCACAGGTTCTTTTGGGAGTAACGGGTTCGGGCAAAACTTTTACCATTGCCAACGTAATTAAAAACATAGGTAAACCAACGCTCATACTTTCTCATAATAAAACTCTTGCGGCGCAGTTATACGGAGAGTTTAAACGTTTTTTTCCTAACAATGCCGTGGAATACTATGTTTCCTATTACGATTATTATCAGCCTGAGGCTTATATTCCTCAAACCAACACCTATATTGCCAAAGACCTTGCCATAAATGAGGATTTGGACAAGTTGAGACTTTCCGCCTGCTCCTCTTTGCTTAGCGGGAGAAAAGACGTTATTGTAATAGCTTCAGTGTCTTGTATCTACGGTATAGGTAACCCAACTGATTTTGCGGCAGGAACCATCTATTTGAATATAGGGCAACGTTTGGATATTAATAATTTCTTGCTTGGTTTAGTAGATAGTCTATATGGTAGAAATGAGTTGAATTTTGAAAGAGGAAAATTTCGTGTAAAAGGAGATACCATAGATATTTGGCCTGCTTATGCGGATTATGCTTATAGAATAGAATTTTTTGATAACGAAATAGAGCGACTTGCCAAAATAGACCCAGTAAGTTCTTACACAATAGAGAATATGGAGCAAATCGTACTCTATCCTGCGGGTAATTTCTTGACAAACAAAAACACACTTGCCGAAGTTTTGCGAAAAATTCAACAAGATATGTTTGCTTGTTGCGATGAGTTTAAAGCAAACGGACAACACTTGGAGTCAAAAAGATTGGAGGAAAGGGTGAATAACGATATGGAAATGATGCAAGAGTTGGGGTATTGTTCCGGTATAGAAAATTATTCCCGTTATTTTGACGGACGCAAACCCGGTGATAGACCTTTCTGTTTGTTGGACTATTTTCCCAAAGACTTTCTTATGGTTATAGACGAAAGCCACGAAAGTGTGCCACAAATCCGTGCTATGTACGGAGGGGATAGGAGCAGAAAACAAAATCTTGTTCAATACGGATTTCGTCTGCCTGCCGCTTTTGACAACAGACCTTTGAGGTGGGAGGAGTTCCATGCCTTGCAGCCGCAAACAATTTATTTGTCGGCAACACCCGCACCTTTTGAAATACAAGAATCCGAAGGTGTTATAGTAGAGCAATTGATACGTCCCACAGGATTGTTGGACCCACCAATAGAAGTACGTCCTGCCAAAAATCAAGTTGATGACCTTTTGGAACAAATAAGCCAAACCGTTGACAAAGAAGAAAGGGTTTTGGTTACCACTCTTACAAAACGTATGGCAGAGGAGTTGACAAAATATCTTCTCAAACTAAACATTAAAACAAAATACATACATTCGGATATAGATACCTTGGAAAGAGTAGAGATTATGAACGACCTTAGGTCAGGTTCTTTTGACGTATTGGTAGGGGTTAATTTGCTTAGGGAGGGCTTGGACTTACCCGAGGTTAGTTTAGTTGCCATACTTGACGCTGACAAAGAGGGTTTTCTCCGTTCGGACAAAGCACTTATTCAGACAATAGGCAGAGCGGCAAGAAATGTTAAATCCAAAGCTATTCTTTACGGAGATACCGTTACCAAAAGTATGCAACGGGCAATAGACGAAAACCTTTATCACAGACAAAAGCAACAAGCCTATAACACCGAGCATGGAATAACTCCTAAGGCTATAAAAAAGAAAATAGAAAACATTTTGCCTAATAGTGAAAAATACAGAGAATCAATAACACGCAAAAAAACGGAAGTCGAGAAAAAGATTAAACTAAAAGATTTGGAAAAAGAAAATACAGACACAAAAACATTAATACGAATCTTGGAAAGAAAAATGAAAGATTGTGTAAAGAGTCTGGACTTTATGCAGGCTGCCGTTTATAGAGACGAGATAGAGCAACTAAAAAAGAAAATGGAATAAGTTATCTACTTTGTTTTTTGTCCTAATTTTGCCCAATAAATTTAATCTTATGACGAGAGTAGGCATAATGAGTGATAGCCATGGCAGGGTTGCTCCTCAAGTGATTGATTTTTTTAAAGATGTTGATATTATCTTACACGCAGGTGATATTGGCGGCAAGGATGTCTTGGATAAATTGAGAGCGGAAAAGAAACTTGTTGCCGTATATGGAAACTGTGATGATAAATATTTGGACAAGGATGTAAAAGGAATAATTTCTTTTGAAATAGAACAGGTAAAATTGCTTATGACACATATAGGAGGCTATCCTAAACACTATAACAAAGATATAATACCTTACTTCATTTCCGAAAAACCGGATATTTTTATTTGCGGTCATTCTCATATACTAAAAATAATGTATGATAAGGAATGGAATTTTTTGTTAATAAATCCGGGAGCCTGCGGTTATCAAGGTTTTCATTTGGTATCCACTTTGGTTAGATTTGTTATAGACGGCAAAGAAATAAAGGATATGGAAGTAATGGATTTTGATAAGTTTTAAAAAATATGTTGTTAAAGAAATACAAAAGTCTGCTATTGCCACTGGCTATGTTGTTTGGAATTGTTTTTTATAAACACTTACACACATACATAAATTTAGTTCCTTTTCTGATAAGTATTATTCTCTTTTTGGCTTATAGTGCTTTGCATTTTAGAAGACTGACATTTAGGAAAATCAATCTTGTTTTACTTGTTGTGCATCTGTCAAGCACAATAATAATATATACAATATGTTATGCGTTGTTCAAACCCCTGGTTTCACAAAGTATTTTGGTGGGTTTGGTTTGTCCTGTTGCAAGTGCCTCATCTGCCGTTGTGGGTGTTTTGGGAGGAGACAGAGAAACAAGTATAGTACATACTCTTTGCGATAATGCTATGTTGGTTATAGTTGCTCCCATAATGTTTTCCATTGCGGAAACTTCGGCAAATATGACTTTTTGGCAATCGGTATTTATACTTATGGCAAAGGTATTCCCTATTATGATGTTGCCGATGATAGCCCTTATTGTAATGAGGAGATTTTTCCCGCGACAAGCCTTTAAATTATCCAAATTTGATTGGTTGTCCATTCTCTTATGGTCGGTTGCTCTTATGATAAATTTTGCAACGACCACATACGCCATAATCAATATGGGAGGTCTGTATATTAACGATATTATACTAATAAGTGCGGCATCTTTTCTTATGTGTATATTGCAATTTTATATGGGAAGAAAAATCGGCAAACGTTTCAACCAAAGTATTGTGGGAGGACAAGCCTTAGGACAAAGAAACACAGGTTTGGGCATTTGGATGGCATACGCCTATTTTTCAAATCCTCTAACTACCATATATTGCGCAGGTTACGCTCTTTGGCAAAACGTTTTCAATAGCATACAAATGTATCTGCATGATACTAAAAAAAATAAAAGTTCGTTATAAATAATATGAATAGGCAAGAGAGTGTGAACGATACTTTTAGGAAGGTAGTTATTTTGTTGAGAAAATATTTCAACATAAGGACGGATAGGGAGAGCGAAAAAGATATTGTCAAAGAAATAACTAAGGGGATTAATTTTAGGGGTGCCAATCTTTGGATTTTGATTTTTGCTATTTTTCTTGCCTCTTTGGGTTTGAATGTCAATTCTACGGCAGTAATCATAGGCGCTATGCTAATTTCTCCTTTGATGGGACCTATCGTTGGCATGGGCTTGGCAGTGGGTATAAGGGATTTTTACCTTTTGAGACGTTCTTTTCGCAATTATCTTACGGCTACGATTATAAGTGTTATTACGGCAACGGTTTATTTTTTCGTATCTCCGCTTTCCGAGGCACAAAGTGAGTTATTGGCCCGTACCTCTCCTACATTATATGACGTTCTAATTGCTTTGTTTGGCGGAGCGGCGGGAATTATGGCGCTTTGTACCAAAGGCAAGGGAAATGTTATTCCCGGAGTAGCCATTGCTACTGCTTTGATGCCTCCTCTGTGTACGGCCGGCTTTGGTTTGGCAACGGGAAACATATCTTACTTTCTCGGAGCGTTTTATTTATTCTTTATCAACACAGTTTTTATTGCTCTGGCTACTTTTTTAGGTGTAAGACTTTTGCATTTTCATTACAAACACATAATATACCACGAAAGACAAAAAAAAGTTACCCGATACATATTGTATATAGTTATAATAACCATGACACCTGCCGTGTTTATGACCTTTAATATTATAAGTAAAAGTGTGTTTAGCGGCAATGTCGCAAACTTTATCAGTAGGGAAATAAAACAATCCGGTACTCAAATTATCAGTTATGATGCCAATAAAACCGATTCTACTCTAAAGATTGTAGCAGTAGGAAAAGAAATATCGGATTCTTCCATCTATCAAGCACAAAAACGCATGCAATATTATAAATTGCAAAACTATAAGTTGCAAATAATACAGGGGACAAACTCGGACGAACTCACTTTATTGAAAAATGACCCTATGGCAAAAAACAAAACGGAGGTTAATTACACTCAACTCTTGGTTGCCAACAAGGAAAATATTGCAGAATTACAAAAGCAGTTGCACGACTATGTAAAATACGATACGCTGTCTCAAGATTTGCAACAAGAAATATCTGCTCTATTCCCTAAAATCAAAACAATTAATCTGTCTTATGCTACGGAAATAGATATGGAATCCTCCAATACGGAAAAAAAACCTATGGCAGTGGCTTTTCTGAAAACAAATCAAAAAATGACAGAGGAGGAAAAAAATAAATTTGAGACATGGATAAAAGTCCGTACAAAGTCCTCCGAGATGAAAATTATTATACAGTAAATAAACTTTGTGAAACATAAAACCATAAAAAAATGAAAAAAATAACACTTGTATTTTTCTTGATGTTATCCCTTGCTACAATAGGACAAAATATTAATGTAGTGTATGATTTTCACACCTATTACTCACAATCGGGTAATTATGCCGAAATACTTACTTCCATAGAGGCAAGTTCTCTGATGGCACAAAAGACGCAAAACAATACGTGGACAAAGAGTGCGGAACTTACAACCATAGTATGCAGTACCCTTAAACCCGATTCTGCTATATATATAGATAAAAGAATGATAAACTCTCCCGAGTTAAAAGACAGCATGGATATAAATCGCTCTTCCTTGTTGGATTTGCAACGCATTAGCTTGGATAACGGAGAATATGTTGTTTTCTTCGAGTTAAAAGACATGGGTTCTGTCAATCAACCCATGCAATACAAGGATATTTTAAAGATAAACTACCCTAACGATGCTTTGAGCATATCGGACATTCTTATAGTGGATACCATTATAAATACAAGTAAGACAAACATATATACAAGAGGCAACAAGGATATGATACCGAATGTTTTTAACTCCTTGTCTTCGGATAAAAATTTGTTAACTTTTTATGTGGAAATATACAACACAGACAAAACATTCGGCAAAGATACTCCGTACGCACTCGTTAGCAATTTGGAAAACATATTCACAGGCAAAAAAATAGCCTCCTCTCAAATAATAAAAAAAATAAATTCCAATAACATAAGCACTTACATAGGTCAATTTGATGTTAGTGGCTTGATAGAAGGAACGTATTATATCAATGTTGAAATAAGGGATGGTAAAAACATATTGTACGATTATAAACGTTTGGCTTTTTATAAACAAAGCGACATCAAACCCGATTTGCAAAACATGGAAATTGCTCCCGATGCTTTTGTTAATTTTATTGCCGATAGTTTATTAAATGACAATCTTTTGTGTCTTTTGCCTATAGCCTCAAGTAGCGAGCAATATGCTATAAGACATGCTGTGCAAACCTCTACCAATGCACAAAAAAGATATTTGATTTACGAATTTTATAAACAGTTGGACGGCTTGCATCCCGAAAATATTTGGAGGGAATACACTAGCGCCGTAACATACGTTAATAAGAAATATGCCACTCAGATAAAAAAAGGTTATGAGACCGATATGGGTAGAGTATATCTTCTTTATGGTGCGCCGGATGATATTATAGACGAAAAATACGGTGCCTCCTCCGGTTTTCAAAACAAAGATGCCTATCTGGACAGAAGTAATACCCCTTACAATGCATACGTAGAAAGGTCTGACAACCCTTACAGAAGTGTTAACGAAGGGCATGGAGTAAATTATCTTCCTTATCAAATATGGATATACAAGTCCACACCTTTTGGAGAAAGTAACAGAAAATTTATTTTTTATGCAAAACAAAACAATCTTACGGAGTATTTTCTTTTGCACTCTAACGCCAAGGGAGAAAATCAAGATATGTTTTGGGAAAATACACTATCTCGCGGAGGTTTGGAGCCGGGTATAGAAGGAAAGGCGGGCAGACAATTTAGAGTTGGTCATGATTAGTAGCGTTGCCGTTGTTATACTGAATTGGAACGGAAGAAAAAAAAACTTATTGGAAAACTATCTCCCGAGTGTCGTAAAATATTCTACCGGCGCTTTGGTTGTAGTGGCAGACAACGGGTCGGAGGATGATTCAATAAAGTATATAAGGGAAAATTTTCCTACCGTAAAAATAATTGCTTTGGATAAAAACTATGGTTTTACGGGAGGGTACAATAGGGCTTTGCAACAAATAGATACCGATTATTATATTTTGTTGAACGATGACGTTGAGGTAACTCCCAATTGGATAGAGCCTATAGTGGAGCGTATGGAAAAAGAAGATAATATTGCCATAGCACAGCCAAAACTCCTCTCTTTCAAAGAAAAAACAATGTTTGAATACGCCGGAGCGGCAGGAGGTTACTTGGATTATTTGGGCTATCCTTTCTGTGCCGGACGTATTTTTGAAGATATGGAAAGGGACGAAGGACAATACGATAAGGAAAGAGAAATTTTTTGGGCATCGGGTGCCGCAATGTTTATCAAAAGTAAGGTTTTTAAGGAATTGCAAGGGTTGGATGAAGATTTTTTTGCACACATGGAAGAGATAGACCTTTGTTGGAGATCGCAAAATCTTGGTTATAAAGTAATGTACTACCCGCAAAGCAAAGTATATCATTACGGAGCGGCAACGTTAAAGAAAAACTCCTCGAAGAAAACATTCTTAAATTTTAGAAATAATCTTTTTTTATTGTACAAAAATTTGCCGCAAGATAGAATAAAAAAGATAATGTTTTTGCGATTCGTCTTGGACATTTTTGCAAGTTTTGTTTTTCTTATACAAGGAAAAATTTCGGACGGCAAAGCGGTATTAAAAGCGAGACAAGAATTCAAAAGTAAGAAACATATCTTTTATAACAAGCGTCAAGAAAATATAACGGACTATCCTCATACAACTCTAAACAAAAGCATACTGATAGAGACCAAAATAAAAAGAAAAAAAACATTCTCCCAGATATACAAAGATTCTGTTTGAAAGAAAGAATTGAATAATTTTAGAGTAGTATGACCGATAATAATTTTTACTCCATACTCTCATTCATAAGTAAAGCCTTTGGTAACAACATTCAACTTTTACCAAGTGTGGTACGAATTGCTCCTAACTTTAGTTTTGTAACTGCATTTTTTGGGGGGCAAAGAAATGGTTTATACTTCCGTGTCCGTGTCCCAAATCTATGTCGGAGGCTTCGTTTATTGCCGTGTGTACATACTTTTTTGCATTAGAAACCGCTTGTTTCATCTCTTGTCCGAAAGCGAGAAAAGAGCATATTGCAGAAGAAAGGCTGCAGCCCGTGCCATGCGTATTCTTTGCTTGTAAAACAGGCAAAGAAAAATATTCTATTTCTTGTTTGTCCGTCAATAAAATATCCGTCATTTGATTGCCTTGCAAATGTCCTCCCTTTATTAAAACATTTTTCGGTCCATATAGATTTTTTATTTCTTTTGCCGCTCTTGTCATATCCTCAACATTTTTAATAGAAAAATTGCAGATAGTTTCAGCCTCGTATATATTGGGAGTAACTATGTCGGCGGGGGGAAATAATTCCTTGATAAGTGTTTGCAAAAAATCCTCTTTGGCCAAACCATCTCCCGAAGTTGCAATCAAAACAGGGTCTATTACCAATTTTCCCTTGTATCTCATTTTTGTCAAAGTGTTTTTTATGGCAAAAACGTTATCCTTTGTGTATATCATGCCCGTTTTTGTTGCCAAAATATCCATGTCTTCCAAAACGCATGTTATTTGAGAGGCAAGCATTTGAGAATCAACAGCCAAAATACTTTCCACTCTCATGGTATTTTGAGCCGTTATGGCTGTTATACAGGAAGTTGCATAACAACCCAAAGCAGTCATTGTTTTTATATCTGCCTGAATACCTGCACCTGCTACGGAGTCGCTACCGGCAACAGTCATTGTTGCAAAAGGTTTTTTCATATTCTATTTTTTTGCTTTCGTCTTGCAAAGATAAGAAAAAACAATATCAATAATCCATGCCACAAGAAAAAGCATTTTTTAATATTATATGACAAAATGTCAGTAGTCTTTTTATTGGCACATAATTTGAAACTTTCCTAAACATTGAATTTATAAACTTAAAAAAAATACATATTAAATCATGAAAAACGTAAATATTAAACCATTATCTGACAGAGTTTTGGTTAAGCCTGCCCAGGCAGAGGAGAAAACATCAACTGGGATTATAATACCGGACACTGCAAAAGAAAAACCTATGGAGGGAGAAGTTATTGCGGTAGGTCCGGGTAAAAAAGATGAACCTATGACTGTAAAAGCAGGCAATAAGGTTTTGTACGGCAAGTATTCCGGTACGGAAATCAATGTCGGAGAGGAAAAATACCTTATTATGAGAGAAAGCGATATTTATGCAATTATCTAAAAATCAAAACAAAAATATAGGAGAAAAATAAAATGGCAAAAGAAATAAAATTTAATACTGAGGCAAGAGAACAATTGCGTAAGGGCGTTAATGCTTTGGCAGACGCCGTTAAAGTTACCTTGGGACCAAAAGGTAGAAATGTTATTGTAGATAAAAAGTTTGGTGCTCCTCATATCACAAAAGACGGAGTTAGCGTTGCAAAAGAAATAGATCTTGAGGACAATATAGAGAACATGGGTGCTCAACTTGTGAAAGAGGTTGCCTCCAAAACCGGCGACCAAGCAGGAGACGGTACAACTACTGCTACCGTTTTGGCGCAAGCAATAGTAAACACCGGTTTGAAGAACGTTACCGCAGGTGCAAACCCTATGGATTTGAAACGCGGTATAGACAAGGCCGTGTGTGTTGTAGTGGAAGACCTTAGAAAACATTCTCGTCAAATAGGCTCTGCTCAAGAAAAAATAGAACAAGTTGCAACTATTTCCGCAAACAACGATTCCGCAATAGGTTCTATGATAGCTGAGGCTATGAAACAGGTTAAAAAAGAAGGTGTTATAACCATAGAAGAGGCAAAAGGTTTGGATACGACCGTTAAGGTTGTGGAGGGTATGCAGTTCGACCGCGGTTATCTTTCTCCTTACTTTGTAACCGATGCCGAGAAAATGGAAACCGTTTATGATGACCCATACATACTTATTTATGATAAGAAAATTTCCAATATGAAAGAATTTCTCCCTGTGTTGGAAAAAGTTGTTCAAACCGGTAGA
Source organism: uncultured Bacteroidales bacterium (assembly GCA_963540815.1). GTDB lineage: Bacteria > Bacteroidota > Bacteroidia > Bacteroidales > P3 > Scybalousia_A. The sequence continues at coordinate 10,974 of CAUTQY010000016.1, forward strand.
CCTTTGCTTATTATAGCGGAAGATATAGACGGAGAGGCTCTTGCAACTTTGGTTGTCAATCGTTTGAGAGGTTCTTTGAAAATAGTTGCCGTTAAGGCTCCGGGCTTTGGAGACAGAAGAAAAGAAATGTTGGAAGACATTGCCATCCTAACAGGAGGAGTGGTTATTTCAGAGGAAAAAGGATACAAGTTGGAGGATGCTTCTTTGGATATGTTAGGCTCAAGTGCCAAAATAACTGTGGATAAGGACAATACAACCATAGTTTCCGGTGCGGGAGATAAGGATGCCATAAAGGCAAGAGTATCGCAAATAAAAGTGCAGATAGAAAAAACCACTTCGGATTACGATCGCGAAAAACTACAAGAAAGATTGGCCAAACTTGCAGGCGGAGTTGCCGTTATCTATGTCGGTGCTGCCTCAGAGGTAGAAATGAAAGAAAAGAAAGACCGCTTTGATGACGCTTTGCATGCAACAAGAGCCGCTTTGGAAGAAGGCATAATACCCGGAGGCGGAGTCGCTTACATAAGAGCAATAGAGGCTTTGAAGGATGTTAAAGGTGAGAACGAAGACGAAAACACCGGTATTCAAATCGTAAGACGTGCTTTGGAAGAGCCTTTGCGTCAAATAGTAGAAAACGCAGGCTTGGAAGGAAGTGTGGTTGTTAATAAGGTAAAAGAATTAAAAGGTGACGAAGGATATAACGCTCGTACGGACAAATACGAAGATTTACACAAGTCAGGCGTTATAGACCCTACAAAGGTAGCAAGAATTGCTTTGGAGAACGCCGCTTCCATAGCAAGTATGATACTTACAACAGAGTGTGTTCTTAGCGAAATAAAAGAACCTGCTCCCGCTGTTCCTGCAATGCCACAAGGGGGAATGGGCGGAATGTATTAATAAATTTACATAACAGAAATTTTTCAAAGTTGGTGTTTCTCAAATAAGAAACACCAACTTTTTTTATTGTTATGAAACTTCCGTAAAGTCTTGCACACTTTTACTTTAAATGAATTATACCATCTTAGACGACTCGTAATTATGAGTAGGTTACAAGAAAAAGAGAACAAGTAAAATACTTGCTCTCCCCGTACAATTAAAAATATCTTTTTTATATGACTGCTTTAATAAATAACTTTTGGTTTCAAACAATAAGAACCTTACCGATAATAAAAACTATCTTTAAATTCCAATCGTGTAACCTACGGTTATTTGCAAAGAACCTAGCTTATTTAAAGGAAAATCCGAAATTTTCTTATCGGAACCAAAATATTTTGTATTCCCCGTATCAAAAGAGTGTCTGTAAAGTAAATTTATTTTTGCACAAGAACGACTGTTTTGATACAGATTAAAACTAACTCCAACCGGTAAATAAAGATTATATCTTTGTTTTACAATTTCATTTATAGGTTTTAGATTGCTTATTTCTTTCGCGTAGTCTATGTTACTATTATAGAGTCCGATACCCAAACGCAAATCCATAGAAAATCTTTGTGAGTTACTTCTCCATAAAGGATAGGCAAAATTGTAAGACAAATCCCAAGTTTTTATATCCAAACTGACATCATTTTTGCTAAGGTTTGTAAATTCTTCTCCTATACTAAGGAACATATATAACCTATTAAAATTATATCCCAATTCATACCCCCAACCTGCGGAATTCAACACCTTAGCATCACAACCATAATAATCTATCATATCATTATCATTATTCAATAAAGATGTGCTAACAAAAGGAGTAACCCAAACACTCCCACTCTCTCGTTGAGCCACAACAACTTGTACAAATACAATACTCAACAAAATAAATACATACTTTTTCATAACCGTTTCCTCCTGCTTTAGTTATTAACCGTTACAGTGTCAGCTGGTTTATCTTCTGTTTTTTCGTCCCAATCTACAAGTGTTGTAGCTAAAGCACTTGCCGATACAGCTGTTCCCATTCCGCCTCCTGCTCCTCCTAAAATATCTGCACCTGCAACAACGAGATACTTCCACCATGGTCTTCCGGATTTTAACAAGGTTGTATTTTCAAAATTATACCAATAATACAAAGAGTATCTTGCGGTAGACATCATCTTTAAAAGTTGCTCTCTCTCAGTTTCTTTTATGTCGCCAGAACTCATGATACGATTTTCAATTTCTATAATTTCATTTTTCAAAATAGAATATTCAGCAATTGAGTTAGAGTATTTTTTCAACATATCAAACAAGTCATGTATATAAACTTTCATCTCCGATGAATTTGATAGATTATCAATATAACGCGTATAAAAACTATTAGCATCATTCAATATTTCATCTAATTTGGAGATGGGAATACTTGTTGTAAATTCTTCAAGAGAAGAAAACAAACCATTTTTTACAAGAGTGCTTCCAACGACTCCGTATACTTCTTCTCTGCTAATATTATTTATATGTCCATACCTTAACAGCAAATTATTCATAATAGAATCTACATTTTCATTATGACCCGCTCCAAAGTTATCATACATATTAGCAGAATAAACGGGGGATTCTCCTTGCTTATGCGTATGTTGAGTCGTTTGACTTATTTCACCATACTCAATAACGTCGTTGCAAGAAAGCATAAACAATCCACTTAGTACAAGTGTACACAAAACAAAAAAGAAACTAGATTTTTTCATGATATATAAAGTTTTTAAAATTAATAATGTGGCAAAGTTAATATAATTTTTGTTAACTACCAAAAAATAATAAAAAAAGAAGAAGAAATATTTTCATAAACATTATAACTATATAAAAATTAAATATTTAGCTTATATAAAAAAATTTCACGTCATTGTTAGTAACTTTGCGTCGGCCCATATCTTAATTGTTCATTTCGTCCCCGTCTGCCATTGCGAGCCTGTTAGGGCACGGCAATCCATTTCTTATTAACAGCATTGTCTGCGTCCGTCATTGCGAGCAACTTTATCGCGTGGCAATCCGGACTGCTTTGTATATTGCCATGCCTTATAAAAAATTTGCCTTCCTTTGTTTGGTTTTTGCCAAACGGCGATTCGTTATCAAAAAAACATAGTTTTTTGAGTCAAAAAACTATGTTTTTTTGCCGGAAAAACTATGTTTTTTCACCATTGAATCAAAGAGTGGCAGAAATCGAAAGACGAATAGCAGAATTCTTTCCGTATATGGCAGACACCCAAGCCGTCATTTCGAGTTGCAAGGCGGGGCATACATAGCAACAAACATATAAAGACATGTAAAAATTATTATTGTGAGATTTGAAGAGAGGCAAAAAAAAATTATTCTCCCAAACAAAGACGAAAATCACTAAGAATGTTCATATAATTAACGTAGGCTTCGTAAGGAGAAGAATAATGATTGAAATATTTGTGTACATCTCCGTCCGAAAACCATTTTGTACACATATAATAGAAATTATCAGAGGTTTGCAAATGCCTCCAAATATTGAGATAATCGGGATTGTTTATTTGTTTTACCTTGTTTTCCAATTCGTAGATTTGATTAAAAGCATCTTGCTGGATATCGTTGCCCAACCAAGCGGATACATCTCTTTCCTCATCTGCCCACGAAATAGGACTGAGCGAAGAAAGTACATCCTTTACCTCACAATTTTCCGCAACTTCCGACGGCGTTGCAAAACCAAAATCACTGTCGGCAAAAACTTTTTCGGGCAAATATCTCATAAATTCAAATATTCCCGTTTCTTTCCATTGATGTTCCCCAAAAGTTTCATAATCCATAAACAGATTAACACATTCCACATTATCCAAAGCATTGAGCCATCGGACATATTTTTCCGTTGTTAAAGGAAACCCTATCCAAGATTGTTGAGAAAATCTAAAGGCAATGTCGTCCGAAAGCTGAAAATTCTTGCAAAGCAATTTTAATCCGTTGCAATCTTTGTGTCTATAAACATAGTTAGGACTTCTCCAAGCCAACATTTGCTTTGCGCCCTCTATACATTGTGCTTTGAAACCCAAACCTTGTACCATTCTACCGATTTGGTCCGAATAAATAAGTTCCGTATTTCTAAATACCTGAGGGGTGTAATCAAAAAGTTTTTGCATCAAATCCGTGTGCATTTTTACTTGAACGGAAAACTCTTCTTCGCTTTTTAGGGCAGCCAAAGAATGCATATAAGTTTCACCCAACAATTCCACACTACCCGTTTTTACCAAATCCTTAAAGGAAGCAACAACCTCGGGAGTATATTCCATAAACTGCTCCAAAGCCGTACCCGTTATGGAAAAAGCAATCTTGAATCTGCCCTTGTATTTGCGTATCAACTCCAACAAAAGAGCATTCATGGGCAAATAACACTTGTCTGCTATACGTCTGCATAGCCAACGATTTTGTACGTCGTCATAATAATTATGACTTTCTCCTATGTCAAAGAATCTGTAAGTTCTCAGTCTGAAAGGTTGATGCACCTGAAAATAAAAACAAATATTTTTCATAATTATCTTTTTTAGCGTTGTAATCGGTTGTAAATGTTTAAAATCTCTCTCGCGGTTTTATCCCAATTAATTTTATACAATTCCTTGAAAGCATTCTTTTTTATCATATTGCCTATGGCAGAATAGTGAGTTAGAGAATAAATGGCATCGGCCATAGCGTCTATATCCCAAAAGTCTACTTTTATAGCGTATGAAACCACTTCACTTACTCCGCTCTGTTTGCTAATAATTGTGGGTACTCCTTCTTTCATTGCTTCTAATGGGGAAATACCAAAGGGTTCCGACACCGAAGGCATAACATAAACGTCACTCATACGAAACATTTTTTCAACATCACTACCATAAAGAAAACCCGTAAAGAAAAAGTTTTTTGATATGCGTTTTTTACCCACTAAGGCTATCATACGATTTAGCATATCTCCGCTTCCGGCAAGTACGAAAATTATATTAGGGTCTTTTTGTATGACTTTGCTTGCAGCCTCTACAAAGTAGTCGGGTCCTTTTTGAAAAGTTACTCTGCCGAGAAAAGTTACAATTTTCTTTTTGAAAGGGTTGGGTATTTTCTTTATTGTATTTTCCCTAACTTCTATACCGTTGTATATTGTGGTAATTTTGTTTGGCGATTGTTCATAACGATTGATTACCCTCTGCTTTGTATAATTGCTTACCGTTATGATATGGTCGGCATTTGTCATACCTTCTTTTTCCGTATTATATACGGTTTGATTTACGTTTTCACCGCTACGGTCAAACTCCGTAGCATGAACGTGTACTACCAAAGGTTTTCCGCTTATTTCTTTGGCTACAATACCGGCTTTGTATGTTAGCCAATCATGAGCATGTATTACATCGAAATCATACGTTTTTGCAATTTGTGAAGCAACCAAAGCATATTTTTCTACTTCCGCCACAAGGTCTTTTCCGTACCCGCCGACAAAATCAAAACTGCGCAAATCATACCCGAACGTAGCGATTTTGGTCTCTTTACTAAGGGAGGAATATTTTTGTAGACAGTTACTTACATTGTAATAATCTTTTTGCCCCATGTAGGGTACGAGTTTGGAGTTAATATTTATAAGGGAAATGTTTTTAAAGTATTTTTCAAATATGGGAGAGCCTGCAACAAAACGCAAAGCATCCGTTTTTAATTTTATTTCGTTTGCCCCTATTATTTCGGAACCGTTATTTATCTCATCCTCAAATCTGTGCGGAACGACAAAAATTATCTGCGTACCTTGTTTTACCAAACTTTCAGTTATACGAAAGCAAGCCGTGCCCAAACCTCCCGAAATATGGGGCGGGAACTCCCAACCGAACATTAAAACTTTCATATACTCTCTCCTCCAAAATTTTTATTTCATCTCTTATTTGTATTTATCCGACAAATACTTGATTCTAACCAAGGCGGCAACACTCCATGCTTGTGAAATACTCCCCCCCGGCTTAAAAGGAGGATTGCCGTCATAAACCTCAGCAATACTACCGACACAATAATCACACAAAGCATTTTCAAACCCGTTATATATTTGTTCTACAAAACGAATTCCTTCTTTTTTGTACATTTTGAGATAAGCCTCACAAAATGCCCCCAAAAGCCAAGGCCAAACAGTACCGTTATGATATGCAAAATCTCTCTGAGTTTGATTTCCGAAATAATGCCCTATATATTTTTCATCCTTTGGAGATAGGGTATTAAGTCCTCGTGGGGTAAGCAATTCTTTTTTTACTTTTTCTATAATTAATTGTCTTATCTTTTCACTCACAGGAGAATAATCCAAAGAGGAGGCAAAAATCATATTAGGTCGTACGGAAAAATCTTTGACAACTCCGTCCGTACAATCTGCCAAATAACCCTTTTGTTTGGACCAAAACATATTTTTGAATTCCAAGGGAAAAGCTCTTGCAAAATCGTCCCATTCTCTAAGAAAAGCATCATCACAATGTTTTTTCGCCAAATTTCTTGTAAACATTACCGCATTATACCACAGGGCATTAATCTCTACGGCATATCCCTTGCGCTGTGTTACGGGTTTGCCCTCCACAATGGCGTCCATCCATGTAAGTGCCCTACCCTCTTCTGCTTGCCAAAGCAAATAATTACTATCCATTCTTATGTTTTTGGTTCCCTGTTCGAAGGTGCTTAAAATGGATTTCATTATCTTACCGTATTTTGTCCATATCTTATCCTCATTACCGGTTATTTGGGCATATTGTTGCAAACACCAAAAGAACCACAAAGGAGTATCCGCACTATTATAAGCAACATTAGTTCCCTTACCTATGTTGGGAAACAATCCTTCTTGGTAATCTTTCAACATGGTATCAGTAACTTTTAGCAACATATCCATGTCCTCAATAGCCAAACACAGACCCGGCAGCGATATAAACGTATCTCTTCCCCATCGTCCGAACCAAGGAAATCCTGCAATAATATCCCAATCCATACCCTCTTTGCAAAAAAACATATGAGCGGCACGTTTCAAAACGTCTTCCATTGAATTGATATCAAAACGATTTTTTGCCTCTCTGTTAAAATCACTACTAAGCAGCAAAGGGTTACCTCCGTCTTCTATACCACAAGAGAGATAAAAACTTTCTCCGGGTTTTAATTCCACAAAGAAATTTCCCGGCATAAAAAGGTCTTCCATATAATCATAACCTCTTTCTTTTTCTTGTATGTATTCGAAATTATAGTACCAATCCGGTTTGTGTTCATAGTCAAAACGTTTGGAGAATTGCAAAAACAAGGGAGTGTATTGTTTGAACGGCTGAAAAGCAACACCATTCACAACTTCTTTATAAGAAGTATTTATAAGGTCTGTTTTGTGCATTAGTTTGTGTACTTGACGAAAAGCCAGCAAGGGCTGAAGTTGCAAAACTATTTTTACGGGCGATTGTTCCAGAGTATACTTTATTAAAAGTCTGTCTCGTCGTTGTTGAATTTGCATTTGTTTGCTTAAAACAACTTCTCCTATTACGTAGGTAGTGACGGGTAAGTTCTTCAAATAATAGGATTCCAAATACTTGTGTCCTTTGGGATAATATATTCCGTCTTTGTATCTGTGTAGTGCCAAATGAAAATAATTGTCGTTAATCCTAACCGTCTCATCCAAGGACGAAAGCAGGACATGATTTTCATTGTCTATTTTTGGTTGAGGTGCAATAAACAAGCCATGGTATTTTCTTGTATTGCAACCTGCAAGAGTTGTGCAGGCATACGCATTGGACATATTGGCACGCAATATTTCCCTATTAAGAGAGAATTCCAAGTTAAGTAGTTCGTCTTTTTTGAATAATATTTCTTTCATTGTTCCCGACTAAAAAGTACAAAAATCATAAAAATCATTGCCAAAGTTATAATTTCTGTAATCAATAAACAAATAAAAATCAATTATTTTTTTATTTTTTCTATTTTAATTGTCTAAAATAACTGTATTGTACTGATTATCTGACACTTATACGTATGAATAAAAAAATTAAACTTTATTTAAAAATGAGATTCTTTTTTCTTCGTTTCAAAAAATTCTTTCTTTGATTCGATTTCTCGAAACAAAGAAAGGATTTCTTGAAACGGCGATTCGTTTCGGTAAAAATTCTTTATTTTTTGCGGAAAATAAATAAAAAATGTGCGGACATCTTACCCTGTTGTAAGACATCCGCACACTCTATATCAAAAGTTTATTAATTGTTCGGAGTTGTGGTATTTTGTTGAGTGTTGTTGCTTGGTACGGAAGGTATCTCCGTATTGTTGATAGTAGGGTTTGCTTGCCTGTTGCTTTTTGGTATAAGTGCGGAAGATACAAGGCAGAACAACACCATAGCTCCTGCAAGTACCCAAGTCGCCTTTTCCAAAAAATCAGTTGTCTTTCTAACTCCCATAACTTGATTTTGAGAAGCAAAGTTAGCAGCCAAACCGCCCCCCTTACCGTTTTGAACCAAAACAACAAAAGCAAGCACTAAGGCTACAATCATAATCAACACTGTCACTAAAATAAACATATTCAATAAAAAAAATTATAAGGTTTTTAACTATTTTTTAATTTCTCAATCTGATTTGCAAAGTAAATACTTTTTTGCGGATTAGAGACCATAAGTTGCTGATAAATTTTTATGGCTTTGTCTTTATTACCCTGTTTGATATATATTTTTGCCATAGTTTCCGTAGCAAAACTCATATCTTCCTTAACGCTGTTTTTTATTACATTATCAATGCTTTGCTCTATATTTTCAAGGTCTTTTTGCTTAGATATTTTAGGATTTTCTATTTTCAAAAATCTGTTAATTATTTCTTCCTTTGTCGGATTTTCGGATAAATTTTCTTCCCTATACGAATTTATCTCCGTTAAAATATCCTTGTTCTTTTGCTTATACAAAGAGGCTTTCTGTTGCTCGATTTTTCTTTGCAAGGCTTGTTTTGCACAAGAAAATACTTGTTTTAGGTGTTCTCTGTCCGAGCTATAGACCACCGCCTTTGCCAACCATTCTTTTTGATTAAAAGCATCTAACATGGCAGACACCTTCGCTCCCAAAACCCAAAACAAACTGCAAAACGGATATTTGTCTGCAAGCCTCTGCAACAATAAAAGTTCTTGCATCGAAATTAAATCGTCTTGCATATAAAGTATGTTATTGAGTTTTGATTTATCCATAAATTTATTTACTTGGCTTTGTTGTGCAAAGGTATAAAAAATAATTGTTGTAGCAAAAAAAACCTTACAATTTGCAATAAGACACATTGGTTATGTACTACGAATTGAGTAAAATTTCTTACCTTTGCAAATTAAAATACAGGCTTGATATGGCAAAGGAGAAAATTTGGAATCTAAAACAAAGAGGTGACCGAGAGGCTGTTGATAGGTTGGCGCAAGAGTTGTGCATGCCAAAAATAAATCCGACAAAACAAGATGAAAAAATTTATAAAATAATTGCCAATCTTTTGGTCCAGAGAGGAATAAGAACTTTTTCTCAAGCCAAAGATTTTTTTCGTCCGTCCTTGAATAGGTTACATGACCCTTTTCTTATGAAAGATATGGACAAAGCCGTAGAGAGAATACTCTTTGCCATAGATAACAAAGAAAACATACTTGTATACGGAGATTACGATGTAGATGGAACAACCGCCGTGGCATTGGTTTATTCTTATTTGGGTAAGTTTTACAACAACATATATTATTACATTCCCGATAGGTATGAGGAGGGTTACGGTGTTTCTTTCAAAGGTGTAGATTATGCCTATGACAACAATATTACTCTTATTATCTGTTTGGATTGTGGAATAAAGGCAACGGAAGAAATAGCCTATGCCGGAGAAAAAAACATAGATTTTATTGTTTGTGACCACCATTTGCCCGGTAAAGAACTGCCCAAGGCTTATGCTATTTTGGATGCCAAACAAGAGGACTCCACCTACCCGTATGACGAACTAAGCGGTTGCGGAGTAGGATTCAAACTTATACAAGCTTTGCAAAAAAGAATGGGTTTGAATAGTGCGGACCTTATTCCCTATTTGGATTTGGTGGCAGTAAGCATAGCGGCCGATGTTGTTCCTTTGACGGGAGAGAATAGAATTTTGGCTTATTACGGACTTAAAGTTATAAATAACAAACCGCGTATAGGTTTGGAAGAGATTCTAAAATATGCCAACATAAAACACGTAGAACAATCCTGCGGATACTTCAATAGAGAATTAACCATATCGGATTTGGGTTTTTTGGTAGGACCGCGCATAAACGCCGCAGGCAGAATGGATAGCGGAAAAAGTGCCGTGGAATTGCTTGTGGCTTTGGACAGCCAGAGTGCAAAAGAAATAGCTGCAAAAATAAATACCAATAACGAGGACAGAAAAAACAAGGACCAACAAGCGACCAAACAGGCTAGGGATATGCTTAAAAGTATGAATAACACAAACTCCAAATCCGTTGTTCTCTATAATGAAAATTGGCATCAGGGTATAATAGGAATAGTTGCCTCACGCATAGCGGAGGAGGAAAACAAACCGACCATAATTTTTACAAAAACAAATAACTTTATTACGGGTAGCGCCCGCAGTGTAAAGAATTTTGATATTTACACAACAATAGAGAAATGCAGACATCTTTTGACACATTTCGGAGGACATAGGTTTGCGGCAGGACTGTCCTTGAAAGAAGAAAATTTTGCGGAGTTTAAGTATTTGTTTGAAAAAGAAGTTGAAAATAATATTCAACAAGAGGAACTTATACCGGAAATAGCCGTAGATATGGAGATTAGTCTGAGTGATATAAACGATAAATTGTTTAGAATTTTGGACGGCTTCCAACCCTTTGGACCGGAAAACAATGAGCCTGTTTTTGTTACCAATCAAATTTATGATGCAAATAGTGTAAAATTGGTTGGCAAAAATCATCTGAAATTTTCTGCCATACCTATGAATGAAAGCATACTTCCACTGTCTTGCATAGGATTTTCTTTGGGGGACTTTCTTGCATTGTTGCAAAACGGAATAAAAATAGATATTTGTTATACCATAGAGGAAAATCTTTATATGGGACAAAAGAAACTTCAACTGAACGTCAAAGACATAAGAGAAAATATCTAAAACACCAAGTTTTTGAAAGTAACAGAGTAACAAGAGTTATGTTGAAATACAACTCTTGTTTTTTCTTTTTTACTTTCTACAATAACCGACAGAAACACACAAATATTGCTTTTTGTTTGTTATCGTACTCTTTTTGTAAAAAAATATGGTATATTTGCAAGTTGAAGTGATAAGGAATAATTAATAATAATCCGTACCTTAAAAAACATATGGCGAATATTAAGAATCTCGCCGATTTGCAGATATTGTATACTGAGGCACGCAAAAAAATAACTCCTCGCATAAATACGGCAGATGCAATCTTGCAGAACGGCAAAGACAACTCAAACTCCGTAAAAAAACGGCATATTCTTGTCTGCGGAGGTCCCGGTTGTTCGGCTTCCAAAAGTGAAGAAATAGCAACAAATTTAAAATCCTGTCTCAAACAAGAAGGATTGGAAAACGAAGTAAACGTTGTTCTAACGGGTTGTTTCGGATTTTGTGAAGCAGGACCTATAATAAAAATAATGCCCGATAATGTTTTTTATGTAAAAGTTTGCCCGGACGATGTGGAGCAAATAGTACACGAACATATAATAAAAGGTAATAAGATAGAACATTTGCTTTATACCGAAGAGGCCACGGGCAAAAAAACACCAAATGACCGGGATACCAATTTTTACAAAAAACAAATACGTATAGCACTAAGAAATTGTGGCTTGATAGACCCGGAAAACATAGAGGAATACGTTGCTTTGGAAGGTTATATGGCTTTGGCAAAATGTTTTAGTGAATACACCCCCGAAAAAGTTGTGGAAATAATTACAGATTCCGGTTTGGGAGGAAGAGGTGGCGCAGGATTTCCTACCGGTAAGAAATGGGCAGCCGTTGCAAGAGCAAAATCCGACCAAAAATATATAGTTTGCAATGCCGATGAGGGTGACCCCGGCGCTTTTATGGATAGAAGTATTTTGGAGGGTGACCCTCATTCCGTTTTGGAGGCAATGACAATAGCGGGTTATGCGGTTGGAGCCTCAAAGGGTTTGATATACATAAGAGCAGAGTATCCTTTGGCTGTACACAGACTGCAAGTTGCCATCAAACAAGCAAAGGTTTATGGTTTTTTGGGTGAAAACATACTCGGTTCGGATTTTAATTTTGATATCGAAATACGTCTGGGGGCAGGTGCTTTTGTTTGCGGAGAGGCTACGGCTCTTATACACTCTATGGAGGGTAAGAGAGGAGAGCCAACATTCAAACCGCCGCGTACAAGTGAAAAAGGTTATTTGGGTAAGCCTACCAATGTTAATAATGTAGAAACATATGCCAATATTCCGGCAATAATAAACAAAGGAGCGGAATGGTTTTCCGCGATAGGAACCGGTAGTTCCAAGGGCACAAAGGTTTTTGCTCTGGCAGGACAAGTAAAGAATGTAGGTTTGATAGAAGTGCCTATGGGAACTACTCTTAGAGAAATTGTTTATGAAATAGGCGGAGGAATGAAGGGAGATAGGAAATTTAAGGCAATACAAACAGGAGGTCCTTCGGGCGGTTGTCTGACGGAAAAGCATTTGGACATTCCCATTGATTACAGAACTCTTTCCGAAGCCGGCAGTATGATGGGCTCGGGAGGTATGGTTATTATGGACGAAGGCTCTTGTATGGTTTCGGTAGCAAAGTTTTATTTGGATTTTACCGTTGAGGAATCTTGCGGTAAATGTACTCCTTGTCGTATAGGAAACAAACGCTTATACGAAATGCTCGATAAGATAACCAAAGGAAAAGGGACATTGGAGGATTTGGAACATTTAAGAAATCTTTCAACGGTTATAAAAGACACTTCTCTTTGCGGATTGGGACAATCTTCTCCCAACCCTATTCTTTCTACTTTGGATAACTTCAAAGAAGAGTATTTGGAACACGTTACGGACAAAAAATGTCGTGCAGGTGTTTGCAAAGATTTGATACGCTATGAAATAAATCCGAGTGTTTGCATAGGTTGTACCAACTGTGCAAGAAATTGTCCCGTTGAGGCCATTAGCGGAGAAAGAAAATCTCCTCACGTTATAGACCAACAAATGTGTATCAAATGCGGTACCTGTGTAACAAAATGTAAGTTTAACGCTATTAGAGTATTGTAAAAAGGAGCGGAGAAGTAAATGGAAAACATGGTAAATTTAACTATAGATAATATAAAATTGCAAGCACCCAAAGGCACTACCGTGCTTAAAGCGGCAAAAAGTATAGGAATAGAAATACCAACTCTTTGTCACTACGAACTTAAAGGTCAGGGAATAGAAAATCGTCCGGGTTCTTGCAGGGTGTGTATGGTAGAGATAGAAGGCAAAAAAAATCTTGCCGCCGCATGTATTACCAATGTTTCCGAAGGTATGGTTGTCAAAACACATACTCTAAGGGTTATTATGGCAAGGAGGACGATTGTGGATTTGATGCTTAGCGACCATCCCACCGATTGTTTGGTTTGTCCTCAAGCGGGTAAATGCGAATTACAAGACCTTGCTATTAATCTCGGACTTAGAGAGGTAACATACAAAGGAGAGCAATCCGTTTATAAAACAGACGTTTCTCCTGCCATAATAAGAGACATGAATAAATGTATTATGTGCAGACGTTGTGAAACCGTTTGTAATTCTTTGCAGACGGTAGGCACTTTGTCCGGCATTAACAGAGGTTTTCAGGCAGTGGTAAGTACGGCTTTTGAGCAGAAACTTTCCGATAGTACTTGTGTTATGTGCGGACAATGTGTTCAGGCTTGCCCTGTTGGAGCATTAAGTGAAGTGGATAACACTCGTCAGGTAATGCGTGCCATTTCCGACCCTAAAAAAACGGTTATTGTTCAGACCGCACCTGCAGTAAGGGTAGCCTTGGGCGAAGAGTTCGGTATGGAACCGGGCAGCAGAGTGACGGGCAAAATGGTTGCCGCTCTTAGAATTTTGGGTTTTGACTATGTTTTTGATACTGATTTTGCTGCCGACCTAACTATTATGGAAGAAGGTACGGAAATGCTTCAACGTATAAGCAAATATCTAAACGGAGACAAAGATGTAAAACTTCCTATTATGACTTCTTGTTGTCCGGGTTGGGTTAATTTTTTTGAAAGATATTATCCGGATATGCTTGATGTTCCCTCTACGGCAAAATCTCCCATGCAAATGTTTGGTGCAATTGCTAAAACTTATTGGGCGGAAAAATTGGGTTTGAAAAGAGAGGATGTCGTTGTCGTTGCCGTAATGCCTTGTGTTGCCAAAAAATACGAATGCCAAAGAGATGAATTTAAAGAAAATGGAAATCCGGACGTGGATTATTCTTTGACCACAAGAGAATTGGCGGATATGATAAAGTTGCTTAGTATCAAATTTGAGGACCTTAAAGATGAAGAGTTTGACAGACCTTTGGGGGAAAGTACCGGAGCGGCTGTTATTTTCGGAGCGACAGGCGGGGTTATAGAAGCGGCTACGCGTACGACCTACGAACTCTTTACAAAAAAAGAGCTTGGCAAAGTGGATTTTAACGAAATAAGAGGTTTGCAAGGGGTTAGAGAAGCAACGGTTGATTTCAACGGCACTCCTATTCATATAGGTATAGCACACGGTCTGGGTAACGCAAGAAAACTTTTGGACAAAGTTAGAAAAGGTGAAACAATGTTTCATGCCATAGAAATAATGGCTTGCCCGGGTGGCTGTGTAGGAGGAGCGGGACAGCCTTATCACCATGGCGATTTTTCCAAAGTGGAAAAAAGATTAAAAGCCATATACGAAGAGGATAAGGACAAACCTGTGAGAAAATCTCACGAAAACCCTTATATCCGACAACTCTATAAAGAGTTCTTGGGAGAGCCCTGCAAAGAAAAAGCACACAAACTTTTGCATACGCATTATTTTGACAAATCTGCCGTAATAGAAAAAGTAGACGAATAACTTTTTAATACCAAAAATATATAGATTATGGCAAAGATTAGTTTGAATACCAAAAAGATAGATAGGATAAAGGAAATATGTACGCAGTACGGGAATTCCCAGGGTGAAATAATAAACATACTACACAAGGTTCAAAGCGAATTCGGTTTTCTTCCTATGGAAGTTCAAGAACTCATTTCCGAAGAAATACGTATGCCTGTTGCACAGATATATGGTATAATAAGTTTTTACTCTTTCTTTTCTATGAAGCCCAAAGGCAAACACCCAATTTCAATTTGTTTGGGGACGGCTTGTTATGTAAGGGATAGCGAAAAGGTATTAGAGGAATTCAAAAGACAACTCGGTGTTGGTTTGGGAGAACTTACTTCGGACGGCAAATTTTCTTTGGATACTTTGCGCTGTGTGGGAGCTTGCGGTTTGGCACCTGTGGCACTGATAGGCGAAAAAGTATATGGCAGAGTTACTCCTAATCAAGTGAAAGAAATACTATCCGAATATAATGATTGAAAGATGGAGTGTTAATTATAATTTTAAAGGATATATCTTGTTTGTTACGATATATCCTTTTATTTTTTTGTATTTTTGACAAAGTTTTGAGTAAAAAACAATAAGTATATGAAAAAAACAAATTTGCAGGAATTCAGAAAATATGTGGCTCAGATTTCCGAAATAGACGATATTATACTCGATCCTTTGGGCGCTGAGGGTATTTGGGTATATACTACTGACGGGAAAAAATATATGGATTTGCTTTCGGGTATCTGTGTTGCAAACATAGGACACAAAAATGCCAAGGTAGTAAAAGCCATAGAAAAACAGATAAAAGATTATCTGCACGTTATGGTATACGGAGAATATATGCAGAAGCCTCAACTTGACTATATCAAACGATTAAAAGAGTTTATTCCCGACGAGTTGCAACAAATATTTTACGTAAACTCAGGCAGTGAAGCCATAGAAGGAGCCATAAAAGCTGCCAAACTATTCAATCATAGAAAAG
This sequence comes from uncultured Bacteroidales bacterium, assembly GCA_963540815.1. Taxonomy (GTDB): domain Bacteria; phylum Bacteroidota; class Bacteroidia; order Bacteroidales; family P3; genus Scybalousia_A. Next base: position 26,910 of record CAUTQY010000016.1, read on the forward strand.
AAATAATAACTTATAAAAATTCTTACCATGGTTCTACTCTTGCCTGTGTTTCCATGCTTAGCGACAAAAAATTCACAGAGCCCTTTGCCCCTTTGTTACCCTATTGCAATCATATTGAATTTAACAACGAAAAAGATTTGCTAAAAATAACCGAACAGACTTGCTGCGTTGTTGCCGAATGTATAGCGGTAGGGGAAGGTGTGGAAATACCCAAAAACGATTATTTAATAAAACTTCGCAAACGTTGCTCTCAAACGGGTACAGTACTTATTTTGGATGAGATACAAACCGGATTTGCACGCACGGGTACTCTGTTTGCCTTTGAACGATACGGAATAGTACCGGACATTCTTTGCATAGCAAAATCCATGGGCGGAGGTTTGCCCATAGGGGCATTCATAGGTAAGCAAGAAATAATGGATAAATTAAATAATCACCACCCCCTCATAGGTCATGCTACCACATACGGAGGCAATCCGGTTTGTTTGGCTTCCGCTCTTGCTACTCTCAACTATATTATGGAAAGTAATATTTTGGAAGATGTTGATAAAAAGGGGAAAATTTATAGACAAAAATTAAAGCATAAACATATAGAAAGAGTGGAAGGTGTCGGTCTTTTTAATGCTATTTATCTACATAAAGACGTAGATTGTCAAAAAGTTCTTGCTTCTTGCTTTAAACATGGAATAATAACGGGCACGCATTTATTTAACCCTTATGCTCTCAGTATCAAACCTCCTTTGATTATTAGCGAGACGGAAATAAATCAAAGTGTGGAAATGATATTGCAAGCCTTAGATGAGATTTAAAGGATAGGGTTGCTTCTCTTTTGCCAAAAAAATATTACCTTTGCACATTCATTGCAACAAGAAAAATAAGAAAATTAACAAACGTATGTCATTAATTAAATCTATTTCCGGGTTTAGAGGAACCATAGGAGGCAAAGTTTATGACAATCTTACGCCATTGGATTTGGTGGGCTTTGTATCTGCTTTTGCTCAATTTATAAAAGAAAAAACAAATAAGGAACATGTCTCTATTCTCATAGGCAGAGACGCAAGAATATCCGGCGAAACGGTTAGCCGCTTGGTTACGGGTACGCTTATGGCTATGGAGGTAGATGTTTTGGATACGGGTTTGTCAACAACACCTACTACTGAAGTAGCCGTTACGGATAACAAAGCGGACGGAGGTATAATACTTACGGCCTCTCACAACCCTATACAATGGAATGCTTTGAAATTTTTGGCAGGTAACGGAGAATTTATTTCAAAGCAAGAGGGCGAAAGAGTTTTGGAACTTGCAAATAAAAACGACTTCACCTTTGCACAGGCTACCGAATTGGGAAAATACAAAAAAATAGACTCTGCCGTTGATAAGCACATAAAAAAAGTGTTATCGTTGCACTTGGTAGATGTTGAAGCAATAAAAAAGGCAAATTTTCGCGTTGCTTTTGATTCCGTAAATTCTACGGGAGGTTTTGTTCTCAAAAAACTTCTATCGTCACTTGGAGTTAAAGATATCTTTGCTTTGAATGACGAACCTACGGGCATATTTGCGCATAACCCCGAACCTTTACCTGAAAACATTAGAGACATTTGCAAGTTGGTTAAAACAGAACATTGCCATGTCGGTTTTGTGGTTGACCCCGATGTAGACAGACTTGCTCTTGTGAGCGAAGACGGAGAGCCTTTTGTAGAGGAATATACCTTGGTGGCAGTGGCGGATTATATTTTGGAAAACACACCCGGTAACACGGTCAGCAATCTTTCCTCTTCTATGGCACTTAGAGATATTACGGAAAATAAATATCATCAAAAATATTTTGCCTCTGCCGTTGGAGAAGTAAATGTTATAGAGAAAATGAAAGAAGTAAATGCCGTTATCGGAGGAGAAGGCAACGGAGGTGTTATTTACCCCGAATGTCATTACGGACGAGATGCTCTTGTTGGCATTGCTCTTTTCCTTACAATGTTGGCAAAGAAAAATATGAGTTGCTCTCAACTTAGAAATACCTATCCGAGTTATGTTGTAGCAAAAAAGAAAATGGAACTAAGACCGGAAATAGATACGGATAAGGTACTTGTTTGTTTGACGGAAAAATATAAAAACTATGAAGTAATAACCACTGACGGAGTAAAGATTAATTTTGAAAAAGAATGGGTACATATAAGAAAAAGCAATACCGAACCCATTATTAGAATATATTCCGAAAGCGATACTATGGCATCGGCCGACGATCTTGCCAATATTATAATAGAGGATATTAATACGATTATCAAAGAAAATTTGTAATTCTTCTTACAAAAACATAACCAAAACGCTCAAGACAAAGAAATAAAATTATGACATATAAGGATAAAGAAAAAAAAAATAAACGTTATACCGTCACAACAGCCTTACCTTACGCTAACGGTCCCATACATATAGGACATATGGCAGGAGTATATATACCTGCCGATATATATTGTCGTTATCTACGGATGATGGACGAAGAGGTTTTGTTTATAGGCGGTAGCGATGAACACGGAGTCCCCGTTACCATAAGAGCAAAAAAGGAAGGATGCTCTCCGCAAGATATTGTAGATAAGTATCATGCCATTATAAAGAAGAGTTTTGAGGATTTCGGTATTTCTTTTGATATTTACTCTCGTACTACAAGCCCAATACATCAAAAAACAGCTTCGGATTTTTTTCTTAAACTTTACAATGAAGGCAAATTTATAGAAAAAGTTTCTTTGCAATACTACGACCAACAAGAACATACTTTTTTGGCAGATAGATATATCACGGGTACTTGCCCAAACTGCGGAAACGAGAGAGCATACGGCGACCAATGTGAAAATTGCGGATCTTCTCTTAATGCCACGGATTTGATAGAGCCCAAAAGTACTTTGAGTGGCAATGCTCCGGTATTAAAAGAAACAAAACATTGGTTTTTGCCCTTGAATGATTACGAAGATTTTCTAAAAAAATGGATTTTGGAAAATCATAAAGAATGGAAAACCAACGTATATGGTCAATGTAAATCGTGGCTTGATAGCGGGTTGCAACCAAGGGCGGTAACAAGAGATTTGGACTGGGGAATAAAAGTTCCTCTCGACGGGGCCGAGGGTAAGGTATTATATGTTTGGTTTGACGCACCCATAGGTTATATCTCCAACACAATAGAATACGACAAAGACAATTGGCAAAAATGGTGGAAACAACAGGATAGCAAACTTGTACATTTTATAGGAAAGGATAATATTGTTTTTCATTGCATAGTTTTTCCTTCAATGTTGAAAGCGGCGGGAGACTATATTCTACCAGATAACGTACCTGCCAATGAATTTCTTAACTTGGAAGGAGATAAAATCTCTACCTCAAGAAATTGGGCAGTATGGTTACACGAATATTTGGAAGATTTTCCAAACAAGCAGGACGTATTAAAATATGTCCTTTGTGCAAATGCACCCGAGACAAAAGATAACGATTTTACATGGAAGGATTTTCAAACCAGAAATAATTCCGAACTTGTTGCCATCCTAGGTAATTTTATCAATAGAACCATAGTTCTTACTCATAAATACTTTGAAGGTAAGGTTCCAAAAATCGACAAATTAAATGATTTGGATAAACAAACTGCTGAGGAAATAAAAACATACCCGAAAAAGATAGGCGTATTGATAGAAACCTATAAATTTAGAGAAGCTTTGTTTGAACTTATGAATCTTGCCAGACTTGGCAATAAATATTTGACGGAAAACGAGCCTTGGAAAACTTATAAAACAAATACGGAGCGTACTCAAACGGTATTGAATATTTCGCTTCAAATCTGTGCAAATCTTTCCGTATTAATGGAACCTTTCTTGCAATTCTCTGCCAAACGTCTTCAACAAATGCTTAATCTAAAAAACGTAAAATGGTATCAAACAGGAAATTGCACACTATTGGAGGAGGAACACAAGATAAATCAAACAGAATTGCTTTTTGAAAAAATAGAAGACTCGGATATACAAAAACAATTGGATAAACTTCAAGCAAGTAAAAAAGCCAATGCCATAAACAACGCAAACGTTGAACCTCAAAAGAAAAACGTAAGTTTTGAAGATTTTTCCGCAATGGATATACGTGTAGGCACGATAATCGCCGCCGAAAAAGTGGCTAAGACAAAAAAACTTCTGAAACTTACTGTGGACACGGGTATGGACAAAAGAACTATTGTTTCCGGCATAGCAGAATATTATACGGCGGAACAAGTTATTGGCAAACAAGTGAGTGTGCTTGTAAATCTTGCGCCAAAAAATCTGAAGGGAATAGAAAGCCAGGGTATGATACTTATGGTAGAAAACGCAGACGGAGAACTTTCTTTTATCAGTCCTAACAAAGAGGTAAAGAACGGAAGCACAATAAGGTAACAACAATTTTAATAAGTATACATAAAGAAAACAAACATGGAATTAAAAACACAGAAGGATAAAGTATCCTACATACTTGGAGAGGATATAGGTAAAAGTATTGTATCTCAGGGTTATGATTTGAATGTGGATATATTGGTAGAGACAATAAAACAAGCCGTAAACGGAAAGTTGGAAAATCCAATGACCGAGCAGGAAAAAAATAATGTAATGCAGGCTTGGCAAAAGGAAATGAACGTTAGAAAACAAGAGTTGGCAAAGCGACAAAGTGTCAAATACAGACAAGAAGGAGAAACTTTTTTGCAAAATAATAAAAATAATGAAAATATAAACGAAACTCCTTCCGGTTTGCAATACTCAGTTATAAAAGAAGGTATTGGACAAAAACCCAAAGCAACGGACAAAGTAAGGGTACATTATCATGGTACTTTGCTTAACGGTGCTGTTTTTGATTCTTCCCTACAAAGAGGGGAAAGTATAGTTTTTCCTTTAAATCAGGTTATTGCCGGTTGGACAGAGGGCTTGCAACTTATGAATGTGGGAAGTAAGTATCGTTTCTTTATTCCTGCCGATTTGGCATACGGAGACCAACCCGTAGGCAATATTCCTGCGGGTTCAACTCTTATTTTTGAAGTAGAATTATTAGGTATAGAATAGTCGGACAATTAATAATTTTGTGTAACGAATAAGGTTGTTCCGTTATAACGGAACAACCTTATTTTGTATCCTAAAATAAGTGTCCTTATTCTTTTTCTGCAAATACTCTGTTGTAGTAAATTATATAAAACTTTCCACATCATTGCAAACGGAATAAGAGCACCGTTGCTCACCCTCCCTTTTCATCCTTGCGAGTGGTAGCAAAGCAATCCGGACCCATATCTTTTGTATGGATTACCGCGCTCTATCGGGCTCGCAATGACAGAAGCGGAGGACATGGATAACAAAGGAATGGACTGACGCATAACAAGGTAGTTCGCAAAAATAAAAAAAAGTGGAATGTGTTGGCGGTATGTAATAGAAAATGGAGTGGCTACGATTTTTATGTTTTTGCTATTTTTGAAAAAAATATTTTACCTTTGCATTATAATTATAAGGGAAAAGGATATTTTATTCTATCGCTGCAAAGCAAAGTTCTTTGGAGAGGAAAGTCCGGGCAACACAGAGCGGCATACTGCCTAACAGACAGGCCAAACGTATTTTTATTTTTTAATGGAAATATTGTTTGTGACAGATAGTGCAACAGAAAACAACCGCCACAAAATACCATTTTTGCGGTAAGGGTGAAAAATCGGGGTAAGAGCCCGTAGAAAAGGTTAGCGATAATCTTTTTGTGCAAACCTTATGCGTTGAAAGTCCAAATATATCAACATTATAATGCTTGCTCGGCATTGTTGAGGGGTGGGACGATAGAGCTTTTTTGCAAAAAAAAGCCTAGATTAATGATAGAACTTAGACAGAACCCGGCTTATTGAATATCCTTTTCTTTTTTCCTTACTTTTCCTACAACTATGGAATAAACAAGCAACAATATTGCAAAAAAAGATATTGGTTTTATAAGAATGTCTCCATGTTTGGTAAAAAATGTTTTACTTGTTTGCAAGGGTAAGGAATATTTTAAAGCGGTAGGTTTCCAATAAGGAGTTTTTTCTATTATTTCGCCCCTTGGAGAAATAAAACCGGATATTCCGGTATTGGCAGAGCGTGCTACGTACCTGCGATTTTCTATTGCCCTTAGTCTGGAAAAAGCAAAGTGTTGTCTGTGTCCTGCCGTGTTTCCCCACCAACCGTCGTTGGTAGCAACAAAAAGTATGTTTGCGCCCTGTTTTACAAACTTTCTTATGTAATTTCCATCAACGGATTCGTAACAAATGGCAACGGCCACACTAATGGGTTTTGTCTTAGAGTTAAAGACAACGGTATTGGTGTCCACTCCCAATGTTCCAATAGTGCCTCCCAAGTTTAGTGCAAATATTTCCACAAAGGAAAGATATTTTTTAAAGGGCATTTTTTCCACTCCTACCGTCAATACGGTTTTGTGATGAATGGAAAAATCTTCCTTTTTTCCGCTTCTCGGTATGTCTACAACTATATTGCAAGATTCATAATATTTGTTTGGAGCATCAACAAAAGGTCTTGCCGCCTCGGTTTTTACTCCATCCGGCAAAATTCTATTTGAAGATAATCCTGCTATAATCTCTGCTTTTTTATATTTGTTGGCAAAAGTATTTAACTCCATTACACTCGGCACTTTGCCTATCAACTCTTCCCAAGCATATTCTTGTATGGCACTTTCGGGCATAAGTATGTAATCAACATTGTCGTCCATTAAAGGAGTAGCCAAACTTACAGACCTTTCCACTACTTGAGAAGGGGAAAGATTATATTGTTCTCTATATGGGTCAAGATTGGGTTGGACAACTACAACACTGGCTGTGTTTTCTTTGTTGTCGTCCTTGTAGGAAAACCACATAAGGGCAGAGCAAATCATAGGTAGGAACAGAACAGTCAAAGCAAGGTAGTAATTTTTTCTGTTTTTGAGGCAAAGATAAATAACAATGTTGCTTAACAATATCCAAAGACTTCCTCCTTCCATTCCGGTGATACAATACCATTGAACCAAAAAAGGATAGCTGGCAAATGTGTTGCCAAGATTTAGCCAAGGAAAATTGACATCCCAATTAAATTGTACAAACTCAAATAATAACCAAAACAGAACCAAAAAGAAATAAGAACCGTTTTTATAGTTGGAAACTTTTCTGCAAAAATGATACAACCAAAAGACCAAGGACATAAAACACGCTTCGCAAAAGGGAACGATAAGACCTACGGGAGAGGCTTTGCTAATCCACCAAGTTTGACTAAAACAAAACAATAAAAAAGCAGGATAAGTATATGTAAAGACAGCTCCTTTGGAAAATGATTTTTGATTTTGCAGAATATAATCCTCCATAAACAAGAGAGGAGTTAGAGCAAACAACATTACGGGGGCAAACATCATATCCGATACCCAAGATAAAATTTGCAGAACTCCGGAGAGTAAGCTAATGTATAGTAATTTCTTTTTTGTCATAATTGTTTGGAAATATTTCGTCTTTCATTCTTTAAGTACTTTTGCAAAAGTACTCTTTTTTTTGCTACAAAATAACCTCACTCTTGAAAACTCTATAACGGAAAACGAAAAGGTTTTAAATCCCTATTGCCCAAAAATCGTAATTTTGCACAAACAAAAGAAATTAACTATGATTAGTTTTATTATCGCTTTACTGCTTTTAATATTAGGTTATCTTATCTATGGAAAATTTGTAGAGAAAGTTTTTAAAACGGACTACAATAGAAAAACCCCTGCAATAGCCAACCCAGACGGAGTAGATTACATTCCTATGCCATGGTGGAAATTGTTTTTGATACAATTTCTTAACATAGCCGGTACGGGACCTATTTTCGGTGCGGTTATGGGCATAATGTTTGGTCCTGCGGCTTTTCTTTGGATAGTTTTTGGCTGTATATTTGCAGGAGCAGTGCACGATTTTATATCTGCAATGATAAGCATAAGACAAAACGGAGCATCTCTTACCGAAATAGTAGGTTCTCAACTAGGTAAAGGAATAAAAAAACTTATGCTTTTATTTACTATAATTTTGTTGGTCATGGTAGGGGCAGTATTTGTTTCTCAACCTGCCGCTCTTTTGCATGGTTTGATACCAAGCGTAAGCGTAACTTTGTTTGCCGGTATTGTTTTTGCCTACTATACATTGGCTACGCTGTTGCCAGTAGATAAGATAATAGGAAAAATATACCCCGTTTTCGGTTTTATCTTTATTTTTATGGCAATAGGGCTTTTGGTTTCCATATTCCGTAACAACGCTCCCATACCGGAGGTTTGGAATAACCTAAAAAATATGCATCCGCAGGGTTTGCCTATTTTTCCGATGATGTTTGTTTCTATTGCTTGTGGAGCAATAAGCGGTTTTCATGCAACACAATCTCCTCTTATGGCAAGATGTATCACAAACGAAAGGTATGGCAGAAGGGTTTTTTACGGAGCAATGATAACAGAGGGAATTGTTGCCCTAATTTGGGCAGCGAGTGCGTCTTCTTTTTTTGCGGGAATGTACCCGAATTGTGCCAACGGAATAGAAGCTTTGCAAAAATATTCGGCAGAAGGACACGAAACTGCCGAGATAGTAGCCAAGATATGCAAAGGTTGGTTGGGAACGGTTGGAGGAATACTTGCCATAATAGGTGTTGTGGTTGCTCCTATTACGAGCGGAGACACGGCTCTAAGGAGCGGAAGGCTTATTATTGCGGATTTTTTTCATTTTGACCAAAAACCTCTTGTAAAGCGTCTTATTGTAGCCGTTCCTATATTTATAGTAACATTTTTGATAATGAATCTCAAATCTGATGTTCTTTGGAGGTATTTTGCTTGGAGTAATCAGACACTGAGCGTATTTACCCTTTGGGCTTGTAGTGTTTATTTATACAAACAACACAAAAACTATTTCATTACCCTTTTTCCTGCCATGTTTATGACTGCCGTTTGTTTTACTTACATACTTTCGGCTCCGGAAGGATTTCACTTGAATTATACCCTTAGTGTTATAAGTGGGGTTGTGATTGCTTTTATGTTTTGTGGTATGTTTGTATATTGGGCAAAAAATTATAAGTCTTTAATTTCCATAAAAAAAGAATAAAGTAATTGTTGAATTGTTATTCTTGCCCTTTTGTGAAAAATATTTTTATCATTTTTTTTGTAATTCGGTAATATGTTATAACTTTGCAAACTCAAAAGTGGAGTAGTAAGCCCGTTTACCCATTATTACGACTTTTGGAAGGTTTTGTCGGAAAGAACATTTTCATATTTGGCCTTGTGAAATGTTCTATTGAGAGACAAAGATTAAATAAAGTTTTTAAACAAATAGAGATGAGTACATTAAGTTACAAAACATTATCCATAAAACCCGCTGAGGTGAATAAACAGTGGATAGTTATTGATGCGGAAAATCAAATTGTAGGTCGTGTGGCAACAAAAGCGGCAAACATTCTTAGAGGTAAGCACAAACCTTCTTATACTCCGCATGTTGATTGTGGTGATAATGTTATAATTATTAACGCAGAAAAAGTAAAATTTACCGGCAAAAAGCTTACAGACAAACAATATGTTCGTCATACAGGTTATCCCGGCGGTCAAAGATTTGCGACTCCTCAGGTATGGTTGTCAAAGTTTCCTATCAGAGTTCTTGAGCACGCAGTGAAGGGTATGTTGCCTAAAAACAAGTTGGGTGCTAAGATTTATAAACATTTGCATGTGGTAGAGGGACCTAATCATAAATTTGAGGCACAAAAACCGCAATTAATAGAACTTAATTCAATAAGATAAAATGGAAGGTGTAATAAATACAATAGGAAGAAGAAAGACTGCCGTAGCACGTGTATATATGAAACCGGGTAGCGGTGTTATTACCGTTAATGGTAGAGATTACAAAGACTACTTTACCACGGCTCCTTTGCAATACATAGTATGCCAAGCCTTTACTACGGTGGACGCTATGGGCAAATTTGACGTTAAAGCAAACCTTGACGGAGGCGGTTTTTCCGGTCAGGCAGAAGCCCTGAGAATGGGAATCGCAAGAGCTCTTTGTGAGGCAAACCTAGAAGACCGTCCTGCTTTGAAAGCAAAGGGTTTGTTGAGAAGAGATGCTCGTATGGTTGAAAGAAAAAAACCGGGACAAAAGAAAGCAAGAAAACGTTTCCAATTCAGCAAACGTTAGGATATGTATTACATTGGAAAAGGACAGATATTTTTATGTTTGTCTTTATCCGAAGAGGTTTAGTATCCAAACTGACAAGATTTGTTAATCCTAAGGCAACTACTTGTCAGTTGTTTTAAATTAGTAAAATTTAGGAAAGTAAACAAAGAAAAAACATGTTAGAATTTGACAAAATGCTTGATGCAGGTGTTCATTTCGGACACTTAAAAAGAAAATGGAATCCTAAAATGGCTCCTTATATATTTATGGAGCGAAATGGTATTCACATTATAGACCTTTACAAAACGGCAGCAAAAGCCGAAGAAGCGGCAAATGCTTTGAAACAAATAGCCAAATCCGGCAGACAAATACTTTTTGTTGCCACAAAAAAACAAGCAAAAGATATAGTTTCCGCAACCGTTAAACAATCAGGTATGCCTTTTGTTACCGAGCGTTGGCCGGGTGGTATGCTTACCAACTTCCTCACTATTCGTAAAGCGGTTAATAAAATGGGGTCTTTGGAAGAACTTCTTAACAACAAGGAAACC
>CAUTQY010000017.1:0-35124 GCA_963540815.1 uncultured Bacteroidales bacterium
GTTTATTCCAGATTGCTTCGCTTTTCGCTCGCAATGACGACAAATTAAGGTTTGCAATCAAGAAATTTTTGAAGACGTACTGTTGTTTTACGTAGCGAAAAAAATAATCACAATTTAGTGTTATAAGAAACCCGTTTATTCTATGATAAACAAAATTATGTAAACTATCATTGAAATCTATTTGGCATAGTATCTACACAAGATGTTTTTTGTAGACTTATTGAGTCTGCAAAAACTCTGCATCTCCAAGTGAAAAATAACAATTTGCCAATGTTGCACACTTCCACTTAAGTTCTTCAGGCTCTTCTTCCTCAAAAGTAGAAAGGATTATACCTATAATTTGCTTTCTTATTTCTTCGGCCTCAACTTGTTTATGTATTTTATGTCGTTCATCTTTTTCGAGAATAGATTTTTGTTCCAAGAAAAGGGTATAATTCTCTCCAGTATAAGTAATCTTGATGTAGAGTCTATCCTTTCTTGTACATATCAATAGCTTCATCTAAATAGCTCTCTTCATTTGTTGCATACCATAATCTTTTGTTGATGGCTCCAATAATGCCCAACGTTTCGGTATCTGTCTGCTCCCTAATAGACGCCATTATTTGAAGTGCTTTTGTCAAAGCTGGAATTTTTCAGGGCTTTTCACTTTTATACGTGCATAGAGCTTCTTGTTAAATATAAAAAATATCATTTTCTACCATTTCCCTGAGTTTATGCCATTTCTGAGCAGCTTCTTCAAAACGCTTTTCATGCATAAACCTTTTTGCTTGTTCCGAAAGAGAATATACAGTATCCTCTTTCGATAGAAGTTCTACTATCTTTGAGCTTCTTTTTTATAGGTTTCGTCGCCTAAATGTTCATGTTCAGTAGCATCTAAATCTATTGTTATATTTGTATAAGGGTCTTGTTTTTTCCCAAAACCCATAATTACAAAACATATTCCTTTTCTATTTCCCATTTGTATCGTTTTGTTTATGACAACTTACAACATATGAGGCAATTAACATACCAAAATGAGAAGTTTTACTACCTTACTTAGACCTAATGATAGATTCCCGGCAAAAAACTATTTTTTAATCATCGAAACAAAAAATGGCAGAAACCAAAAGCCCTTTGACAATTTTCTATGGGAAATAGATTGCTTCACTTGTCGTTCGCAATGACGGAAAAAGAGGGCTCGCAATGACGTATTGTAACATTCTTCTTTTTTTGTGGATTGCTACGTAACAACGTTACTCGCAATGACACTCTTATTGGGCCCGCAATGGAGGGATAGGAAAAATTACAAAGAGAGGACAACATAAAAATGTAATCCTCTCTTTGAATGGAAATTATATAAGACAAATAGTTTTATTTCACTATTTTCAGCTCTTCTATCAAACGTTTGCTACCCGCAAATTTGTCTATTATGAACAAAACATAACGAGAATCCACGCAAATAGTTCTTTGTAATTCGGGCTCAAAAGCAATATCACCACTCATCGCCTCCCAGTTGCCATCAAATGCAAGACCTATTAACTCTCCCTTACCGTTGATAACGGGAGAGCCTGAATTTCCTCCGGTAATATCGTTGTTCGTAAGAAAACATACAATCATATTTCCGTTTTTGTCCGCGTATTGTCCGTAATCTTTCATTTGATACAAATCTTTTAGTTTTTCAGGCACTATGAACTCATCGTTTGTTGGGTCTTCTTTTTCCATAATGCCGTCTATTGTTGTAACAAAATCGTAATGTACGGCATCGGCAGGATAGTAATCCAAAACAGTTCCGTAAGTCATACGCATAGTAAAGTTTGCGTCCGGATATCGAACAAGATTAGGATTCATTTCCCTAAGGGCTTGTACAAAGTTTTGTTTTGCATCGGCAAACATTTCGTTTGCCCCAGTAGTTGTAACCTCCTCTCCTTCCAACTCATTGTAAATTCCCAAAACAACCACTGCAATAGGGTCTTTTCTTAATTTTTTGCTGGTTGGTTTTTTCATAAACTTATCAAAGTTCTCCTTGGAAGCAAAAACGGATTCCTTAAACGCTTTTTGTGTGTATTTTTCCACTCCACCGTTCTTTTTTATTCCCTCCACGAGGTCAGTCATAGCATATTCTTTTGGAATATCCATTTCCATCTGCAAAAGGGCTGCAAACAATTCTTTTTCGGTTTGTTGGTCGTATTTGGCAAAATGCTCTTCTCCCGCTTTTTTCAAATCTTCTATGTAATTTTCATTTACCCCACACTCTCCTACCATAACGGAGAAGAATGTACTAAGGGCAAACTTGGAACGCTGACTCATGTATAGGCCAAGATTGTGATACCAAGCAGATTGATATTGAGGCGTATTGGATATTTCTTTTAAAGAATTTCTGAGGTTCTTAACCACATCGGCATACTTGTCTCTGCTTGCGTCTTTTGCTATCCATTTTGTCAAATCGTCCTCTATGTTTTTCTTTTTATCATAGACGTGCAAACGTTTTAAACCGCGAGACATACCTTGTTTATTTTTCCACATATTCATAATAGAAGCATAATCGGAAGCATATTTTAGACGTACGGAATTGTCTCTATCCATATTTTTCTTCATTACGGGAAGCATGTATTCTCCGGCCTTGATTATCGCGGGGTTGGTTATATTCAAAGTATTTTCAATTTCATAAGAGGTCATGTATCTTTCCGTTGAGCCCGGATAACCCCAAACCATGGCAAAATCGTCTTTTTCTACCCCTGCTATACTTACAGGCAAATAATGTTTCGGTTTGTAAGGAACATTGTCTTTTGAATAATCGGCAGGGTTGTTGTCTTTGTCTGCATAGATACGGAAAATGGAGAAATCTCCAGTATGTCTCGGCCACATCCAATTGTCGGTATCTCCTCCAAATTTACCTATTGAAGAAGGTGGCGCACCGACAAGTCTTACATCATTAAACTGCTCATAAACAAAAAGATAATATTCATTTCCTTCAAAAAAGTCCTTTACTTGTACGTTGTACTTCCCGTTTTCGGAATATTTTACTTTCAATTCCTTTATTTTTTCCTCTATTTGTTCGGAATATTGGCTTTTGTTGAGGTCTTTTACGTGTTCGCCCAAAACTTCGGCAGTAACATCATACATTTGACGAAGAAAAGAAACATAAAGCCCCGGAATAGGAATTTCCTCTTCGTAACTATTGGCCCAAAACCCATTGGAAAGATAGTCGTGCTCAACGGTAGAAGCACCTGCAATGGCATCATAACCGCAATGATGATTGGTAAACATCAAACCTTTGTCGGAAACCATTTCTCCAGTGCAAAACTGTCCCATTTGAACAATGGCATCCTTCAAAGAAGAGTTATTGAAAGAATACAAGTCCTCTGCCGAAAGTTGCAAACCGAGACGTTTCATATCATCATAGTTCAATTGTTTGAAAAACATGGGCAACCACATACCTTCATCGGGTGGCGGAGTCTGTTTTGGACTTGCAAACAATGTTGTTGTCAAGAGCAACATTGCCATTAATAATAATTTGATTTTTTTCATAAAATGTAAATATTATTTATAAATTAAACTTATTTTACCTCTTTTAAAGTTTCAAAAATCTCTTGGTTATCATATTGTTTTTATCGTAAATCAACAAATTATATATTCCGTTCTTTAGGTAAGAAATATCTATTTCACAACTTTGATTTGATAAGTTCGTTTCTAGCTTTATTGTCCTGCCGTAACTATCTACTATAAATATTTTATCAAATCTAAAGGAACATAGGTTTGTTGTTATCAAAATTCTATCTTTGTTTATTTGTCTTATGTTAATGCTGAAAGGTCGGTTTAAACTTACGGGGGAAATTTCTGCCGATAAAATGTCAAAAACAAGAGCAAAACTAATACCGCAAATCTTTTTCATATAATTGAAATCCAAGTATTTGCTACTGTCTTGCAACGTATGATAATAGGGAGAAAAATCATTTTCGGTAAGAAACAAAGCCTTTAATCCCCAAGAATAGAAAACCCAAGAGTCCGAACGTTCTATCAATTCCGTATCCGGTTTTGGTGTCAAATCGGAATACAACAAGGTGTAATCCACAGCCTTAGAGGTCAAATCTTCGGAGTTGTCATAATGATTGATTTTCAAAGTATCGGATTTGTTATATCCTACCATATCCAAGTTTATCATTCCCATAATCTCCATACTCCAAGGTTGAGAGAGTTGATAAAGTCTGTGATCGCTTCCCTGAAAACTCAACTCTTCTCCGTCATAAAACTCTATCCTTAAATTATGTTCGGAAACCACATTGCTTTCTTGCCACACACGAGCTAACTCCAACAAAACGGCAACACCCGAGGCATTGTCATCGGCGCCGGGAGCAAAGTGTTCATAATCGGTAAAATCCTCTTCCCTATTTGATATACAATCGTAATGAGCGGCAAGAAAAAGACTTTTGTCCTCTGCATTATTCGTTCCCTTTTTTAGGCAAAGTACGTTATACATCCAGCCACTATTGACCGGGACATTATGCAAAAAATATAAATCCTCTACGTAAAAAGAATCTACTTCTACCTCAAAACCATAGTTTTGCATTCTATCTTTTAGATAAAAAGCAACCTGTCTTTTGTATTCGGAAAAAAGAAAACGGGAAGGAAAATTTTCCAAAACCTCTACATTACGTTTTATGGAATCTGCACTAATGTTGTTTATAACATTTTGTATTGTGTCGTTCTGTGACTCTGCACTCTTAGAAGCAAAGAGATAAAATAATACTAATATAAAAAGCAATCTTTTCATAATGAATAAAAGATAAATTCTTGGTTATTCTAACTCTATTCTGTATATCGTTTTGGTTTGGTCTGTTATTTTAAATCTATCGTCCAACCTCTCTCCTACTACCCAAACAATATCCTTGCCGGAGCAAAGCAACCATTGTTTTTCTTTATCTAAGACGGAAAATTTTTGATTTGTAAAAAAATCCGATATCTTTTGTTTGCCACGCAGACCAAAAGGATAGAAAACATCACCCTTGTGCCAATGTCTTAGTTGCAGAGGAAATTTTAAGAGGTCGTAATCCAACATGGCAACATTTTTTTCTTTTGGTATACGTATGAAATTTAGATCTCTTAGAGTTTCTATTTGCAAAGAAATAGGTACTTTAACGCTTGTTTGCCAATCGTCTATAAAGTAAGCGGTCGGACTTTTTATTTTCTCTCTTTTGGTTATAAATAAATATTTTCTATCCCTTACCAATCTATACTTCTCGGAAAAAAATACCCTACCCGTTGCCGTGTTATCCTTCAAAATTTCACAGATAGAGTTAATACTTGCTTCATTAAAACCGAACTCCGAAAGAATCTCATACATAAAAATATGCAGAGGCTCCAAGTTCAAAGCCTCTTGTATGCTTATTTTTATGTGGTCGTTTTCTTTTTGCAATATTTCTTCTTTCACTTGTTCTATTACTTTACGAAAAACAAGTTCGGTCTCTCTTAATCTTTCTATATTTTTTTTGATTATAACATCAAAGTTCGGAGAAATTTCTCTAAGAATAGGAATTACTTCATTACGAATTTTGTTTCGAGTAAATTTATTGTCCTTATTGGTGGAGTCTTCTATAAATTGTATGTTATGCCGTTTTGTATAGTCGTTAATATTTCTCTTTGTGGCAAAAAGCAAAGGACGAATAATATTTCCGCTCTTTGGAAGTATGCCGTGCAAACCTGCTATCCCCGTTCCTCTTAGCAAATTTATTACAAAAGTTTCCGCCGAGTCATCGGAATGATGCGCCGTTGCAAGATATGTGAAACCGTTATCTTTTATTACCTTGTTAAACCAATCATAACGCAAATCTCTTGCCGACATTTCAAGGCTCTTTTTTTCCTTTTCCATGTAGGCAAAAGTATCAAAATCCTGAACAAAAATTTCTATGTTATGTTTTTGGGCAAACATTCTAACAAAATTTTCGTCTCTCAGACTCTCCTCTCCCCGCAAATGAAAATTGCAATGTGCTATGGAGAATTTGTATTTACTTCTTATAAACAAATCCAGCATAACCATGGAGTCTACTCCCCCACTAACGGCAAGAAGTATTTTGTCGGTTTTGGGATTAAAAAGCTCGTTGTCTTTTATATAGTGCTGAAACTCTTGTAACATAACTATTTACTTGAATATTAAACGCAACTCTTGAGGCAATAACATAACTTTAAATTATCATTTAACAATTGATATACATTTGATTTTCCAAGGTGGTAACAAGAATTTGTTGCAAGTGTTGCATATTGTTTCCAATCGGCATTGGTTATTTATGCTTGTAGGTTTGTCTCTCATTTTTTTATCCTGTGTCAATAAAATAATGGCAATACCCGATTTATATTTCACTTCTCCAAAAGAGTATACCGGTCTTATGCTATCAAAAAAAGTAGACGAAAGATAAAAATCCGCCTTTTCATTATAAATCCATCGCTTTCCGCATTCCCTATTTTTTGCCAAAGAAACGGTAACTACTTTTAAAAGTTCTTCAAACGGCTCCTTATTATTGTTGTTATACCAACTATATTCGGTATTTTCTACTTTATGGTTTTTACTCCATATCTGAAATACACATTTTACCTCTTTTATTTTCTTTGTTGTATAGGAATAAAACGCATTTGAAGGTAAATTTTCCGAATAAATAAGATTCAACCCCCTTACTCTATATTTGATAGAGCCCTTGCCTTTGCTATTAAAAAACATAGGGAGAATAAAACATACGTAATCTGCTGTTTGAGAATGATTTATAAACTCCAACGCCGTAACGCCTCTGTGTCCGAAAGGAGGATTTCCAATAACAATAATTCTCTTATTCGGTAAGGAAAAATTAAGAAAATCGGATTTGATAAATTCCTTCCTTAAAGGTGCTATATCAATACCTATTCGTCTATTCTTTGGGAACAAGTCATAAAAACTACCCTCTCCTGCACTATGCTCTATCCAAATAAAATCATCCGTTTGTTTTTCATATCCGGTGATAATTTCAATAGTTTTATTGTACAAAGATTTTGCTACTTCTTTGTTGGTAAAAAATTGGTCAAGCAAATTATTCTTATTTGTTTTCATAACATTGCCATTAACAAAGAAAAATTGCTTTGTTTTTTCATTCGACGAAACTATGGAAAGTTGTTCTACCATAATTCTATATACGAAAGAATTATAAATTTTTCAACAAAAAGTTTGTCATCATTGTATAGAGATGATAACGAGTGTTACCTCCGTATATGCCGTGGTTTTTATCCGGGTAGGAAAATTGCAGAAATTGTTTGTTATGTTTTATAAGTTCCGTTGTCCAATTCATAGTATTTTGGAAATGTACGTTGTCGTCAGCCGTGCCATGTATCAAAAGATAGTTACCTTTTAACATTTCGGCATAATGTATGGGACAATTATTATCAT
Source organism: uncultured Bacteroidales bacterium (assembly GCA_963540815.1). Taxonomy (GTDB): domain Bacteria; phylum Bacteroidota; class Bacteroidia; order Bacteroidales; family P3; genus Scybalousia_A. The sequence continues at coordinate 7,385 of CAUTQY010000017.1, forward strand.
AACCGGAAGCATTCTCCTGAGGAGTTCGCATAAAACGTTCGGTATAAATATTGTCGTAACTTCTCCAATTGGTAACTGGAGCAACGGCAATGGCAGTTTTAAAATATTCGTGCCCTTTGGTAATACAAAGGGAAGACATATAACCTCCGTATGACCAGCCGAATATTCCTATTCTTTCCTTGTCTACGAAAGGTAGAGAACCAAAATATTTTGCGGCGGATATTTGGTCTTCCACTTCTATTTTGCCAAGATTGAGATATGTACATTTTTTGAATTTTGCTCCTCTAAAGCCGGTACCCCTTCCGTCTACACAAGCAACTATATATCCTTTTTGGCTGAGCATTCTAAACCACATGTAATCAAAAAAACGTGCTTGAGAATTTAGAACCTCCTGCGAGCCGGGACCTCCGTAAACATAGAAAAGCACAGGGTATTTTTTACCCTCCTGCATATTTAAGGGCTTTATTATCCAATAGTACAAGGTGTCTTTGTTATCATTGATAAAAAAAGAAAATTCTTTGTTTTTTATGCCATACTCTTCAAGTGTTTGGGACAACTCCTTGTTATCCTCCAAGGTAACAAGAACCTTACCCTTGTTATCGTTTATGGTATAAACGGTAGGGGTATCAACATTTGAAAACGAAGAAATATAATATTTGCCGTTCTTGGAAAATTGTGCGGTATAAAAACCTTGTTTGTTTTTGTCTGAGAGTTGCTCCAATTTTTTACCGTTAAAGTTTACTCTCATCAATTCTCTGTTGTAACTGTGTGTCTTTGCGGCAGTAAAATATATTTGTTTATTCTGCTCGTCTATATAACAAATATTATCTATATCGTAATTGCCGGAGGTTATCGGAGTCACTTTTTTGTTTTCCATATTGACAATGTAAAGGTTTGCAAACCCGTTTCTTTCCGAACGGACTATAACATTTTTCTTGTCTTTAAGAAAAGTAACAAAATCCGGCTGTTCTATATAATAATCGTCCGTATCTTCAAAAATTATACTTTTTTGCAAAGTATTGGCATCTATAAGATAAAGTTTGTAATCGTTTTGATGTCTGTTAAGGAAGGTAACACAAAGGAAATTATCCTCTTGTGTCCATTGTATACGAGGATAATATAGGTCTTGATAATCGTTATCCGAAATATGTAATTTGGTATTTTGCTTTGTATTCAAATCATAAACGTATATGTCAACCTTTGAATTATTTTCTCCTGCTTTGGGGTATTTGTATTTATAATTCATCGGGTAGGTAGAATCCTGAGGAAAAAGTGTCATATCGTACTGCCTTACCTCATTTTCGTCAAATCTGTAATAGGCTATTTTTTCTCCTGTTTTGTTCCAGAAAAAACCTTTGGTTATGGCAAATTCTTCTTCATAAACCCAGTCGGTAGTCCCGTTTATTATATGGTTGTATTTACCGTCAGAAGTAATACGAATGGTTTGCATAGTGTTTATATCCAAACAATAAAGATTGTTTTCAAAAACGTATGCCACTTTATCGTTTGTCGGAGAAAACTCGGCAAGTCTTACTTTCGTATCAGCTATTTTTTTTATACTCTTATCTTTAACGTTGTATATATAATAATTTGCAACAAAAGAATGTCTGTAAATAAATTCCGGGTTAGTAGCCAAAAGTACTTTTTCGTTATCGTTACTCATGGAATAATCGCTTATTATTGTATTCTTGTCCAAACCAAGCGTGGAAAAATCTATATAATAACCTATTTTTTTACCCGTTGAGTATTCGTATTGCTCTATTCCCGAACGGGTAAGAATACAATAATGTTCTCCATCGGAAAGAGAACGTATTTCACTTATTGACTTTAGTCTAAATTTATAGTCTTTCCAAATATCTTCCAATGTTATGCTTTTTTGTGCGCAAAGTACAAAGGACAGAAAAACGGTAATTGCAAACAAATACAATTTTTTCATTATTTCCTTTTCTTTGATTTTGTTAAAAATATTTTCTATTGAAATTATTCCATAAGATTATCTATAAGAATATCCTTGTATTTTAGCAAAGGGTCAATATTTTTTCTTTCCTCGGGGAAAAGAGTTTTTAATACCCAGCGGTCTATTTCGTCTGAATTTCTATATTTATTCAAAGCCAAACGATGTACAAATTCCGTATAATATTTTCCCCAAACAGTTTTTTCGTGTGTTCTGTAATATTGTTGCAGAGCAGATTTGTACTCCTGTTTTATAAAACCTTTGTCGTCATATATGGGCGTATGTTCCAAGCCTCTGGTAACAACAAAAGAGAGTTTTTCTATTTCTCTTGTCACCAAATCGTTGCGAATAAAATCCGGATTCTTGTCCAATAATTCATCTCTCCACTGTATACGTTTGAAAACGTTTGCCAATTTTACGGACAATTTGGCATGCCAATAAGCAGGTTCGTCATGCTCTCCTATCCAACCTCCTCTGTAATAAGCATATTCGTCAGTTAAATAATTCTTTACTTGATTGTAAATAAAAGAAGGTACTACCTCCATTGCATAAGAGGTATCCTCGTAGGACATTATTCTATAACCGTATTTGGAATATTCTTTTTCAAATTTCTTCATGCCCGAACGTATGCCACTTATTACTTCCACGTCATTAACTTTTAATGCTCTTATTTGTTCGTCCGACCATGTTTTATGCAAAGTATTTGTTTTGTCCTCGCAAGAAAGTTCGTGATAGAAATACAAAAGTTGATAAGCCCAATCGGCACACTCTTTATTATTTTTGAATTCCGCTTTAAAAAGATTTATTGCCTTGTGTATAACATCCCTTTCGGAAAAAGGAAGAGCGGACAAATCCTCTGCAAATTTTGTCATTTTGGCATCATCCAAATATTCCGTATTTTGGGCATGTGTAATAAAACAAATGGAAAGAATTAGTATGGCAAAAAATATTTTTTTCATCATTTATTGTGTTTTTGTAAAGTGCAAAGTTAAGAAAAAAATAAATTACCACTCAAACTACCTATAAGAAAAGTTTATATCTAACCTTTACTTGAATACTCCTTTATCAAAATTGGGCAAATAGTTATCGTTGCTTGATATATCTTGCAACCATCCTTTATAAAATCCCAAATCATAAAAATACTCTTCCACTTCTTTGTATTCTTTCGGGCTTAAAGTTCTATTTAAATTTTTATAAGCCGTATTGGAGTTGCAAGGATGATATTGTCCCATAAGCGAAATGGCTACCGAAACGGATATGTTCTGCGCAATGGCTTGCAAAACTTTTTTACTTTCCCGTATATGTCCGGGTAGAATCAAGTGCCTTATTATCAAAGCACTTTCTATTTTTTCTTCCCTATCGGTTAAAACGGAAGAACCTTTTTGTCTATACATTTCCTTAATGGCAGACAAACATACGTTTGCATAATTATTTACTTTAGAAAGTTTTCTTCCCAATTCATTGCTTGCATACTTAAAATCCGGCAAATAAACGTCTATTATGTTTTCCAAACTTTTTAAAACTTCCACATTTTCATAACCGGAAGTATTATAAACAAATTTTGGGAAAAAACCTCTTTTGTGCAACTCTCTTATTATTACCTTGATTACCGGAATATGAGCAGTAGGAGAAACAAAACCGATAATATTTTCACTTTGTTTTAAAATTTTTATTATCTCCTCCAAAAGTTTGCACACGCTTTCAAAATTATTTTTTGCTGTGGCTTTATTATCCGAAATTGCCATATTCTGACAATAAACACACTGACAACTGCAATGTGAAAAAAATATATTACAAATACCTTTTTCTCCGACAATAATGGGTTCTTCGCCCTTGTGATTACATATCAAAGCGATATTTATATCGGCATTCAATTTGCAATATCCGAATTCGTTGTTAAGTCTGTTTGCACCGCATTTGTGAGGGCATAAATTACAGGAGGACAAAACTTGTCTTTCCTCCGCAGTATAAAAGTCAAAAATATCGGACATTTTTCTTGCTGTTTCTTTTTGCAAAATTAGAAAAATATAAAAAATATGGAATTTTCTTTGGTGGTAATATTTTTTTTATCTATCTTTGCAAACCGAAAAGAGAGAACGGCGCATTCGTCTAGCTGGTCCAGGACGTGAGATTCTCATTCTCAAAATCAGGGGTTCGAATCCCCTATGCGCTACTAAGAGGATGGAGAATAAAGGGAAAATTGCCAGAGTGGTTGATTGGGCTTGACTCGAAATCAAGTGTACGGGCAACTGTACCATAGGTTCGAATCCTATATTTTCCGCATGAATATTGTGTAAAATTTTTTCATAATCATTTTGTTTTAGTACATTGGAGAGGTTTGTTGTGAAACAAGTCTCTTTTTGTATTGTAACCACATCTGTCTAAAACCAAAAGCAATAAGCTTATAAAGGTAAATTTTATATTATCAATCCAAAAATTTCCACGACAGTCCGTAACGAAAAGCAAAACCGTTATGAGGATATAAAGGGGAGTTGAAATAATTATGTTCCTGTAAAAAAGAACTCAGATGTAGCAGGGAGGCAAAGATAGTAAATCTCTGTATTTTCATACTTAGAAACAAATCGGCATAAATATGATTGCCTATTTGCATATCGTTTTGTCTTACAAACATACCTGTAAGAGTACTGTATTTGTCTGCATAATAGGAAGTTGTATAATAAATATCCACACCCAATTTGGCAGGCAATTTGCCTTGCATCATTAAAAAAGAGTAATATAAAGATTGTTTTAAATTTAGCAAAGGCAATCTTATAACCTCATCGTTTGAAGCTTTTTGAATGGACAAAAGACCTTTGAGAGTAAAAGGTCCGAAATGAAAATCATTTTTAAGATTTATCTGATACAAACGAGTGTCTCCGTAATAGGTTTGATAGTTAGTGTCAAACCAATATCTGTTTTTTATATCAAAGAAGGATAATTCCAAAGCTAATATTTTTTTTAATCTAAAGCCAAGTGTAATCGATTTTGTTTTCGTTTTGCCCGTATTGTTATTCCAATAAAGATTTTCCGTAGAATAATGAGCAAAAATATAATCGGCTCGTTTGTTTTGAATGTTTGCCTTTATATAACTATCTATAAGTGTTATAGGTCCCCTCTTACTCATATACACATGATTTAGAGATAAGTCCAATTGATAGTCTTTGTTATATTTATTGTCTGCAAAGGTGTACAGATAGGATATTTCAATGAAATCCTTAAAAGAAAAACGAGTCTCCGGAGAAAAATTTACAAAAGTCTTTTTTGTCAAAGAATCGGCATAAGTTATAAAATCATAATTTATTCCAAAACGAATAGGGAAAGTAATTTCTTTTTTTGTGACGTTTGTCCAAAATAAAGAATTTCTCTGCATTGTTGTAGCAAGGCTATCCAAATAAGTTTTATTTTCGTCGTTATACAACCTTGCGTATTTTTCCAAACTGATACTATGAACCAAGGCTCCGAAGTTTTTATCCATTGACTTTGACAAACGTAAAGATTGATTGAAATAAAATTCGTTGGTTTTCCATTTTGACCATCCCTGAGAAAGAGCGGTTGGGTATGTTTCCATAGAGGAATAATCAGAGTTGATAAAAATAGAATCCGAAAGTATTCCTCCGTTTTCCAAAATATAAGCACGAGAATGAATAAAAGAAGCACTGTTTTTGTAACGACCTTTTGGCGAAATATAATTTAGAGAGACATTAAAAAATTGATTCATAACCTGAGAGTTAGCCAAATTGCCGTCTGCATAATTAACATTATATTCCGTTTGAAGATTAAGAGAACGGTAAAGATTTTTTGAAAAAATAACGTTAAAATATTGTTGTTTATCGGTACCCGCATTATAAGAAAAGGCGGAATAAGCCTTTTGAGTTTGAAAATATTTTACGGTCTTACGATTATAAAAAAAAGAATTTTTATCTGTCTCGTTAACAAAAACATATGGCTTGTAGTTATTTGGCTGGCGTTGATAATCCAAAACCTTATCGGTCTTATAAATCAAATCCGAACTTGGAGTTCCCATTACGGACAAGTATTGACAAAAAGAATTATCCATACTCAAAATAGGGTCATAGTAATGCAGATTGCAAAAATCTTCGTCAACACACAACAAATCTTTTATTACGTAATCCGTTTTTGAAGCATGGAAATAAAAAACTTTTTGCAAAGAAGTATCATTATCTGCAATAATGGAAACGTCTTTTTGTTGCCCATACGACACACCGACAACAAAAAGACAAAACAATAAATTAAAAATATTTTTTATTTGCATAAACTTTTGTTGAAGAAAAGTTTATTTCCCCCATTACAGAGGGTGCTCCATAAGCCAACGTTCACAATCTATTGCCGCTTTTGCCCCAGCGCCAGCAGCAACTATTGCTTGTTTATAAATAGGGTCCTGCACATCTCCTGCGGCGAACACTCCTGCCACACTCGTGTAAGAAGAGTTGCCTCTTGTAATAATATATCCGTTAGAATCCAACTCCAACTGTCCTTTAAAAACTTCCGTATTAGGTATATTACCTATGGCAACAAAAACCCCCATAACACTTATGTCTTTTACAGAGTTTGAAACAGAGTCCGTTACCCTAAGACCCGTTACTCCGCTATCATCTCCGAGTATCTCCGTAGGTTTGTGTTGCCAAAGTATTTCAACATTTTCTTTATGCAAAAGCATGTCCTGTACCACTTTGCTTGCTCGCAAAACATCTCTTCTTACTACAAGATAAACTTTGTTGCAAATAGTAGATAAATACAAGGCCTCCGTGCAGGCGGTATCACCTCCGCCTATTACGGCAACGTCTTTTTTTCTGTAAAAAAATCCGTCACATGTGGCACACGTACTAACCCCCATACCTCTAAACTTACTTTCGCTTTCCAAACCAAGCCAACGTGCAGAGGCTCCGGTAGAAATTATAACACTTTGTGTCAAAACTTTCTCATCATTTTCCAAAATCAAAGTAAAAGGTCGTTTGGAAAAGTCTACTTGTCTTATAACCTTATTTTGTATTTCCAAATTAAAACGCAAAGCCTGTTTTTTTATGTCTTCCATAAGTCCCAAGCCCGAAGTTCCCTCAAAATAGCCCGGAAAATTGTCTATTTGGTCTGTCATAGTAATCTGACCGCCCGGAGCATTTCCCTCAAACATTACCGGTTTTAATCCTGCTCTTGAGGTATAAATTGCCGCAGTATAACCGGCAGGACCTGAGCCTATGATAACACATTTTTTTATATCGGTATTCATAAGTTTCTTCCTTATATTATTTAGTTGATAATCTGTTATTCTGTTTGCAAATTTAAACAAAAAAAGCAGAAAAAAAGCAAACTTGCCTCAATTCCGCACAAAAAATGTCCAAATAAACACAACATTACTCTACATTGGCAACGACTTTCAACACTGTTCTCGAAGGATTGGTATTGGAAGAGACTGTTACCGTTTTTTCTATACGCATACCGCTTGTTCCCTTGGAATCGTATGTTACGGATATCATTCCTTGTTCTCCCGGTTTTATTGCCTCTTTTGGATATGAGGCTACGGTACAACCGCAATTTGCCGATACGTCTCCTATAACCAAATCATTGTCTCCGACATTTATAAATTTAAAACTTCCCGTCACCTTTTCGCCCGAACGTATGGTATGAAAATTAAGAACATCATTTTCAAATTTTATTGCAGCCTGATTTTCTATAACGGAAACATCTATGGCATCCTTATTTTTATTGCAAGCAATAAAAAATATCGTAGCCAAACAAAACAATAAACAAAACTTTATTCTCATGTTTTTATTCTTTCTTATCCAACAAATATTCATCATCATTGTATTTGTGTATTTTGTTTTCCGTTCTCAAATCCACTATTATCCTATCTAAAATACCATTGATAAACAAACGGCTTTTTTCCGTGGAAAACTCTTTTGCAAGTTCTATGTACTCGTTTAAAGTTACTCTCAAAGGCACAGTAGGGCAATAGATAAACTCCGTTATTGCCATTTTTATTATTATCGTATCCAAAAATGCCAATCTATCCATATCCCAGTTGAGAATCCTTTTGTTTATCATTTGTTCACACTCTTTGTCGTGCAAAATAGTATTTCTGAACAGATTCTTTATAAAATCTCGGTCTGTTTCTATAACATCTTCTGATTTTTTATCAAAAGGTAAAGACAATGTTTTTTTACTGCAATCCGTTTGTTCCCAATTTCTCAACATTACTACCACTACTTGACATACATGTTCGTAATCGTCCTCCCAAGAAAATTTTCTTTCTATTAGTAATTCGTAAAAATTGGTATTTTTGATTATATAATTCTTAAACAGTTGCACTATTATACGTCTGTGTTGTTCAAAACATGTCTCGGAACATTGCATGTATTCTTTGTAGGAGTTTGATTCTCTGAAACGTAAAAATATTTGTTTCAGCAATTCTTCTCTCTCGTGCCAATCTATGTGTAACCTTTTTATCTCGTCCGTCAATTGTTTGCACTCGGCCATACGGTCAAACATAGGGTTGTCCACAAAGCGATAAGAGGGATTTTTTTCTTGCTCGGTAGGACGAAACTTATTTTTTCCTTCCTCTATAACCTCTATGGCAATGTTTTTTATTTCAAAAATAACGGAAAGCAAATATATTTCCAAATCAAACATTTCTTCTATATTGGCAAACATCCAACGCTCTTGTATGTTACTATCCGTTTTACCCGAAATATAATAAGCGTATAAAGATTGAAGAACTTTTGCTCTTAAAAAATGTCGGTTCAGCATTTGTTTCGTTATATTTGATTACACACATTAGCCCTTGTTTTCTCATTAGAAAAAAGCAAGAAAAGGTTTGCAAAGTTAATACTATTTTTCATAAAAAGCGATATGCATTCCCAAAAAAGTTTTACTTTTGCAAGAAAAAATTACAAACAAAAAGAATAATAAACATATGAGTGAGATAATGAACAAATTAGCCTGTGTATTTCCCGGACAAGGGGCTCAATTTATTGGCATGGGTAAAGACTTATACGATAGTAATGACGAATGTAAAGCAATGTTCGAAAAAGCCAACGAAATACTTGGTTTTAAAATTACCGATATAATGTTTTCGGGCACTGAGGAAGAACTAAAACAAACAAAAGTTACTCAACCCGCGGTGTTTCTGCATTCCGTTATTTTGGCAAAGGCAATGAAAGAAAAATTTGCGCCGAATATGGTTGCCGGTCATTCTTTGGGAGAGTTTTCCGCCCTTGTTGCAGCGGGCGCAATGAATTTTGAAGACGGACTAAAGCTTGTCTCCATTCGTGCCAATGCTATGCAAAAGGCTTGCGAAGCGCACCCTAGTACAATGGCTGCCGTTATAGGCCTGGAGGACAATGTTATAGAAGAGGTTTGCAAAAGTATAACCGACGAGGTTGTTGTTCCTGCAAATTATAATTGTCCCGGTCAGTTGGTTATTTCCGGTTCTATGGCGGGTATTGAAAAGGCTTGTGCCTTACTAAAAGAAAAAGGAGCAAAACGTGCCTTACCGCTAAAAGTCGGAGGCGCTTTTCATTCTCCGTTTATGGAAAGTGCAAGACAAGAATTGGCTGAGGGAATACGTAATAGCGTTTTCTCTGCTCCTGTTTGTCCTGTTTATCAAAATGTAGATGCCTTGCCTCATACCAAACCCGAAGAAATAAAGGAAAATCTTGTTAAACAATTAACTTCTTCCGTTCTTTGGACCAAAATTGTGCAGAATATGTATAACGACGGAGCAAGAGAGTTTGTGGAAGTAGGTCCCGGCACGGCTTTACAAGGAATGATAAAGAAAACGGTATCCGATGTTACCCTATCTTCCGCTATTATGGAATAGAAAAACAAAGGTTATTGTTAAGTTTTCCGTATTGAACTTGTTCGGTAAAGAAAAAGCACCTAAAAAATAAATACAATAAATATGATAACAAATAATTTTGCCAAGCGTCATAACGGACCTCAAGCCGAAGACGTAAAAAAAATGCTTAAAACCATAGGAGTCTCTTCCATAGAAGAACTTATGGACAAAACAATTCCAAAGCAAATTCGTTTAAAGAAAAATTTAAATCTCCCTTTGGGAATGAATGAGTTTGAATATATAACTCATGTCAAAAGCATAGCTTCCAAAAACAAAATATATAAATCCTACATAGGACAAGGCTATTACAACACTATTTTGCCTGCGGTTTTACAAAGAAATATTTTGGAAAACCCGGGTTGGTATACCTCCTACACTCCTTATCAGGCAGAAATTTCTCAAGGTAGATTGGAGGCTTTGTTCACATATCAAACCCTTGTTGCTTCTTTGACGGCAATGCCCTTAACCAATTGTTCTCTTTTGGATGAGGCAACGGCAGATGCCGAAGCAATGCTTATGTTTTATCATTCCCGTTCTCGCTTGCAACAAAAGGACAACGTTAATAAATTTTTTGTAGACGAAAATCTATTCAATCAATGTATAGAGGTTATCAAAACTCGTGCTTTCCCAAAAGGTATGGAACTTGTGATAGGCAAGGCTAACGAAGTAAAGTTGGATAACACTTTCTTTGGGGCAATAGTTCAATACACAAACAAGTATGGACAAGTAGAGAATTACAGACAGTTTATTTCCAATGCTCATACACACGGAATAAAGGTTGTAGTGGCTTGCGATTTGATGTCTTTGGCTCTTTTGACTCCTCCAGGGGAAATGGGGGCAGATGCCGTTACTGGAACTTCTCAACGTTTTGGCAACCCCATGGGATTTGGCGGTCCCAATGCTGCTTTTTTGGCAACTACTGATGAATTCAAGCGTAACTTACCGGGAAGAATTATAGGTCAAACCGTGGATATGCAAGGTAATAGAGCCTTTCGTTTGGCTTTGCAAACAAGAGAGCAACACATCAAACGCGAAAAAGCCACCTCCAATATATGCACGGCAACCGCCCTTATGGCAGTAGTTAGTGCAATGTATGCTTGTTATCACGGACAAGAAGGAATAAAAGAAATTGCCGAGGATATACATTGTCTGGCAAAAAAACTTTCTTGTCAGGCAGAGAAATACGGTTATACTCAAGTAAATAAAGCTTATTTTGATACTCTTTGTTTTGTCTCTCCTATCAGTACGACAATAATAAAGGAGGAGGCTTTGAAAAGAGAGATGAATTTTAACTATATTGACGAAAAAACATTCTCCGTTTCCTTAGATGAAACCACTTCTTTGGAAGATGTAAATACAATACTTGATATTCTTGCCACGGCTAACAATAAGGAATTTCAGATAGAGGATAAATGTTGCTGTGCTACGGAGGTTATAACGGAGGAGTTTAAACGTACTTCCGCCTTTATGACTGAAAAAATATTCTCCTTGTATCATTCCGAAACGGAAATGATGAGATACCTTAAAAAACTTGAAATTAAGGATTTGTCTCTTAATCGTGCTATGATACCTTTGGGTTCGTGTACAATGAAACTCAACGCTGCGATGGAAATGATACCTTTTACTTGGCCGGAGTTTGCAAATATCCATCCGTTTGTTCCCCAAGAGCAAGTTTTGGGTTACAAGGAATTAATAGACAATATGGATAGCATGATTTCCGAAATAACAGGTTTTGCAAAAGTTTGCTTCCAACCTAATTCCGGAGCGGCAGGCGAATATGCCGGGCTTTCTACAATAAGAAACTATCAAATTCAAAACGGACAAGCCAACAGAAATATTTGTTTGATACCTGCTTCGGCTCATGGTACAAATCCCGCTTCTGCAGCAATGGCAGGATTGAATATAATAACTGTCAAATCTACCGAAGAGGGAGAGATAGACGTAGAAGACCTAAGACAAAAAGCTTCCGAAAACAAGGAAAATCTTTCTTGCCTTATGATAACCTACCCTTCAACGCACGGCGTGTTTGAGGAAAAGATACTTGATATTGTAGATATAATACACTCCAACGGAGGCTTGGTTTATATGGACGGAGCAAACATGAACGCACAGGTTGCCTGGACGGGTCCCGGTTACATAGGAGCGGATGTTTGTCATATGAATTTGCACAAAACCTTTGCAATGCCTCACGGAGGCGGAGGTCCCGGCGTAGGTCCTATTGCTTGTACAAAAGAGCTTGTTGACTACCTACCTACAAGTAAAAAAGGTACTCCTGTGTCCGCTACAACTTTCGGCTCGGCAATGTTATTGCCTATTACGTATGCATACCTTAAACTTCTTGGCAGAGACGGACTAAAGGAGGCTACTGCTTACGCTATACTTAATGCCAACTATATGCGTTGCAGACTAAAAGGCCATTATAACATATTGTACCACGGTGCTCAGGGAATGTGTGCGCACGAGTTTATTTTGGATTGCAATCAGTTTTCTTTAACCAGCGGAGTTCAATGCGGAGATGTAGCAAAACGTCTTATGGATTACGGTTTTCATGCTCCGACAGTGGCCTTTCCGGTACATGGAACTCTTATGATAGAACCTACGGAAAGCGAACCTTTGAGTGAATTAGATCGTTTGTGTGACGCTCTAATTCAAATAAGAAAAGAGATTAAGGATATAGAAGAGGGTAAGGCAGACAAGACAAATAATCTCGTGATGAATGCTCCTCATACAATGCAAGTTATATGCTCAGATAGTTGGAATAGACCATACACGAGACAAGAGGCTGCTTTTCCTTTGCCATATAATGATAAATATTGGCCTATGAGCGGGAAAGTAGACGACGCTTACGGAGACAGAAACCTTGTTATCAAATGGCAAGAATAAATTAATCTTTCTTTTTCAAAAAATGGCGTGAATCAATGATTTTACGCCATTTTTTATATAAAATTTACCTTATGGAATCTATAAGTTCTTTGGTATATTCTTTTTTAGGGTTGTTATATATCTGTTCGGGGTAATTTTCCTCTATTATTTCTCCATTTTTCAAAACTATTATTTTGTCGGACATATATTTTACCACTCTCAAATCGTGAGAAATAAATATGTAGGCAAGACCGTACTTTTGTTTCAAATCATTTAACAAGTTAAGCACCTGTGCCTGCACACTGACATCTAAGGCGGAAACGCTTTCGTCACAAATAATTATCTCGGGATTAAGCGATAATGCTCTTGCAATACCAACCCTTTGTCTTTGTCCTCCTGATAATTCGTGCGGATAACGAAAATAAAAGTCTCCTCCCAATCCCACTTGTTCCAAAAGTTGCAGAGCCATGTCTTTTCTTTCCTCTTCGTTATCATATATTTTATGCACCAACATTGGTTCTTCTATATCCTTACCTATTGTTTTTCTTGGGTTTAGAGAAGAATAAGGGTCTTGAAATATTATCTGCATATGTTTTTTTATTTCCTGTTTTTCCTTGTAAGAAAGATGCAAAATATCTTTTCCCTTATACTTTATCTCCCCCCTACTCTGCCTAATAAGTTGAACTATGGTTTTGCCTATGGTTGTTTTACCCGAACCGGACTCTCCTACAAGCCCTAAGGTTTCGCCTTTGTACAATTGAAAGGAAATATTTTTTAAAGCGGGAAAAACTTTCCTTACCTTGCCAAAAACATTTTTGTTTATTATATAATCCACGTCCATATTTTCAACTTCCAACAAGGGTGTTTGGTTATATATTCTCTCTCTTATCTGCGATGTTTCCTCATTTGTAATCAATTCCGTATTCGGAGTTTTTCCGTCTATAAAATCCTTAACACTCAAAAGTTTTTTAGGTTTATAGTTCAAAGGCGGACGAGAGGCAATAAGTCCTTTTGTATAGACTTGTTTGGGAGAGGAAAAAATATACTCTGTCTTTGCTTGCTCTACTATACTTCCTTGATACATAACAGCGACATTATCGGCAATTTTTTTCACCACACTCAAATCGTGAGTAATGAACAAGATACTCATTTGACGTTTTTTTTGCAAATCTTTCAACAAATCCAATATGGTATTCTGCACAGTTACGTCCAAAGCCGTAGTTGGTTCGTCCGCTATTAGTAATTGCGGTTCACAACCGATTGCCATTGCTATCATAATCCTCTGTCTTTGCCCTCCGGATAACTCAAAGGGATAAGAATTATATGCTCTGAATACATCGGGCAAAAGAACCTCCTTAAACAATTCCAATGTTTTTTGTTTTGCTTGCTTTTTGCTTATCTTATTGTGTATCAATAGCATTTCCTCTACTTGCTTGCCGCAACGTTTAACGGGATTTAGAGCAGTCATAGGTTCTTGAAAAATCATGGCTATTTTTTTGCCTCGTATATCTCTGTATTCTTTTTGTGTTATTTGCCCCAAATTTATTTTTTTTATCTCATCTTCTTTTTGCTTGTCAAAAAAAGTTATTTCTCCGTCGGTTATTTTGGAGTTCTTTCTATCCAACAAACCCATTATTGCCAAAGAGGTAACACTTTTGCCCGAACCGGACTCTCCTACAAGGGCGGTAATACTTGCTCTTTTAATATCAAAACTTACCCCTTTTATTACTTCTTTTGTTTGTTTTTCTTTTTCAAAGGATATGCAAAGATTTTCTACTGACAAAACCATATCTTTCGATTTTATTAACCTGCTATCTTAAAAAAATATATTTCTCTTAAGTAAATGTATTACAAAAATAAATATTTTATTCAAAACACTATAAACACAAAAGCAAAAAATATACTAACTTCGCAATATATTTTTGTCTGTCAATACAAACCTAAAACCTATAATGAAAAAAATCATCACCTCTTTGTTACTGTTATTTACAACTATAAATATATTTGCCCAGTCCTCTTTGATAATAGAAAAAAAAGGTCGCACGGAATTTGTAAAACACAAAATGAAAAATATGTCCTTAAAAGAAATGATAGGACAAATGATAATGATAGATTCTTATGCAAAAGACGACAGCAACTATTATAAAAACATACTTTATCAAATAGATTCCAATTTTGTCGGAGGCGTGTGTTTTTTCAAAGGAACACAAAATGACCTTGTAAAACTCAACAAGATATATGATTCTCATTCCAAACTTCCGCTCTTTGTTGCCATAGACGGAGAATGGGGGCTGAATATGAGACTATCCGATGTTGAAACTTTTCCCTTAAACATGACTTTGGGAGCCTTACCCAAGGACAAGTATTATTTGATTGAAGATATGTCCGAAATTATCGCCAAACAGTGTAAGTCCTTAGGTATACATATCAATTTTGCTCCCGTTGTTGATATTAATACCAACCCGGATAATCCCGTTATAAATATGCGTTCTTTCGGACAAGACAAATACAAGGTTAGTCTTTTGGCAAGAAAATATATAAAGGGGTTACAAAAAAACGGAGTTATGGCTGTTGTTAAACATTTTCCCGGTCACGGAGATACGGAAACAGACTCTCACAAGGCTACTCCTAAGATTAAACACGACAAAACTTTTATAGATTCTGTTGACACCTACCCTTTTCGTTATAACATAGACCATGAGGTATGGGGGGTAATGATAGGACATTTGCAAGTACCTTCTCTTAGCAATGATTCTTTGAAAGTTGGCACTATAGACAAAGATATAATAGACAATTACCTCATAGGGGAATTAAATTTTAAGGGTTTGGTTTTTACCGATGCCATGAATATGAAAGGACTAACAAATTTGTATTCCGAAGGAGAGGCAGAGGTATTATCAATACTTGCCGGTGCAGATATTTTGCTTATGCCCGAAAATACGGACAAGGCCATTCAAGCAATAATTAATGCTGTTGAAGAAGGTAGAATTTCACAAAAACTTATAAAAGAAAAATGCGAAAAGATTCTTAATTGGAAATATGATATGGGTTTGTTTGACAATAGAGGAGAATACTCTTTACCTGAGGAGTCTTTGCAGAAAAAAACAAAAGAATTAAACACAAAGATAGCCGAAAACACTATTAGCGTTCTGGACCAAAGAGGCAAAAGTTTTGATTTAACTAAGGAACATTTTATTATTGATAATAAAAAAGATAGTATTAATCTTATTCTTTTGGGTAATGCAAATTTTGATACATTAATAGAAAATTTGAACAAAACTTTTTCCTTTAAAATTCATAGAATAGCCTCCAAAACGAAAACACAAGAAACAGACAGTGTTATTTGCTCAATAGAGGAAAACGAACCTATAATAACCGCAATATCCGGGGCAAGATTTTCCAACTCAAAAGCGAATTATGGCATAGCGGATATAAGTATTGATGCCCTCAATAGAATAGAAAAAAAACACAAAAACAACAATACCGTTTTGATGTTTTGCAATCCTTATGTATTCAAATTGATAGATTCTGCTTATGTTTGCAAAGCCTTTGTCGTAGCCTACGAAAACAATACCCATACCCAAAATGCCGTTGCCAAAATTCTAAAAGGAAAAATAAAACCCAAAGGTACTTTACCCGTAAGTATAAACAGAACTCATATAATAGAGGATAGTAGTGTTTTTGATTACATTTCCAAAGAAGACAAATTTTATATAGAGAATAATATAGACACAACAATAGTACGGAAGATAGACTCCATTGCACAAAAAGGCATAACCGAGGAAGCATACCCCGGTTGTCAAATACTGATAGCCAAAGACGGGAAAATAATATATGATAAAAATTTTGGCTATCATACATACGATAATCAAAGGGAGGTTACCTCCTCTACTCTATACGATATCGCTTCATTAACCAAGGTTATGGCAACCACACTGGCAGTAATGCGCTTGTACGAAGAAAAAAGAATAGACCTGGATAAAAAAATATCCGTTTATATTCCGGAGTTGAAAAAATCAAAAGTAGGAAATTTGACTATAAAAGAGTTGCTTTCTCATTACACTACCCTACCTGCGGTATATCCTTTTTATAAAAAGAAATTAAGGGGAGAAAACATACACAAAGCCATTTTGGAAGAAATGAAAAACGTGCCTTTGAAAAAGAAACAATACATTTATTCCGATTTGAATTTTCTATTGCTGCAATACGCAATAGAGAATATAACAAATGAGGGTTTGGACGAATATTTGCAAAGGGAATTTTATACAAAAATGAATTTGCAAAACACTACTTTTAACCCGTTATTAAATGGCGTCAATCAAGAAAACATAGCTCCGACAGAAAACGACACCATATTTAGAAAGGAATTAATTTGGGGACAAGTACACGATCCATTAGCATATTTGAACAATGGAATTTGCGGAAACGCAGGACTGTTTTCCACAGCAAAAGACTTATTTAAGATTTGTCAAATGCTATTGAATAAGGGAGAGTTGGAAGGACAAAGATACTTGAAAGCCTCCACAATAGAGACTTTTAATACAAGGGCCTTTGAGTCTTTGGGCGTGCGCAGAGCATTTGGTTTTGATAAACCTATTTTGTTAGGCAAGTCTTCTCATTGTTCTCAATTTGCCTCGCAGGATAGTTTTGGTCACTCAGGTTTTACCGGCACATATCTTTGGATAGAACCGCAAAACAACACCGTATTTATTTTTCTTTCCAATAGAGTTTATCCTTATCCTTCTCCCAACAAACTTGCTCAAATGAATATACGCACAGACATTAACGATTTGATTTACCAACTTTTCAAATAACGCCTTTGATTTTATAACAAAACACAAAAATAATTTGCCATTGCGACCAACTTTGTTGCGTGGCAATCCAGAAAACTAATAAAGCGGAATAGATGGCCACGCTACGCTCGCAATGACGTGTTTATTCCGGATTGCTTTGATTTTTGCTTGCAAGATGTACTATGAAACCGATGGGTAACAAAGTTGCTTGCAAGGACAATAATAAAAAGGGATGGGGGGACATAACAATACAATTAAATAAAAAAAGAGACTGATTTTTTCAGTCTCTTTCAATTAAAAATTGATGGAAAAACGAAAAATTTATTCTTGCCAATTCATAGCAGACATTCTCTTGTAAGAATTGTAACGCCAAAGAGCATTGGCTTGAGATGCTTGGAACAACTCCTCCGCTTCTTGAGGAAAGGCTTTTTTCAAGGAATTATATCTAACCTCTCCGTCTATAAACGCTTGGAACTTGCTCCAATCCGGTTCCGAACTATCCAAACTGAAAGGATTCTTTCCTTCGCCTGCAAGGGTCGGGTTGTATCTCCACAAGTGCCAATAACCGCATTCAACGGCTTTCTTCTGCTCTGCCTGAGTTTTTCCCATACCGGCCTTGATACCATGGTTGATACAAGGGGCGTACGCTATAATCAAAGAAGGACCATCGTAAGTCTCTGCCTCCCGCAAAGCTTTGATATATTGCGCAGGATTTGCTCCTATGGCTACCTGAGCAACATAAACATAACCATAGGTTGTTGCAATCATACCAAGGTCTTTTTTCTTAACTCTTTTACCGGAAGCGGCAAACTTTGCTATTGCCCCCACAGGAGTTGCTTTTGAGGCCTGACCGCCGGTATTGGAATAAACCTCCGTATCCACAACAAGTATGTTTACATTCTCTCCGCTTGCTATAACATGATCTAAGCCACCGTAACCAATATCATAAGCAGCTCCGTCTCCTGCTATTATCCATTGAGATTTTTTTACAAAATATTGTTTCAAATCCAATAATTCTTTGCAGGTCTTACAGGCTTCGCAGTCGCAATAATCTTTTTTGCCTGAGTGTAGATTTGCTTTTTCTTGTGCAAGTTTTTCCGCCCAAGTAATTCCGTACGGTTCAAATATTTCGTTTGCATGTTCGGCTTGCATACTTTCCAAAAATGCAACAAGCTCTTCTTGTGTGCTAATGCTCCAAGCCAGAGCCTCCTCATATTCTTTTGCTATAATAAAGACTTCGTTTGTTGTCAAATCCCTGTTATCCAACCATTTTTGAGCAGCGTTTCTAACTCTTTCTTGAGCGTATGGAATAGCAAGAAGTTTTTCCGTTTTTGCTACTACTCTGTCTCTCATCTTACGAGTTGCCACAGCCATACCAAGACCAAATTCCGCAAAATCCTCAAACAAAGAATTTGCCCAAGCCGGACCTCTGCCATTTATATCCGTAGTATAAGGCATTGACGGACAAGAGGCAGAGTAAATGGAAGAACAACCCGTAGCGTTGGCAACCATCATTCTCGGTCCGAATAACTGAGAAATCAATTTTATATAAGGGGTTTCTCCGCATCCGGCACAAGCGCCGGAGAACTCAAACAAAGGTTTTGCAAATTGAGAATTCTTAATGTTCTTTGTTATATCGGTTAGGTTCGCCTTATTGGAAACCTTTTCAACTATAATATCCCAAAGTTTTATATCCGTATTATCCTCCTTCATTGGCACCATTTCCAAAGCCTTAGTCTTTGCAGGACAAACATCGGCACAGTTACCGCAACCTGTACAATCCAAAGGAGAAACTTGCATACGAAAACTTAATCCCGCAAACTCTTTACCCATTGCTTTTATTGTTTGCGTACCTTCAGGCAATTGTTTTTCCTCCTCCGAATCTATCAAAAATGGACGAATTGCCGCATGAGGGCAAACCAAAGCACATTGATTGCACTGAATACAATTCTGAGATAACCAAACAGGAACATGGGAGGCAATACCACGCTTTTCATATTGAGAAGTACCGTTAGGGAAGCTACCATCTTCTCTGCCGACAAAAGCACTTACAGGCAAAGAATCTCCTTCTTGTGCATTGATAACATCTACTACGTTTTTAATGAAATCAGGGTGATTGTTTTTTATTATATCCTTTGATTCATCGTCATTTAACCATTCTTGCTTAACTTCTACTTTAACCACATCTCCTCCTCTGTCAACGGCCGCATAGTTCATATTAACTATATTTTCACCTTTTTTACCGTAGGATTTAACAATGGCTTCTTTCATCTTTTGAACTGCAAGTTCGTAAGGTATTACGTTTGCAATCTTAAAGAAAGCACTTTGCAAAATAGTATTTGTTCTATTGCCCAAACCTATTTCTTCCGCAATTTTTGTAGCGTTGATAATGTAGAAATTAATATTGTTTTGAGCTAGTATTTTCTTAACCTTTGCGGGCAAATGTTTAACCGTTCGTTCTGCGTCATACATGGAATTCAAAAGGAATGTGCCGTTTTTCTTTATTCCTTTTAGTACTTCGTATTGACGCAAATAGGAAAATACGTGGCAAGCAACAAAATCAGGCGTTGTTACAAGATAAGGTGAACGAATCACATTGTCTCCAAAACGAAGGTGGGAGCAAGTAAAACCTCCGGATTTTTTACTATCATAGGAAAAATAAGCTTGGCAATATTTGTTGGTATTGTTACCTATGATTTTAATGGAGTTCTTGTTTGCCCCAACGGTTCCGTCTGCTCCCAAACCATAGAATTTTGCCTCAAAAGTGCCTGCACTTGCCATAGAAACTTCTTCGCCGACAGGTAAAGAAAGATTTGTTACATCATCAACTATACCTACGGTAAATCTATTTCTTGGGTTTTCGGATACGAGATTATCATAAACAGACAAAATTTGAGCAGGAGTTGTATCCTTGGAACTCAAACCGTATCGTCCGCCTATAATCAAAGGTTTTTCTTTGCAAGTGCCTTGATTTTTAACAACCTCCGTAACATCCAAATACAAAGGCTCACCTGTTGCACCACATTCTTTTGTGCGGTCTAAAACGCAAATTCTCTTGGTTGTCTTAGGCAGGACTTCCAAAAAATATTTTGCAGAAAAAGGTCTGTAAAGATGAACAGTTAAAAGTCCGAGTTTTTTGCCCTTGGAGGCTAAATAATCTATCGTTTCTTTTATTGTATCACACACAGAGCCCATTGCTATTATTACATTTTCCGCGTCTTGTGCGCCGTAGTATTCAAAAGGTTTATGAGTGCGTCCGGTTATCTTACCCACCTCCTGCATGTAGTAGTTAACTATATCAGGTATTGCATCGTAGTAAGGATTTATGGCTTCTCTTGCTTGGAAAAAAACGTCAGGGTTTTGAGCTGTTCCCCTAGTTACGGGATGTTCGGGATTGAGAGCATTTTGTTTAAATCTTTTTATAGCCTCCCAATCTACCAAAGGCATCATATCTTCATTTGAAAGCGCCTCTATTTTTTGTATTTCATGAGAGGTTCTAAACCCGTCAAAAAAGTGCATAAAAGGAATTCTACCCCTAATAGCGGCAAGGTGGGCAATACCTGCCAAATCCATAGACTCCTGCACAGAGGAAGAGGAAAGTAAGGCAAAACCTGTTTGTCTGCAAGCATAAACATCGCTATGGTCTCCAAAAATACTTAGAGCATGAGAGGCTATCGTTCTTGCAGTAACGTGAAAAACTCCGGGAAGCATTTCACCTGCTATTTTGTACATGTTTGGTATCATTAACAACAAGCCCTGAGAAGCAGTAAAAGTACTTGTTAAAGCACCTGCTTGCAAAGAGCCGTGAACTGCTCCCGCCGCTCCCGCTTCGGATTGCATTTCTACCAATTTAACAGTTTCGTTAAATAAATTTTTTCTTCCGTTGGCTGCCCATTCATCAACATATTCAGCCATAGGAGAAGAAGGCGTAATGGGATAAATTGCGGCGCATTCGCTAAACATATAAGCCACGTGGGCTGCCGCTTGATTACCATCACATGTTAAGAATTTCTTTTCTTTTGCCATTGTTATTATAATTGTTAAAAAATATTGTTATTTTTTTATGTACCTTATTGTTGAATTTGTTCTTTATTGATGAGGACAAAACTATCTTTTTTCAGTTTGCAAAAGTAATAATAAAATCATAATTAATAAATTTTTTTCTTCTTTACTGATAAATTTGCAATATCACATACGGGTATAACGGTTATTTTTATACTTTTGCAAAAACAAAAAAGGAAATTAAATTATGTTTACCGGTATTATAGAAAACACTGCCAGAGTTGTTAATGTGGAAAAAGAAAATACAAATTTTCATTTCACTTTGGAGTGTGAAATTGCAAAAGATTTACATATAGACCAAAGTTTTGCCCACGACGGATGTTGCCTTACGGTAGTAAAACTTAACAAGGCAAAAAATCAATATGTAGTCACGGCTATGAAAGAAACAATGGACAAAACAAATCTAAGTACTTGGAAAGTGGGTTCTGAGATTAATGTGGAAAGAAGTATGTTAATGGACGGTAGATTTGACGGACATATGGTACAAGGGCATGTGGATACAACGGCAGAATGCATCAAGGTTGTGGACGAAAAAGGTTCTTGGAGATACTATTTTTCTTATAAAAACAAAGAACATATAACGGTTTCCAAAGGGTCAATTTGTGTTAATGGGGTAAGTCTGACCGTGGTTGATTCTCAAAAAGATATGTTTTCCGTTTCAATTATACCTTATACGTACGAACATACCAATTTTCATACCTTTAAAGAAGGTAGTGTTGTGAATATTGAATTCGATATTATAGGTAAGTACATGGAAAAGCTATTAAAAGAATACATAAAAAAATAAATCTTTATGGAAAAAATAAAAATAGGGGATACTTATTCTTTTGAGCTAAAGTATCATCAAAAAGATGTGGAAAAATTTGCCAAAATATCGGGTGATAATAATCCGATACATATAAATCAAGAGTATGCCAAAAACACTCCATTCGGACAATGTATTGTGCACGGTTTCTTTGCAGGAGCGGTTTTTTCAAGAGTTTTTGGCACTATGTGGCCGGGAGAAGGTACGGTTTATATGATGCAAGAAATGAGTTTTCGTGCTCCTGTGTTTGTTGAAAAAGATTATAAGGCATGTTTCAAAGTTTTGGAAGTCAATTCGGAAAAACATCGCGGGGTAATAGAATGTATTTTACAAGACACGGAAGGCAAGCAGGCCATAGTAGGTAAGGCTATGCTAATGCACAAAGACAGATTTTAAAACAAAAAAACCACCGCTTGTTAATAACAAGCGGTGGCAAAAAAAACGGAACTTAATTATTAATAATTCACAAAAATTATTTCAATACTCCAAGTTCCTTGCCTATCTTGACAAAGGCTTCAACGCATTTGTCAAGTTGTTCTTTGGTATGAGCGGCAGAAACCTGTACTCGTATTCTTGCCTGTCCCTTAGGCACAACAGGGTAGTAAAAACCTGTTACATAAATACCTTCTTTGGAGAGTCCCGAAGCAAATCTTTGAGACAAAGGCGCATCGTAAAGCATAACGGCACATATTGCAGACTGAGTAGGTTTGATATCAAAGCCTGCAGCCTTCATCTTGTCTATAAAGTAATTTGTATTATCATGTAATTTATCCTGAAGATGATTGTCCTTGGTTATGATTTCAAACATCTTGATAGCGGCACCGGCAACGGAAGGCGGAATTGAATTGGAGAACAAATAAGGACGAGAACGTTGGCGAAGCATTTCTATAATTTCTTTCTTACCTGTGGTAAATCCGCCAACTGCTCCACCGAAAGCCTTGCCTAGCGTACCTGTCAGTATTTCTATTTTACCTCTAAGGTTATATTGTTCCGTAGTACCTCTACCCGTTTTGCCAACAACACCTGCAGAATGAGATTCGTCTACCATAACAAGAGCATCGTATTTTTGCGCCAACTCGTAGATTTTATCCACAGGAGCAACATTACCGTCCATAGAAAACACTCCGTCCGTTGCTATTACTTTGAAACGACAATCTTTTGCCTCCGAAAGTTTTGCTTCCAAATCCTGCATATCGGCATTGTTATAACGAAAACGTTTTGCCTTACAAAGTCTTACACCGTCTATAATGGAAGCATGATTAAGAGAATCGGAAATAATGGCATCTTGCTCGGAAAACAAAGGTTCGAAAACACCACCGTTTGCATCAAAACAAGCGGCATAAAGAATAGCATCCTCCGTGCCAAAGAATTCCGAAATTTTCTTTTCTAACTCTTTGTGTATGTCACCCGTGCCACAAATAAAACGTACGCTACTCATTCCGTAACCTCTTTTATCCATGGCCTTTTTAGCAGCCTCTATAAGTTCTTTGTTGTCTGCCAAACCCAAATAGTTGTTTGCGCAAAAATTAAGCACGTCTCCCTCGCCCTGTGTTTTAATAGCAGCACTCTGAGGAGTAATTATTATACGTTCTTTCTTATAAAGACCATCGTCTTTTATTTGTTGTATTTCCGTTTGCAAATACTTTTGAAAATTGGTATACATTTCTTTAATATTTTTATTGTTAATCTAACACGTTTTTGCAAATTTATAACTTATTACGAAAATACGAAAATAAAAACAAAAAAGTGTTTGGAAGTCAAAGATATTCAAGACTTTTGGACGGAATTAAAAAAAACTTGAAAACATTTATAACAAAAATAAAAAAAATCTTTACCTTTGCAAAATTATATCGGTCTTATTGCTTTTTCGGAAAGACCATATATTATATTAAGGAATAATGATAATTTATAAGAATAATAACACAAATATATGACAACACTTAATTCCAAAATCCCTGAGGGACCTCTGTCTGAGAAATGGACCAAATACAAAGCTTCTCAGAAATTGGTTAATCCCGCAAACAAGAGAAAATTAGATGTTATTGTTGTGGGAACGGGTCTTGCGGGTGCCTCAGCGGCTGCTTCTTTGGGTGCTTTAGGTTTTAATGTAAAGGTCTTTTGCATACAAGATTCTCCTCGCAGAGCCCACTCTATAGCGGCTCAGGGAGGTATTAATGCCGCAAAAAATTATCCTAACGACGGAGATAGCATAGGTCGTCTGTTCTATGATACCATAAAGGGTGGTGACTATAGAGCAAGAGAAGCTAATGTTTATAGACTCGCAGAGGTTGCAAACGATATTATAGACCAATGCGTTGCACAGGGAGTTCCTTTTGCAAGAGAATATTCGGGTTATTTGGCAAACCGTTCTTTTGGCGGTGCACAAGTAAGTCGTACTTTTTATGCCAAGGGACAAACAGGACAGCAACTCCTTCTTGGCGCTTATTCCGCTCTTAGTCAGCAGGTAAAAGCCGGTACGGTAAAACTTTACACAAGAAAAGAAATGGAAAACCTTGTTATAATTGACAACAAGGCAAGAGGAATAATAACAAGAGATATAAAAACGGGAAAATTGGAACGTTGGTTCGGACATTGTATTATTTTGGCAACGGGTGGTTACGGCAATGTTTATTATCTTTCCACTAACGCCATGAACTCCAACGGAAGTGCCGCTTGGCAGTGCTATAAAAAAGGAGCCATGTTTGCAAACCCTTGTTATGTGCAAATTCACCCTACTTGTATTCCCGTACATGGAGACTATCAAAGCAAATTGACTTTGATGAGTGAGTCTTTGCGTAACGATGGAAGGATTTGGGTGCCAAAGAAAAAAGAAGATTCGGAGGCTATACGCAGAGGAGAAAAAACTCCTAACGATATAGCGGAAGAGGATAGAGATTATTATTTAGAAAGAAGATACCCTGCTTTCGGTAACTTGGTACCGAGAGACATAGCTTCCCGTGCTGCAAAAGAAAGATGCGACGCCGGCTACGGAGTAGGCACGGGAAAAGCTGTTTATTTGGATTTCAAAGAGGCTATTAATAGATTGGGTAAAGACAAAGTTGCCGAAAGATACGGTAACTTATTCCAAATGTATCAAAAGATAACAGACGACAATCCGTACGAAACTCCTATGATGATATACCCTGCCGTACACTATACTATGGGCGGACTTTGGGTAGATTACGAGTTGCAAACAACAGTAGAGGGTTTGTTTGCGGCAGGTGAATGTAATTTTTCCGACCACGGAGCCAACCGTTTGGGCGCAAGTGCTTTGATGCAAGGTTTGGCAGACGGTTATTTTGTTTTACCTTACACTGTGCAGAATTATCTGTCTGCGGAAATATACAACTCCCCCATTCCAACCTCACACGAAGGTTTTACCGAGGCAGAAAATGAAGTAAAGGAAAGAATAAATAAAATACTCTCAGTAAAAGGTACGAAAACCGTTGATTCTTTCCAAAAACGTCTTGGTCACATTATGTGGGAAAATGTAGGTATGGGAAGAAATAAGGCAGGCTTACAAGAGGCAATTCCTATGATACACAACCTAAAAGAAGAGTTTTGGGAAGATGTTAAAGTAGAGGAGACTAACGATTGTATGAATCCGGAATTGGAAAAAGCTCTTCGTTTGGCTGACCATTTGGAACTGGCAGAACTTATAGCAAGAGATGCTTTGCAAAGAGAGGAAAGTTGCGGAGGTCATTTCCGTGAGGAGCATCAGACAGAGGAAGGAGAAGCCAAAAGAGACGACGAAAACTTTATGTTTGTAGGTGCTTGGCAATACAAAGGAGAAAACGAGCCTCCCGTATTGAACAAGGAAGACCTTAACTATGAATTTATCAAAGTACAACAAAGAAATTACAAGTAGAGAGTTATGGATTTTACATTAAGAATATGGCGTCAAGAAAATTCTGAGGCCAAAGGAAGATTTGAAACTTATAAGTTAAAAGATATATCTCCGGAGTGTTCTTTCTTGGAGATGTTGGATATTTTGAACGA
Organism: uncultured Bacteroidales bacterium; assembly: GCA_963540815.1. Taxonomy (GTDB): domain Bacteria; phylum Bacteroidota; class Bacteroidia; order Bacteroidales; family P3; genus Scybalousia_A. Next base: position 33,712 of record CAUTQY010000017.1, read on the forward strand.
ATCGCTTATTAACGACAATATTGCTCATCCCGTTGTGTTTGATAACGATTGCAGGGAAGGTATTTGTGGAATGTGCGGGCTGTATATAAACGGCAGACCTCACGGACCTGACGATGCCATAACCACCTGTCAATTACATATGCGTAAATTTCACGATGGAGACACTATAACAATAGAGCCGTGGAGAGCAAAGGCCTTTCCTATCATCAAAGATTTGGTAGTTGATAGGAGTGCTTTTGATAAAATTATTCAAGAAGGCGGTTATATTTCCGCTACAACGGGAGGCGTACCTGACGCAAACGCAATACCTATTCCAAAACAAGATGCCGATGAGGCAATGGACTCCGCTTCTTGTATAGGTTGCGGAGCGTGCGTTGCGGCTTGCAAGAATGCCAGTGCTATGTTGTTTGTGGGGGCAAAAGTCAGTCAGTTTGCCCTTTTACCGCAAGGAAAGCCTGAGGCAAAAAAACGTGTGGCCAAAATGATTAAAAAAATGGACGAGTTGGGCTTTGGTGCATGTACAAATACTTACGCTTGCGAAGCGGAATGTCCAAAATCCATTAAACGTACCAACATTGCAAGACTTAATAGACAATTTATTTGTTCCAAACTTACGCACACGGACAAATAAAAAAATGCAGGAGATTCTAATGTCCATAAGGGACAATCGGGAGAGTCTGCGCGGGACGGACGATTGGGCGTAATACAGCAATAGAAAGAAAAGTAGATTGGCAACAACAAGGAACAGCATAGGGAGCGGGAGTTGAATAAAGCGATAACCTTAGCGATGTCCATACGGATAGTGGAGTTAATGGAGCAGAACCCGCAACTGACGGAAGAGCAAGCGGAGAGGTTGGTAATAGGGCAGATGCGAAAGAGACAGCAGGAAAAGAAGGAGTAAAAGCGAAAGAAAAGAAAGCGACTAAAGAAAGCAAACCTAAAACAAAGAAAGAGCAGGAAAAGAAGGCGAATGATGGGCAATTCGGACTTGTGGATAATGATAGGTTTGAGGAATTAAAAAAACGTTTGCGAGAGAAGCTCAACCAATTGAATATGGGAATAGATCCTGATATATTGGCAAGTCGTCTTGCTGTAGGCAACAACGGAGCTATTGAATAATAGAATACTTTAATAAAAAACTTAACACAAAGAGGGAGGCAAAAGGTCTTCCTCTTTTTTTGTATTCTTTATACAATACTTACCATTCCCGTCTTTTTTGTGTTATCATTTATATGTTATGGATTGCCGCGCTTTCCACTCGCAACGACGAATGCAGTCAAGCAAGCCGGAAAAAAGCATGTTACAAGTTGTCATTGCGAGTAATTTTATTAACTGACAATTTCAAAAAGTCCTAGATCGCAAACCTTAATTTGTCGTCATTGCGAGCGAAAAGCGAAGCAATCTGGAATAAAC
>CAUTQY010000018.1:0-33227 GCA_963540815.1 uncultured Bacteroidales bacterium
GACATAACACCAACAACATTTTATTTTTTGCAAAGATAAAAATTTTTCGAAATATGTTTTTCGGAAAGACGCATATGGGCAAACAAAAGATTGCTGGGGTTGTCGGTTTTTTTTTAACTTTGCATACAATATCAAAAAAAGAAAAAATAACAATCAATATATTATGAACAATATTATTGTTTATTCCGCTTCGGCAGGAAGCGGTAAAACATTTAGTCTTGCCGTGGAATATGTGTGCATGCTTATGGACTATATACAAAAAGGTAAATCTTTGGGTTTTAGGTCAATACTCGCAGTTACTTTTACCAACGCTTCAACCAAAGAAATGAAAGACAGAATTATAGACGTACTCGTCTCTCTTTCTAACAAACAAATACTTTTGGAAGAAAACGAAAATCCTTATCTTGATAAAATAAAGGAAAAAACTTCTTTGACAACAGAGCATATAAACTATTTTGCCCAAAAAGTACTTTCGGAAATAATACACAATTACTCTTTTTTTAACATATATACAATAGATGCTTTTTTTCAGCTCATATTTAGAAATATGGCAAAGGAATTGGGTTTATCGTCAGACTTTTCCATAATATTGGACGAAGGAGAGTATAACACAAGGGCAGTAAGAAATATTATTAAACAGAGTGAAAATAAAGACAAGCATGGGCAACAACTATCAAATTGGTTGTATCATTTTTTTATAAAAAAAACGGAAGAAAATGAATCCTGGAATTTTGAAAGAGATTTGATTTCCTCTCTTAAATCCATCAAAAACCAATGGGAAATAAAGGCCTTGGATAACCCTGTCTATCAATTGGATAATCTATTGCAAAAAGAGAAGGAACTCAAAAAGAGAATAAAAACAATAAAAGATAAGGCGGAGAAGTATAGAAATGATTTTTTTGAAGTTTTGGCTAAATACAATATACAAAAATCCGATTTCAGACAAAATGGCAATAGGGAAATATACCCTAAAATAAACAACAAATTAACAGATTTAAACGACCCTTATCTTATATCAAAGGAGGTAGAAAAATTTTATGAAAAAAATACGAATTATTTAAAAACCATGCCCTCTCCCGGTGAGTTGACAGAATTGATACATGATATGGATTTGTTTTTGCAAGAGAATGTGGAAAAATACAGGTCCTTACAATTATTCTACAAGTCCATTTATTCCATGGGAGTATTAAAAACTCTTTATATGGAAAAACTCTCCTTGCAAAAAGAAAACGGAGTCTTTTTTCTTTCAAATACAAAGGATGTACTTTGCAAACTCAATTTACAAAACGAAAATTCCTCGGATATAATCTCTTTTATCTACGAAAAAGTGGGCAACTATTTGGAAAAAATAATGATAGACGAGTTTCAAGACACCTCTCTTATTTCTTGGCAAATACTAAAACCTTTAATAGATGAATGTCTTGCCTTGCAAAACGGACAGACTTTTATTTTCGGAGATATAAAACAAAGTATTTATAGATGGAACGGCGGAGATAGGGAGTTGTTTCGCTCTTTGATTGAAGACAAAACCAATGTTGTTGCCCTAGAACAAAATTATAGAACCTACGGTAATATAGTAGAGTTTTACAACGGTTTGTTTTCTTATCTTTATGGGACAGAGTACCAAAATCAATTGATTAGAGAGGACTACAAAAATAAAGGTTCTGTTGTTATCAAATTTGTTGACAAAAAGACAAGCGGAGAGCGAGAGGATTTGATGTTGCAAGCGACAATAGAGGAAATTGATTTTTATTTGGATTTGGGTTACAAGGTAGAGGATATTGCTATACTATGCCGTGGCAACAAAAACATTACTACTTTGTCTCATTATCTAAAACAATTGGACAATGCCAACAAAGGACGATACAAATACAATCCTATTTCGGACGATGCTTTTGTTTTATCTTCCTCGGAAGCGGTAAATTTGATAATCTCCGGTCTCAAGTTTCTTTTGTTTGAGAAAGATACTTTATCAAAAGAACATCTATTCACACACAACTCGGAGGTAATACAAAAAATAAATATGTTGAGGCAAACGGATTACAAATCCGTATCTCTGTTTGATATTGTGGTAAATATTGCAGATGTCCTCAAACTTAATGATACCGTTTTTTTACCGGCCTTGTATGATGCTATCAAAAAATTTGTAAACGATAAACAGGGCGGCATTTTTGATTTTTTGGATTATTGGGAGACCACTCTCAAAAGTAAAAAAGTGGAAACGGCAATAGGAAAAAATTCTTTGAGATTGACCACCATACACAAAAGTAAGGGCTTGGAATACAATATTGTTATTCTCCCCTATCTAAGACAAAATTCTTGGGATTTGTACAATACCAAAGAAAGCATACTTTTAAGCAACGACGATGAACAAGTTATTGATATGCCTCTTTTTGAAACCAAAATATATCAGTTGGAAAATACTTGTTTTAGCGCTAAGTACGAGCAAGAAAAGTACATGCAAAGAACGGATAACTATAATCTGCTGTATGTAGCCTTTACAAGAGCAAAAAAACATTTGTCCGTTCTGGCAGAACATTCCAAAGAAATAAAAGGAGAAATAAAAAATGTCGGTGACTTGTTGTATGATTACTTGAATTCTCGTACCGGTGATTTTATTCAACGCGGAGAAGTCTTTGTATACAAAAACATCATACCGGAGTTTTACGGTACGAAAACGGAACGAAACAACGATATTGGAAAAAATGAAAAAAGATTAACCGATATGAGTTTTACAAGTAATGCCGTTGTTTTCTCTTCTCCTTCCGCAGCGGAAGAATACTTTAAAAGTTCCTTGCCAAATGACTCTGAGACCAAACGAGTATTCGGTACAAATATGCACAATATTATTTCCATGTTGCAAAACAAAGAGGATATAAAAAAATATTCCCCGTATTTTGCAAAACGTTACGAAAATTGGGAACAAATCAAGACAATATTGTTTGCCATGTTTGATTATGCAAAGGATAGATTTTGGTTTGAAGACAAATACAAAGTACTGAACGAAAGGGATATTATTTGCAAGGATGATAAGAATAAAATAATCGTAAAGCGTCCGGATAGAATAATGATAGGAGAAGACAAAATAGAGGTCGTAGATTACAAATTTGCGAAAAAAGATAAAACAACTCACCAAAGATATGTTACACAGATAACGGAATACAAACAACTTCTGTCTCAAATGGGATACTCAAACATAGATACTTTTTTGTGGTATGTTGATATTGAAAACCAAAACTTGATAGGACAAGAAATAGTAGCCGTATAAATCAAAAAAATTATGAATGCAAAAAGTTTTCTATATAGAGTTGCACAAAGCATAAAGGATAAAAAAAATATTGATTTTGAAGATACTCTTATTGTCCTTCCGAACAAAAGAGCAAAAAATTTTCTTTTGAAATATGTTTATAATGAAAACAAGCCGATTTTTCTTTTTGATATTGTTTCCATAGACGATTTGGTAAAAAACAATGTTTATGACAAAATAATTACGGATAAATTGCCCTTAATATATATATTGTATAAAAGTTACTGCAAGATATATTATTCTCATAATCCTTTGGCCGAGGGAGAACAAAAGGAAAGTTTTACGGACTTCTACACATGGGGGAAAACTTTGCTAAACGATTTTGACGAGATAGACAAACATTTGGTAGAAGCAAAGGTCTTTTTTCGGAACATGGAAGATTATAAAAACCTAAAAGCAGAACCGGGAGAATATCTTACCCGGGAGCAGAAAGAAATATTGAAACGCTTTTTTACAATAGAATTCAATACTGAGGAGACTGTAATTAAAAACTTTGTTAAAATATGGAATTGTCTGTATGAGATATACGAGGACTTCAATTCATGCTTGCTCAGGCAAAATATTTCATATTCGGGGCAAATGTATAAGGATTTTGCTCAAAGATTGGAGAATAAGGAGATAAGTCTGAAATACAAACGTATTGTAATAGCGGGTTTTGGCGTATTAAACAATGTGGAAAAGAAAATATTTCAGATACTCAAAACCGATTACAATACGGAATTCTATTGGGATTACGACAAATACTATGCAGACAACTACGAAAACGAAGCCGGTATTTTCATACGAGAAAATTTAAAACAATTTCCCATGCCTGAGGATTTTCAACAACTTGATTTTGACAGAATAACCACTAATAACGAACAAAAACTGAAAATAGTAGAGTCCTCATATACATCTTTTTCTCTTACCTACATAAAGCAATGGTTGAACGAAATAGATTACAAGAATCGGAATCCTAACGACATTGCCATAGTTTTACACGACGAGAGTATAATTCCTATGGTTTTGAAGTCTCTGCCCGAAGATGTTTATGTAAATGTTACTATGGGGTATCCTTTTAAACAAACCTTGCTATACAATATCATTACGGATTATGTTAACAAATGGGTTAATCAAGGTTTTACACCGGAGGTTATAGATAAAGATATAAGGTTTTTGGCTCAACAAATTTTGCAAAAACGGGATGAGGGTATATTATGGCAATTGGACGTTTTGAAATCAATAAACGAAACGCTTATAGAGTTTGCCAAAACATTGGACTATTACGACAAGGGAGATATTAGTTCGGAAATTATTTCGGATACGGTCAAAAAATATCTTCATAAAGAAAGTGCGGATTTGGTATCCGATGCCACCAACGGAATACAAATAATGGGTCTTCTGGAAACTCGTTGCTTGGACTTTAAATATGTACTTATGTTGTCTTGCTCGGATGACAATCTGCCAAAAATTGCAATAAACTCTTCTTTTATACCCTTTTCTTTCAAAGAGGCTTACAATCTAATGTCGGTAAAAAGAAAAACGGGACTCTTTGCCTATTATTTTTATAGATTATTCCATACAACAGACAGAATGGATTTTGTTTATAACACTGCCTCGGAAGAAAAAATACAGGAAATAAGTCGTTTTCTAAGGCAAATAAAAATAGAAATGTCGGCCTACAAACCCATAGAAGAAATAACCATTGCCGGAGATTGTTTATATAGTCCGAGGAAAACAAAGTGCGCTTTTGATATTACAGAGTGCGAATTTTTGGGTTCTCAAGGCGGAACATTGTCCGCCTCTGCTCTAAACAAACTGATAGATTGCGAAAAGAAATTTTATTTGTCAAGTATAAGAAAAATCTCCAAAGATATAAAGATAGAAGATTATAGGGCAATAGCCTTTGGCAATATGTTTCACCTAATAGCAAGTCAATATTACGAAAAAAGACAGACGGACAAAGAAACAAAGGATGGAGATTTGATAAGGGGTATTATGAAATCCGCTTTTGCAAACCCTTACGAAGAACAAACAAGAGAGTATCAAAGCAGACAAAAAGACATAGGGGCCTTAGATGAATTTCATCATAAGATGTTGGAAAAATATTTATCGGATTTGATAGAGGCAGATAAAAGACAAAATAACAAACAACTTGCAAGTGAAAGAGAATTTTCTTATAGATTGGAGGTTGACGGGCATATTGTTAATTTCAAAAGTCGTTTGGACCGTATAGACCAAGATAATGAAAAGAATTATAGAATAGTTGATTATAAAACCGGCAAGAAGCCAAAAGATTTAAAAATAAAAGACATTGTTGCCGTTTTTAACGAAGATTACGAAAACAGAAAGAACAGAAAATTGGAATATACCTATGTTTTTGAAGTCCTGTTTTATTGTTGGTTAGTGTACAATCAACCCCCAAATAAAAATCAAGTACCTTACAAACCCATACTCTTATATCTCTCCGATATGGAAAACGGAGATATTCTTTTGGATAAAGAACCTTTAATTTACAATAGGGAAATTAACGAAACTTTTGAGAAAGAACTTAATAGACTTATTTCCTCTTTGATAAGCAAAGATAAGGAAGATTTTTATAAGGAAACATCGGATATAAATACTTGCAAGAACTGTGATTTTGCACTTTTATGCAACAAGAGTATGAGCGAAGAGACGGAATAAACAAAAACCTTGTAATAGGATATTATTTTATAATATCAAAGACTATTGTTTGGGAGTTATTTTTTTTGTCTTTTACAACTACTTCTAATTTGTTACCACCTTGTTTTAATCGGTCGTCTATTGTGTAAGTCAGTTTTGCCTTCTTTCCGTCGTATTCCATAAGTATCCATTCTCCGTTAAGGTAGCCGTTATAAGAAGCAATACCGCTAAGATTGTCGCTTATTTTTACCTGTAAAGTCTTTTGTTTAACGGAAAGTTTTTGTTTGTTTTTGAAATTCAAAGGTTTGATTTGCGGAGCGAGGGTATCTATCCAAACGGCAAAAACTCCAAAACTTCCAACAGAGGTTTCCACAAAGCCGTTTTTCAGCCCTCCGCCCATTGACACAAGTTTGCCCTTGTTGTTTATTTTTACAACAAGATATTTGTTTTTTAATCTTTCTTCTATCTTGTAGGGCTTTATTCTTAGGGTAAATTTCTTTTTTACGGGTTCAAAAACATTGTGCAAAGTATGTATATTGGAATACGTACCCTTCTTATTGGAGTATTCCAAATCTATACCTTGATAGAGACTGTTTTTGGGAAAAACAAAACTACTGCCTTCGTCTGAGGTATAAACGGAGTTTTCAAAACAATTTATATATTTTACGCTTGGCTTTGTGCAGGGCTGTTTTGTAAAATCTTCGTCTTGCCAACCTCTGATATAAAAAACAAAATTTGTCCTATTGTTATTGATATCCGAAAGTCGCCACTCTATCTTGTAGAGGGAATCTTGTTTTATGTTCAATATCCCGTTGTTGAAATATGTATTGTAGGGCAATTTTCCGTTTTCAATTAGTCTGCTGCAAATATATCTTTTGCCCGTCTTGATATACAGAGGATAATTAATAACGGCATCTACATAACCGTAGTCGGCAAAAGAAAATTCGTTTATTTTGTGAGAAAATATTTTTTGGTTGTTGGAATACAACTCATAATTGAGTACCCCGTTACGCATGGAAGAGTTTTTTGAAGAGTCAAAGGCAAGAATGGAGAAAAATACATTGCCCAAACAATTTATAGTATCTCCGCTTCTAAAAGATTTGTCTTTTTTTAGGTTTATTATTTTTTCTTCTGCTGAGTTTTCTACGCTTGCTTCTTTCAAAGGACTTATGATAAGGGATTCTATATATGGAGGTATATTGTCCTCCATATTCAAAAACAAAAGAGGGTTAAGCGGATTTTGCGAATCGGTCTTTCTTATTTCAAAGTGTAAATGAGGACCTGCCACAGAGCCACTTTCTCCCGATAAGGCTATGGTGTCTCCTTTTTCTACATATATTTGAGGTTTGGCAAATACATAATCAAACTCATAAACCTTGTTTTCGTATTGATATTCTTTTACAAATTTTTCTATTTTTCCGCAATATCTTTCCAAATGCATATAAACACTTGTATAACCGTTGGGATGAGTGATATAAAGATTTTTACCACCGCCAAAGGCCTGTACTTTTATTCTGGATACGTAACCCTCAAGCGGAGCATAAACACAATAGCCTGTTTTGCCGAATGTTCTAATATCCAAGCCGGAATGAAAGTGAGAGCCTCTGAGTTCGGCAAAACTTCCTGCTGAATACAGAGGAATATCTACGGGGGAGGCAAAAATATCTTTGTTTGTCTGCCCATTTGTCGTATCTCCACAAAATAATATCAAAAGTAAAAGAGTGAATATATTGAGTTTTATTGTTTTGCCCTTCATCGTATGACTTTATGTTTTTCGCAAAGATACAAAAAACTTATCATTACGGCTTGCCACGCTTTCCCTACGCAACGACATATTGTTTAACCGCCAAAGGAAGAAAAGTAACGTCAAAAGCAAACCCTCCTTTTCCGTCATTACAAGCCTTACTTTCACGTCCTTGCGAGCCGTAAGGCAAAGCAATCCGGCCCGTTTTATATTTTTGTGGATTGCCTCGACTTAAAGCGAAGTCTCGCAATGACGGTTTAGCCTACTGCTAAAAGAGGAAGAAATTTTGCCTTTCTTTGTTTGGTTTCTGCCATTCTTTGTTTCGATGTTGAAAAAACATAGTTTTTCCGGCAAAAAAACATAGTTTTTTGAGTCAAAAAACTATGTTTTTTTGATAACGAATCGCTGTTTGGCAGAAACCAAACAAAGAAAGGCAAAATTTTTATACGGTATGGCAATATAAACCGGTCCGGATTGCTTTGCTTTTCGCTCGCAATGACGGATAAAAAAGGTTGGTTGTGTTGGGTTAAAGAGGGAAGTAAGAAATTAAAAGAGTTGGTAAGATACAGAGTTGATAGATTTTGTTAAGGAATTGATATCGGATAATTAAAAAAAAAATTAGGGTTTGTTTTATGATTTTTCTACCGATTAAATCAAAAATTCTTCCTTAACAAAATCTATCAACTCTTGTGTTGCCCTATCCAAATCGTCATTAATAATGATTTTATCAAATTTTTCCGCATAGGATATTTCCATATTTGCTCTTTTTATACGAATGTTCAAACTTTCTACGGTTTCCGTCTTACGACTTAATAGTCTTTGTTTTAACTCTTCTATGGACGGAGGCATAAAAAATACGGATACAGCTTTGTCTTCCAATTGTTGTTTGATATTGATACCTCCTTTTACGTCCACATCAAAGACTGCTATTTTCTCCAAAGAGTTTATCCTTTGTATCTCGCTTTTCAAAGTTCCGTAGGATAAGCCTTGATAAACATTTTCATATTCCAAAAAATCACCGTTTCTTACCTTTTCGTCAAACTCTTCCTGTGAAAGAAAATAATAATGTTTTCCATGTGTCTCACTCTCGCGTTTTTGTCTTGTAGTAGCGGATACGGAAAACGAAAATGTATTTGGGAAAATATCAAACAAACGATTCAAAATAGTGGTTTTACCTGTGCCTGAGGGCGCAGATACTATTAGGGCTGAGGTTTGCATATTATTCAAATCTTTTTTGTATCATATCAGTTAGAGTAGCATAAGCGGAGGAAGAAATTGCCCATTTGTGTTTCAATCTTGCGTTGTTAATTATTTGCATGGAGGTTTTAAGGCTATCGGCTTTGCCTAACTCGTCTATAAAACTTTCATAGGTTTGCATATTACCGGCAAACAAATCGTTGATTAGCATAAATTTGTTGCTAATCCCTATGGTAAAATTAAGATTGGTTTTGTTCGCCGCCTCAAATTTATCACCGATAGAGGTCGGTCTTTGATTAAAAGTTTCCTTATTTGTCTCAGGAGTCTGTTCCCTTGTTACGGAAAAATTTTCCTGTTGTTTCAATAGATTGTTTAATCTTTGACTTGCTGTCTCTTGTGTATTTGTTTGCGGTTTGTTTTCCTCTGAGTTTTCCGTATCTTTGATTACTCTTGTGTGTAGAAACTCCAACACGGAAGAAGTCTCTTTTTTCTTTGCGGTTTCTTTTTCCGTTCTGTTTATAACTTGCGATTTCTCTTCTTTTTCCAAATTGTTTTCCTCTTCAATATTCTTTTGTTGAACGTCAAAGTTTGGTATTTCGCTTTGTTCTTTTTCCATGCACTCCGAAACGGGTAATTCTACCTCTGTAGCTTGAGTTATAATCTCCTCTTGTTTTTGTTGCGTTTCCTCTTGTTTTATAATTTCCGTTTCCACAACGGTTTGATTTTCCTGTGTTGTTTGTGAGTTCAACATATTATTGTTGCCAAAGTCAAGTCTTTGCAAAACCGTTTCAACCAAATTTATTAATTGTTCATTCTGTTTGATTATCAGGTTTGTGTTTTGCAACAATTCTGCGGTCTTTTCCATTAAATTTTTTTCTGCGGAAGGGACTTGCAAAGCAACTATTTGTTCATAAATATTTTTTACCTGCTCTTTAAGATTGCTAATATCAGTATTGTTGTTCATATTCTTGTTTTTTTTTATTATCAAAGTTTGTTATAATTTATTCAACGGAGGTGTTAAAAGATTTGAAAGTCTTTGGCAATTGTGTGGTTACTGATGTTTCTTTTCCGTTTAAAATATTTTTAAAGGTCAAAGAAGAGTAATGGAATTTCAATATGTTTTTTACTTTTTGTTCATCAAAATTAATATCGCCAACAACAGGGCAACCCATTTGTTTTAGAAAAAAACGTATCAATAATGGTTTGTAACCTTGATGGGTTATATGCAAGAGAAAAAAACTTTTCTCTCCTTGTGACAAGTCTTCAAGGGTTGTATATTTGAACGTATAGGTTTGATAACCTTCTTTGCAAATGGGACTAAATGTGTATTTTCCCTTATCTTCTTGAAAGAAAAAAGTAATTTTGTCGTTTTTGTGCTTTGGTCTGTTGCATACTATTGCACTCAAATCAAAAGTTATATTATCCGCATTTTCCGTCATGGTTTGATAAACATATTTATTTTTTGCAAAGATACACAGTCCGCTTTCGTAAGTGTTGGGAGCAAAAACAATATATACGTTTGCAGACCTTTCTCTTTTACGTACATAACGTTTTACTTCGGAAAGCATATCCTCATTCTTTCTATCCTTAGGGTCAAAGACCTTCTGATTAAAAGATTTATTGACAATAAGAATATTTTTATCCTCATACAAAACGCTTATCTCTCTTTTTTCTTTGGCAATGCGTTTGCCTCCGGAATATTTTCTGTACTCTATGGTATCTCCTTTTTTTAACATATATTCCATACTCTTTATACTTGCTCCTCTAAGGGAAAAACAATTATAGAGTATCATTTTCTTTGCCTTTGTAGTAGAGACGTCCGGAAATTTTTCACGTACAAAATCCAACAGGGGGCAATCTTTTTTTACATCAAAGTTCATAAGTTTTTCTGTATGTCCAAGCAATATTTTTCGGAAGGCAAAAGTAACAAAAATTATTGTTTTGCCTTTATAAAAGAATGTAAGATTTTGGGAAATTTATTTTACAATAATTTTCAACTCCCGTGCTATGAGGTTTAGTTGTTGTGTGTAATTGACTATTTTTTGTAAAATAGCCATTGCTTCCGGTTGCTCTTGTTTGGTTTGCAGTTGTTTTCTCAAATCTTTAATAATGGCTTCCAATTTTCTAAACTTCAAATACAAAAGAGTCTCTTTGATTTCCTTATCTATAAAAGAAGGAGCGTTCATATCGGGTATATGTACGTTGTATTTATCTTGCCAAAGAGGAGAAGTTTTGTGTTTGGAGACCAATAAAGAGGAGGTTAAAGATTTTATTTGTTCGTCACCGGAATTAAGCAATAAATCCAAATTGGGAGCCTTCCTGTTTTGCGTGTATTCGTTTAGAAATATATCAAATATTTTTTGATACGAAGGGTTGTTAAATTTTATGTCATCAGCCAAAATTGTAGCCAAAACATATTCTCCCGCATTTACCCTTTCTTCTACCAACCTATTGTCTATGTTTAATATTGTTTGCCTTGTAAATTTATCCGCGTATAAAAGCAAAATTTTGATTAAAGACCTTTCTTGATTCTCCTCTCCGAGACCATATGTTACATTTTCTTGCGGTTGATTATTTTCCTGTTCCGTTTTTTCGTCCTTTAACCCGGAAACATGGACGGTATTTGTTTGCTTATTTCGTTGGTATATGTTATGAGCAATTTGTCTTGATAACTCTTCGTTTAGAAGGTTTTCTTCCATTTCAAGTACGGAGGCACATTGTTGTATGTATGTACTCCTTTCCACCATATCGGGAATAAGACTTATGGAATGTATTATATCTTTTACCAGAGAGGCTTTTTTTATAGGGTCGTTTTTAGCCTGCTCCAATGCAAGATTTGCCCTGTAGATGATGAAATTTTGAGCATTTTCCTTAAGAAAATTAACAAACTCGTCCTGTGTGTGTTTTCTGGCAAAAGAGTCCGGGTCGTCACCCTCTGGGAAAAGTACTGTTTTGACATTAAGACCTTCCGTTAAAAAAATATCCGTTGCCCTTATGGTTGCATGTATGCCCGCCGAGTCTCCGTCGTATAATATGACTACGTTTTTGGTATACCTTCTTATCATACGAACCTGTTCCTGCGTGAGTGCAGTACCCGAGGAAGCTACAATATTTTTTATTCCATTCTGACTCATCATTACAGCGTCTATATTGCCCTCAACCAAATAACATTCGTCCTTTTTACTTATTTCGCTTTTTGCCGAATACAAACCAAAAAGGACTTTCCCCTTAGTGTATATAGGACTTTCCGGGCTATTTACATATTTGGCTTTTTTTTTGTCAGAGGAAAGTATTCTGGCAGAAAAACCCAAAACTCTTCCTCCTACGCTATATATCGGAAAAGTTATTCTTGAGTGAAATCTATCGTAAAGAGTTCCTGTCTTTTCACTTCTGAGACAAAGCCCAGATTTTATTAAGACCTCTTCCGTATAGCCCGAATGTAAAGCATGCTGAGCAAAATCGTCACTTTTTTGTAGGCAATAACCTATTCCCCAATCATCTATGGTTTGTTTGTTTATTTCTCTCTCTCTTAAATAAGACAAACCTATTGTTTTGCCCTCTTGAGTATTTATAAGATTATCGTAAAAATATTTCTGCGCAAACTCGTTTACCGCGTACAATTCGTCTTTTTCATCTCTCTTTTTTTTATCTTCTTCGCTCTCCTGTGTTTCGTGCAGTACTATGCCATACTTTTTAGCCAACCAACGAATAGCCTCCGCATAGCCGTAATGGTTATAGTCCATTAAGAAACTAACGGCATTGCCACCTTTTCCGCAACCGAAACATTTAAAAATACCTCTTGACGGATTGACACTGAAAGAAGGAGTTTTCTCATCGTGAAAAGGACATAAGCCCACAAAATTTGCGCCGCTTCGTCTTAAGGGTACAAAAGTTTCTATTACTTCTTCTATTTTTGCAATATTCAGTACTTGTTCTATGTCTTCTTGCGGAATCATTCTATTACGAATAAGATAAAAAAAAAGTGTTTCAGCGCATCTTTAACAAATCGGTATCTACCTCCAAAATGCTGTGCTTTTTATTTTTACAATTTGAGGTTAATACGTTGCTATGCCCGCAAAAACAATGCGTTCTTTCTCCGGTGTAAGAGTCAACGGAAGCACATTGCCGTTTGAATTCTCCGTTTTTCTTTACGAGAATCTTTATTCCTATCATAGCCACACATATTAGTAAAATCACAGCACTTACAATCAATATCAAAACCAATTCTTTCATATCTTTATTATTTTACACACTACAAAACAAATGCTATTTTTATTCGCTTAACTCAATATTGCGTATAAAATTACGCTTTTCGTTTTCCGAAACAAGTCTAAACGTATAAACTTTGCCATTACTTGATTTGAATTCTTTTTTCTTGGCATTTTTAACGGCGTCATTAAAATTTTCATCCGAAGAAACTACCGACATGCTTGCACCATTGTATGAGAAATAGTACCAATTGTCCGTATCTTGTTCCAAATAAATACGTATCTCCGTAGACACTCCCGTTTTTATCATTTGTATGCGAGACTTGATTTTCTTGTTTATCTGATACTTACCCACAATGCCCACAGAAACGTCTCCCATAGACAAATAACAACGGCGAATATCGTCCCACTGCAAATTAACGTCAGGCAAAAACAAAGTATAAGCCATTTGTTTTGGTATTTTTTCCCATTCGTTGTTGGCAATCAAATCCGTAAAATATTCTTCTCCTTGTTCGCTACCGAAAACATGAGGCAAATATTCTTTGTAATGAGAATTTTCAATATCCATCTGTTCCAAATTCATATCATCATACAAGTTCGCCCCCATTATATTAAGAGCCTCTTCGGAAAAAGGAAAATTGAGAGCAAGGGACATTTTTATTGTAGTTGCCTGCAAAGAGTTATCCGTTTTGATTTCTCCGTAATTGTTGGTTTCCACAATTGAACCAAGCGGCAAACCCAACCGTATATTACCCAAACCTTTTGTTTTGCAATTATTACGGTTTATTGCAAGATAGTCTCCTACGGCATTATCAAAGTCTTCCAATTTTTCTTTCTTTGCTATGCGATATTCTTTGGAATTTTTATCATAGGTAAGAAAGCCCTGTGCTTTAAGAAAAACATTATCAGCCTCCTTATCTGAGGTAAAGAAGGCAACTATTGGTTCCAAATTCTTTTCATCAAATAGTATGGAGGTAGTTATTCTGTTGCCTTCCACATCTACAGGTGCCTCACTTATAGGTATTTCTATATTTTGAGCATCTATTTTTGCTTTAAATTTCAGATAAGGAGTTTGTTTGTTCAAACATTCTAAGGCAAGGGTGACTCCACCGTCAAACATAAAAGCACTATCCCTTGCCTCTACACTTATCTCTCCGTAGAACTTGAAAGCCTCACTCAGATTTAACGGCTCTTGTTTATCAATATCGGCATAACCTACGGAATAACCCGTTGCAGAGGTTATTTCCTTAAAAAATATGGAGGTTTCTTGTTTATTTTCGTCTTTGTATTTTAAATAGCCGTTGGCGGAATACAGTTTTTTTGAGGGTATATGTACTCGTGCATTGCTAGCCAAATGCAGTCTTGATAGAGTATCAAACAAAATTTCTGCCTTGTCAATAGTATCCATTTGTGCACCGGGACGGAGGGTTATTTGATTATCAGCGGGTTTTATAACGGCGTCGGCACACCTTATTATATAAACACCCTGCGCCAATAGTTCATTTGTTTGCAAATTCAGTTTGGCTTCCAAAGCATGAAAAGACAAACTATCTTGATTTGGGTGGGTGCTTATAAATTTCGCTCCTTGCTCCGCCATATCCACAAGTTCCCTAATAGTCTTACCTTCCATGGATAAGGATTTATCCGCAGAGGCTTGCAAAGAGAGTAATTTTTCGTCCATATCCCACGCAAATCTATCCGCATAACACATATATTGCAAATAAGGCATTGCACTTTGTCTCGTACCTGTTTTGGAGACAAAACTACCTTTGCGGTCTTTTAAACTTACATTTGCTTTCAAATCCTCGGAAGAAAAAGCAACCGAGCCGCTATCCAAAGACATAATGGTAAGAGAGGCGCTATCGGAGGTATAACTGTCGGCAAAATATTTAAAGTCCTCTGCCCTTACTATCATTTCCGACACACGATTTTCTCCGCCTCCGCCAAGCGTAGAAGAGGTTACTCTTAGATAGCCTTTATGTTCCGAATTATTGCCTGAATACATATTGAAGGGCTCGGCCTTTTGTTCAACTATCATATAATCGGAGGCAGGATAAAAATGTTCTGCCGTCTTACTTACCTTAACCTCCGGAGATTGATATTCAAAACTTTGTGTTATACAAAACATTGAATCCGGATGGAAAACAAATTTCTTAGATAAGGAAGAGGATGCTCCATAAACAAATTTGCCCGTACCCAACAAACCGTTTGCACTCAAATCTATAGAGTTGTAGTACGTTGCTTTACCCTTATAGGCAGGTAAGCCTTGTACGGAAAAATCTTTTTTGAATCCCAAAGCATAATCTCTCATTACTCTTAAAGGTTCGTTTATAACAGGGAATATTTCCGCCGAGTGCAATTCTCCTTGCAATACTATATCCTCAGAAGAGAAGGAAAACATATTTCTTATCACAAAAGGTTGCAACTCATAATAAAAATTATCTCTCTTATACACCCCTTGTTCTATATGCGGATAATCATAATAAACATAAGAATTTTTTAAGGAGGTAAGCATAGGGAAACCGTCGATTTTCTTTATGGAACTTTTGTTGTTGGAAGAATCTATTACAAGCTCGCAAGTCAGTTTTTGTATCGGTGTCTGTATCATTACATACGTATTGGAATCCGTAAAGGAAGGTACGTAAAACTTCAAGGAGTCCATTTGCGGCAGATTGATTTTAAAATCTTTGTAAGAAAAACTGCAATCCGTTCCGGACATTCTAAATCTGCCAGCGGATATAAGACCGTCAAAAACAAAATCTCTATTTTTTTGCATTACCATTTTGCCGTTTTGCGGAGTTATAGCCACATTGTGAGTATCGCTGACAAGGAAAGTTTCCACTCCGTTCAGTCGCAAATCCATATCAAATATATTCAATTCGGCATTCGCTTCTCCTTGAGTAGTAGAGGAAACAAAGCGCAAAGCGTCATAATCCTCTTGTTTTTGATGTGCTTTTATATAAGAATAGAGTTTATCTTTAACTATGGCTGTTTGTCTGTAAGACTCATAACTCATGAAACCGTTTAAGGAAAGATTCATCAAAAGCAGTTTGCATTGTGTCTCATCCAAACCGGTAAATTTGGAAAATTGTTTTACGGTAAAAGATTTTTTGCCCGTTTTGTGAGTGTATAGCATAACTCTCTCCAAAGGAGATATTTCGTCCATTTTTTGCACTTCATACCAGCGTTTTGCCGAATAATAATTATTGCTTTCAAAAGTGGCAAAACTTTTTTTATTCGGTCCCTTTATGCCCGTAAACTCTAAGGTATGCCCGTCCAAACCGGCATAAACAGCCTCCGTATATATATCCAGACAATGATAAGAATCTATCCACGGAGAGGCAGAAATACCAACCTTGTTGTCCGAGCAAAGTATTTGCCGCGTATTTTTGTTAAAATTCATTTTCGTACCGGGATGATATACCGAATCGTTTTGCAAATAAAATGTTACTTGACAATTTTCCGTTATTATACCCTCACGCGAAAATGGGTGTTCTATTGCCTTGGCTATCATAAAAACCTTTCCGTCTTTGTAGAAAACGATTTTTGACGGCTCTTTTACATCACCCGTACCTAGAAAACGCCCTCCTTGTTGTGTAAATCCTCCGACATAATCAACTTGAGGAAAAATATTTTTTATTATCTCTTCTCTCTTATAGGAGGTAAATAGGGGGTATTTACCCCTTCCTTTTACTTTATCGGAGCATAGGTCAGAAAAATATCCCTCCAAAGTATGAGCAAAATATTCTTTATTGGTAAAATTTACACTGTCTGCATTAAACCCGGCTGTTTTCAAAGCAATATTGTATTTTTTCAAAGACACAAAAACACTATCCTTGTTCAATCCCACCTTTTCCCAAGTAACCTTACCGGAGTCTCCTTCCCAATTTTCTTCCATTAGGTACAATCTACCGGTAGTATTGTATATGGTATTTTCGTCCGAAAAAGAAGAATAAGTAATATCTATGGGAGAGGTAAAATCGGCATAAACTCCCCTTGCGGTATCTTCTCTAAAAATGTAATAAACATTTTGGTCAAATGCCCATCGTGTAGTTTTGGAAAGGTATAAACAATTGTTTTCAAGTAGGTTATACGTGGTCTGCATAGCCTTGTTGTATATTGTAATATTGTGTTCGGAAAGATACTTATACATTCCCTTCAACCATTGATTATAACTCTCCTGAGATTGATTGGAGGAGGTAAAGGCTATTTGAGTTAAAAGAAAGTCATAAAAACCGTTTCTTGCTCTAATGTTCTTTTTCAACATTAGTTGAGAAAGTTTTAATACGTCTTTTTTATGAGAAGAAGAAAAAGTATTCCATACGCTGTCGTATTTCAACATAAGAGTCTCCCATTCCTTCTTTTGCTCTTTTTCCATGTTGGCATCCGTTTTATAGAGTTCTTCCAAACCGGCGATATAATCGTCAGTATTGTTTGAAAAACCGGTAAACCTTTGTGCCATAAGATTCAAACACAAAAAAAACAAAACTATGAATACACAAACCTTTGCTTTCATGTTTTTTATTTTATTTATCCGTTATTTTTTCTCAATTCAATCCAGTTAAAAACGATTTTTTGTTACTTTTTATTGCAAAATCTTACGTATTGATTTATTTTTAGTGTATTGCCACGACTTAAAACAAAGTCTCACAATGACGAAAAGGAGGGCTCGCAATGGCGGACACGGAGAACATGGGTAATTAAGGTACGGACCGGCACAAAGTTGTTCGCTATGACAGTAAGCAAAAAAAATAAAAGTTAAACTAAAACCTAAGACTAAGATTTAAACCAAAAGAGGTGTTAATGTCGGACAAAGTATTTGGCAATAAAGAAGGAGTAAGGTTTAGAGTAATATCATCCGAAATATCAAAACTAAACAGATGTCCGTACACGTAAGCGTCCAAGATTTGCGCAAGATACAAAACGGAACTCAGTATAACACAGAGATGAAAATTATCTTTGTAGGCATTGTAAAGACTATATATACTTCCGTTTGAATAAGTAGTATAGTCGGGCAAAAGACTACCCGTACCATTAAGACGGTTGTAATATTCCGTTTTGAATTTTTCCATGTTATTGTAGTTGTCCACAGCCAAATAAACCAAAGCGCCTAAGCCAACGTAAATGATGGGTGTTTTCCAAACCTGTTTGTTGTAGATTTGCCCCAAACCCGGCACAAAAGTAGAAAACAAAGTTGCCTTTGTAGGAGAATGAAAAACGGAATCGGGGTACGAACTACCGCTTTTTTGTGCTTTAGCGACACAAGAAAACAAAAACAACAAAGAAAGAAAAACAACAATACAACGCCTCATTTACAAAAGTAAAAAGTATTTGTTTTTGAAAAGACAATTATAACTTTTGCAACAAGGATATTATTCGTTCAAATTCTTTATCATTAGCAAAAGCAATACTAATACTACCTTTTCCTCTATTGGAACGTTTTATATCTACGTCGGTGGATAGTTTTCGAGCAAGATTATTTTTAACCTCTATATGCAAAGACGGCAAATCGGTTTTTGCTTGTCTCAATCGTGCTTTTTCGGAAAGTTTTTCTTGTTTTAGTCTTGTAACAAGGTTTTCCACCTGTCTAACGGAAAGGTCTTTTTCCACAATCTGTCTAACTATCTCTACTTGTTTGCTTTCGTCTTCCAAAGTTATTACCGAGCGAGCATGTCCCATAGTGATTTTGTCCTCCCGCAAAGCCAGCTGAACCTCTGCCGGAAGTTTCAAAAGACGTATATAATTTGATATTGTCCCTCTGGACTTACCGAGTTTGCGACTCAATTGGTCCTGATTCAAATCCGTTTCCTGTAACAAGGCCTGCAAAGAAAGAGCAATTTCTATAGGGTTAAGGTCTTCTCTTTGAATATTTTCTATCAAAGACATCTCCATAGTTTCTTGCAAAGTTACTATGCGTATATAGGCAGGTATTTTATCCAAACCTGCCATTTTGCTTGCCCTATACCTTCGCTCTCCTGCTATAATGATATATTTGCCGTCTTGTTTGTTTACGGTTATTGGAGCTATAACGCCATGCTCTCTTATAGACTGAGCCAGTTCCTTTAGACTTTGCTCATCAAAATCTCTTCTCGGCTGGTCGGGATTCGGGTTTATATCCTTTAGGTCTATATAAGCAATCTCTGCCGTAACCTCGTTTGTCTTTTGTTCCGTTTTTGCATTATTTGCAAGATTTATATTTCCCAAAAGAGCCTCCAAACCCTTTCCCAAAGCAGCTGTTTTCTTTGTTGACATGACGTTAAAAATAAAATTTGTAACTTTCCTAAAAAACTTAATTACTACCTGTTGTTATTTTTGATACTTTGCTTTGAAAGCATTTCGTTTGCCAAATTCAAATAGTTTATGGCTCCCGTAGAAGAAGCATCGTACATAACAACACTCAGTCCATGAGAGGGTGCTTCTGCCAGCTTGACATTATTGTATATTATGGTATCAAACACAATTTGTTTGAAATGATGTTTAACATCCTCCGCTACTTGTCTATTCAGACGCAAACGAGTATCAAACATTGTAAGCAAAATACCCTCAATATCCAAATCCGTGTTAAGCCGAGATTGAACTATTTTTATGGTATTGAGTAATTTACCCAAACCCTCAAGAGCAAAATACTGACACTGAACAGGTATAATAACACTATTTGCGGCGACAAAGGCATTAATGGTTATCATTCCCAAAGAAGGCGAACAATCTATAATAATATAATCGTAATTATCTCTTATAGGAGAAATTAGGTCTTTTAATTTAAACTCTTTGTTTTCCGCTTGGGGAAGTTGGACCTCCGCACCTACCAAATCTATGCGAGAGGGTAGTATATACAGATTCGGAGTAGAAGCCTCCCTAACGGCTTTCTCTGCCGTTTGGTTATCTATCAAACATTCGTACAGACTTATCTCTACTTCATCTGGGTTGATACCACAACCCGAGGTGGCATTAGCCTGAGGGTCGGCATCTATCAGCAAAGTTTTTTTATCCAAAACCGCTAAGGATGCCGCAAGGTTAATGGCTGTAGTTGTCTTGCCAACGCCACCTTTTTGATTGGCAATAGCTATGACCTTTGTCATTATTCAAAAAAATAGAGGAATTAATACTTGCAGTCGGAATCAAAAACGTCCGCGTCTCTCTTAAATTCTTCTCGCTCGGGTGGTATCTTGCCGTCTTTCATGAATACTATCATATCGTTTAGCATGGTAGCAAACTTTTCGTAGTCTTCTTTATAAAGGAATATTTTGTGTTTCTCGTAAGAAAAAGAGCCATCGGTGTCATTAAAGTTTTTTTTGCTCTCTGTTATTACAAGATATTTGTCATCGTTACGGGTTTTCTTAACATCAAAGAAATAAGTTCTCTTTCCTGCTTTAAGATTTCTTGATAAAATCTCTTCTCTTTCAAAATCGTCTCTTCTATCCATATTCTTTTCAAGTTTTTGTAGCACTTAATAATTTTGCAAAATTAATATTTTTTTGATAAAAAAGCAGAAAATTTAAAAGCGTATGGTAATTATTTTTTTACAAACACTATTAGGTATCAAAATCCTGTCCAGGTTTCTCGCCAAAATTTTCTTGCCAACTCGTCCCATCTAAGTATTGTTGCTCCGAAGAAATCCGCAACATAACCGTCCAACATTTCTTGAGCCTGAGCGGCGTTTTCTTTTTTTAGTTGTTGATAGGTATTTTCTACGTATGAAAGCTCTCTTTGTCCTTTTTTAAGAAAATAATCTCTTGCCGTTTCCAAAGTGTTACGAAATTTTCCCCAACGCACCGTAGCCAAACGATTCGCTTTTCTGTAATGCCACAAAGCGGCGTCATCTCTATAGGAATGTTGTCCGCAAATTTTTAACATTTGCGGCAAGGTACCGGTACCACAAAAAATAGGAAAACGAGGACTTTCTCCAGGATTGTCCAAACATATCCAGGCAACGCCACCAATTTCATCCGGCAACCAATTTCTTAGTTGTATTACAGTACTGTATGCACACCAAGGGACACTTACCGTTCTTATGTTTTTCATAGAAGAATCTCCCATTGAATAATACATATTTATTTCATCGGGTCGCATCCAGGGGTTTGAAAAAGCAGACACTACACTATCGGGTTCATTCTCTATAAAATTACCTTCTTTGTCTTTACGTTTGGGATTAGGTATTAAATGTTTGCCACTAAGATTAAGCGGCGTTCCCTCATAATAGGAGGCAAGCAAATGAGCTACGTCCTCCACGCTTATTTTTTTGTCGGGTTTTATACTCAAAGGAAGGTTTTCTACCGTGTCGCTAAGGTTCTGAGAAGGTGCAAGTTGTGACATAATAAAAAATTCTCGTGTGCTATAATTTTTCTTTTCTCCGAAATAATTACCTCCTGCAAATACTTTCCAAAAACAAAACTCCTCTTTACCATCCCAAAGATTTAATTTTTTTGCCACCTCAAACATATTTTCGGAATGTAGAAACATATCCTTGTTTTTATATATCTTGGAGATACGCGAAATATTTGCAGAAACGGATATTTCCTCATCCGGTATTCTTTGGGCAGCCCACACCCCTCCTACTCTGTCTTTTCCCTCACCGAATATTTCAAAAATCCAAACTTCGTTCTTGTCCGCTATTGTTAAACATTCTCCTGCGTCACCATAGCCGTATTTTTTCACCAAATCTCCCATAAGTTCTATGGCTTGTCTTGCCGTGGAAGATCTTTCAAGGGCTATTCTTTGCAACTCTTCTATTTTGAAAAGCCCTTTCGGATTAATCAAAGTATCTTTACCCGATATTGTAGTTTCTCCAAAAGCAAGTTGTTTTTCGTTCAGACAAGGATAAGCGGAATCCAGAAATTTAAAGGTATGTTTTGCTTGCGGAATTTTTCCTCTGATATACATTTTGGTACTGTCTAAGGGCGTTTGCGTATGCATTCTACCCTCAAAGATTGCAACACTATCGGATTGTTTCCAATACTCGGAAACAACAATATCAAACCAAGTTCTATACCAAGAATCACAGGTATGAGATGTAATGACCGAACCGTCCGTAGAGGCTTTTTTACCTACCATAATACTTGTACAAGACAGGGGATTGTGGGTGTTCGGTTTGTATTCTTGTTGAGAATTAACAAGAATACAAATAAAACAGAATATAATTGTAGAAATTATTTTTTTCATATTAATTGTTCCTTATTATTAAAACACAAGGGCAGCGGCACCGAGAATAGCGGCACTATCGTCCTTTAAGCCTGAAAGTTCAATACTTATACTACCCTTGAAAACATCAAACAAATAGTTTTCAAAATATTTTCTTAAAGGATTTAGCAACAAATCTCCACTTTGGGAAAGACCTCCGAAAATAAAAATCTTTTCGGGTGAAGTTATTGCAGAAGCGTTTGCCAAGGCAATGGCAAGCATCTTGGCAGTGTAATCGTAACAGGACAAAGCAAGACTATCTCCTTGTAAAGCAAGCTCATAAATCAGGGCTCCGGTTATTTCTTCTTTGGAGTAATTACGCAAAAGTGAGGGTTTGGTACTTGTTTCCAATTTTTCTTTTGCCGTAAGAGTAAAGCCTGAAACCGAACAATATCTTTCCACACAACCTTTTCTGCCACAATTGCACAAACGTCCGTTTTCTTCTATTATAGTATGCCCTAACTCTCCGGCAAAACCCGTATGTCCGCGTACTAATTTGCCATTTACGACAATGCCGGAACCTACGCCTGTGCCGAGTGTTATCATTATAAAATTCTCAACTCCCTGTGCTTTACCAAAAACCATTTCACCCATTGCCGCAACATTGGCATCATTATCTATTTCCACATTCGTATTTAACCCCTTATTTCTCAAATCCTCATGCAACATTTTTTTTATTTCCAATACTCCTTTGTATTTCAAATTGGGAGCGTTGTCTATAATACCTAAATAGTGATTGCCGTTAGGTGCACCTATACCAACACCCAATACCTCCGAGTTTGGTATTTGTTTGCATAAATCCTCTATATTCTGACTTAGCGAAGAGAGATAAGAATCAAAATTATCATAACTTGTTGTAGATATTTTTTTTGTTTTTATGATTTCTCCTTTGCTATCAACCAAACCGAAAACGGTATTTGTTCCCCCTATATCTATTCCTATTGAATATTTCATAACTATTATAAAAAAATTATTTAAACATATCGTCCAAAGAATACATTCCCTTTTTGTTTGCAATAAATTCCGCACTCATAATAGCCCCCAAAGCCAAACCCCTGCGAGATTTTGCCTTGTGCTTTATTTCTATAACGTCATCTTCGGAGGAATATGTAACTATGTGAGTGCCAAATTCTTCCCCCTCGCGTATGGAAGTTATTGGCAATTCACTATTGTTTGACACCGAACCCAAGCTCCAATAAGAAATATTTTTGTTTTCCTTTATTAATTCTTCCGCTAATGTAATTGCGGTACCGGAAGGAGCATCCAATTTATGAATATGATGTATTTCCGTAATAGAAGGAGTGTAATAATTAAAATTTTGCATCTTTTGTGCCAAAAAGATATTGAGTTGCCTGAAAAGATAAACACCTATTGCAAAATTTGAGGAATAAATTAAAGAACCGTCATATTTATTTGCCAAAATTTTAACCTCATTAAGTCTATCGTACCAACCCGTGGTACCCACAACAACGGGAATATGATTTTCAATACAAGTTTTTATATTATCAAAAGCACTATTCGGAGTTGTAAATTCTATGGCTACGTCTATACTTTTATTCTTTATACTATCAAAACTATCATCTTTATCTATAACACCTGCAATGTTGTGATTTCTCTCTTTGACAAGTTGTTCTATCATTTTCCCCATCTTGCCATAACCTATTATAAGTACATTCATATTATTCTTTTTGTTTTGCAAAATTATTATCATTTGTAAGAAAAAACAAACTTTTTTATTTGCCTATGATATAAAAAGGCTATCGTTATAAAAAAATAAAATCTGCTTTCTTTACAAAAAAGCAGGTTGGTAATATTCAAATTGTATAATTATTCTTTAAGTCGGTAAATGATACCGTGCCAATTCAAAGACTTGTCATTTTTATGATATAACAGAGTATCACTGCCATCATCTTCCCGTACAACAATTTTTGTAAAATTATTTTCTTCTACAATACTACACTTCACTTGCGAGGTATCGTCTTTTGTTATATAGGTAAGATTAGTATTAGTTAATATCATTTTATTGGGAATAAATCTATCTGACAAACCTCCCGTTGAATCGGACAAAGCCATCAAGAAACCCAACATAGGACGTTCTTCCATCATGTTTTCAAAAAAACTTTCCATTCCTTTTTCTGACGCTTTGCTATCCATGATGTATTCTCCATTCAAAGAATCTGTTGTATTACATGCGCAAAAAGACATCACCAATATTAAACCGGCAATAAAGAATATTCTAATTTTCGTGACCATAATCGTTTTTTCTTTTTAAAATCTGCAACTTGCAGTCTTCTTATAAAATCATTTTTAACTTTTGTTTAATTTTTTCTATAAATATACCTGCAAATAACGAGGGGGTGGATAAAAACTAAAACAACAAAGAAAAACCACCCCTATCTGGCTATGAATTTATTCTTACAAATAAAATGTATATACCCTGAATTATATTTGATATATGGCTTATTTCTAAAATAAAACGGTAATACATTCATAATCAATGTTCAGATGATTTACGCCTGCAAATTTATTAACAAAAAACAAACATTCTCCCAATTTTTATACATTTTTTTGTAAAAGTTATGCCTCATTTTATAATGGGATAAAAATAATGTTATTTCTTGATGTTTTTGAGAGCTTATCTGTCGTTCATAAGAAACATGGTTGCGTCTTTGAATATTAACTTTGTAAGTTGAGAAACGGTTAATATTGTTGCTTCGTTATTTAATGGCAATACTTCCGCTTTGCCGTCCCTTATTGAAAATACGCAATTATTTTCTTCTATGAGATTATCTTTTATTCTAAAAATAAATTTCTGTTTGGGATTTTTTCGGGCGTATAACTGTAGAGAGGCTTTTGCATCAATAATTCTATACATTTGCAAGTTAAGATTATAGGATAAATCTACTTGTTTATATGACTCCTTTTTGTACAAACCAAGAGTATTTTTGTCATGAATTACCCTGTTAAGAAATATTTGTTGTTGTTCCCGTTCCAAGAATTGCGGTAAATCTTCCATAGGTAAAGGATTTTTGTCGGACAATAGAATTTCCTTATTACTACAAGTAATAAAATCATACTTATTATAGAATTCCAACAAAGATTTATTCGCCGCAATCAAACCACAAAAAATCTCCTTTTCTTTGTATAATTGTTTTATTGTTTGGGAAATAAGTTTTTGCGCCAAACCTTGTTTTCCATACTCTTTTTTGGTACATACTCCGCAGATGTAACTGAAAGGTATTATTTCGCCGTAGTAATTCCATTTATACTTACAGGTCATAAGCATGGACGCAATAATGTTGTCTTTGCAAAGATAACGCAGGTTTTTCTCTGCGTTGAAGATAGAAAAATATTTTTTTATCCAAGATAGTTCGTCGCCAAAACATTCTTGCCATAAAAGTTCGGCTTCGTTGAGCTTACTCATATTTGTAGACCATATATTTTTCTACCATAAAAATAGGGTGATAAGAATGTTTGGCTTTTCTTAACCCTTCTATACCCTTATCCTCCTCTCTGTTGATATAAATTATTTCATTTGGCAGATGTTTGGCAATTTCTCTATTTATCAGGGTATAAGCACCCTCAAACCTTCTGTCTGCTTTTTCTATGTTGGTATCAAAAGTATCTTTGCAGACAAAAGAACCTATGGAATAGGCAACAGGTTGTCCCCCTACAAAAATAGCACCCGCAAAAAGATGTAATTTTTCAAAATTATCAAACAAATATTCTATTACCTTTTTTTCCGTTTGGTAGTCTTGTTTAAACTGAGGAGAAATATTCATTTCTTGTTGAAACCACGTATCCGTCAGTTCCAAACACTTTTGTTTATCCTCCTTGTTCAAAGCGACAAACTCCCAAGACGGATAAAGTGATACAAACTTGTTTATATGGTTACGTTTTGCTTGGAGTTTTTTACCCGTAAGATTTTGCAAACTCTCTCTGAGATATACATACTCAGACAGATTATCCGAGTATTCCACTTTGTAGCCTTGTTGTGCCAAATAGTCCGTATTTTCTTTGTTTTCCAAAATAAAAGAAAAACAATAAGAATTATCTTTTGCATCTTGCTCTATTAACGGCAAATAGTCTTTTATGGTTTTCTTTCCTATGGGTTCGTAATAACACAAACAAGAGTCGTTTTGCAAATGTATTCTGATTATAAGAGTATCTTGTTCAAAAAGATATTCACAAGGATATATAAAATTATAGGCAAAAAGATTGGCAGGAGAATTACCGGCATTCTTGGAAATTCTCTTGTCAAACAAACTATCAAAAATATCTATAAGTTCGTTATCCAAATTTTTGAAATTCAACATGGTATTATTTAATTATGATTTCGTCAATAAACAACCATGATTTTTCGCCGGCAGACAAATGCCATTGAGGATTTGTCATTCTGTTATAGGCTTTCATTTTAACGTATTGCGTATTGATTGTTTTTGACGTCAAAAAAGTATGTGTTATAATCTCTTCTTCTCTTTCATCTATAGGATTATTTACAACTTCGAATAAAGTAAAATCATTGCCGTTATCCGAAACGTAATACTCTACCTTAACAGGCATAAATATCCAAGACCTTTCGTCTTGAATAAAATTACCGCCCATTTGTTCTATTTCTTGTTTGCTTCCAAAATTTATTACAGCTTCTACATTCTCCCCTTGATAACCCTGAAAGGCGCCCAACTTCCAATTATTGCCTCCTTGTTTTAGGTCTATCAAGGCATCATCTCCTCCTCCGGTATATTGAGAAGAGTAAGAAGTAAGCAATTTTAGTTCTCTACCTTTTGGTATTAGTAATATGTTTGCTTCAAATACAACATCGTTTTTGCTATCATATTTTTCAAAAACTTGCTTTATATTGAGTGTGTTTGTTATTGTCTCCTTTTTATAGGTTACGGCTTTGTAGTTTGGAGACAAGTGTTTATATAATACTTGCAATTTATCCGTAAAAGTGCCCGTGCCTTCATATTCCAGATAAGGCAATATTTGTATTTTTTCCTCTATGGTTTGATAAGGGCGAGAATCCTTTGCCTTGCCGAAGTTTTTGTTAGGTTTGTTTGACATAACAAAAGTCAATTCTCCTCCTTGCATTATATCCTTATGAGAAATATAAGTCTTGTCGTATTCTTTGCCGTTAAATTTTAAATTATTCACATACGGGGTATTCTTTCCTTGCTTGCTGTTTATTACAAAAGTCTTGTTGTTCGGCAAATGTATTGTTGCTTTATCAAACAGAGGTGAGCCTATAACATATTCACCTTTTACAGGATTTACGGGATAAATACCCAAGGCACTCATTACATACCAAGCAGCCATCTGCCCGCAATCATCATTACCGCAAATACCGTCAGGTTTGTCAGAATACAATGTTGTAAGAATTTGTCTGACAAGTTTTTGAGTTTTATAAGCCTTTCCTACATAGTTATATAAGTAGGCGGTGTGTTGCGAGGGTTCGTTTCCGTGTGCATATTGCCCTATCAAACCGGTGATGTCCGCTTGTTGTCTGCCTGTCGTTTTTTCTTTGGAATGAAAACATTGGTCAAGTTTTTTGTCAAATTTTTTATCTCCGCCCGTCATATAAATAAGAGTATTAATATCTTGAGGAGCGTAGAAAGTATAATGCCAACCGTTGCCCTCGGTATAGTTTATATCCACTTGTTTGGGGTCAAAATTAGGCAAAAATCTTCCGTTCTCTTTGGGTTGTATAAAAGTATTTTGAGGGTTGAAAAGATTTTTGTAATACTGCGCCTTGCGAATATATTCATTATAAATATCCTGCTCGCCCATCTTTTGTGCTACCAATGCAATACAATACATATTATAAGCGTATTCTACTGTTTTTGATACGCTCTCATGTTCTTGTTCGGCAGAGATGTAACCGTTTTGATTAAAGAAATTTAAACCTCTTTTGTCCTGATTGACCGTGGCTATCATAGATTGCAAAAATGTTTTATCGGCAGGAATTATATCTTTTATTATCCATTCGGCAAGAGAACTCACACCATGCGCTCCTATCATACAATAAGTTTCCCAAGAATGCAATTCCCACATAGGTAATTCTCCCATTTGCAAATACATATCTTTAAATGTTTTTGCAAAATCTTTACATATTTCCGGGTTAATTATTGTCATAAGAGGGTTAAGCGTGCGATAGGTATCCCAAAGAGAAAAAGTTGTATATCTTTTGTAATCTTTGGCGGTAAAAATATTGTTTGCCCTTCTTTCTCCTTCTATTTTTTCTCTGTACATCCCTCTGTATTTGCCGTCTATATCGGAGTATAGCGTAGGCGAAATCATACAGTGATACAAAGAAGTATAAAAAGTTTTTTGTTCTTGCTCGTTTCCACCCTCTATTTCTATCGTTCCAAGTGCGGAATTCCAAAGATTTTGGTTAACATCAAAGGCTTGTTCAAAAGTATAGTCCTCCGAATTAAGATTTTTCAACGCTCCCATATAATCGACGGAAGAGAGTGCGGTTTTTGCCTCCAAAACTTCGGTAGTTTTGTCAAATTCCAAGTATAACTTTCCTGTTTCCTTGTTAAGATTATACGAAACAATGGGACAAGAAAACTTTGTAGCAAAATAAACTATTTGTTCCTGTGCCCAAGATTTGGAATTGCGAAAACCGACTACGGTGTATTTATCTATAATTTCGATATTCCATTCCAAAGTTTTATCTCTGTGCAACATATCTGCAACAAGAGCAATGTTTTCAGCCTGCTTGGGATATTTGTATCTGTGATAACCTATTCTTGCAGTTGCCGTAAAATCGCAAAAAATACCATCCTGTAACCTAACAGAGTAATAACCGGCAAAAGCATTTTCATCATCATGTGAAAATTTATGAGTGTAGTCTTCGATTTCTTTGCTCTTTGTCGTGGGAGTAAATAGAATGTCACACAAATCCTCACAGCCCGTGCCGCTAAGATGTGTGTGTGAAAAGCCGTAAATAATACTGTCCGAATAATGATAACCGGAGCATCCGTCCCAACCTCCGAGACGAGTATCGGGAGAGAGTTGCACCATACCAAAAGGAGCAACAACTCCGGGATAGGTATGCCCATTATAATCCGTGCCCACAAAAGGATTTACTTTCTTTGTATACTGAGCAAAACTTGTAAGAATGACAAAAAGCGATATAACAAACAGGATTTGTTTTTTCATCTCTGAATTAAGTATATTTTTTACTTGCGTATAAAATAATTGGCGGGATGAAGTACATTATCCAATGTAAAATACTGCATTATAAGAGTATCTTTTGTTTTGGAAGTCAAAGCATAGCACCTATTTACGTCCGACATAGAAATAATGAAACCTTGTTTTGGGTCGTTTATCTCTATTTCGTCCTCACCCGGTTTTAGGTATATTGTCATGTTTTCCTTTTCTCCTTTTTTATCTTCTATATCAATAACATACAAAGGAATATGATTGAAAATGGTATCTCTTTCCTCCTTACTTATATTGTTGGCAACGGATTCGTAATTCATATTGACAAAAGAAGACAACAATGCCACAACTCTTGCGGTATCGAAGTTATTTATATGATTGCCCTTGTGGTCCAAGAAATCAAAACCTTTCCCGTTATTGACCAAAGCAAAGGATTGTGATTTTTGATTTGGTATATCTATGGAGAGTTGTTTTATTTCACTTTGTTTGTAACGAAATATATTGTGCGACTTCCAATCGTCTGCCGTAGTGGAAAAACGTGTGGAAATGTAACCTCTGAATATAGGTATGTACATTACATTTGGAGTTCTCTCTCCTTTTTTTAGCATATACGTACCCATGCGGTCCTGTGTTTCATATCCCACAAAATAGGTTCTATTTAAATTAGTACGTTTGAATAGACGAATAAAACCCCAATTTATCAAATAATCTTCGGTATATATGTTTGCCACTTTGCCACTTGTAGCCAAAGATTTGACCACGTTATTTACCGCTGCCTTAGGAACGGCTTCCCTAATACGCATATTTGCCAATGTTTCCAAAAAACCTTCCATGATTCTTTGATTGCATTCGTAGTCTTTATTAACAGTCCATAGGGTATCGTTTTTTTTATCCAAAACTATTTTGTTACCTATCTTGTCCTCTATCTCTATTTTAACAATAGTGGCAATGTTTTCCATATGATAGTTTTGTTCTATTGTGGTGGATTTTGAATTTATTTTCCAAACTAAGCCTACCATACACAAGAGTAGCAAAAAAACCACCAACCCAAAAATGTTTCTTTGTTTTATGTTTTTGGGTTTAAGTATGCTTAACAGTCTTTTTAAATTCATAGATTATTTGTTGTGTTTTTTTTATTTCCCAAATTTATTTTTCCTTATCAATGTCATAACACTACCCAATAAAGAAATGATAATAAGCGGAACAAAGATATTAAACATTGTCCAAGAGGTTTTTGTTTTCTCTATTTTGGCCATGTCCAAACGTCTTACTACTATTTCTCTGTTTCTTAAAGGTATCAATTCTTTGTTACCGCAAAGATAATCTATGCAGTTGAGCAAAAAATCTTTGTTGCCAAACATTTGTCGCGTATAAATATCGTAGCCCAAAGGTACTATTCTTCCTTGCCTAAAGTCATTTTTGATTATATCTCCGTCTGCAACAACTATCATTGCCGTAGAATCCGAACTATTGAGGTTTGCTATCATAGAATTTTCCAACATTTGCTCGGGTAATCTGTTTCTAAATACGGAGGAAAATTTTCCTTCCAAAAGCATGGCAACAGTATGTTTACCTTGATTAAACAAGCGTGTATCTTGCTTTTGTTTCAACATTTGCAAAGAAACATTTACCGGAGCGTTAAGCAAACGAGTATTTTCCGAGGTCTGCAACAAAGGTGTGTATTTTATCCGACTGTTACTTTCTACGCTATCCGTAGTAGAGGCAAATTCCACCTTCACGGAGTTTATTCTTTGAGATATAACGCTATTGGAGTTAGAAGAAAGTTGTGCAAAGAAATTCCAAGGGTACATTGTCATTTGTGGTGTGCCATTGCCATACATCCCTGTAACAATAGGCACTTTTACGCACTGCAAATCCATAACAAGATTGGTATTCAAGCGCAAACCGTAACCAAACAACATATCCTCGGCGCCTGTTCTAACACTGAGAGCCAAAGTAGAGGCTTGACTTTGCAGAGAATCCATGTTTGCACTCAAAGGGTCTATCAACCAAAGTATTTTTCCGCCTCTCATTACGTATTGGTCCAAAATATACAAATCCTTATTTGTAAAAGGTATTTGAGGTTTGGCTACAACTATACACTCATATTTTTTGCGAAAAGATATTGAATTATCCTCATTATATTTGCGTTCTGTCAAAGCGTCTATTTTGCCTTCTATGGAAACGGAATCTACCATATATCTTGTGTCCAAGGCTTGTATGATATCCAAAAGCCTTTCCACCGGCAACTCTCCCTGCCCGTAAAGAAAAGCAACGGAGGGTTCCATGTCCCTAATAATAGCTTGGATGGAAGTGTAAAGCATGTACTCCAAATTTTGTATGCTATTTTGTATCATAGCGGCATCGGAATAAGCATAGCCCATATCTATAATGGATTGAAAAACCGTCCTTCCCCTATACGATGCCTCTACGTAAGGAAATATATATTGTTGTTCCGATTTTGCTCCGTCATTGGTTTCTATCAATATGGGTTGATAGCCTCGTTTGAATAGTTTTTGATAGAACTCCATTTTCTTTTCACCCTCATACAAATTAGGGTCTACAAAATCATACTGAATATTTGAGTTATAGGAACGAAACTCATCTAATTTTTCTACCAAAGATTTTCTCAACTCCTTGTATTGAATAGGAATATCTTTGCCCAAATAACAACGTATGGTAAGAACGTCTTCTATTTTGAGCGCTGACTCCTTATCGTTGGCCAAAAGTTTTTTGCTTATCGGAGTAAGAGAATAGCGTTTTTCTTTGGTAAGGTCTATTTCCGCTCTTGCAAAAAAATACGCTAACACATTCAAAACCAAAATCACACCCAAGCAAACCAACAACTGAATTATATAACTGAGTTTTACTGATATTTTACTTGATACGGGGAGTGTTACTCTTGTAAGGAAAATAAAAAACGTTGTCACACTTATAAAATAAACAACATCTTTCAGGGAAATAACTCCTCTACTCATAGAAAGATAATGATATTCTATGCCCAGAGAGCGAATACCCAAATCTGCCTTAGACAAAAACGGTATCCAAGAAATAAAGGTAAAACCTATATAAAACAAAAAGCAAAGAAGCAAAGAGGCAATAAATGAAACTATTTGATTGTCAGTTATGGAAGAGGCAAAAATTCCTATACTTACAAAAACTCCTCCGAGAAAAACAAGCCCTATGTACGAACCGAAAGTACTACCCAAGTCCATATTACCTACAGGCGCCCCTAGTTGATAGACACACATTATGTAAATCATTGTAGGCAAGACAGAAAGAATAACTATTGTAAGACCTGCCAAAAATTTTGCTACTATTATTGAAATATCGCTTATGGGTTTGGTAAGTAATATTTCTATTGTGCCGTTTCTTTTTTCTTCGGCAAACATTTTCATGGTTATGGCCGATATCAAAAACAGAAACAGCCATGGACTCAAAGCAAACAAACCGTCCAAAGAGGCAATAGTACCGTCAAATATATTGAAACTCCAAGAAGAAGAACTTATTACCCAAAGAAACACACCGTTTACCAAAAGAAAAACCACTATGGTTATATATCCTATAAGAGAGGTTAAGAAATTACTTATTTCTTTTTTGTACAATGTCCACATATTCGTTTTTACCTTTTGCTTTTAGTTTGCAAATTTATATTTTTTTTGCAAAACAAAGAGTGTTTTAAAGCAATAAAGTATTTTCGCAACAAGCACTATTCCGCTTTGTTTCATCTCCGTCATTGCGAGCATTCGCTAAAAGTCACGGCAGTTCACAAGAAAAAAAGAAT
>CAUTQY010000019.1:0-31409 GCA_963540815.1 uncultured Bacteroidales bacterium
CGCAAGCGTAAGCGTGGCGGTAATCCACAAAACATAAAAGCGGTACGGATTGCTTGGATAGCGTTTGCAATAATACTTTCTCTCCTATTTTATTGCAACGTCTTTCATTTTAAGATTTTTAAGTCTGTTATATGGAAAATTTGTTTTTCTTTAGGAGGTAGACGCATATAATCTTTTCCATACAGAGAGTTTAGGTATTCTTTAGGTTTGGCTACTCCAAAAAATTCCGTATCTTCAAAAACATATAACTTTGTCGGTTTGATAATATCCTTTCTTACTGTTTCCCTCATTCCCCACGCTCCGTAATGATTGGCAAGAAAACCCCCTTCGTTTTTTATTAAATATTTTTCTATAAAATCATAAATAAAATATTTGTTTGGAGGAAAGTGTGTGAAATGCAAGATTTTAGAGATGATTTTTTTCAAAATTCCATTGTCTTGTATTTTGTAAAATCTGTAATTTTGTATCTTATAAAGAGTATTAATTAAGCGATTGCAAGAAAAAAACGAAAAATTGTTATTTGTATCATCCAAAGGAAAAATATCTATAGTTACTCCGTAGTTAAACTCGCTAAGTTTTTCTTTAACAATGGTTTGTCTATCTTCTATTTTAATAAAACCTCCATAGAAACCAATGGTGTTTTCTTTGCTTATTACTTTGTAATTATTGGGAAGTTGATTTTTTAGAATACTTACAAGTTGAACAAAATATTTCCTTTCCACCCCAAAATCCATATCATCGTCCCAAGGAATAAATCCTTTATGCCTTACGGCTCCGAGCATACTTCCTCCGAGCATACAATAAGGAATGGAGTTTGCAAGGCAAATCTTATGAAAGCATTCGCCCAAGTCCAAAACTCTTTTATGTATTTGCCTCGTTTGTTCTTGTGTCATGGTTTTATTCTACCGGAGTTTAATTTATAGTCGTATGAATGTAACCCTTCTTTCCTAAAATCTTCGTGATAACGTTCAAGTACCTTTTTGAACACTTGTTCGTATTTAGGAATGAAAAGGTCGTTCTTGTTCTGCAAATGCAATAAAATTTCCTTTGCAAGTTGCTCTGTTTGAGATAAATCGGTTTTACCTCCGTTAAAAGAAGTACCCTTTATAGTGCCGGGAGAAATGTTAAGTATTCTATTGCTTGTTTCTGCCTTGCATAACTCTACGTTAACACTTTCTATAAATATCTTCAAGGCTGCCTTGCCGGCTGCGTATACGCTATAAAAAGGAGAACTCATAAAGCCAGATATACTTACCATTACTCCGCAAAAAAAATCTTCTTTTGAAAGCAATTTATCATAAAAATGTTTTATCACTCTTATGGGAGCAATAGTATTTACGATAAAGGAAGAGTTTATGTAATCCTCGCTAATATCTTTAAACAAAGATAGTTTTGCAAAACCTGCCGTAATAATCAAGGAGTCTATATCTTTGAATTTATCAAAAAAAGAATAATCTTTTTCGGCCAAATCAAACACATGGGACTCTATTTTATCATTTGTGTATTCTTTGGGCAGAGGATTTTTATCTACAATAAAAATTTTTTTCGTTGTTTCTCTTTTAACCAAAACATTGGCAAGAGAAAGTCCCATACCCGAAGCACCTCCGACAATAAGTATATTTTTCATCATTTTTGTAAATAATAGTTATAAGGTTTATCTGTATCAAAAAAAACATCTCCGTGATAGGTATTTATTTTTATAGGAGTTTTCCAATCCCCGTATTTTTCTCTCAATAAATTATCATAGTTTTTCGGTACGGGTATTTTCAAAAACTCAAAGTCCGTATATTCAATTTCGTATATATCCCTGCGTTCCACATCGTGTATTCTTTTTTCAAATTGAAAGGAAAGCAAACCGACTTTTTCGGTTGTTACGTTATTGTATCTCAGACATTCTTTTTCGTAAGCAAAAAGATATTTTTCGTCCTTATCTTTTTCAAAAACCAAACTACTCAATAATTTCCTGTAATGATATTTGATTTTGTTTTTATCTTTGTAAAACCTTGATTGCAAAGAAGAATAATGTATTGCTTTTTTGTAGAGAAGTTTTGCCCGCTGTTGTTGTTTGAAAAATAGTTCCCTATCCTCTGTGATATTATCCAAAGGAAAAATATCAATAAAAATCCCTTGATTGTATTTGAAATTACATTGTAGTTCAGAGTTTTGTATACCGGTGGTTAAAGAATTTCTTAATCGAGCAAAACAACGAAAATAACCCTTGTCATTTCTATTGGTTTGCAAAAAATAAGGAAAAGAAAATTCTTTTGATACGGAAATAAGTTTGTTGTAATCCTCTCTAAGCATCATAATATCAATATCGTCGTCCCAAGCAATAAATCCTTTGTGTCTGATTGCCCCCAACATTGTTCCGCCTGAGGCTACGTATTTTATTTGATATTTGTCTGCAACTCTTTGAAATTCATTTAACAAATCCAACTCCACAGCCCAAACTTCTTTCATTTTGCTACTTACAACAAAGCCGCTTCGTTGCTCTTCGGCAAGAAATTTTTTCGGTATATCTATGCTTAAACTTATCATAGGGTTTTAGATTTTTTTTTACGATTTTTTGCAAGTTTAGATAGCCAAACAAAAGATAATATAACCTAAATTTAAACAAATAACACACAATTCTAACATTCCATTTCAGTTTTATAGTTTTTTTTGCAAGGGAATCTTTAATAATTTCGGTATCTCTAAGATTCTTCATTACCCTTTTGAACTGCCCGAAACTTACATTCATACCCACAAACCTTTTTGCAAGATTGTTGATATTTACCACAATTCTTAAAGGCAACTGCTCCAAAAGCAATTCCTTTTTATCCACCTCCTTTAATCTCTGCCAACAACGTATTTGCTCTTTCAACAAATCCGTTTTTGGAGTTTGAGTAACTTGTTTGGGGTGTATAACATAATAATAATCGTAATCCTCCGACACATACAGAGAAGATATGTTATAAAGCAATGCAAGCGTACAAACTTGGTCCTCTCCGTACCAAAGATTTAAACCAGCTTTAAGCATGTTTTCTACTTTTTCCCTTCTGCACAATTTACAACAAACATAGACCGTAATACCGGAAACTCCCGTTTTTATGTCGTAAAGATATTTGTTTTTTATAATCTCCTCTATTCCCCGCCTGTCAAAGAAACCCAAAACTCTCCTTGTGACCCTATAAGGTTTATTTTCTCTTACGTTATATAATTGATTAGCAACGACTTCCACGTTTTCTCTCTCCAAATGCTTTACCATATTACATATGTAATTTTCGCTTACATAATCGTCACTATCTACAAAGGTTATATACTCTCCTTTGCTTTGATAGAAAGCGTCCAAACGTGTTTGTGCAACACCCCGGTTAGAATGAGAGAAAACTTTTATTCTGTTGTCCGTCTGAGACAAACGATAACAAATATCTAAGGAGGAATCCGTACTTCCATCATCAAAAAGTATTATTTCCGTTTGTTCATACTTTTGATTTAAAAGCGAATTTGCGCATCTTTCCAAAAAAATCTCTGTGTTATAAACAGGTACTATAACGGACACAAGTTTGTTCATACACCGAGATTTTGTTTTAAAAAGTCTAAGGAAATTTGTTTAAGTGTTTCTTTTTTGCTATTTATCGTCTGATAATCAATTTTATAAATATCGTGTAACAATATGCCGGTAAGGTCTTTTTTGCCGTAAATCATACGATTTTGCATGCCAAACATTTCAAGCAAAGAGTTCAAACGCGAAAGCCCTCTTTCCTTATTACCTATACAAAGAAAAGGTTTATTGAAAATAATGGCAAACACCACAGCGTGAAAACTATCGGTAAGTATAAATTTAGCTGTTTCAAATCCTTTTAACCATTGCTCAACACTCGGATAAATT
Source organism: uncultured Bacteroidales bacterium (assembly GCA_963540815.1). Classification (GTDB taxonomy): domain Bacteria; phylum Bacteroidota; class Bacteroidia; order Bacteroidales; family P3; genus Scybalousia_A. The sequence continues at coordinate 3,872 of CAUTQY010000019.1, forward strand.
GCGTTTTGGTCTATATCTTTTGAAGAAAGGTTTTTCCAATCTTTTTGGGGCATTATCTCGCATAGTTGAAGGTTTAACCTGCGAAGTAGTAGGTTTTTGAGTTCTTTTTTCTCCGTTGTTTTATCTAATACGTATACAAAAAGATTTTCATTTTCATTAACGTATAGACTTGGGTCTCTTTTGTTTATAAGGTTTATATAATCTTCTTTTGTAAGCAGTAGAGTTGGGTCAAGGGTTAAAACAGCCTCTTGGTCGAACTCTGTTTTTATTATTTCCATCGCTTGTTTTTCTCTTACGCTTATGGCGGAAAAAGTTTTTATAAGTTGTTTGCAATCCTGTTTTTCTTTCAAAGAATACTCGCTCAAATCGTCTATACCAAACGAAGCCGAATAGGAAAAACGTATTTTGCCAGTACCATTTAGAAAATCAAAAAAATATCTCCTTACGTCTGCGTATTTTCTTCTCCAAACTTGGTCGGAGCCACAAATAAAAATATCAAAATTTTCCGTATTCTTTTGCTTGGGGTATCTTTTGCCTTCAAAAAAATCTATAGTTTTTATGTTTTCTGCAATAAAAGGCAAAATGTTTTTTGCTACTTTTTCATAGTCTTTGCGTTTCAATCTTTTTTTTATTAAAGGCTTATATTTATCATCTCCTTTTATACAACCGCAAATAAATCTTGCCAAAAAATCTTTTAACTTTTCTTTCAAAGAAAGAGTTCTTAAAAAAAACGCATTATCAGTAAATACCTCAAAACCCAAACCTTCAACAATTTTTTGCAAAGCGTAAGCTTGCAAAATACCGCCATAGTTAAGTCTTAGAGGCAAGGTAATTATTAAAACTTTCTTTTTTTTCATTGCTATAAAAATACCGAAACACAAATACACACATTCCGTTTTGCAAAAGTACAATTTTTATTTTGTTTTAAAACCACTTTTTATTCCTGCCATTCCTTATCATATCCTTCACATTAAAAGGCGCCCGCCCTTTCCCGTCATTGCGAACGATAGCGTGGCAATCTCAAACAATACGTCATTACGTACCCTCATCCATCGTCATTGCGAACGAAAAGCGAAGCAATACGGAAAACATAAAGTAGTTCTGTTAATTAATTTTTATATGGATTATAATTAAAAACAGATAAAAATAAAATTAGGTAAAACCTAAAGTAAGATTTTACCTAACATGAAAATATGAAAAAACGATTGAGTGTTAATATCTATTGGAATTTCGTCTCAAATTGTTATTATTCAACGAATTCGGTTTTCTATCAATAGAATGAGTATTATTTTTCTTAGGAGAAGGGTTGTGTTTTTGAGGTTTTGGCTCTACATATCCCTCCGGCTTGGGAATAAGCACTTTATGAGAAAGTTTGTATTTTCCCGTTTGTTTGTCAATACCTATAAGTTTTACGCGTATTTGCTCTCCTTCTTTAAGTACGTCTTCTACGTTTTCTATACGTTTCCAATCTATTTCCGTAACGTGTAACAAGCCTTCCCTACCCGGCATAAATTCCACAAAAGCGCCGTATGGCATTATACTTTTAACAGTAGCATCGTATACCTCTCCTACTTCCGGTAAGGCAACTATGGCTCTTATCTTTGCAAGAGCTTTTTCCAAACCCTCTTTATCTATGGAGCATACTTGTACATGACCAAAGTCCCCAACCTCCTCTATCGTTATAGTCGTGTTGGTTTCTCTTTGCATTTCTTGTATAACCTTACCCTGAGGACCTATAACAGCACCGATAAACTCCTTAGGTATATGCATAGCAACTATACGAGGAACAAAAGGTTTGTAATCCTCTCTTGGCTGAGGCATTGTTTCGGTAATGATATTAAGAATATGTTCTCTGCCTCTCTTTGCCTGCGCCAAGGCTTGAGTAAGAATATCGTACGACAAACCGTCACATTTGATATCCATTTGGCAAGCGGTGATTCCGTCTCTTGTGCCTGTAACCTTAAAGTCCATATCTCCCAAATGGTCCTCATCACCGAGAATATCGCTAAGTACTGCCCATTTCCCGTCTTTCTCTATCAAGCCCATTGCTATACCGGAAACAGGTTTGCTGATAGGCACGCCGGCATCCATCAAAGCCAAACATCCGGCACAAACAGTAGCCATAGAGGAAGAACCGTTGGATTCCAAAATATCACTTACCAAACGAATAGTATAAGGACATTCTTCCTCGGAAGGAAGAACCTGTTTTAAGGCTCTCATGGCCAAATTTCCATGGCCTATTTCTCTACGAGAAGTGGATTTGTTACCCTTGACTTCTCCGGTAGCAAAACCGGGAAAATTGTAGTGTAGGATAAAACGGTTTGTTCCCTCTATCATTGCACCGTCTATTGTTTGCTCATCTAATTTGGTACCAAGAGTGCAAGTTGAAAGAGATTGCGTTTCTCCTCTTGTAAAAACAGCGGAGCCATGTACGGAAGGCAAATAATCTACCTCTGCCCAAATCATACGTATCTCTTCCAATTGTCTGCCGTCCAAACGTACTCTTTCATTTAAAACCATGTTTCTCATGGCTTCTTTTTCTATGTTTTTGTAGTAGCGGTTTAGCATTACGGCATGTTCTTGTTTGTATTCTTCGTCAAGTGTGGAGAAAAACTCCTCTTTTATGGCTTCAAATCTTTCTCCTCTTTCGTGTTTGGACTTTATTCCTTCTTTTGCAAGGTCGTAACATTTTTGGTAACAAGCCTCATGCATTTGTTGTTTAACTTGCTCATCGTCCTCCTCGTGACAATATTCGCGTTTAACGGTTTTACCCACCATTTGGGTTAGTTCGTTTAAGGCCTTGCAATGTATTTTAATAGTTTGATGGGCGGTTTTCAGCGCCTCAAGCATAACCTCCTCGGAAACCTCTTTCATCTCACCCTCTACCATCATAATATTATCTTCCGTTGCTGCAACTATAAGGTCTAACTCTGCACGCTCTTGTTCTTTGTAATCAGGATTTATCTTAAATTCTCCGTCTATCAAGGCAACCCTACATTCGGAAACAGGTCCGTTAAAAGGTATATCGCTACATACCAAAGCAGCGGCACCTGCCAAGGCTGCCAAAGCATCGGGCGGATTGTTTTCGTCTCCGGAGATAAGAGTTATTTGAACTTGCACTTCTGCATGATAGTTGTCTGGAAACAAAGGTCTCAACGCTCTATCTACCAAACGAGAAATTAAAATTTCGTATTCCGAAGGTCTAGCCTCTCTTTTGAAAAAGCCTCCGGGAAACTTGCCTGTGGCAGCAAATTTTTCTTGATAATCAACACTCAAGGGCATAAAATCAACATCCGCCCCCGCTTCTTTTTTGGCACAAACAGTTGCCAAAATCATAGTATTACCCATTCTAACCACAGCAGAACCGTCAGCCTGCTTTGCCAACTTGCCGGTTTCTATCTCTATTTGTCTTCCGTCCAACAAGTTGAAAATCTTTTTAGTTCCAATCATCTTAAAAATAATATTAGAAAAACATCTTTTCCAAGTGAAGCCTTGCTTGGAAATATCAAAATATAATATGCTTAAAACGTCTCAACGGATTGCTTTTTTCTGCATTGCATATCTGCAACAATAGAACAGTCGCAACCTTAAAAGATTAATAAAAACATCCGGCTTCAAGAAAAAAGTGATTATATAAAACGTCAAAAGGCAAATATGACTTAAATAAATTATGTCATACTTGCCCGAAAAGAGATTTTATTTCTTTATTTTCTTTTGCATTATTTTCTCAAACCTAAGGCTTTAATTATGGCACGATATCTCTCAATATCTTTTTTCTTTAAGTAGTAGAGCATTCTCCTACGTTTACCAACCAAAAGAACCAAAGCACGGTTTGTGAATTTGTCATTTTTGTGTTCTTTGCAATATTCCGTAAGGTGTTTTATACGAAAAGTAAATAAGGCAATCTGTCCTTCCGCACTACCGGTATCCTGTGCGTTTTTACCGTATTGGGCAAAGATTTCTTGTTTTTTCTCGCTTGTTAAATACATTTTTTATTATTCATTTTTGTTAAACCATAGAGGACAACGGCAAATCGTTTAAAAATCATACCCTTATCCCATTTTTTTTCGGTGTGCAAAGTTAGTCACTTTTTTCTTTCTTGCAAAGAAATGCGTTAAAAATCGTTATCCTCCAATTCCTTATTCTCTTGAGCAGAAAATGTTTTTCTTCTGTATCTCTCTGATAATAAAATAAATACCACAAAAATTATAACAGACAAAATAACATAAATACTATTGTCAAAAATTTTCTCGGGATGAAATAATTCTTCTTCACTTGATAATAGGTAAGATAAAAGAGCCAAAAGATTGTTTATAAAATGTACGAGAATACCGGCAATAAGACTTTTGGAATAATAGAATAGTAGCCCTAACAACAACCCAATAATGAACCTTGCCACAAAATTGGACATATCAAAATGAACAAGAGAGAAAATTACAGCAGTGAGAACAAGGGCAATATAGTCATTGTGTACAAGTTTTACCAAATTCTTTTGCATTATACCTCTAAAAAACCACTCTTCAAAAACGGCAGGAAAAACAGCAACGGCAAATACCAACCCTACTATTTGCAAAGAATTGACATTTTGGCAGAATCCCAACATAAATCTATCGGGCTTAGAGTCCGATACACTTTCCATTATAGGAATGGAAAGAAAAAACATAAGAATGGCTATTAACAACCACCAAAACTTCGGTAAGGCAAATAGCGATTTGTCTATCAATACTTTATCAAATATTTTTTGGTATATAAAGATTGACAAACCAAAGCATATAACTGTGAAAAATGTCAACAATAATACCTTATCCTCGGTAAAAAAATAGTATATACCGCCAAGTATTGACGTTACAACAAAAGAGGCTATCAAAATAACAATTAACCCTATAAGTTTAACTATCGGCGTACTGTTTTTGTCCAATCTCATAAAGGAAAATATTTATTTGTTGTAATACTTTAATATTCTTCATCATTGAAAAAGAAATCCTCTTTTGTCGGATAGTCAGGCCAAATTTCCTCAATGGAATCGTATACATCTCCCTCATCTTCTATCTCTCTGAGGTTTTCTACAACTTCAATAGGGGCGCCGCTTCTTGTGGCATAATCAATGAGTTCTTCTTTTGTGGCCGGCCAAGGGGCATCCTCCAAATGAGATGCAAGTTCTAAACTCCAATACATAATCCTTATATTTTTATAAACTTAATAAAAAAATAAATTAAAACAGAATAGAGTTTTTTATGCTTTCCAATAACGCTCCGTTCTGTGTTTGTCTTGCATGACCTTGCGAGCCAATACAAAAAAATAATCGGATAGACGATTTAAATACTTTAATACGTTTTCGTTGAGACCGTATTTGTCATTTACCTCAACACAAAGCCTTTCACATTTTCTGCATATTGTGCGAGCAATATGTATAAGACAGGCTGTTTGAGAAGATGATGGTATAACAAAGGCTTTTAATTTCGGCAAATCCCCTTCAATGGAGTCTATCTTTCTTTCCAAGTATGCAATATCGGTGTCTGAGATTGTACTCATTTGATTTAGAATTTCTTGTTTTTCGCAAGCAACAATACTCTCACAGATAAACAATTTGTTTTGTATAACAACGAAAGTAGCACTGTGATCATCATTTTTTAGGATAGTTTCTATATACCCTACAAGACTAACCAACTCATCTATCTCTCCGTAGGCTTGAACTCTTATGTCATATTTTTTCACCCTTGTACCACCAACTAATGAAGTGGTACCTTTATCGCCTGTTTTTGTATATGTAGCCATTGATTATATATTATAACGGTTTTATATTTTCCACCGAAACTATTTCTGGAATAGCATCCTGAATTGCCAATTCAACGTTTTGCTTCAAGGTCATCATTGCATAAGGACAAGAACCGCAATGTCCTTGCAATTCAACGTTCACCACCTTGTCATCCGTTAGAGAAACAAAGGCAATATCTCCTCCGTCTTCTTGCAAATAAGGTCTTATCTGCTCAATGGCATTTTTTACTTTTGCCTCCAAAATCTTTCTTTCTTCTGCTGTCATGGTTTTCTTTCTCCGTTTATTATTACTTTATTTATAATTTTATCCGCAATTTGGTTAAAGGCATTGCATTCTATCTCGTTTTCTTTTAGAACAATAGGTGTGCCATTATCATTTGCTTGAGAAACTTTGCAAGAAATAGGTATTTGTCCCAGAAAATCTATGTTTAACTCTTCCGATAATTTTTTACCGCCATCCTTACCGAAAATATAATACTTGTTTTGTGGCAACTCCTCCGGGGTAAAATAAGCCATATTCTCTATCAAACCTATTATGGGAATTTTTATATCCTCGTTATCAAACATATTTATTGCCCTACGTACATCACTTACGGCAAGTTGTTGAGGAGTACATACAAAAACCGCACCCGAAGGGGAAAAATTTTGCCCCAAAGTTAACTGAATATCCCCCGTACCGGGAGGCATATCCAAAATCAAAAAATCCAACTCTCCCCATACGGTTTCACTAAGCAATTGAGTTAAAGCATTAGAAGCCATAGGACCTCTCCACATCAAAGGAGCTGAATAATCGACCATAAAACCTATACTCATAAGTTTTATACCGTATTTTTCCATAGGAACCATCAATTCCATATCTCCTTTTTTGGTAGCAAATATTTCCGCTTTGTCTATATTAAACAATGTAGGCAAAGAAGGACCGTAAACATCGGCATCGGCAAGCCCAACCCTATATCCCTTTTTACCAAGAGTTATGGCAAGATTGGCAGCAACAGTACTTTTGCCAACTCCGCCCTTACCGCTACCAACTGCAATTATGTGTTTCACACCGGACATGGACTCGTTTATCAATTCCTGTCTCTTCTTTTTTTCTTCAAAAGGATTCATAAATATCTGAGCCTTTTAATTTTACTTACACTCTAAAAACAATTATAAAAATTGTGTGCAAAAATACAAAAATAAATCAAACACTACATTATAGACTAAAAATAAATATGTATACGGCGAATAAGTAATTAATAATAAATAAGTTAAGCAATAAATATTCTTTTTCTATTATTTATTTCAAAGCAACTTGTTCCAAAAAAGACATTGTATCAACAGAGTCTGCAAATTCTTCAAGTTTGGGAGATTGAGCCTTTCCGAAATCTACCCTATCCGTAAAAGCAAGCGAAGTATACGCTTGGGCAACCAGACATTGTACCTCTTCTTTGTGCTGCAATATAAAGTCCTCTATTTCATTGATATCTTGATAAAAACAATAATTTATTGCACTTATGGGACAATGCAAATTTTTCTCATTCCGTAATAAACAAAAACCGGTATCCGTATAATCCGCATTATTCATCTCAAACAAGGCTTTGTAATAATCATAATTGTTTTTATACTTATAAAAATCAATGAGATGTGAATATTTACATAGTCTTTGCTTTATTTTATTCGTATCGTATCCATGAGGTAAAAACAACAAAGAAACATTTCTGCAACCCAAACCAAAGTACATAAAAATATCATCTTCTATTCCCGTTATATCGTCTTTTTCGGTAACAACAGACAAAGAAGAACGAGATTTGCGAATGATATGCGGAAATTTTGAGAAATAAGACCCAAAATACAAAGAAGTATTGTTGCTACCTGTGGCTATAACAACATTAAAATTTTTGATTTTATCCTCAAATTCTATTGGCAAAGGTTCAATTTTTTGCATTCTTTCCAAGAGAAAAGGTATTATTATTTTGTCCGAAGAGGATAATTTGACTTGTATGCAGTATCCCGAAAGCAATCCGCAAATTATGTCATGAAAGCTTACCGCCGGAATATTACCTGCACAAACAATGGCTAGATTTTTCTTATGAGAATGCGATTTGTATTTATCTGCAAAGGTCGTTAGTTTTTCTCTGTCCAACCACATAAGAATTTGTTTCAAAGCATACCTTATATTTTTTTGTAAAAACCAAGGGTTGTTTTCTTCTGCTTTCTTATACATAGAAATGTAAGGTTGATTATCGATATTGGTTTTTATATCCTCGCCCAGAGATACCAAAATATCTATAATTTTTTTTCTATCCGATATTGCAGTCATCGTTATTTTATGTATGGACTTTATTGTTGTTTTTACAACGACAAAACAAAATCTTTATTATACAAAAGTAATAGGCTACAACGGCATACTTAACCGCAATTCATGTTATTGCTATCTTGATAAACGGAATTATTTACTATCTTTGCAAATTAATGGAGTACTTTATGAAAAAGAATTTCAAATACATCTTGTTGGTTCTCTTTTTATTTTTTTGTTTTGCAGGGTACGGACAAATAAATCCCTCTGAAATACAAAACCCCAAAGATTTGGGTTTGGATAATTGGGTTAGTAATCAAGACAACATTCTTAGCGACTTGGCAGTAGAGGAAATCAATAATAAGATAAATGTTTTATACGACTCTACTTCCACACAAATATCTGTGGTTGTAATTAAAGGGGACAAGCAAACCTCAGCAAGAGATTTATCCATGGATTTGTTTGATTTGTGGAAAATAGGAAATATAGAGATGGATAACGGTTTGTTAATACTTGTTGCAACACAGGCACATCAATGTTTTATCAGAACGGGATACGGTTTGGAGGGTTGTCTGACAGATGCCATAACAACAAATATTTTTAACACCCAAATGAAGCCTTTATTTAAAGAAAATAAATGGGAGGAGGGTATAATAGCCGGTTTGGACGCTTGCTTGGGGGTCATATACGAAGAATATAATTCCTATTCAACAAAAAAATCAACTTCCAATAGTATACCTAACAGTACCGCTTTTTATATTTACATTCTGATAGGGTGTTTGGTTTTCATTTGTGCCATTACAAATTTGCTGTCTGTTTTTGACAAAGCAAAAAAAGATATTTATAGAACCGAAGCATATCATATTTTAAAAGATAAATTTAAAACTTGGGCAATTCTTTTGTTTTTCTTAGGGATATGGTGGATACCCATATTGTATGTTTGTTATAAGTATTTGTTAAAAAGAGTTAGATACAAAGCCATAAAATGTACTTGCGGACATAATATGTGTTTGCTATCCGAAAAACAAGAAGACAAATACCTTAGTGAAACAGAGCAGTTCGAAGAAACCTTATCTAGTAGAGATTATGATGTATGGCTTTGTAATAATTGCGGTAAGATACGAGTATATGCATACGAAAAAAAGAATTCTTATTCCGTGTGTCCTATTTGCAATACAAAAGCTTTGAAAATAGTCTCTTCTCAAACGGTAGGGCAACCTACCCATTATAAAAACGGAATAGAGAGAACGGAATATGTTTGTAAACGTTGCGGTCATAAAAAATATGTAGATAAAACCATTCCAAAATTAATCAATACCGCACCTATTTTTGTCGGAGGCATGCTAGGTGGTAGTGGCTCGGTAAGTGGTAGAGGGTTTTCCGGCGGAGGCTTTGGCGGAGGCATGTCCGGCGGAGGTGGCGGAGGAGGTTCTTGGTAGAAAGTAGGCAAAAAAAATAAAATTATTATAGTATAAACTTAATCAAATTTAATCACAGTATGGATGTAAAAAAATATAAAAAAATCGGCGTATTAATAGTAATATTAGTGTTTGCTGTTATATGGATAGCTTCCTCATACAACGGTTTGGTAAGAAAGGATGAGCGATGTAATTCGCAGTGGTCTAAGGTACAAACTCAATACCAAAGAAGACTGGATTTGATACCGAACCTTGTTAGTACGGTTAAGGGATATGCAAAGCATGAATCCGAAACATTGGAACGAGTTATTGCAGCAAGAAATAAGGCTTTGAATACACCTTCAAACGAGTCATCAAGTGTAGCCTACGAAAAGGCTCAGAATACCGTAACTTCCGCCATTAGAGATATAAATGTTGTTGTGGAAAGATACCCGGAACTAAAAGCCAACGAAAATTTTCTTGCCTTACAATCTCAATTGGAGAGCACAGAAAACAGAATTGCCGTGGAGCGGCAACGTTATGCCGATACTATCCGAATTTATAATCAAAGCGTTAGAAAATTTCCTACTTCAATAATAGCAGATATATTCTCTTTTGGTCAAAAAGAATATTATCAAGCAGATGCTTCGGCAGCAAGTTCTCCCAAAGTAGAATTTTAATACGTCTATAACAAATATTGTGCGCATGACACGTCCGTCATTTAAAAATAATGGGAAGTTAAAACTTCTAATTATAGTAGGAACTCGCCCCGAGGTTATACGTCTTTCTTCGGTAATAAATAAGTGTAGAATATATTTTGACACTCTTTTGTTACATACCGGACAAAATTACGACTACAACCTCAACGGCGTGTTTTTTAAAGAGTTAAAATTACAAGAACCGGAAGTATATTTGAATACGGTAGGGCAGGACTTGGGACAAACAATAGGTAATATAATTGCCCTATCCTACTCTACTATGCAAGAACTTAACCCCGATGCCTTACTTATTCTGGGAGATACCAACTCTTGTCTGAGTGCTATCTCTGCCAAACGACTGCACATTCCTATTTTTCACATGGAAGCCGGTAACAGATGCAAAGACGAATGCTTGCCGGAGGAAACCAATCGCAGAATTGTTGACATAATATCGGACGTTAATCTTGCTTATTCCGAACAAGCCCTAAAATATTTACACGAATGCGGGCTTCCAAAGGAACGTTGTTTTGTTACAGGGTCTCCAATGGCAGAAGTTTTACAAAACAATTTAAAAGAAATATTAAAATCCGATATTCTAAAAAGACTAAATCTTCAAAAAGGCAAGTATATTCTACTTTCCGCTCATAGAGAAGAAAATATTGATACGGAGGAAAATTTTAATTCTCTATTCGGGGCCATAAATTCTTTGGTAAACAAATATGATATGCCTGTTTTATATTCTTGTCACCCAAGAAGTAAAAAACGTTTGGAACAGAAAAATATATTATTAGACCAAAGAATAATAATGCACGAGCCTCTGGGTTTTTGGGATTATAATCATTTGCAAATGAACGCTTTTGTTGTTGTCTCCGACAGTGGTACTTTGCCTGAGGAAGCATCTTTCTATTCCTCAATTAACAAAAATTTTGCCTCTGTTTGTATTCGTACAAGTACGGAAAGACCGGAGGCTATGGAAAAAGCAAATTTAATTCTTGCAGGTATAGGTGAAAAATCTTTGCTTCAAGCCGTAGAACTTGCCGTAAATATGAATGGTAATAGAGATTTTGGCTCAGAGGTAATTTATTACAAGGAGACAAACGTATCCGATAAGGTTGTTAAAATCATTCAATCCTATACCAACATAGTTAATCATGTTGTTTGGAAAAAAATAAAATAATATGACTTTGTTTGTAGCTTCCAAACTATAATATAGTATGTGTAGTACTTCTCATATGAAAAATATTATAAAAAATCCTCGCATAATTTGGTACGCCTTAATAGTTGGTTTTGCCCTAATTCTTGTTTCTTTGTGGCAGATTAATAGTATAATGCAAACACTGAAAAACGAAGAAATAAAACAAGTGGAAATATGGGCAAAGGCTATATCTCGTAAAGCAAACATGCTAAAAAGGACTCACGAATTTTATAGTAGAACATTGGAAGTGGAACGAATAAAATTGCAACGTTTTATTGAGGCCTACAAGGTTATTATTTCCTTAGATGAAAACGCTGATTTGTCTTCTCCCAACTTGCAGTTTTATACTAAAATAATTATGGACAACAAAACTATTCCAGTCATCATAACCGATGAATTCAATAACATACAATTTTCTCAAAATATATCTCTCGCTCCAAATCAAAGAGTATTGGTTGGTGACTTATACAAACAATTCTCCAAAAACAAACCTTTTGAATATGAGGTTTATGGCATGAAATTCAAGTTGTATTATACGGAAAGTAATGTCTATAAAGAGTTGAAATCAACGATAAACGAGGTTGTAAATTCTTTTCTCAACGAAATTACGGACAACGGCGTATCCGTTCCGGTTATAATTACCGATAGTAAAAAAGAAAACATTTTTGCTTACGGAAATATAGACTCGGTTAAACTTTGCAAAGAAAATTTGCAAAATACGATAGAATCAATGCTTGACGACAACAAACCGATAAAAATAACTTTACCGGGTAATCAATACGGATACATTCTTTTTAATACCAATAAAACAATTTCCCTTCTTCGGTATTTTCCTTTGGTGTATTTGTTTTTCTTTATTTTGTTTGCCATCTTGCTTTATCTTGTTCTCAAAACAATAAAAACGGCAGAGCAAAACATTGTATGGATAGGCATGAGTAAGGAAACCGCCCATCAACTCGGTACTCCTATCTCTTCCCTCGTGGCATGGTCGGAATTGTTGAAAACCAATCCTGATAACATTGCCATCTGTACCGAAATGGACAAAGACATTCAACGTCTTACACAAACCTCACAAAGATTTTCTCATATAGGGTCCAATGTGGAATTGAAACCGAAAAACATTGTCTCCGTAATTTTTAATATGATAGAATATATGTCTGCTCGTTGTTCCAAAAACATTAATTTTGTTTGTAACATAGAAAAAAGTGCAAGCATTATTATTCCTATAAATCAATTTCTCATAGAATGGACTATTGAAAACTTATTTAAGAATGCCATAGACGCAATGGAAGGTTGCGGACAAATCACAATTTGCTTACAGAATAATAGCAAAAACATTTATATAGACATTTCAGACACGGGTAAAGGGATAAGTAAAACTTCACATAAAAAAATATTTCGAGCCGGTTTTACGACAAAGAAACGCGGGTGGGGGCTTGGTCTTAGTTTGGTAAAAAAAGTAGTGGAGGATTATCATAAAGGAAATATTTATGTAAAAAATTCAACAATAGGCGCCGGCACCACATTTAGAATAGAGTTAAATAAATAATCGTGCCTTCTCTTTATTTTCATATTCCTTTTTGTCATCACAAATGTATCTATTGTGATTTCTACTCCGTAGCCCGTAAATTTGACACCTCAGTCTATACGGATGCCCTTATTAGAGAGCTTATTTATAGAAAGGATTTTTTTCAAAATATGAATGAATCCAAACAAAAAGAATATTTAGACTCTATCTATTTCGGAGGAGGTACTCCTTCTTTGTTAAATATCAAAGATATAGCAAGAGTTTTTGATACAATTCACAAATACTTTGCGCTATCTCCCGATTGCGAAATAACCTTTGAGGCTAACCCCGAAAATATAAACACGGAATATGTTTTAGGGTTAAAACAAATAGGAATTAACCGTATAAGCCTTGGGGTGCAAAGTTTTGAAGACAAGGATTTAAAACTTCTAAATCGCAGTCACACAAGTTTGTTGGCAAAAAAAGCAATAGAAATTCTTATGGATAGCGGATTACAAAATATTTCAATAGACTTGATAAGTAATTTACCAAACACCTCTCTGCAAGGCTGGAAAAAAAATTTGGAGACTTTTTTGTATTACGGACTGCCTCATATTTCTTGTTACAACCTTATGAGAGAGGACGGAACAATGTTAGATAAACTATTAACAAAAGAAAAACTTTTCTTATTGGAGGAAAAAGAGCAAATAGAACAAATGAAACTTACATATGAAATTTTGCACCAAAATAATTACATACACTACGAGACTTCCTCTTTTGCTTTGCAAGGATTTTACTCTCGGCATAATATGGCTTATTGGACATTCAGAAAATATCTCGGACTTGGGGCAGGGGCACATTCTTACAATAGCAAGGAACGTTTTTGGAACATTGCCGATTTGTATCAATACACAGAAAGAATTTTCTCCGACGATTTTACTTCTATTATGGAAAAAGAGACTCTAACAAACAAAAACAAATACAACGAATACGTTATGTTGACAGCGAGACTAAACAAGGGGCTTAGTCTAAATTACGTAAAAAAAAACTTCCCGGAGTACTTTTCTTATTTCTCTTGTCAAATAACACAACTTATAAAGACAGGATTTTTAACCTCAGAGCTTTGTCCTACCCAAAAAGGTTGGCTTTTGCAAAATAATTTAATCTTGTCTCTAATAATCTGATATGATAATACGGGCTCATCACTTTGATTTTGCTTGGAATAAATATTTGCATTTTTATTTGTCGGTTAAAAAAAAAGTTGTAAGTTTGCAATCGGGTAAGTCTTATACGACCAGCTCCCTTTGAATCTCCCCAGGGCAGGAATGCAGCAAGGTAAAAAGGTTGTAGCGGTGCGATGTAAGTAGCTTACCTTTTTTATTTGGTATCTATTGCAGAGTAAAAAATACCTCATATAAAAAACTCCTAATTTTGAATAAAAAATAAACATCAAATCTACTGAAAAATATCAAAATGACAGAGCAGAAGGATAAGTGTGTATTAGTGGCAGTACAGACACCGTATATTTCTGAGGAAAATCTAAAAGAACATCTTGGCGAGTTAGCATTCTTGGTAGAGACTTTGGACGCCGAGTCTGTTGAAAAATTTTATCAGCGTTTGCCTATAATAGATAGTCGTACATACGTAGGGTCCGGTAAATTGGAGGAAATAAAAAATTATATCACGGAAAAGGAGATAGAATGGGTGGTTTTTGATGACGAACTTTCCCCTTCACAACTAAGAAATATAGAAAAGATTCTCTCTTGCAATATTTTGGATAGAACACAGGTAATATTAAACATATTTGCCAAACGTGCCCGAACTTCTCACTCAAAAATTCAAGTGGCTTTGGCAGAATACAAATATATGCTACCTAGACTTACACGTATGTGGACCCACTTGGATAGGCAAAAGGGCGGATTAAATATGCGAGGTCCCGGTGAAACTCAAATAGAAACAGACAGAAGAATTTTGCTTTCAAAAATATCGCTGCTGAAAGAAAAACTTGTAAAATTGGACAAACAAAAGATTTTGCAAAGGAAGAACAGAGAGAGTCTTGTACGTGTTGCGTTGGTTGGCTATACCAATGTTGGCAAATCCACTATGATGAACATGCTGAGTAAATCCGAAGTTTTTGCCGAAAACAAACTTTTTGCGACTTTGGATACCACAATACGCAAGGTAGTTATAGAAAATTTACCCTTTTTGCTAACGGATACCGTTGGTTTTATAAGAAAATTGCCACAAACTCTTATGGAAAGTTTCAAAAGTACGTTGGAGGAGGTTACTCAAAGCGATTTGTTGATACATGTTGTAGATATATCTCATCCTGATTTTGAGAATCAAATAAATGTTGTCAATAATACTCTTAGAGACATAGGTGCTGCGGATAAACCGACTATATTAGTTTTTAACAAAATAGATAGATACACATACATTAAAAAGGAAGAGGATGATTTAGCACCTAAGGAAAAAATCAATTTCTCAATAGAGGACTTAAAACAGACTTGGATGGCAAAAAATAATTGCCCTACCGTTTTTATTTCTGCGAGTAACAAAGAAAATATTGAAGAGTTGAAGTCTCTAATGTATGACAATATCAAAACCATACACGCAAAAATTTATCCTTACAACAATTTTCTTTACGATATTTATGATAACGAGGAATAATAAGATAATTAACTTATAAAAATATAGGAGTAAAGCTTATGTTATTTTTGGATACGGCAATAAAGGCTGAAAATGCACCAAGTGATATAATAAACGGTATCATACAGTGGTGTACCCAAAATGGTATGAATGCAATACAAAAAATTGTTATTGCTATTATTGTTCTGTGGTTGGGTTTTAAAATTATAGGATTATTGAAAAGGAAATTAAAGAAGGCTTTTGATAAACACAACCTTGACCCTACCTTGCGTCCGGTTATTCTATCAATAGTAGGTATAGGTTTAAAAATTCTACTCATCATTGCTATTATCGGTTACTTGGGTATACCTATGACTTCTTTTGTAGCCATCTTAGGAGCCGTTGGTTTGGCTGTTGGTATGGCTCTAAGCGGCACCATACAAAATGTCGCGGGTGGTATAGTTATTTTGGTTTTCAGACCTTTTAAACTTGGCGATTATATTTGCACACAAGGTTTTGAGGGAACGGTAACAAGTATTAAGATATTCTCTACTACAATAAACACTACGGATAATAAAGTAATAACTCTTCCAAACGGAACTCTTTCGGCAGGTAATATTATCAATTATAGTACAATGAACGAAAGACGTGTTACTCTTAGTCCAGTAATGGCCTTGGGTACGGACGTCGAAGCCGTAAAGCAAGGTATAAAATTAATAGTAGAGGCTAATGATAAAATACTGACGACTCCTGCCTATGATTTGGTAACCATAATTAATTCCGGATCCGTAAGTTTGGATATTAGAGTATGGTGCAAAACTGCAGACTATTGGTCGGTGAATGATTATTTGAACAAAGAGGTTTATAATTACCTGAGAAAAGAAAACATATCCGCCCCGTATACAAAAGTAGATATTATGAAATAATAGAAAGACGATTCTCATAGGATAACTGTTATTTTTATTCCATTGTAAAATAGAGGCACAACTTTTTTCTGAAAAAAGTGTGCTTTTTTATTGTTTTTATAAAAATTATTTTTACATTTGTCGCAAAATAGTTCTTAATCAAAAAAACGGGAGGATTTATGAAAAAAGTTATTTTATTATTTTTAAACATTTTTTTATTTCTAAGTTATACGGATAACATTTCCGCCCAAATAAGCTCTAAGGTAGAAATAAAGGAAATTGATTCTGTGTCCTGCTATCCGAAGAATACGGATATTGCTATTGTAAATGACGACACCTCTATTGTTTTCTCGGAAATAATATACAAAGGCTACTTTAGAAATGCTTTTCATTTAATCAAAAAAGGCAGTATAATGGTGGAACAAGTATTTTTCGGAGACGGTTTTGTTGTTACGGACATAGATGTATACAAAGACACGCTTTGTTTTTGCGGATATGCGTCTTCCGGTTGTGGTTTTGTTGCTTGGACGGAGATATCGGATTTTTTTAATACGGGCAAATTTATCTATAAACTTATTCCCGAAGTCGGTTCAATAGAAAAGATTAAACCCTACATGTCAGAGGCCGGAACTATAAATTTTGCTTGTTTGAGTAATTATAATTCCAGTACCTCGTCTATAAATGTAGTTCAAATTGATGTGGCTGAGGACGACTATACTATTTCTCAAACAATACCTATGGATGGTTATTCCGAATATTATACTGACATTATTGTATATGATAATTATATATTAGTTGTAGGAAGTATGCGTTCTACGACCGCTCTCACTCCTTTTGGTTGGTCAGTTCGCATATATAACAAAAACGATATTTCACAACCTGTTCCATATACAAGGAATTTATGTTTTATACATAATTACGGAGGACTGACTTATGAGAACTCTCAAGGGGTTACATTCTTAGTAAAATCAAGAGATGATAAAAAACTTTGTTTGACCTCTACTAGTTTACCACAAGGAACAACATCATCCGACAGCACAATAATTAGTGTTTTTGACTTGCCTTTTAATCGTATGCCGGGGACAAACTTTATAAACGACAATAGTGTTAATAGGTTTAATATAACTTCCCCGGTAAGCGTTGCTATTATGTGGGACGCTGATATGTGTCCTTCTATTGATTCGGGCTACGATTTGGTTATACAAACTTTTGACGGAGGCTATTATTCAAATGTATTTCATTTTAAATTACAAGATAGACCTTTGACAGATTGCCATATTTATACAAATCCCGAAATAGGTATGTTTTCCTCCATAAAAACGTACGAAGACATATATTTTGTTTCCGTAGGAGATTTACAATGGAATGTGGGATTATGGGATAGATTATTGTCTTTGAGTTCAAATTATTGTGATATTTATAATTATGAAAACACACCGCTGATACCGGGTAGAAATGGTTCGCTTATTTGTGGAAATACAATAGTATATGGCAATACTTCACACGAGAAACATATAGCGGAGAGAAGTGAATTTCAATTTAAAAATAGATGTAGTTATTAATCAATTAAAAATTAAAGGTTATGAAAAAGTTAGTTATTATTTTTTGCGTATTAAGCATTAGTTTTTGCGTAAAGTCGCAAAGCAATTGTGGGTTTAATATAGATTACAGTCAATGGCTGGAAAATTATGACGCAGATACCACAAATCTACTTGCACCGGAAGTTTTTAATCTTCCTTGTGCCAACTATTGCTTTTCTTACAATCCCGGCGGTGGCGGATATATGCAAATGGATAACGTTTCATTCTTTGCTCTTGCCCAACCATATCATACGGATACCTCCATTTATTTGGACGGAATAGTTATCTATAATTACTATTTCCATTACTGTTACGATACAACTTCCGCCTATAAACCAAATAGATGCGATACGGCGTCTCTTTATTGCGAAATACTAGACTCCAAAAGAAATGTATTATACCATATAAGATATGATACAATTAATCAAAACGCTCCTTGTACATGGGTCAAACATACCTCTGCTTGCACTTTCTTTGCCTTGAATTTTGATACTCTAATAAAAGTATCGGGTGATTTTTATGTAACAATGACATTTGGAAAAGACTTTGTGTACAATTGGTATGCACCTAATTTAATGGCTCTTTACGGGACACCGTTTCATTGTGACACCAGTGTTTATAACTATCCCTTACCATTAACTCAATTTAAGGGTGATACAACTTGGTATGAAATGAACGATAATGTACAGATTTACGACTCTAATTATTGGACGGAGAAGGCAGCGTATTGCTCTATTTTTCCGCGTATTAATCATACGGGAGTTATTAATAATTCCTCTATTGACCAAGCAAAAGATATTTCGGAACAAATAGATATTTTTCCCAATCCTGCAGGAGAGGGGGTAAATGTTAATTGCGGTTATAAAATAAAGAAAATAGAGTTATACGACGAAACGGGAAGATTGTTAAAACAAGAACAAACAAACTCTTATAACCATAAATTAACCCTAACCGACTACCAAAAAGGAGTATATTTTATAAAAGTATTCACTTCACAAGGACAAACTAACAAAAAAATTATTAAAAAATAATACGTTACTATTATATTTTCATTGGTCGTATTCTGAGATTGAATACGACCAATGTTTTTTTTACATTATAGGATAATTATCCACTATACTTCGAAGAAATCCTTATTCTCGTATAGTTTATTTAGAGTCACAGGTTCTATTGTATTTACTTTTTTTGCATCAAAAACGCTTCTAACTCTTATGTAATTATCCGTAAAACCGTACATATAACCGTCCTTCTGATTTTCTTCCCAAAGAACATTATATTTTCTGCCTGTGTTTTGAGTATGGAAGATATGTTTTTTTTCTATGGCAAGTTGTTGCAATTTTTCACTTCTTATTTTTCTTTGTCTTACCGGTACTTTTTCGGGCAATTTGGTAGCCAAAGCATCCGGTCTTTCGGAATAAGTAAAAACATGTATAAAGGCTATCGGTAAAGAATGTAGAAAGTCAAAGCATTCCAAAAATTCATTTTCTCCTTCGCCGTTAAATCCTGTCATAACATCACAAGCAATAAAACAATTCGGCATTTTTTCTTTGATATATAGAACTTTTTCTTTGAAAAGGGAGGTATCATAATTTCTTTTCATCATTTTTAGCACCTTATCACTACCCGATTGCAAAGGTATGTGAAAATGTGGCATAAAAGCTCTTGATAAGGTACAAAAATCTATGATTTCCTTAGTTAATAGATCCGGTTCTATACTTGAAATTCTGTATCTTTTTATTTCCTCTATTTTATCCAACTCTTTAATAAGTCCCAAAAAATTTTCATCTCTTCTTTTGCCAAAATCTCCGATATTAACCCCCGTCAAAACTACTTCTTTTTTGTTTTCTTTTGCCAATAATTTGGCATCATTTACTGCCTCTCGTATACTGCAAGACCTTGAACGTCCGCGAGCAAAAGGTATTTCACAATAAGAACAGAAATAATCGCAACCGTCCTGCACTTTAAGAAATCCGCGTGTTCTATCCGAAAAAGATACCGAAGAACAAAAGCTATGCAAACGCGAAATATCTCTAACGAAGTTTTGCAATTCTCTATATTTATACCATTGTTTTACCTTTTCCAATAACAGATGTTTGTTATCGTTACCAAAAATAATACCCACTCCTTCTATATTTTCTATTTCTTTGGCATTCACTTGGGCAAAACAACCTATAACGGCAATCAAACTTTGTGAATTAATACTATGTGCCTGACGTATGGCATTTCTACATTTTTTTTCTGCGACTGCGGTAACGCTACACGTATTTATTACATAAACGTCCGCTTTTTCCTTGAAAGTTACCTCTTGATACCCTTCGGCAACAAACCTTCGCAAAAGGTCGGAACTTTCCGCAAAATTTAACTTACATCCCAATGTATGAAATGCTATCTTTGGCATATTTTTTTTACGAATAATAATACTAATAAAAAACTTGTCAAAGCCTACAAAAAAACATATTTAACTTTGACAAGTTTGGAATAACAAAAAAACTTTTACTTATTTTTTCTTGCCATAACCTTTTTAATGGCAAATATTATATGTTTGGCGTCCAAACCATATTTTGCCATCAGTTGCATGGGTTCTCCCGATTCTCCGAATTTATCGTCCACTCCTATGTATTCCATAGGTACAGGAAAATTTCTTACCAAAAGTTGTGCTATACTATCTCCAAGTCCTCCATTATATTCGTGTTCTTCACAAGAAACTACACAGCCGGTTTTCTTAACCGATTGCAAAATTGCTTGTGTATCCAACGGTTTTATTGTATGTATGTTTATAATTTCGGCACTTATACCCTCTTTCTCCAACTCTTGAGCTGCAAGAATGGCTTGCCATACCAAATGTCCGGTTGCAAAAATGCTCACATCCTTTCCTTCATTGAGAATAAGCGCCTTGCCTATTTCAAAAGGAGTGTCCTCTGTAAGAAAAACAGGAACCTTCGGTCTTCCATAACGTATATACACAGGACCGCAATACTTGGCAGCCGCTTTTGTGGCTTGTTTTGCCTGAGTAAAATCACAAGGGTTAATAACCGTCATATTGGGTAACATTTTCATAAGTCCAATATCCTCCAAAATCTGATGAGTTGCTCCGTCTTCCCCCAAAGTCAGACCGGCGTGCGAGCCGGCTATTTTTACATTAGTATCCGAATAGGCAACACTCTGACGTATTTGATCATAAGTTCTACCGGTAGAAAAAGCGGCAAACGAACCCACAAAAGGAATTTTGCCACTAAGAGCCATACCGGAGGCAATGCTTATCATATTGCTTTCAGCTATACCTACTTCTATAAAACGTTCCGGAAACTCTTTCTGAAACAAATCCATTCTAACACTTGGACTAAGGTCTGCACATAAGGCAACAACCTTAGGATTTTCTCTGCCGGCTTCCAACAAACCCTCTCCAAAACCGGAGCGAGTATCTTTTTCCGCTAATATTTTATATTCTTTCATTATTTCTTTATTTCTTTTTTTGCAAACAAAGTTACATTTGTTGTTTTATTGGACTCTATTCTAACTTCTTGCGACACTTGATCGGAAGTTTTTGTTATGCCGTTTTGTTTGGCAACAATTACATAAACTCCGGGAAGAAGTTCCATATTTTCTTTAATTTTTTCCTCATTTAGATTACAAACCCAAACCAAATGCCCATTTTCCTTAACAAACAAGGCTACAATCACATTTTCTCTTACTTTGTCCAAATGAAGATTTCCCGCAAGGGGTATTTCCACCGTAGTAAGAGAGGACTGCTCTATTTCCACACCATCTATATTCAAACGAGGCAAAGACAATACCTCCAAATCATAACTGCCAACAAGGTATTTTCCCTTTTCGTTTATTTTTTGCACGTTTATGGTTTGTTTCCGATTTGATTTTCTAACAACAACAGGATATGACTTTATATTCAAATCATTTTTATCGGAGGAAAACCTAACAATCAAACTTCCCTGTGGCGTCTCTATCGGAACTATTGTATGGGAACCTGCAAATATTTTAACATTTTCTTTTTTTACCGGCGGAATAGTGTGTACTGTAATATCATATTCGGTCAAAGGGTCTATAAACAAGGTATCCGAAACACCTTTATTATTAAAAGTATGCACAAAACTATAACGAGTTTGTTTGCTTTTGCTATCCGAAAGAGTTATTGGCAGATCCGTTTGAGTTGTTTCCATATAGGAATCCAACAAATTTATTTGTACGGTAGTATTATAAAGGGCTTGTTTTACCATATCGTTCATAATTTTGGAAAACTCCACCTCATTATTTGCCTCATAGTAAGAACCGACATTTTGATAAAAGTCTTTCATCCCCTTATTTATACCCACAATAAAAGGTTTGTGTATTATACCTTGTTTTTGCAGTTGTTGAGAAATCAAGGATGGATTTTCTCCGCAACGGTCTATATTGTTAAGTATCATAATAACAATATTTCTGCTATGTTTTTCTGCAGGGAAATCGTCTTTTATCTTTGCCATTGCACTACTTACGGCGGATGTTCCTTTGGGTGTCAGTCCTTTTATCTTAGACTTTAGGGCATCCGAATTCAAACGATAGAAAGGAACCAACAAACGCGTATCCTCACAATCCGTAAACGAATAATCTTTTTCGGAGCCGAAAACTCTTAACGCACACTCCACACCGCTTTGCATGGCAAGAGTATCCACAACATTTGAAACCAAATTTTGTGTTATCTTTATTTTACTTTCACTTTGCCACTTTTCATACATATTATAGGAACAATCCACAATAAAAAGTATCCTAGTCTTTTCATTATTATTGTTCTTGTTCTTGGTTATTTTTACCCTATCTTGCTGTGCAAAAATCAGCAGTGGTAGAAGCAAAACAACAACAAAAGCATAACGCACCAAACACGACATACAAATAAAACGCTTGCACACAACATTTCTTATATGACACATTACACAACTATTGTTGTACATAATTAATAATCTCCGAGTGTTTCCTTTAATTGAGATAACGCCTTTTGTGTTTGCTCGCTGTTCGGCGCCTTGCCATGCCAGGAATTGTCATCTAGCATAAAATCTACTCCATAACCCATTTTGGTGTTCATCAAAAGCATTACGGGTTTACCATTATGACAACTTTCTTTACATTCCAAAAGAGTGTTTACAAGTTCTTGCATATCGTTGCCATTACACTCTTTTACCTCCCATTTGAAAGCCAAAAATTTCTCTTTCAAGGAAGATGAATCACAAACTTGTTCCGTTCTTCCATCTATTTGAGCATGATTTACATCTACTATGGAAATAAGATTATCCACCTTATTTGCACCGGCAAACATAGAAGCCTCCCATATTTGCCCCTCCTCTATTTCTCCGTCTCCATGCAAAGTGAATACTATTTTGTTATCCCCGTCCATTTTTTTTGCCAACGCTGCTCCTACCCCCACACTCATACCTTGTCCCAAAGAACCGCTGGCAACTCTAACTCCTTCCAATTTGGCGTGATAAGAGGGGTGTCCCTGCAAACGAGACCCCATTTGTCTAAGTGTTGATAACTCTTTTATCGGGAAGAAACCTCTGCGTGCCAAAGCAGAGTACCACACAGGAGCAATATGCCCTATACTCAAAAAAAACATATCCTCCCCTACTCCTTGCCTAATATAATTTTTGGGATCTATGTCCATTATACCAAAATAGAGAGCAGTAAGCAAATCCGCACAATCCAAACTTCCGCCGGGATGCCCCGAATTTGCCGAATGTATCATACGCAAAACATCTCTACGTATCTGAGTTGCAATATCTTGTAATTCTTTTATATCTCTCATTTTCAATGCTTTTATATTTCTCTTAATAAAGTATTTTCTTACTTTGCAAAGTAATAACGCAAATTGTTTTCTTTTATTATAAAACAATAATTATGCAACAAAAAAATGGGGAAAGAGATGTGTCTTTCCCCTAACATGAAAATAAATTTACTATGATGCTATCCTACGCATTTTTCTTTTCAAATTCTTGCATGCAAGCAACCAAAGCCTGAACGTCTTCCAACTCGCAAGCATTGTACAAAGAAGCACGGAAACCGCCAACACTTCTGTGACCTTTGATACCTATCATACCATTAGCCTTGGCAAATTCCATAAAGTCTTTTTCTTTGTCTTTATATCCTTCAGCCATAACAAAGCAAACATTCATCAAAGAACGGTCTTTTTTTGCTACTGTGCCGACAAACATTTTATTGCGGTCTATTTCGTTGTAAAGCAAATCGGCTTTTTCTTGATTACGTTTTTGTATCCACCCTATACCGCCGTTATCTTTCAACCATTTAAGGGTTTCGTGCATAACAAATATGGAGATTACAGGAGGAGTATTAAACATACTTTCCTTTTCTATATGAGTACGATAATCAACCATAGTAGGCAAAACAGGAAGATTTTTTCTGTCTGTTATCTTGCCAAGAACATCCTCTCTTACTATTACGAAAGTAACACCTGCAGGACCAACGTTTTTCTGCGCTCCGCCATAGATAAGAGCATATTTTGTAACATCAACGGGACGAGACATGATGTCAGAGGACATATCTGCCACAAGGTTGACAGGGCAATCAATATCTTCTTTTATCTCCGTACCATAAATAGTATTATTAGTAGTAATATGAAAATAATCGGCGTCGGTAGGTATTGTATAATTCTTTGGAATATAAGAATAATTTTTGTCTTCGGAGGAGGCAACTATTTCCGTTTCCCCGAATATTTTAGCCTCTTTTGCTGCTTTTTTTGCCCAAACACCGGTTTGCAAGTAAGCGGCTTTTTTGTTTAAAAGGTTAGCAGGAACGGTAAAAAATTGAGTAGAAGCACCACCGCCAAGGAATAGTATCTTATAATTTTCCGGAATGTGAAGCAAATCTCTCCACAATTGAACGGTTTCACTCATTATTCTCTCCCAACCGGGAGTACGGTGAGATATTTCCAAAACCCCAACTCCTGTGTTGTCAAAATTTTCTATTGCTTTTCTTGTAGCCTCAGTTGCAACTTTCGGCAAAATGCAAGGACCTGCATTAAAGATATGTACTTTTGCCATGTTTTTTTTTACTTTTAAAGTTATAAATGTTATATTATTTACTAAGGGAATAACACTCCCCTATTCTATTTGCAAACGTTTAATATTTATTTTTATTTTATTTATAATATTTTTTATTGTGAAACTCTAAACATTTTGTATTCCGAATATTCGTTGCAAGTCACCTTTACTTGATAATACCCTCTCTCAAAAAGAGAAATCCAAAGTAATATTTTTTATCTTTTTGTCTTCCAAAGGGAAAAATACTTTTTTTGAGTACTCTACTTTTGTTTGCAGGTTCGTTTTGTTATGAACCAAAACATTAAATTTATTTTCTTGTGCATTTGGTTGTACAAAAACCTGAACCGCAATAAATAATAGGTATATGTGTGTTTTCCATACGTTATTTTTTATTATTTAAATGTTATTTACCTACTACGGAGCAAAGAAAACTTTCCTTATTCAAGTATTTACGAGCAATGTTTTTTATATCTCTACGAGTTATAGCCCTTATTCCGTTTATCAAATACGAGTTGTAATCTTTTCTGAGTTTGTAACGAAGTATATAGTCATAATTTTCGCTTATATATGCCACTCCGTCCGTTGAGCGTAACATTTCTCCCGTCATATAATTTTTTACCGTGGAGAGTTCTTGCAAAGAGACCTCATCATTTTTTAAAATATCCATCTCTTTATGTATTTCCTCTATGGTTTGTTTTTCTTTGTCCAAGGCTATATCGCTGACAATCATCATAATATTGCCGTACTTAAACGGAATAATAGCCGAATCTATTCCATATGTATAGCCTTTTTGTTCCCTTATGTTTGACATTAGTCGCGAGTTGAAATAACCTCCGAAAATACAATTCAATACTATCAAAAGTATATAATCCTCATTGCCTATTTCAGGCAGTAGTCTCCCCATAACTATTGAGGTTTGTTGTGCAGAGGCTAAACTATTTCTTATTATACCGTTTGTTTTCTTTGCACCGAAATTAATATTGGTTTCCTCTATTTTTTCGGTTATTTTTTCTTTGCCGAAGAAAGCCTCCAATAAATCGAAAAATTTTTCCTCTACATTGCCAGCCAACATTATATAACATTGATTTAAAGTATAATATTTTTGCCAAAAGTTTTGCAAATCTTTTATATTTATATTGTTGTAATCCTCTATTGTAGCATATTTGCCATAAAGATTATCTTGTCCGAAAAGTTCTTGATTAAAGCATTTTTGTGCCAAAAAATTTGTTTGTTGCAATTTGGTTAGATAGTTTTGCTTGGCTCTGCCAACTTCAACCTCCAATGTATGCTCGTCAAACCTAGTATAAAGTATTATTTGTTGTATCAAAGGAAGTATATTTTCTTGATATCTGTTCAAAAAAGAAAAATTCAAACAAAACCTTTCCCTACTTGTATAGGGAGAAAAATAAAGACCATAAAAATCCATCTCCTCCGATAACTGTTTATAGGTATAATCCTTTGTATTTTTGCCGATTTGAGAGCCGGTAAAAGTAGCCGTCAAAGATTTGTTCTGCGATATTGAACCAGCATTGTAAAAAACAAACTTCATATACACGACTTCACTATCCTTACTAGGAAAGGTATAAGTTGTAATACCGTTTGTCAATTTTCGTATTTGCGGTTGATAGTCCTTAACTTCCATAACGGAAATATCGGGTATGGTACTCATAATTTTTTAATCTCACTATAAAATCCACATTCTTTTTTGCAAAATTAAATAAAATAAACAATTACAATACAACTTTTGCTTATTTACTTCCGTTTTAATAACAATAACCGTTTTTGATAAAATTTTATATCTTATGTGATTTGATACGCTTTTTCGTATGGATATAACAAAAACAAAAAAATATCTCTGTTGTATAATAAAAGATAGACTATTTGCGTTGATACTTTGCTTGGCCTCTTAGTTCAACGGATAGAACGGAAGTTTCCTAAACTTTAAATGAGGGTTCGATTCCCCCAGAGGCTACTTTTGGTGTTCGTAATAGTCTTTAAAGGTCTGTAAAAATAACTTACAGACCTTCATTTTTTATCTTTTCTGCGTTTTATTTACCTTGAAATTACTTTTTGCGGACTGCAAATGTGCTAAAAATTTATAAAAGTTTTAGCTTTGCCAAATCAAAAAACACATAGAAAATGGCAACTATGAAACTCCATTTGGGAAAGGGCAAAAAAGACAAAGTTAATATACTTGTGCAAATAAGGGATGGTAGAAATATAGACATTAAATGGACTTCGCCTTTGCAGATAAACACTAATTATTGGGACGAAAACAGACAGACAATAAAAGTCGTATAGTTATTAATTCGCAAGAAAAAACAGAATTACCAAATGATATAGAAAAAACAAAGATACTTTCCGAAAAGGCTTATAGAGAGTTAAAGAACAGTGCGGAGATTTTAAATTCTAAAAATTTTCAAATATACATAGAGACTTTACTTTATCCTAAAAGGTACGATAATAGTAAGTTTTTTGAGGCTTCTGCCGGCGTCTTTGATTATCAGTTTTATGTCGTCTGCTCTGGCGTCT
>CAUTQY010000020.1:0-30850 GCA_963540815.1 uncultured Bacteroidales bacterium
TCCGTATCTTAATTATCCATATCATCCGCATCCGTCATTGCGAGCCGTAAGGCAAGGCAATCCACAAAACAACCAATAAAGCGGTACGGATTACTTCATTACGTTCGCAAGGACAACAAATTAAGGTTTGCAATTAAGGACTTTTTAAGATTGTCAGTTAACAAAATTACTCGCAAGGACGTATTGTTGTTTTACGTAGCAAAAAAATAATCACAATTTGGTGCTATAAAACAACCCGCTTATTCTATGATAATTGAAAGTATGTAAACCGGATGTTCGCAATTCTCATTTATCATTTTCGTATTTATTTTTTAACATTTTATAAATTCTGTATACATATACCGCTATTATTATTTCTACTATTATCATTGTATCTATTCTTTTTTCAAAAAATTTTTAAATTCCTCTTAAAAAGTTTTACATTATTTTTACTTGATATATTCTGCAAAACTGACACACTCACTTTGGGAGTTGCAAAAATATATATTTTTCTAAAATGAATGATATTAACCATCCCATAACTTCTTTAATTTTTTTCATATTCTTTATTTTTATTTATTAGTTACTATTTGTTTTCTATTGCTTTCAATAATTGCTCTATTCTTTCTGTTAGAAAAAGAATTTCGTTTTATGACAGATATAATGTTTAGGAAGTCTATCATAGAATGTTGTTAAATGCTCCGTATTACTTGAAAGCGAATTAAATATTATTTTATAACATTTATCCTGTTATATCTTGCATGCATTATCTGAAAATTTTAAATTATTATCTTTGAATATGGAGTCATTTGTCCGTTGAAGTATGGCTATGTGACGATTCTCTCTCTTCTTCCTCCTTCGCGCACTTTTTTCTCTGCAAAAACACGAAAATACCCATACACACTTTGCTTGTCGAAGTGTGTATGCAAAACAAATAAGATTGTGAAAAAAGTTTTTTAGATAAGATAACTTATTGAACACCAAGTAAATACCCTCCTCCCATATATATATGAGAAAAGAGCATATTGACGCAAACAGGGTATTACTTTTTTTGTTATCACTTTTGGAATATTGAATTTAGTTCTTGTTATTTATGTCTGCAAAGGCACATTTTTTTAATTATACAAACTTATTTTTGTTCCATAAAAGAAAATACGGAATATTTTAATATTACCTATTTGTTGATAAAACAGATAGAAAATTTATGGAAAAATACAGATATTAAAATTTTACTTTTTTCAACTAAAAATAAAAGGCATATAAAATTATTATCTTATATATACTTGTAACTGTTTGTTGCAGTTTTCAATTTCCGAATGGAGAGTTTAAGCCCTTAAGGATTGAATATGTAAAAAGAGGAAATAATTTATTATTTCCTCTTTCATATAATTAAAAATCAGCGATTTACTATTTGTTTTCTATCTTTGCTTGCGCCGCAGCCAAACGAGCCAGCGGTACACGGAAAGGAGAACAGGAAACATAATTTACTCCGCATTGATAGAAAAACTTGACACTTTGAGCATCTCCTCCATGTTCTCCGCAAACTCCTATACGAAGATTTGGATTTGTCTTTCTACCGTTGTCTATGGCAAGTTTTACCAAGCGACCAACACCCTCAAAATCTATAGTTTGGAATGGGTCGTATTTCAAAATTTTCATAGCCGTGTAGTCTGCAAGAATAGAATTAACATCATCTCTACTAAAACCAAAAGTCATTTGAGTAAGGTCGTTGGTTCCAAAAGAGAAGAAATCTGTTATTTCCGCTATTTGGTCGGCAACTAAGGTTGCACGAGGTATCTCTATCATTGTACCAAATTTATAATTGATAGTGGTATTCTGTTCTTTTTCTACCAAGGTGTGTACTTCGTTGCAAATCTTTTTTTGATGTTTTAACTCATTTACCCCCATCACCAAAGGTATCATTATTTCCAACTCTGGTGCAAAACCTTCTTTTCTTACCTCGGCCTCTGATTCAAACAAAGCACGGAATTGAAACTCCGAAATTTCAGGATAAAGAACACCCAAACGCACTCCGCGAATACCCATCATAGGATTAACTTCTTGCAAAGAGGTTATTCTTTCTTGCAACCGTTCCATTGTTATACCCAAATTTTCCGCAAGTGTTTTTTGTTGTGCGGTATCTCTTGGTGCAAACTCGTGCAAAGGAGGGTCCATCAAACGAATAGTAACAGGTTTGCCTGTCATTATTTTCAAAGTTTGTTTTACGGACTCTTTCATATAAGGAAGTAACTCATTTAGATACTTTTTTCTTTCATCTGTTGTATCGGAAAGTATTATTTTGCGCATCACGGTTAAAGGCGCTTCAGAATTTTTGCCATAGAACATATGCTCTATTCTAAACAGACCTATACCTTTTGCCCCGAAATTAAGTGCTTGTTGTGTATCCTCAGGTGTATCAGCATTGGTTTCTACTCCTATTGTGTGATATTTGTCTACTATTTTCATAAAATCCTTAAACAACGGAGACTCCGAAGGGGAAACCATTTTTATAGCACCTTGATAAACATTTCCCTTTGTTCCATTCAAGGAAATAACATCTCCTTCTTTGAATTTTATTTTCCCTATGACTATTTCCTTATTGGCGTAATCTATATTTAGGTCTTCACTTCCGACAATACAACATTTTCCCCAACCTCTTGCAACAAGAGCGGCATGTGAGGTCATACCACCTCTTGCCGTAAAAATACCTTCTGCAGCACGCATACCTTCAACGTCCTCAGGGTTGGTTTCCTCTCTGACAAGAATAGCCTTTTCTCCTTTTTTATTCAAACGAATAGCTTCTTCGGAAGAAAGTGCAATTTTGCCACACGCCCCGCCGGGACCGGCAGGAAGTCCGTTACCTATTACTTCAAAACTTTCTTCATCTTTACTGTCAAGTATTGGGTGTAACAATTCGTCAAGTTGTTCCGTACTTACTCTTGTTATTGCGGTTTCTTCGGATATAAGACCTTCTTGCAACATATCCATTGCCATTTTGACGGTTGCAATTCCCGTACGTTTGCCTACACGACATTGAAGCATATAAAGTTTTCTGTGTTGAATGGTAAACTCTATATCAAGCATGTCATTATAATATTGCTCAAGGTTATATCTTACCGTATCAAGCTCTTGATATACCTCCGGCATACTTTCCTGCAAGGAAATCATATGCTCGTTATGTTTGTTTTTGGTAGCGTTATTTAAAGGGTTTGGCGTACGTATGCCCGCCACGACGTCTTCACCTTGTGCATTTATAAGCCATTCTCCGTAAAAATTATTATCACCGTTGGCAGGGTTGCGAGTAAAGGCTACGCCTGTAGCAGAATCCTCTCCCATATTACCGAATACCATAGCTTGAACGTTTACCGCAGTTCCCCAATCTTCCGGTATTTTTTCTATTCTACGGTAGGATACGGCCTTGTCTCCCATCCAAGATTTGAATACTGCTTTTATTCCGCCCATTAGTTGCTCTTTGGCATCGTCCGGGAAGTCCCCACCGAGTTTTATTTTTATGGTATTTTTGAAATCTTCTGCCAAAAATTTCAAATCCTCACTACTTAGGTCTGTGTCGGATTTATATCCTTTGCTTTCCTTGTAAGAGTCGAGTTTGTTGTCAAGTATTTTCCTTATACCAACGCCGTCGGCAGGAGCTTTCCCTTCTGCCTTTTCCATAACAACATCGGCATACATCATTATCAAACGTCTGTAAGAATCGTATACAAATCTTTCGTTGTTAGTCTGTTTTATAAGTCCGTCAATGGTAGCGGAAGAAAGTCCGATATTAAGGACAGTGTCCATCATACCGGGCATGGATATTCTTGCCCCCGAACGACAAGAAATTAAAAGAGGGCAGTCCTTGTCTCCGTACTTTGCCCCCATTATATTGCCTATCTTTTCTATTCCATCCCATATTTGAGAATCTAATTCTTGTGGTAGTTGACAATTGTTTGCATAATAGTCGGTACAACATTCCGTTGTTATGGTAAATCCCGCAGGAACAGGTAATTTCAAAAGACACATCTGGGCCAAATTGGCACCTTTTCCACCCAAGAGGTTTTTCATTGAGGCATCACCTTCGGCTTGCAAATTGCCGAAAGTATAAACATATTTTTTACTCATAATTAAAAGGTTATTATTATAATTATTCTCTTTTTCTCAAAAGGTTTTGCAAAAGTAGTAAAAAAAAGCAAAAAAACATACACAACACCTTAAAAACCGCAAAGCATAGTAGCTGATATTAGTGTATATTCGTTAGACAATAAAGAAATAAATCCGTATAGAAATACGATGAATTGTGTGTTTTGATATGGTTTTTTTTGATAAAACAAAGAAAAAATATAACTTTGCAACCTAATTTTTTTAAGTAAAACAATTGTAATATATCATGTCAAAAGAGATAAGGATTTCCAAAGGTTTGGATATACATTTGTTGGGAGAAGCAAAGAAAGAATTAAAGGAATGTCTTGCTCCTCAAACTGTTGCTCTGAAACCTTTGGATTATATAGGTATTACGCCGAAACTTCTTGCAGACATAGGTGATAAGGTAGAAATAGGGACACCTGTTTTTTACTCAAAAGAGAAACCGAATATTAAGTTTGTCTCTCCTATTAGTGGGGAAATACAAGAGGTCAAACGTGGCGCAAAAAGGGTTATTCAAGAAATAGTAATAAGGAATGACAATCAAAACACGGCTAAAGATTTTGGCAAATTAAATCTTGCGGAATTATCAAAGGAAGAGTTGAAAGTCAAAATGTTGGAAAGCGGCCTTTGGACATTACTCAGACAGCGACCATACGATGTTATACCAAGTGAGAACACAGTACCAAAATACATCATCGTTAAGGGCTTTGAGTCCTCTCCGCTTGCTGTGGATTATAATTTTATTCTAAAAGGAGAAAAATCTTTTTTACAATTGGGTATTGACGTTTTGAAAAAAATAACGGAAAAAACAATTTACCTATCCCTTAATTCTAAAACCGATTGCGAGGATATAACTTCTTTGCAAAATGTGGAAAAGATTTCTTTTGTAGGCAAACACCCATATGGCAATGTTTCTGTTCAGGCAGAGAAAATTTCTCCCATAAACAAGGGTGAGAGAATTTGGTATATTTCACTTTTGGACGTTTTAACAATAGGAAAGTTTTTTGCTACGGGAAAATATGATTCTACAAAAATCATAGCACTTGTCGGACAAGAGGTTAAAAATCCTTGCTATTACAAAGTTGTTAGGTCTGCTTCCATAGAAGATATTGTTAAAGACAATGTTAATACGGACAAACATCTAAGATATATTTCCGGTAACGTTCTTACGGGAACAAGGATAGAAAAAGAGGGTTACCTTGGAGCAACGGACAATCAATTGACAGTAATAGAAGAAGGAGATTATAAGGAGGGCTTGGGTTGGATGATGCCCGGCTTGGACAAATTTAGTGTTTCACATACTTTTTCAAGAGGATTTTTTGCGCGTTGCAGCAAAAAGCCTTTCCGTATAGATTCCAATCTGCACGGTTCTCACAGAGCATATGTTTTCACAGGCGAGTTTGAAAAACTTCTGCCTATGGATATCTACCCTATGCATCTTATAAAGGCTTGTTTATCCAAAGATATAGACCGCATGGAAGAGTTGGGTATTTACGAAGTAGATGCCGAGGACTTTGCTTTGTGTGAGGTTGTAGATGTGTCCAAAACAGAAATACAATCAATAATACGTAGCGGGTTGGAACTAATGCGCAAAGAACTTGGTGAGTAATTTAACAACGAATAAAAGATAATTATAAAGATATGAACTTTGTAGAAAATTTTTTTGACAAACAAAGACCTAAGGTTCAAAAAGGAGCAAAGTATCATTGGCTTGCTTCCACTTTTGAGGCTTTTGAGAGTTTTTCGTTCGTCAGTGATAAGACAGCAGGGAAAAAAGGCGCTCATTTTAGAGATGCAATAGATATGAAAAGGGCTATGATAGTGGTTGTTATTGCTCTTATTCCTGCCCTATTATTTGGAATGTATAATGTAGGTTATCAACATTTTCTCTCTCACGGAGAGACCGTAGGTTTTTGGGCTACTTTTTTCTATGGCTTTTGGAGAGTTTTACCCATGATTATAGTGTCCTATGTTGTGGGGCTTGCCATAGAGTTTGCTTTTGCTCAAATAAGAAACGAAGAAGTTAATGAAGGTTATTTGGTAACCGGTCTTATCATCCCAATGATTTGTCCGCCGGATATTCCTCTTTGGCAACTTGCGTTGTCTGTTGTTTTTGCAGTAATAATAGGTAAGGAGGTCTTTGGAGGAACGGGTATGAATTTTATGAATCCGGCTTTGGTTGCGCGTGCTTTTTTGTTTTTTTCCTACCCGTCACAAATGTCCGGTGATATGGTTTGGATATTTGACAAAGGCGATACGCTTACGGGAGCCACTCCTTTGGGCGAGTTAGCCGTGGGGCAGAGTGCCTCCGCTAGTGTTTGCGATATGTTTACGGGATTTATTCCCGGTTGTGTGGGAGAGACTTCTTTTATTGCCATAATGATAGGTGCTCTTATTCTTTTGGTATTAAATATTGCCTCTTGGCGTACTATGCTTTCCATTTTTTTAGGAGGAGCGGTAATGGGATTGTTGTTTAATTGCATAGGAACAAACGAATATATGCAAGTTCCTTTCTATCAACATTTTCTTATGGGAGGTTTTGCTTTCGGAGCAGTGTTTATGGCTACCGACCCTGTAACCTCCTCTCATACAAATACGGGAAAATACATTTACGGTTTTCTTATCGGAGTTATGGCGGTATTGATAAGGGTAATCAATCCTGCTTATCCCGAGGGAATGATGTTGGCTATACTTCTGCTTAATGTATTTGCTCCGCTGATAGACTACTATGTAGTAGAGGCAAATATCAAACGCAGAAAGAAAAGATTAAAACTTGCGACCGCAAAATAAAAGGAGGACAAAGAAATGAAAAAGTTTACTAATAAATACATATACATATATTCTACTGTTCTTGTAGTTGTGGTAGCAGCGGTTTTGGCAATAGTGTCTATGGTATTAAGCAAACCTCAAGAAAAAAACATAGTTGCTGAACAAATGCAAATGATACTTCAAGCAGCAAATGAAAATGTGGATAGAATGGAGGCAGAAAAATTATATAACAAATATTTTACCACCGAGCTTGCCATAAAATCCGACGGAGAAATAGTAGCAAAATATGTTAACGGAAAGCAGGAGATGGGTTCTTTGCGACCCTTTTCCATAAATATTAAGGACGAAAACAAAAAATACAAATCCGGTGATAAAAACGTCGTTCTTCCTGTTTTTTTATACAAAAAGGGAGATAACGAAACAATATATGTTGTGCCTGTAAGAGGAATAGGTTTGTGGGATGAAATATGGGGATATGTTGCCTTACGTTCGGATGCAAATACAATAGAAAACATAGTTTTTGACCACGCGGGCGAAACACCCGGTTTGGGAGGAAACATAAAAGACGACCCTTCTTTTGCCGCTTCATTTGTCGGCAAAACTATTTTTGAAGGAGATGACTTTGTGAGTGTTGCCGTAGAAAAAAGAGTAGGCAGAGATAAACCTCACAAAGTGGATGCCTTAACCGGAGCAACCCTTACTTGCAATGGTGTAAATGATATGTTAAAAAACGGTTTGGAATTTTTTGTTCCTTACTTTAAATCATTAAGAAAGTAGTTTGTTATGAATGCAAAGAATAAAAAATTGATAACAATGCCCTTCTCAAAAGAGAACCCTATTATAGTACAGGTTTTGGGTATTTGTTCTTGTTTGGCGGTGACGGTTAAGTTACAACCTGCCGTTGTTATGGCATTGTCCGTTACTGTTGTGGTTATGATGAGTAACTTGTTTATCTCTCTTCTTAGAAATACCATTCCTCCGAGAATAAGAATTATAGTTCAACTTGTTGTTGTGGCGATGTTTGTCATTTTGGTAGACCAATTCTTAAAGGCTTTTGCCTACGACGTAAGCAAACAACTTTCCGTTTACGTAGGGTTGATTATTACCAACTGTATTGTTATGGGTAGATTGGAAGCCTTTGCTATGAGTAACAAACCTTTGCCTTCCATGTTAGACGGAATTGGCAACGGAATAGGTTACGGTATAATACTCGTTATCGTAGGTTTTATTAGAGAATTATTCGGCTTTGGCACTTTGTGGGGACACAAAGTTATACCGGATAGTTTTTACTCTTTCGGTTACGAAAACAACGGACTTATGGTAATGCCTGCCATGGCTCTTATATTGGTAGGTATAGTTATCTGGGTTCATAGAAACAAAAACAAAGATTTGGTAGAAAACGAATAGGAAAATATAAGGAGAAAAAACAATGGATGCATTAAATATTTTTATAAAGTCAATATTTGTTGACAATATGATATTTGCCTTTTTCTTAGGTATGTGTTCCTATTTGGCAATATCAAAAACGGTAAAAACTTCAATGGGCTTAGGACTTGCAGTAGTCTTTGTACTTATTGTAACGGTGCCCGTAAATTATATTATATACAAATACGTTTTACAAAAAGGGGCTTTGTTATGGTTGAGTCAAAGTTTTGCCAATATAGACCTTAGTTTTCTAAGCCTTATTATCTTTATTGCCGTCGTGGCAGGTATAGTTCAGTTGGTAGAAATGTTTGTGGAAAGATATTCTCCTTCTCTTTATTCTCAACTTGGAATTTTTCTCCCTTTGATTGCGGTAAACTGTGCCATACTCGGCGCTTCTTTGTTTATGCAAAAAAGAGATTACAGTAACATGGGCGAAGTATTTTCCTTTGCATTGGGTTCCGGTATAGGCTGGTTGTTGGCAATAGTGGGCATAGCGGCCATAAGAGAGAGACTCAAGTATTCCAATATACCACCGGCTCTAAAAGGTTTGGGTATTGCCTTCATTATTACGGGTTTAATGGCTATCGCTTTCCAATCATTTTCCGGTATCAAACTATAGGAGGAGAAAAAACATGCAAATAATATTAAGTATAATAGTATTTTTAATAATAGTTTTGTTTTTGGTTGCAATACTTTTGTTTGCAAGAAAAAAACTTATACCTCAGGGTAATGTAACAATAAATATCAACGGCAAAACAGATGTTACCGTTCAAAGCGGTTCTTCTCTGCTAAGCACTCTTTCCGAAAATAAAATTTTTCTTCCTTCCGCTTGCGGAGGCAAGGGTTCTTGCGGGCAATGCAAATGTCAAGTTTTGGAAGGTGGCGGAGAAATTCTTCCAACGGAGAAATCTCATTTTTCTCGCAAAGAAATAGAAAATCACTATCGCTTGGGTTGTCAGGTAAAAGTAAAAAACGACCTTAAATTAAAAGTGCCGGAATCCGTACTTGGAGTAAAAGAATACGAATGCACGGTAATTTCCAATAAAAACGTTGCTACGTTTATTAAGGAGTTCAAGGTTCAGTTGCCGCAAGGGGAAAAAATGGATTTTCTTCCCGGCTCTTATGCACAAATCAAAATACCTACTTTTACCATTAATTATTCGGATTACGACAAGAATCTTATAACTGAGGAGTATTTGCCAAGTTGGGAAAAATTCAAAATGTTTGACCTTAAATGTGTAAATACCGAGCCTACAATAAGAGCGTATTCTATGGCAAACTATCCGGAGGAGGGCAATGTATTTATGCTTACCGTTCGTATAGCAACCCCTCCGTTTAAACCGGACAGAAGCGGATTTATGAACGTTAATCCGGGTATAGCCTCATCCTATATTTTTAGTTTAAAACCGGGAGACAAAGTTTTGATGAGTGGTCCTTACGGAGATTTCCATCCTCATTTTGATACCAAAAACGAAATGGTATGGATAGGTGGCGGAGCCGGTATGGCGCCTTTGCGCGCTCAAATCATGCATATGACCAAAACTCTCCATGTAACAGACCGCAAAATGCACTATTTCTATGGAGCGAGAGCATTGAACGAAGTATTTTATTTGGAAGATTTTCTTAACTTGGAAAAAGAATTTTCAAATTTCAAATTCCATCTTGCTTTGGATAGAGAAGACCCTGTTGCCGATAGAGCGGGAGTGGCTTACACACCGGGATTTGTTCACAAGGTTATGTACGAGACCTATTTAAAAGACCATCCTGCGCCGGAGGATATAGAATACTATATGTGCGGACCCGGTCCTATGTCTAAGTCCGTGACCAATATGTTAGACGAGCTTGGGGTACCGGAAGAGAATATCATGTATGATAACTTTGGCGGTTAACACCCGTTCTACACAAATTATGTAACATAAAAGCAACAAATAGTTTTCTATTTGTTGCTTTTTCTTATAGCCGAAAACATTAGAACAAACCCACAAGAACGCAACAAAACAAACTTTCTTTATTGCTTGAGGCAACAAAGAAATCCATCTCGCTTTATATTCCTGCTATTTAGTATATTCTCCGCATCTGTCATTGCGAGCAACTTTGTTTCGGGACAATTTCACAAATTACGTCATTGTGAACCCTTCGCATCCGTCATTGCGAGCGAAAGCGTGGCAATCCAGACCGCTTTATTGGTTGTTTTGCGGATTGCCTTGCCTTATGTCTTGCAATGACGGACAAGGAGGGTTGCCCAAGAAGGAAAAAGACTACCAAAAGAGGAAAAAGTTTTGCCAAATACGGAAAGGATGTTGCCAAAGGGCTTTTAGATTCTGCCAAAGGCCGTTTCGATGATGAAAAAACATAGTTTTTCCGGCAAAAAAACATAGTTTTTTGAGTCAAAAAACTATGTTTTTTTGATAACGAATCGCTGTTTGGCAGAAAGCAAACAAAGAAAGGCAAAAATATAATTGTTTTTGGCAAAATTTTTATAAGGTATGGCAATATAAATCTGTCCGGATTGCTTTGCTTTTTGCTCGCAAGGACGAAAAAAGGAGTGGTCCGCAATGACGAACGGAGACGACGTTAACAATAAGAAATGGATTGTGACTTATAATTATTTTTTGTCTTTTTAGAAATTTGTAAGCAAGGACTCCTTCGGCTGTGCCAAAAAACAAGCCCGTTTCCGTATATATTGAATAGGTCCATATAGGTTAGTTTTCAATTATTTTGCATGGCTTTTGAGAAATTTAAACAGAAATTCTGTTAGGTATGAGATTAATCAGGATTTTATTTCAATTTGATGTCCTCCATCATTTGCAAAATTCCTTCTTCAATCTCTTTGCTATAATTTGCCTATTCTATGTCTTTGATAAACTCTTGTTCGTAAATTTCTTGTGCCTTGTCCTTATCTGTCTAGGAAAGTGTTAGTTTACTCTGTTGTTTAAATAGTTTATCCACATTGATACCGACAAGTATTTTGATTTGTTGGACTACTTTCTGCAATTCTTTTCTTAGTTTGAAATAACCGCTTGAACGAAAGAAACCCCCGATAGCCCGAAACCTGTCAAAATTTGTCATATCTTGGGCTATACCTTGCAACTTGTTAAAAAGAGTATTGCTGTTTTGGGGTAAAGAAATTGTAATTAAAACCTCTGTTAAATGCTGTAATATTTATATTATCCCGTATTTGATTGCGTTTTTCCTTGTTCGTTTTTTTCAAAATTAATAGCGAGTTAATAAAAAAAAGACAAAGAATATTATCACTGATAAACACATAATTACTTTTATTATCCGAAAGGAATTTGAAGCAAAGGAAGTCGTTTTGTTTGATTTTCTGCAAAAAACTTGTACTTTTGCAAAGTAAAACAGATAAAAAACAATTATAAATGTATATTCATAAAGAAGGGTATAAAATTTCCATAATTATATTGCTTGCTGCAATAATAGTTACTACACTTGTCTCCGTTCTGATAAACAATAATTGGGTACTGGCTTTTGTGCTTGTCTGTGTTTGGCTTGCTGCTCTTGCGGTAATAAGATTTTTTCGTATGCCTAATAGAGAATTGGTTTTTAACGATAACAAGGTTATTTCTTCGGCAGACGGCACTATTGTGGTAGTGGAAAGGGTATTTGAGGAGGAAATTCTCAAAACGGAGTGCATCCAAATCTCCACTTTTATGTCTCCCAACAACATACATGTAAATCGTTACCCTATCTCGGGTAAAATAGTTTATACTCAGTACTATGACGGCAAAAAACTTTATGCCCGCAATCCCAAATCCTCTTTGCTTAACGAAAGGACTTCGGTTTGTATAGAACACAAGGATGGCAAACGTATTTTGGTGCGTCAAATAGCCGGTGCCTTGGCAAGAAGAATAGTCTGCTACGCAAAAGAGGAGGAAATCATCAAACAGGGAGAAGAAATGGGTTTTATAAAATTCGGTTCAAGAGTAGATTTGTTTATTCCTTTAGACTCTGAGATACATGTTGAAATAGAAGACAAGGTTAAGGGCGGACAAAGTATAATTGCAACTCTATAAAATCAACTTGAAATTTAGTCTCCGTGTTAATTATGGAAAAAGACCATATTTTTTCTTCTCCGACCGACCTTACGGATATTACTCCTCTAATACTATATGAGGATAATCATATTTTGATACTAAACAAAAAAAACTCTCAAATAGTCCACTCTGACAAAAGCGGAGATGTTTGCTTGGAGTATTTGGTAAAAAATTACTTAAAACTCAAATACAACAAATCCGGCAATGTTTTTTGCGGAGTTGTGCATAGGTTAGATAGACCTGTAAGCGGTGCAATAATGTTTGCCAAAACGGACAAAGCCCTTACCCGTCTGAACAGTATGATAAAAAACAGAGAAATACATAAAACCTATTGGGCCATAACTCGCTCTGCTCCACCGAAAGAGCAGGACACTCTAAAAAACTATATTCTTAGAAATCAACAAAATAATAAATCCTATATAACAAAAGACGTAAACAAAGGTTTGTACGCAGAGTTAGACTACAGACTATTGGCAAAGAGTGATTATTATCATCTTTTGGAAATAAATCTAAAAACCGGCAGACATCATCAAATTCGTTTGCAGCTGGCACACATCGGCTGTCCCATAAAAGGTGATTTGAAATACGGTTTTGGTAGGAGTAATAAAATTGCCTCCATTTCTTTGCATGCAAGAAGTATAAGTTTTTTACACCCTATCAAAAAAGAACAAATCAATATAATTGCCCCCGTTCCAGACGAATCTTTGTGGCAATATTTTGAACGTACTATTACGGAAAAACAAGAATAATTATTCCAAATCAATAAGTTATATCTGCGTCAAAGGCTTCTTTTAATTTTATTACATTAGGGTTGTCTTTGCAAATAAGATTGTATTTGTCCATTGGACTATACACAAAGGCTTTTTGTTGATTGTTTGCCAGCTCTATTTCTATTTTGACAAACTTGTAAGACATTTTATTCTTGAGAAATTGAGTAAGTTCGTTTTTATACTCTGTCAAAGTTTGAGCTACGGTTGAGTTTTTCGCTTCCAAACTTACGATAAAATCCTTATCGGAATAAATCCTTGCTTGATTCAAAGCAAAATACAGAGATACTTTGTTTTCATCATCGGCAAAAGAATTGCCGTATGCCGTAAGATTTTTTGTAACCTCGTTTAAATCAAAGGGCTTCTCATCTTCGGTATTTGCAACAACATTAGATGCATTTTCTTTTATGGAAAAAGCTGACTTAAGATTGCCTATTAATCCGGTGGCAGTAGGTTTGCTTGTCTCTTGCAAAGGTGGTGTTTTTTGCAGAGTACTGACCTCTCTTTGAATGGGAGCTTTATTTTCTTCTACTTGACTAACGGAGTTTTTTTTTCAGCCGAGTTTATTTTGGTCATTACATTACACATCTTCAAAAGCATTAACTCCACGCACAGGCGTTTGTTATTTGAAAATCTGTATTCTTGTGCCGACTGGTTGGCAAAATTCAGACATCTAAGCAGAAAAATATTGGGCGTTGTTTGGCTTTGTGCTATGTATTTTTGTTGAATGGAGGCAGGTACGTCCAAAAGTTGTACCGTCTCAGCATTCTTGCTAACCAAAACATCCCTAAGGTGAGAAGCCAAACCTTCCATAAAAATATCGCCCTGAAAACCTTTTGATAACACTTGGTCAAACAAAAGCAAAGATTGGGTAATATCTCCGACAAGAAAATATTCTACAAATTTGAAAAAATAGTCGTAATCCAAAATATTTAATGAAGAAATAACCTCTTTGTAGGTAAGATTTGCATTGGTAAAAGATACCATCAAATCAAACATTGACAAAGCGTCACGTAAGGCACCATCGGATTTTGAGGCTATTATATCCAAGGCTTCTTTTTCGTAAGTAACTCCTTCGTTTTTGGCTATATATTCCAAATGAGAAGATATGTCATCTGTGGTTATTCTGTGAAAATCAAAAATCTGACAACGTGAAAGAATGGTCGGCAAGATTTTGTTTTTTTCCGTTGTCGCCAAAATAAATTTAGCGTATTTTGGCGGTTCCTCCAAAGTTTTCAAAAAGGCATTAAAGGCCGCTTGACTCAACATATGTACCTCGTCTATGATATAGACCTTATACTTTCCGTCCATTGGAGTAATATTGATTTGTCTTACCAAATCTCTTATGTCTTCAACGGAATTATTTGAAGCTGCGTCTAATTCTATTATATTTAGAGAGGAGTTGTTGTTAAAACTTTTGCAAGACTGACATTCGTTGCAAGCCTCCAAGTTTTCTTGCAAATTTGTGCAATTTATGGTTTTGGCAAGTATTCTGGCGCAAGTCGTTTTACCCACACCTCTCGGACCGCAAAACAAGAACGCTTGTGCCAATTGATTGGTGGCAATGGCGTTTTGCAATGTTGAAGTTATATGTTTTTGTCCCACAACCGACTCAAAAGTAGCCGGTCTGTACTTACGGGCAGATACTATATAATTGCCGATTGCAGCCACTATCCTAAATATTTGGTTAATTTCTCACTTGTTTTGTCGTTGCGTAGTCTTTCCAAAGCCCTTTCTTTGATTTTTCTAACCCTTTCTTTGGTAAGATTTTCCTCCATGGCTATTTCCTCCAAAGTTTTTCCATGAGTGGAACCTATACCGAAATATTGAAAAATTACCTTTTGTTCCAAAGGGTTAAGAGTTTGAACCAAATCCCTAATATCACTACTAAGAGATTCTTGCATTACTTTGTCGTCCGGGCTCTGAGCCTCTTCCGGTTGAAGCATATCTATCAAAAATGTATCCTCATCCTCCGATAATGGAGCATCCACTGAAAGCATTCTATTGCCTGCCGATATGGTTTCGTGCAACTTATAGTCCGGTATGTCCATAGCATCCGCCACTTCTTCCTCCGAGGGTTGTCTTTCATAGAGTTGCTCCAATTTTGCCCTCTCTTTTTTAACCTTGTTGAGCATACCCACTTGATGCAAAGGAAGTCTAACCATACGCGATTTGTCTGCTATGGCTTGCAATATACTTTGACGTATCCACCAGACTGCAAAACTTATGAATTTGAATCCCCGCGTTTCATCAAAACGCTGTGCCGCTTTAATCAAACCTATATTTCCCTCATTAATAAGGTCTTGTAAAGAAAGTCCTTGATTTTGATATTGCTTGGCAACAGAAACCACAAACCTAAGATTGCTACG
Organism: uncultured Bacteroidales bacterium; assembly: GCA_963540815.1. GTDB lineage: Bacteria > Bacteroidota > Bacteroidia > Bacteroidales > P3 > Scybalousia_A. Next base: position 15,502 of record CAUTQY010000020.1, read on the forward strand.
AACAAGCTTGTCCAAGGCCTGAGCATCTCCATTCTTAATTCTTTGAGCCAAAATTACTTCTTCTTCCGGTGTTACAAGTTCTTCTTTGCTAATGTCCTGCAAAAACTGATATAGAGAATTGGTACTTCTATTTGTTATGGATTTTGATATTTTCAGTTGCCTCATAGACCAAAAATAATTTGTGCAAAGTTAATTACTTTTATCTTTATGTACAAATATATTCGTTCAAAATTATTAACCGTAATTTGTGAAATTCTTTATATATAATACTTTCACCTTTAATTATATCGCTCCGTTGCATCCTTGTTGTCGTAAGCAAAGTATTCTATTAAACTTTATATTCCTTTGATTGGATTCTTCCGCATATTTTATTGTACTTTTGCAGAGGTTTTTATAAAAAAATACGGAGACTATGTTACAACTAGGTGTAATTAGAGAAAATAAAGATTTTGTAATACAAAGGTTACAGATTAAGAATTTTAAACAAGCAACGCAAATAATAGAACAAATAATATATTTGGATAATTCTCGCAGAGAATTACAAAAACTTTCCGACGAGAATAAACAACAACAAAATATTATTGCAAAACAAATAGGTTCGCTTTTCAAAGAAGGTAAAAAACAAGAGGCAGAACAAAAAAAACAGGAAACCTTAACTCTCAAAACAAAAGAAAAAGAATTTATCGAAAAATTATCCAATCTTGACAATCGGATAAAAGATTTGTTGTTGTCTGTCCCTAATCTACCGCATGAAAGTGTAAAACCGGGTAAAGGAGAGGAGGATAATGAGGTGGTGGAAGTTTGCGGAGAAATCCCTAATTTGCATGAAGGTGCTTTGCCTCATTGGGATTTGTGTACGAAGTACGACATCATAGACTTTAATCTTGGCAATAAAATAACGGGGGCCGGTTTTCCCGTTTATAAAGGCAAGGGCGCTAAACTGCAAAGAGCATTAATAAATTTCTTTTTGACTGAGGCAAGTTTAAACGATTACATAGAGGTGCAACCCCCTTTAATGGTAAATGAACAATCGGCTTTGGCAACAGGACAATTGCCGGACAAGGAGGCACAAATGTATGCAATTCCTTTGGATAATTATTATATGATACCTACGGCAGAGGTTCCGGTTACCAATATTTTTAGAGATTGTATTGTAGATAAAAAAGATTTTCCTATCAAAAGAGTAGCCTATTCCCAATGTTTTAGAAGAGAAGCAGGCTCTTACGGAAAAGATGTTAGAGGATTGAATCGTTTGCATCAATTTGACAAAGTGGAGATTGTAGCCGTAGATTCTCCCAAGCATTCTTATGAACAATTGAAACAGATGATGATGCATGTGGGAGAATTGTTAAAAAAATTATCTCTCCCTTATAGAATACTAAGGCTTTGTGGTGGAGATATTAGTTTTACCTCAGCTTTAACATTTGATTTTGAAGTATTTTCCGCAGCACAAAAACGTTGGTTGGAGGTATCCAGCGTTAGCAATTTTGAAACATATCAGGCCAATCGTCTAAAAGTCAGATACAAAGATGATACGGGAAAAACACAACTTTGCCATACGCTCAACGGCTCGGCATTGGCTCTTCCAAGAATTGTAGCGGCACTTTTGGAAAACAATCAAACCGAAGAAGGAATACTTATTCCCAAAGCTCTGCAAGAATACACGGGTTTTGAAATCATCAATTAGTGTATAAAGTAAGCACATAAGAAAACACCCCACAATTTTAACAAATAATTGTGGGGTGTTTTCTTAATGTATGTTGTTTATTTATGTTTTTTTATAGTTTCTCACCCAAGGAAGCTCCAACAAAGGCGATAAACAAGGGCGCCGGGTTTTCTACCGTAGAGGCATACTCCGGATGAAATTGAGTTCCTACAAAAAAAGGATGTTCCTTTATCTCCACTACTTCAACAAGGTTGGTATTGGGGTTTATCCCTGTTGCCATCATACCGGAGGATTCAAACTCCTGTAAATACTTACTATTAAATTCGTATCTGTGTCTGTGTCTTTCCTCTATAAGTTTTTGACCGTAGGCTTTAAAAATATGCGTACCCTCTTTCAATTTACAAGGATAATTGCCTAATCTCATCGTATGTCCCAAATTGCTTATTTTCTTTTGCTCCTCCATAATATCTATAACAGGATAAGGAGTGTTTGCCATCATTTCCACACTGTTAGCATTTTTCCAACCCAATACATTACGCGCAAATTCTACGACAGCTAGCTGCATACCCAAACAAATACCAAAAAACGGAACGGAGTTTTCCCTTGCATATTGACAAGCAAGTATCTTGCCCAAAATACCGCGAGAACCAAAACCGGGTGCAACAAGAATACCCTCCAACCCTTCCAATTGCTCTTTTAGAATATCCTCTCCTTTTTCCAATTCTTCGGAATGAATCCATTTTATATTAACCTTGGTTTGCAAATATGCTCCTGCGTGAATCAGAGCCTCACTAATGGATTTATAGGCATCGTGTAACTCTACATACTTACCGACAATTCCTATGTTTGTCTCTTTTAACGGATTGTCCAACCTATAAAGAAATTTCTTCCAGAAGGTTAAATCCGGCTCGTTAGCCAAAGGTGTCTCCGTTTTTTTCAAAACCTGGGTATCCAAACCCTCCTGTTGCATATTCAAAGGAACTCTGTATATGGTAGAGGCGTCAATACTTTCTATAACACATTCTTTATCCACATTGCAAAACAAAGATATTTTTGCTCGTACGCTTTCGGTCAAATGTTTTTCGCATCTACAAACAATTATATCGGGTTGTACCCCAATGGAAAGCATATTTTTAACGGAGTTCTGTGTGGGTTTGGTTTTCAATTCTCCTGCCGCTGCCAAATAGGGTACATATGTAAGGTGAATAACAAGAGCCTGTCGTCCGAACTCTCTTTTTAATTGGCGGACAGCCTCTACGAAAGGTAAGGATTCTATATCTCCTACCACACCACCTATTTCCGTTATCACAAAATCGTATTTACCCGTGTTACCGAGAATTTTTATTCTGTTTTTTATTTCGTCCGTAATGTGAGGTATAACTTGTACTGTAGAGCCAAGGTATTCTCCTTTTCTCTCTTTGTCTATTACCGTTTGATAAATACGTCCCGTCGTTACGTTGTTTGCCTGAGATGTTCGTACGTTGGTAAATCTTTCATAATGGCCAAGGTCTAAATCAGTTTCCGCCCCGTCCTCTGTTACATAACATTCTCCGTGTTCGTACGGGTTAAGCGTACCGGGGTCTACGTTTATGTATGGGTCCAATTTTTGATTGGTAACCGAAAAACCTCTTGATTTCAAAAGCAAAGCCAAAGAAGAGGATATTATACCTTTTCCCAAAGAAGAGGTAACTCCTCCGGTTACAAAAATATATCTCGTGGTAAACATTATGGTTCTATAATTTTATGATTTGCAAAATTAATGTTTTTTTTTTGATACTAAGAAAAGTCCGTTTTTATTTATCCCTTGGGTAAATCTCACTAACTTTGCACGATAAAGAAAATGAAAAATTATTTATTATCATGCTTACGCAAGAAGAAATAGAAAGATATTCCCGCCAAATACGGATACCTTTTTTCGGTCAAGTAGCACAAATTAAATTGAAACAATCTAAGGTGTTGGTAGTAGGTTTGGGTGGTTTGGGTAGTGTGGCAAGTCTTTATTTGGTTGCAGCCGGAGTCGGTTGTGTCGGAATTATGGACAAGGATGAGGTTGCTTTGCATAATCTTCAACGTCAAGTGCTTTATAGAGAATATCAAAAAGGCATGAGTAAACTCGTTATGGCCGAACAAACTTTGCGTGAGTTAAACTCCAACGTTAAAATTGTTGCCTACGAATGTTTTTTGGAAAAAGAAAACGCTGAGGAAATAATAAAGCAATATGATATAATTTTGGATTGCACGGATAATTACTCCGCCCGTTATCTTATAAACGATACCTGTATAAAGTTAAACAAACCTTTCGTTTATGGAACAATAGGAGATACGAAAGGACAGATGGCGGTCTTTAACTACGGAGACAACCCTGCCAACTATCGTGACTTGTATCCTCAAGAGGGAATACTTGAAAAACAAGGCAATAGTAACAGGGGAGTTTTGGGTGTTTTGCCCTCTGTTATTGCCTCCTTGCAAGTAAATGAAATCATAAAAATGGTGACCGGTTTGGGAGAGGTAATGAAGGATACCTTATTTATGATAGATATGCTTAGTTTGGAAACTATCAAATTTAGAATCAAGCCCTCTCACAAAAAGTTATAAAATATTATGATTTTATGAGACTGCTCTGTATTCTTCTTTCTCTATAAACCAAATATATGGTAAATAATGTAGCCAAAGTGTCTGCAATAGGAGCGGCAAACCACACACCGTCTACTCCTATACACCTCGGCAGAATTAGCAAAATAGGTATCAAAAATATGGCTTGTCTGGTAAGAGAGAGAAACAAAGCCTTATTTGGTTTACCCATAGAGGCAAAGAAATTTGTCCCTATTACGGCGATACCTATCAACCAGAAAGCACTCATGTTTTTGTGAAAACCGTCTATTGTAATACTTACCAATTGTTGGTCCAAGCCGGTGTTACCCGAGGCAAACAAACGCGTTAGCTGAAAAGGGAATATCTCACAAATCAGACAACCTAAAACGGTTATGCACAAAGCACATTTTGCCGTAAGGAAAAAAGTATCCCACATTCTTTTGTGATTTCTTGCTCCGTAATTGTAGGCTACTATGGGTTGCATACCTTGAGAAAAGCCCAATACTATCATAAAAAACAAGAAAGCAATTCTATTTATAATGGAAAAGGCGCCAACATACAAGTCTCCGCCGTATTTCAAGAGATTGTAGTTTTGCAAAACGACTATGAAACATCCTGCCGCATTGGTAAAAAAGTTTGGTGACCCTATTGCAAAGGAACGTTTAACTGTATGTAGGTCCAAATAAAATTTATCTCTTTCAAAATACACAACTCTATCTCTTCTCATGAATAAATATAACAGAATCAAGCAACAAACAATTTCGGCTATAACCGTTGCCAAAGCCGCTCCTGCTACGCCCATATTAAAAACAAAAATAAAGATAGGTGCAAGGATTATATTTATTACAACAGACAAAAAAGTCATATTCATGGCAGTAACGGGATAACCGCTCACCCTTAGAATTGCACTAAGCCCCAAATACATATGAGCAAATACGTTACCTATAAGAATAACGGTCATATATTCTTTGGCGGCAGGCATAGTATTGCTGCTTGCACCGAAAAATATAAGTATGGGTTCCAAAAATATAAGACCGACTACGGTAAACAAAACTCCCAAAATAAGATTTAACAGAACAACATTTGCAAGTACAACTCTTGCTTTCTCATAGTTTTTTTCTCCCAAATAGATGGAACACAAAACACTTGCACCAACGCCAACCAACGCTCCGAAAGCGGCAGCCAAATTCATAAAAGGGGCAGTTAGTCCGACTCCCGCTATATTGTATGCTCCCAAATGTCCTATAAATATTCCGTCAACAATATTATACAACGAAGAGGCCACCGTGGCCGCTATTGCAGGTAAGGCAAATTTCCAAAGCAATTTACTTATTTTCTCTCTTCCTAGAATTAAGGCTCTTTCTTCATTCATACTACTCTCTTCCTCCTTTACAGTACTAAAAAATCGGTCTGCAAAGTTACACAAAATCTTTAAATGCCAAAAGGACAGTACTCTCAAAAAATACCTACAATAGGCTGTGAGTACGGTGGTATGTTATATTTAATTATTTTATAATCAAATATTTACTACCATAAAGAAATATCTGCCGAACTCTCTATGATGTTTTCTATACTATCCTCCAAAAGAGGGAAAAAATCCATTCCTGTTATTTTTTCAATTTCGTCCACAGAGTTTACGTATTGTTCTTTTGTTTTATTGTCTGATATGTTTTTGCAAACAAAACCTATGGCTTTGATGTCGGGGTTGAGGCACAAAATAACTTTGAAAAAAGCCTCCGGTACCACTACCCTATTTTTACCTATGGTTTGGTGGGCTCTATCATAGAAAACAGGGCCGCAAACAATGTATATTTCTCCGTATTCTTTTGCCCATTTGCGACAAGCAATTTCTATTTCGTTCCAATCTCCGCTATTGAGACGAGCATTTTGGGGACATATGTTTGTAAGCAAAAAAGATTCTTTCATTGCTTGAACATCCCACTTGGCATCACCCGCAGGAAACATATGCCCCCTTATCCAACCGCTTTTATAATAATCCCCTAAGGTTGCTCTTGGCTTTGATATGCTTTTATCTTCCATAAATTTATTATAACGCGGAAGGTTACCCTCAACGTACTCGGCTTTCAATTTCCAAGCTACCCAATTCGGTATAAGATTTTCGGGGTTGTAAGAAACCGTATAGGCTTTTCTTTTTAAAATCAATTCGGATATATTGTCTAATCTTGCCGGTATTTCAATACCTTCAACCTCCTGTTGCTCTATATTTTTCTTTAAGGGAGTAATTAAATTTACCTCCTGCTTTCCTTTAAAAACAAAAATACTCGCTATGGCAACAATAATACATGTAATAAATAATCCAATCCTTTTCATGTAAATCAAAAGATATTATTTTTTACAAAGATAGAAAGTTTTTGTTTGTCCTATGGCATGGGTTGGTAACAATTCGAATAAAAATTTCTAACTTTGCATAAAATAAACACACAAAATATAACAAAAAGAACAATAGTATGTCAGAGAGTACATATACAAACGATAAAGAAAAAACCATAAAAGTCATAACCTACGGTACATACGATTTGTTGCATCATGGACATATAAGACTTTTGCAAAGGGCAAAATCTCTGGGGGATTATCTTATAGTCGGAGTTACTGCCGACGGTTTTGACAAGGCAAGAGGCAAAATTAATGTTCAACAATCTTTAATGGAGAGAATGGAGGCAGTCAAACAAACGGGACTGGCAGACGAAATAATAGTGGAGGAATATGAGGGACAAAAAATAGACGACATAAAAAGATTGGGAGTAAACGTTTTTGCGATTGGAAGCGATTGGGAGGGAAAGTTTGATTATCTCAAGGAGTTTTGCAAAGTTGTGTACTTGGAGAGAACTACCGGAGTCTCCTCATCGGAATTAAGGGCAAAAAAAACGGATTTATCAATGGGTTTGGTTGGAGAGATATCCATATTAAACAAATATGATACGGAGAGTTGTTTTGTTAACGGACTTAGTATTTCGGGTGTATGGGGAGAATATGATGATTTTCTTACACCCGGTTTAAAACAAAAAAAAGTAAGAACCTTTGAACAACTTGTCAAGATTTCGGATGCCTTGTATATAGCCTCTCATCCCAGAGACCATTATAAACAAATACTTTATGCCTTGCAAAATAAAAAACATGTGCTTTGCAAATCTCCCATAGCAACAAATCTCAACGGTTGGATGGAATTAAAAGACATGGCAAAAGAAAACTCTTGTGTGCTTTTTGACTCCATTAAGACAGGTTATGCTTTGGCTTATTATAGATTGTTATTGTTGGTAAAAAGTGGCATTATAGGTAATGTTGTAAGTGTGGAGTCTACTTGTACGAGTTTTAGAGATATGCAACAAAGAGAGATAAAAGATTATAATACATTTTGGAATTCCATTTCGGAATGGGGACCTACGGCAATGCTTCCTATTTTTCAAATATTAGACACAGACTATAAAGAAAAAGTTATCACCTCTCATTTTGATGATAATACAAAGGATTTTGACCTGTTTACAAAAATATCTTACATATTTCCCAAAGCCGTTGCTTCTCTTAAAGTGGGCAAAGGTGTAAAAAGCGAGGGAGAGTTAATTATTTCGGGTACGAACGGTTATATTTACGTACCTGCACCTTGGTGGAAAACGGACTATTTTGAAGTAAGAAGGGAAAACCCTGACGATAATAAAAGATATTTCTATCAATTGGAAGGAGAGGGTATAAGATACGAATTGATTTCTTTTGTTAAGGCCATAACACAAAACGAAAAAAATATTTACATAGACGATAAGGTATCTTTTGCCATAACCAAAGAAATTGAAGATTTTTATAATAGAAAAAATTTGGTTGAAATATAAACTACCATAGTTATTATGACAGAAGTTTATGACGATAAATATTTTATGCATGAGGCTATAAAACAAGCTCAACAAGCTTACGAGGAAAACGAGGTTCCCATAGGTTGCATTATAGTGTGCAATAATAAAATAATAGCACGCGGTTATAATATGACTGAAAAATTAAAAGACTCTACGGCTCACGCCGAAATCTTGGCTATAACCTCTGCCGAACAAGTCTTGCAAAGCAAATATTTATCGGATTGTTCTTTGTACGTAACCGTAGAGCCTTGTACTATGTGTGCCGGTGCAATCTTTTGGACGCAAATACAGAAAGTAGTTTATGGCGCAAAAGACCCAAAACGCGGAGCTTCTATTTTTGGCAATCTCTATCACGCTCGTACCTCTGTTATAGGAGGCATATTAGAGAAAACTTGTTCGGATTTGGTCAAAGATTTTTTTGAACAAAAACGACGAAAAAAATTATAATCTTTTACGTTTTGTGTTTTCTTTGTACTCTATTGCTCCTATTGTCGGGCGTGTCGTACTTCTATAATTATTATAAATATCCGTAGGAACGGTATAATTCCATATACCATCTGCGTTGCCAATAAGGGGCGAACCCTCGGTAGGAGTTACATCATTGTTGTAAACATCATTAAACAAAGGCTCCATATTAAATAAACAAGAGTTTGCAAAAGACACCGAATTATTAAAAGCATCGGTTTTTATCAAACAGTGGTCAAACTTATACGAAGAGGTATTTTCTTGCTGCAAATCAAATTCAATTTCGTCTTTAAACGAATTGCCATAAATAACACAATTATAAAATTCCGCATTGTATAGCGGACGTATTATTTTGCCACCACTTGCGGCATTATACCAATCATTAAGTACCAAAACCGGGTCAGTTCTGTTCGTGTTACTTGCCCAATAATTGGCAAAAGTGGAGTAAACAAATCTGTAATTTCCTCCCATAGCCAAAGCAAGCGAATACGAACCCGTATTCTGTATTATAAGATTGTTGCCTTCTACAACAGCCCCTCTGGCATACAAACCTATAAGAGAACAATTTTCTATTTGTGTATTTTCTATTTTCAACGTGGGAGCAAAAAAACCATTATCATTTATTGGTTGAGTTACGCAAGTATCTACGGTAAGTCCTACAATTGCATTACAGATTCTTGCATGATTGATTACATTGTTTTTGCTACCTGCCGAAAGATGTATTCCGTTCCATTGTCCTGAGATGTTGCCATATCTTCCCGTATAACGTATGGAAGTAAATAAAACGGGTTCATTAACAGTGCCGTTGGCATTAAGACTGCTTTGATTCAAAACCGTAATGTCAGATTTATTTGCCATGTATATCTTGTTTCCGTTTTGAAGCCTTAGAGTATAACCTCCCGTTACCATACAAGTACCTACAACAACATGAGGTTTGTCGGTTTTCCATATAATATTATTACCGCTTATTTCTATACCGGAGTCTGCGCCCTCTGAGTTTTCGTGTGCCAAAGAACAGTTTATTGTTTGATATTCACCCGTGATTTGATTAAGAAAAGTGTATTCCTTAGGTTTGTGATAATAGGCGTCTTGTCCGTATGCCAAAAGTTGTATGAATTGTTGCTTGCCGTTAAAACTCAGTATTATGGAATCTTGCACAAGTAAAGGTGTGTTTTGATTGTTTTTGTCCAACTCCACTCTTACAAAAATAATCATACTATCTTTGGCACCTATATCTATATTTTTTACCAACAGATTTGGGTTGCCGTCCACGTTTATTCTATAATAAGATTCTTGTCCTGCTCCCAATGTTACGGAATTTATTTTTACGGCTTCATTTTCCTCGTTATATACCACTACTTTTTTTGTTATCGAACCGACAGTGGTAAATATGGTATCAAAAGTAAGGGTGTCCTGAGAAAATTTCAAACTCACATTTCCTCCCGTAGCATATTCCTCCTCTTTTGTACAAGAGACAAAAAACAAATTAACCGATACGATTATAAATAAAAAACAAAGCGACAGATATGATTTTTTCATTTTATGGTTTCTATTTTTCTATAAACTTAAAATAGAATGTTTTTATTTTTAATTCCTTACCTTTTTATTTCCATGTAAAAGTATTTACTAAATGTTGCATATCTTTTTTTAGTTGGTTTATTACAACGGCATTGGAGTCGTTATTCGGAATAATTTTGTTGTTGAGAGCAAAACGCACAAAGTACTTGACACTGTCAGTCAAATAAAATTGATAAGGAGAGACCACATCCCTCCCTTTTATTTCAAAGGCTGTGCCGTATACTTTTTTTTCTTCGTTTTTATATTCCTGTTGCAGTATGCCCGCAGAAAGTTTCTCGTGTCTGTTTAGAAAAGTAAAACAATCGTTAATGGCTTCTTGCAAATCCTTTCTTGAATTGATTTTAAGGTAACTTACATTTATCTCAAAATTATATTTCTTTTCGTCTATATTAAACCATTTCATGTTTTTGTCCTTGCTTTGCAAAAAATCTATATCTGCACTTTTGTCGTATTCAAAAGTAAAGGGTAGTTTATCATTTGCAAAAAGTTTGTATTCCGTAGGCTTAACCTCTATTCTCAGATAGGTAGGAGGTTTGGGTTGCTCCGTGTTATTTTCGCACGCAAAAAATATTATGACACATATAAGAAAGAGTATATAAATGTTTTGTTGTTTTATTTGCATGGTTGTGTAGGTTTTATTTTTGTATTACCTTTGCAAAGGTAATTTTTTTTGTCGGTTTTGCAACAAAAAACAAAAAAGATTGTCTTTTTCATATAAAGCAAAAATATCTTAATTTTATGAAAAATATATTTATAATAGTTACGCTTTTCTTATTGTGTGTGCAGACACAAGCACAGGTTACCGTTACCCGGTATCAAGGTAATGTTGCCAATCTGATACAGCAATATTTTATTTCGGATGAAAGTGTGGAGTTGGATTTAAGCTTTGGTCACGAACCCAAATTTAACGGACAAACCTCTACCAATAGCCTACAGATAGGAACATTTACCAATCCGGACATAACGGGAAATAATATGCCATTGTCTTCCGGTATTATTATGACAACGGGATCTTATGAGCAAGCAGGTTACGGTACTGCCTCCGGTGTAGAGAGCAATACCTATCCCGGTTTTTGTAGAGAGTGCGGAGATATGTCTCCTTCATTACATATGGTTTATCAAAATCAAGGAGGAACATATGCAATGAACGATGTTGCCTGCATGTCTTTTTGGATAATACCAAAGAGCGATATGCTTTCCTTTTCTTACGTTTTTGCTTCGGAAGAATACCCCGAATTTGTATGCTCTATCTATAATGATGTGTTCGGCTTTTTTGTTTCAGGTCCTTATGATGAAAACGGCAATCTGGTAACCAGTATGGGTGATGTTTATACCAATGAAAACATAGCAATAGTACCAAATACCAACCTTCCCGTAATGATAAACACGGTGAATGGTGGCACATCTGCCGTAGGTACTACAAACTGCCATTTGGACAACAGTCAATACTTTATAAGAAACTATGGATCTCAGTACGCAAACGATAATTGCAGAATGAACGGTTACACTGTGGATTTGACCACAAAAAAAATAGAAGTTGTTCCTTGCTATCGTTACAGAATAGAACTCGCAATAGCCAACATAAGCGACAATCAATATAACTCTGCCGTTTATTTGAAAGCAAACTCTTTACACGCCGATAGGTTAAATTTGGACGTCGCAGGCAATAATGATGTAACTACGGGTGTATATACCAAAGGTTGCGGAAGGGCAAAAGTTAGTCTTACGGCAAATTATGAAGTTGCTTCCGTTACTCAATACAGTGTACAAATTTCTTCTTCCGGGGGTAGTAGTCTTACCTTGGGTGAGGATTATATTTTGGTAGATGATAACAATCAAGAGGTAGGTACTACCGTGACTCTTGCAAGAAATCAAAATGAGGCTCATTTTTTTATAGACTTTCTTCACAACCCGAACAAAGAACCGCTTTCACAGGATACTCTGTATGTAATAACGGAATATGTTAACGAGTGTACTCCAAGGGATACGATAATTCTTGTGTGCCAAGAACCGAGTCCTATGACCTTTGAAACACAAGGAGGTAAAACATATTGCGACAACGAGTTGCCCATAACGGAAAATATATTGGTAAGTACTGAGGGAGCATATAGGTTTATGAAAGTCAATATAACCAATTCCATAAATGCCAACTCTTTGGATACGACTATTTATCGTAATGAGGATGTGAATACACCACAACTCTTTTTTACCTATAATCCTATTATAACCGCCCCTATCATATTCTACATTGCCGTAGAGGACTCTTGCGGAAGAACTTTTTTTGATACGATAGAATACAAGATTCAAGGAGCTAATACTTCCGCATCGGTTAGTAACAATTATATTTGCGAGGGAGACCAAATAACCTTGTCTTGTACGCAGGCAGAGCAATACACATGGAGTGCGGAACCTACCGACCAAAGTTTGTTTGGACAAGAAAACATGCGAGAGCCTTCGGTTAGCCCTTTGAAAAACACAAAATATACCGTAACCATAAAAGATGAAAACGGTTGCATTGCTTCGGCAAATGTAGACGTTGAGGTAATAGCAAACGTTAAGGCAAGAATGTCTTTGTCTTCTCATACGCTGACTCTTTCTTCGGCAACTTTGATGTATGAAGATGTGACCATTAACGGCGCCGATAGATTCTGGGATTTGGGAGACGGTACAACCTCGACTTCCGTTTCAGGTGTCGAAAATTACCCTGCAACAGATTCGGGTTCTTATCAAATAATGCTCGTAGTCTACAACTCCGCCGGTTGTGCGGATACGGTATATGATACCATAAGGGTGGTGCCGGACTTTACTTTCTATGTGCCAAATGCTTTTGTACCCGGAGAAGATGGGCAGGCTATAGGTATTTTTGCACCGGTCGGTTCTATGTTGGAGTATTTTACTTTGGATGTATATAACCGATGGGGCACAAAAATATTTAGCGGAAAAGAAAATCAAGGTTGGAACGGAAGATTGGAAAACAATGAATTGGCTCCGCAAGGAACCTATATCTATGATATTTTTTATAAAGACGGAAGCGGTCTTTTGCAAAGAAAAACGGGAACCTTTACCGCCTTGCCTAAGGACAAAAAATAAACACATTATACAAAAAACTTAAACTTTACATACCCGGTTTTTAGGTATGTAAAGTTTTGTTTTAATTTCTTTTTCTCTATGTATAAATACGAAGTACTAAACTTGGAAAGTATAAATTCCACACAAACGTATTTGATAAACAAGGACAAAAACCTAAGTTTGTCCGAATTTTTTACCGTCTATACTTCCAACCAATCGGCCGGCAAGGGACAAGGAGAACATAAATGGGAAAGCGAAAAAGATAAGAATATATGTTTTTCCTTCGTTTTGCACCCTGTGTTTATAGACCCGTCCGACCAATATATTATAACTCAAATAATATCTTTGGCAATATTAAAAACTTTGAGAGAATATGATATAAATGGTGTTAAAATCAAATGGCCTAATGATATTTATGTAAACAATAAAAAGATTTGCGGAATGTTAATACAAAATAAAATATTGGGCAGAGAGTTTTCCGTATCCTATGTGGGTATAGGTATAAATGTCAATCAAAAAATATTTTCCTTTGCCCCCAATCCCACTTCTTTTGCTTTGGAGAAAAATGGAGAATTTAATAAAGAAGAAGTGTTTCAAAAAGTTATGCAAAATATTATAGGCATGTATCTTGAATATAAGAAGGGCAAGTCGAGCAATATAAACAAAGAATATTCGGATAATCTTTTATTTTTGAATGAGTATAGGAAATATAATTACAAGGGAAAAGAAACGGAGTGTAGGATTATAGGCGTCAACCCATACGGTCATTTGATATTGAAAGACAGAGAACAAAAACAACACATAGCTGAACTAAGAGAGATAGATTTTATATTTTAAAATTCCCATTTGCCTTATCGTTAGCTAGACACCTGAAATAACAAACAGATTATTACTAAATTGCTTGATAAGTTCTTCTACACAGAGTAGTTTTATTGTGTATCAATCCATATTTTTATAAGCTCATTCTACACTTCCGTCCTTAGGAGCCTAATAATAGTATCCTTGAGAACGAAAAGCGAAGCAATCCAGACCTTTTATGTACTCCACACCGTCATTGTGAGACTTCGCAGAAGTCGTGGCAATACGGATAACACATACAAATAGAAGGCATTCGATTTTGCAAAGTCTAATGCCTTCCATTCTATTTAATTATTAATATTCTAAACAAATTAAGCAAATCAAATCTTTTCACATAACCTTGAAACAAAAAAAATAATTCCTCTCGTACCATCTATCAGCTGTGTTAGAGTGTAGAACTACATAATATTTAACATTATTATCATCTATTTTTGAACACAAACCGTTTTGTATGTATTGCCATTTTTGCTTATTCCTGAGGAGAAATTCTTCTAATGCCTGTTCATATCCAATGCTATCGTTTCTAAAAAAAGAAACTCCGATTTTTCTTTTCGTCTCTTAGGATACGCTATCAAGATATACCTCCGATGCTTCGGAAGAACCCTTGTTTACAATGATAAATATCTTGCGACCACTATCAAAAACGCATGTACCGGAAGGTATCTGTAATTCCTTACCTTTGATACAAGAAAAAAACATGTAACAAAGGCAATTAAAATAATTATTTTGAAGTGTTTCCTTTTCATAAAAATTTTCTCGCATTATATTCCATCCGAACCCTTCGATTTTAGATTTGTTGTTAACTGTATTGCAAATATAAAAAAACGATTATGTATTTTTTCTGCTAAAAAAACATTAAAAATACTTTGTTATAAGTATTAACGCGGTTTTTATAATTGAAGCAGTTATTTATAATAATACAGCAAAGATATAGCAATAAATTTACCCATTAATTAATATCATATAATAATGAATAACTCTATTAACTTGAAATAAAGTTTCAGAGGTCATACAAAAACGGCATTTTGCTTTATTTTAAAAATGTCTTTCATTCTTGCCCTTCCTTATGAAAACCTCCCCAAAAGCGGAAATATTTTTGCTATTCTTTATAATTTTACTGCTGTTCTTTTTGAAAATTTTGCCTTTCTTTGTTTGGTTTCTGCCAAAGGCCGTTTCAATGATGAAAAAACATAGTTTTTCCGTCAAAAAAACATAGTTTTTTGACTCAAAAAACTATGTTTTTTTGATAACGAATCGC
>CAUTQY010000021.1:0-29540 GCA_963540815.1 uncultured Bacteroidales bacterium
CTTAATTTTGGTTTTGTATTTTATATGAGGGGGAGTAGGAGGAGAAAAGTGGAGAGTATTATAAATAGTCGCGTAGCTCAGTTGGTTAGAGCACTACACTGATAATGTAGGGGTCGGCAGTTCAAATCTGCCCGCGACTACGGTTTAAAATAATTAGATTAATAATTGTGGCAATGCTAAGAAAATTAGCATTGCTTTTTTTTGTTTATGTTTTTATGGATGTACATTTAAGAGCCTTGGAACCTAAAGATATAGATAATATTTATAATTGGGAAAACGATGTTGACCAATGGTCGGTAGGCATAAACAATAGATTTATTTCCAAATATGATATAGAAAATTATGTTCTGACGGCTCAATTGCAAGATGTGTTTTCTGCACAACAGGTTAGATTTATCATAGATATGGAGGACGAATTTATAAATGCGTCTGTGGGATGTGTAGATTTGTTTGATATAGATGTAAAAAATTTACGAGCATCTATTGGTTTATATATTTGCTCAAAATATAGAGGTAAGGGTATTGCTTTCAAAGCTATTGAATTAATAGAAAAATATGCCTGTGATACTCTTTGTTTTAATCAATTATATGTTTTAGTACCTTGCAAAAATATACCCTCCGTAAGACTTTTTGAAAAAACAGGTTACAATATTGTTGGTTCTCTACAACAATGGATACGAAGAAAAGAAAATTTTGAAGATGTATTTCTATATCAAAAAATACTTTAAATCTTTTATGTTAAGATTATTACCCCCAATAAATAAATCAAATAAAAGACGTAAGATACTATTTTATACATTGTTATCAATGTTTATATTGTTCTTGATTTTATTTGTGTTCATATTCTTCGTTTTTTTTGCCAAAACTAATAATAAGAACGATGCGGAAATTTTTATTTATAAGGGGGAAACATTTACTCAATTTGCAGATACTTTGGAATATAAAAATGTAATACAAAAAAATAATATTCCATTTAGATTATTATCCATAGTATTCGGAATTGATAAAAAAATAAGGACAGGGCACTATGTAATTAAACCCAATTCTTTTGTGTTTAAAATGGTAAGAAGTATTGGAAACGGAGAACAGGTGCCTATAAAAGTGGTTATAAACAATGTACGTACAGCAGAAGATTTGGCAAAAAAACTAAGTCAAAACTTACTTATTTCAGAAAAAGAAATACTTGACCATTACAATAATCTAAACTATAAAAATAATAATCAAATCTTTTTTGACATCTTACCGGATACCTACGAATTTTATTGGAATGCAAGCCCAGAGACTGTTTTTGAAAAATTAAAAAAAACATCTCAAAATTGGTGGGAAAAACGCGAAATAACCCTCAAAGAAATAGGATATTCCAAACAGGATGTTATTATTTTAGCCTCTATCATTCAACAAGAAACAACAAAAAACGATGAAAAATCAATAATTGCAGGTGTCTATATAAATAGATTAAAGAAAAATATGCTGTTGCAGGCAGACCCTACGATAAAATTTGCTATTGGTGATTTTTCCATTAAAAGAATAAATTTTGAACATTTGAAATACGATTCACCTTTCAATACGTATTTGTACAAGGGATTACCTCCCGTACCTATTTGTTTGCCGGATATAAGTAGCATAATGTCCGTATTAAACTACAAAAAGCATTATTATCTTTATTTTTGTGCAAAAGACGATTTTTCGGGTTATCATAATTTTGCCTCTACCTTGGAAGAGCATAAAAATAATGCAAGAAAATATCACAAGGCTCTGAATCAAAGAAAAGTAAGATAGGATTATTTATTCCAAATTTGCCAAGAATATTCTGCTTGCGAATAGAGCATTTGCAAGCCATCTATGGTTTTTGCCCCTTGTCTTTTTGAAAGAGACAGAAGAGGGGTAGGAGAGGGATTATATATAAGGTCAAAAACTATGTGTCGGTGATTTATTTTATTGATATCAATATTGGGCAAAGATTGCTCAACTGATAACATACCACAAGGTGTTGTGTTTATAAAAACACTAATATCATTAAAATCCGAATTATTAAGTGTGTTATAGGAAATAATATTATCCGATTCTTTTTGTCTGGAAACGAAGAAGAAAGGTATTGATATTATTCTTAGAGTATAGGCTACACTCTGTGCTGCTCCGCCGGTACCGAGTATTGCAACTTTCTTTATTCTAAAATCTTTGTTTATATTTTTTTCAAAAGAGTATTTAAAACCTAAATAGTCGGTATTGTATCCAATAAGTTTTCCGTTTTCAATAGCTATTGTATTTACGGAATTTATCTCTTTTGCAACAGGATTTATGTGGTCAAGAAACGGAATTACACTTTGTTTGAAAGGACTTGTAATATTCAAACCCTGTAATAGAGGAAATTCATCTATTAATGTAAGTATTTCTTCTATGTTTTTTAGTTCGAAAAGTTGATAATCATAATTCTCTACTCCCCAAGAAGCGAATTTTTGTTTAAAATACCTTTGAGAAAATGAATGATTCAAAGGATAACCTATAAGTCCAAAAAGAGTTTTATGCATTATTTTTATCTTTATTTTTCATTAACCCGTTATAAACAAGATATCCGACAAAAAGTATTCCCAAACCGAGTAAGATATAAGATAATTCACTACTGTATTTTGCAATAACATCTTGTTGTCCCTTAGCCAAGTAGCCTATAAAAGCCAATATTATATTCCATATTCCTGCTCCCAAAAATGTGTATAACAGAAATATGTGCAAAGGCATTTTTGCCAAGCCTGCAGGAATGGAAATTAATTGTCTAACGGCGGGAACCAATCGTCCTATAAAAGTGGAAGTTTTGCCGTGTTTTACAAAATAATTTTCTGCTTTTTCAACTTTTGTTTTACTCAACAAACACATTCTGCCAAGTCGTGACTCTGCAAATTTGTAAATTATTGGTCTACCGAGCCATAATGCAAGAAAATAGTTTATAGACGCACCTATCAATGCTCCTATTGTGCCAAACAAAACAACAAAAAAAATATTTAAATCGCTATCTTTTTCCAACGATTTATAGGCGGCAGGAGGAATAATAACCTCAGAAGGAAAAGGTACAAAAGAACTCTCCACCGTCATAAGTAAAGTAATGGTTCCATAATTAAGATTATCGTTATACCAAGAAATAACTTTGCCTATTTTAATATTATTATTTTTTTGTGAATCTATTTGTGTATTTTGAGTTATACCCGGATTGACAAATAAAAATATTGTCAGGAATAAAAACAGTACCCTATTCATCTAATAATTCTTTTAAGTATTTAATGTAATTTTTATTATCCAATAGATTCGGATAATTTTTTTCTATCTCCTCACGAAAATCTTTTTTTGTAATTATATGTTTTAGGGCATTTCTGGAATAAGTCACATATCTATCATCCCTACAAGACAAATCCAACATAGCAAGATAAATGTCATCTGAAATTTTATTATTTCCGATAGCATCCTCCAAAATCCTTATTCCGGCAAGCAATTCGTCATCTTCTGCTTTTAAATAAGCTAAGGCTATTGTCGCGATTACAGATATTCTTTCATCCTCATCGTCTATAAAATTCCAAAAAATTTCTTCACTTAATTGTGCAAAACCCAATGCATACAATCTTGTTGCAAAGTCTATATAATATTCGGTATCATAATTAAAAGCCATTGCTCTATCCAAATATTTTATAGCCATGTTGTAATTATCCGTCAATAGAAAACATTCTATTATTCCAAAATTTGACTTTGGTAAGGATTCGCCCGTTTTCTCAAACTCCAAAGATTTTTGGTAATACTCTATGGCTTTTCGATACTCTTGTACTTGTGAATACATTTTTGCTATTCTTTCGTAGTAAAAATAAGGTTCCGAAGAATAATTTGAAGCCAGAAGAGATTCCTTTACAAAAGTCTCCGTATCTTGTTTTGCAAATGCAATGCTTGCTTTCAGTGTATGTACTTGCTCGGCAGCATCTTCCGTATCTATGGCAAGGACATAATCAACGCATTCGGATGCTTTGTCTATTTCATCGGCATGTAAGTACAACTTTGCCAAATACAACCATACGATATTTTCAAACGGTTTTTTGTTTACTATGGTCTGCAATGTGTGTATAATATTATTTCTAATCTCCTCGTTAACGGCACACGTTACATATGAAAATAACAGTGTCTCATCACCAGAATTTTCTAAAATAATATCTCGCAATAAGATTTCTGCCTCTTCGTATTCCCCCTTATCTATTTTTATTGCAGATAACTGATAGATGTAATGAATATTATCTTGCTCGTCTAAAATCAAATCCTTAAGTATATTTTCCGCCTTATCCAAATCGGAGTCGTTTTCTTGCATATAAATAGTAGCAAGTATTCCTTTTAGTTCGTTTGAGGGGTGAGCTTTTATAAAAGGAAGTACAAGCTTTTTTGCTTTTGAGTATTCTTCGTCACTTATATAAAGAGTTGCCTTTCGTATCACAATCTGTTCGTCGTTTGGAAACATTTTATAAGCGCGATTTATAACCTCTCTCCATTTATTCGTTTCGTCTTCATAATCGTAATAATCTATAATATCTACCAAATCCATGGAATCAAACCAAGATTTCTCACCACGTGACAGCATAGCCTCATATCTTTCAACCAATTCCAGAATTTCTTTATCTTCCTCGTTCATGTTTTTATTCTTCCGCTTAAGTTTGTTCTGTTCTATTTTATTATTTCGCAATATAAAAAATTACCTCATTTCCTTAGGTATCATGGCAACACGATGTAAAATATTGTTTTTGAATATTATATATATGTTACCCATGTAAAACCATTGTTGATTACTTCCGTCAAAATTGGTTTTAACACTACGTTCCGGCTTTCCCCAGCTTTGTTCCACCATGTCCATAGACATACCTTTTATCAATTCTTTTTGGCATATGGCTTTATAATAGGTGGGGTAAGTATCTCTGTATTTTTCTATTCTTTCAGTTGATAAATACCTATTAAAAGACAACATATCTCCCAAAGCATAATCCTCGGGCATATAAAATTTTCTTCCCTTGGAGTTCCTCATAAGTAATTGGAATTTACCCTCCTTTACAACAACATCCAAACAGTGAAAAATATCCCCTTGCTGTAAAGTTAGCGGTCTTTTTCTTCTGATATCAATAACTTTTAAAGGAAACTTATCCCCTCTGACAGTGAATTCTCTATCTTTGTATTGTTGCTTAATTCTTTTGTAAAAACTTTCAATAACGAAAGCAAAGAGATGTCGTTCTTTTTTTGTAGGATATTTGTAATATACGGTATCTTTGGAATTTATTAATAACAACTTTAAATAAATATTGGGCAAACTTTCAAAATCAAAGGCTATATCTTTAACAATAAAAGTCTTACCCTCCAAGTTTTTGGCTTTTAGTATAGGGTATTCCATGAAAGAGTATTTTCTGCTATCATCGGGATAGTTATACAAGCGCTTACCGTTGTATAATCTTTCCAATGTTGCGTCCGTAACAACGGGCAAGGTTAGTCTTTGTCCTATAAGTTGGTCGGGAAGTATGGCATAATTGGCATTGGTGTCATAGCTAATAAGATTTAAATCCTCAAAAGCATAGGTCTCATGTGGGTATTCGTTTTTTATTGCATTGTAATAAGACATTGGAGTAAAAGGAAAATGATACTGGTTGTAAAAATTTTGGTACTCATAAAAGATTGTATCGGAAGTATTTTCAACAAGTAACTTCATAAAAGGATGACGCATTTTTGAAAAATCACGTCTTTCTTTCGTTGCTTTATAAATTTTGTTATATGCAAATTGGTCGGCTACATAATCCATAACTACAAACCATTTACCTTGCAGAGTAGTAAGTTTTTCCTTGCTCATTCTACTAAGTTTATAGAAAGCAATGTTACTCTTATCCTCCCTTTCGTGTTTGGCTATATTGCCCACATAGAAATAATTGATTAAAGAGGAATCAATTTTTTCCAAGTATAGAGTTTGTCCGACCATTGCAAAAGGTCTAACCATAAAGGAAGAATATTCCTTATAGTCATTGTTGTCAAAATCCGGTAAATTTGCATAATCTTTGACCTGAGCAAAAGAAATACAAACAGATAACAAACAAACAATTAGCATGGATGACAACCCGAAGAATGAAGATATACTTGTTCTTTTCATTGTTTCTAATTTGTTTTATATTTCTTGCAAAGATACTAAAAAATCTCGCAAAGCATAATAAAAAGTAGTAACCTTTTTTTTTGTAAATCGTACAAAGATTTTGCATCAAATCAAAAAACATAAAAAATATATAATTCATAAAAGGTTTCTCATGCAGATAGACATTATAACTTCGTTTCCCAATACTTTGAAAGGTTTTTTTGAAGAATCCATTCCCAAGCGGGCTCAAGAAAAAGGAATATTAACGATTAATTTACATAACCTAAGAGATTATTCTTTGAATAAGCACAAAAGCATAGATGATTATGCTTTCGGAGGAGGAGCAGGAATGGTTTTGCAAATAGAACCGGTGGATAACTGTATCAGTAACCTGAAGAAAAAATATAATTTTGACGAAGTTATTTATACTGCTCCGGACGGAGAACTTTTAACTCAAAATTTAGCTAATGAATTATCTTTAAAACAAAATATCTGTATCCTTTGCGGACATTATAAAGGAATAGACGAGCGAATAAGAGAACACCTGATAACACGAGAAATTTCCATAGGAGATTATGTACTTAGCGGAGGAGAGTTGGCAGCAGCGGTTATAACGGATAGTTTAGCAAGGTTGATACCCGGCGTGCTGAATGACGAGCAAAGTGCATTAAGTGATTCTTTTCAAGATGGAATGATTGCTCCGCCCGTATATACGCGACCTGCCAATTACAAGGGTTGGAAAGTTCCACAAGTGCTTTTGTCCGGGAATGAAGCCAAAATAAAAGAATGGCAATATAATCAATCCCTATTACGTACCCAACAAAGACGACCGTATTTATTGGAAAGATAACTTTTTTTATTCTACGTACAATAAAGCTCCCTTTAAATATTCTCCTTCGGGATGAAATATATTTTGAGGATGGTCAAAATTATGAGGTAAACGTCTAATTATTTTGACGTTTCTTTTTGAAAGCAAAGCACAGGAAAATAACATAGTAAAGAAATCATCGGAACTAATTGCCTGAGAACACGAAAACGTAAAAATAAAACCTCCTTCTTTAATTTTTTGCATCGCTTTCCGATTTATAGTTCGATATCCTTTAAGTGCCTTTTGTTTGTCTTTGTTGTGTTTGGCAAAGGCAGGAGGGTCCAGTATTATCATGTCATATTCATTCTTTGGTATTTGGTCCAAATACCAAAGAACATCTCCCACAACCATTTTATGTTTGTTGGTAAAATTATTGAGAGATATGTTTTGCAGGCATATTTCAGAGGCTTTTTTAGAAATATCAACGCTGTCTACCGAGTTTGCTCCCCCTTTGAGAGCCGCGACAGAAAACCCACCGGTATAGGAAAAACAATTTAATATTTTTTTATCTTTGGAAATTTCGCTAAGCAATTTTCTGCTTGGGGCTTGGTCTATAAAAAACCCCGTCTTTTGTCCATGTTTGTAGTCTATTAAAAACCTACAAGAATTTTCTATGGCAATAAAATGATCCTTCTCACTGTTTTTATATAAAAATTCATCTTTTGCCCCGTAATTTCCCTTGCCAAGTGTGGAAGAAGATTTGGAAAATATGGTTTTAATGTTTGGTAGTAAAGTCAGAAGAGCTTGTATTATAAAATCTTTATTTTTATACATACCCAAAGAATGGAATTGCAAGACTATATTTGCCTCGTACCAATCGGCGATAAGACCACACAAACCATCGCCTTCGGCATTAATTAAGCGAAATATCGTATTTTCTTTATTATCAAAAAGATTTAAAGACTGTCTGTATATTATGGCTTGATTTATTTTGCGAATAAAAAAATCTTGGTTTATATCTTCTTTCTCAAAACTTAGTACTTTTAGTGCTATGGTTTCATTTTGCCAA
The DNA here is from genome assembly GCA_963540815.1 of uncultured Bacteroidales bacterium. GTDB lineage: Bacteria > Bacteroidota > Bacteroidia > Bacteroidales > P3 > Scybalousia_A. Next base: position 8,002 of record CAUTQY010000021.1, read on the forward strand.
AAACCAACAGCAAGAAAATCACCTATACTAGTATAAACTTCTACTATATCTCCTTCTTGTAAATCGTTATCTTTCTTGGCTATAGCTCCTGAAAAAAGCCACGGATGTTTTCTTTGAAGGGATTTTTCTTTACTCGGCTGCAGTATTACTTTTTTCATAAATTTCTAATATTCCTTAATATAATTTCCATATCTGTTTTTGTGGAATAGTTGCGAGCATACAAAAGATTAAGTCTGCGGATAGCCTCCTGTTGCAAATAAACATCTTTAATATTATCCGTAATAGTCAGAACCGATTTTTTTATACTCGGTAAATTATTATATTTCTCATCCAAAGTATTGTACCCTACATATGTTTTATTGGATACAAACACCAAAAAATTGTTTCTAATGGCCCTTAGAGGTTTTTTGTAGAAAAATATTAACACAAAACCGAACGATAAAAATATGATGGAAAAAAATATATCCAGTAATCGTTTCTTTCTGCGATTTTCTTCCGAGGAGATAATACTAGTGCTTACCACATACGCATCGGTCAGAGTATTAATGTAATTACTTCCTATGATAAAATTGCCAATCTCGGGGGCTATGGTAAATTTTACTTTTGTTTTGCTGAGTTTACTCATAATTTCCATAATCATACTTTGGCTTAGGTCATTGTCACAAAAGATAATTTCACCTATTTTGTATATTTTCATTATCTCTTCAAGTTGAGAAATATTGCCCAAAAAATATTCTTTATTTTTGTTTTCCGTAGGAGATACAATGCCAATAAATTTAGGAGTAAGATTGCTTTGTTTCAGTAGTTTGACAATTCTTTGACTTTCTTGTTTCTCTCCTATTACAAGATATTGATTGTTATTTTCGTTCTCAACGTTACCGAATTTTGATAACAATATTCGTTTTATTTTTCTGATTAACCAAAGTATGAAAAAACTTATTAAAGAACACATTATAACCATGGCTCTGGAATATCTTTCCTCTGAAGGCAAGAGAGAATAAAAAACCAACAAGACTATCATTCCCGTAAAAACGCCGTATAAAAGTTTGTAGAGTCTGAACTTTCTTTCGTAACCTCCAAAAATATAAGTACAGAATTGTATTATTACGGCATATAACGGAAGTGCAATAAGAGTGTATTCTTTTGGGTAATAATTAGGGTTCTGCCAATAGGTTATTGCCCAAAATTTTTCCACATAAAAAAAAGATGTGTATAAAAGGACGAAATCAATTAAGGGTTGTGTTATATTTTTTAAAATACGTTTTATAATTGCCAGAGAAGCTCTGGACCATATTGCCATTTTTAGTAAAAAAGATAGAGAATAAGTTTTTAAATGTTTTTTTGCAAAAATATCCATGGCGTTATAAAAGGTATACACGTAATTCAATGACCCTTTTTTTGTACTCTCTCCCTTGTAGTGTATTATTTGAGTGTCTGCAAAATAATAGTTATCATAGCCGGATAAAGTTATTCTGTAAGAAAGGTCTATATCCTCTCCGTACATAAAAAAATCTTCATCCAACAGCCCGCATTTGTCCAAACAAGTCTTTCTTAATAACATGTATGCTCCGGCAAGTATATCCACTTTGTGTGTTTGCTCATAAGACAGATTGCCCATGTAATAGCCGCAATATCGTTTTGAGTTGGGAAACAAAGAACACAACCCTGTCATTTTGCAAAAACACACCCAAGGAGTAGGAAATCCTCGTTTACTCTCTTTTAGGATTCTGCCTTGTCCGTCTATCATTTTTACCCCCAAGCCTCCCGCGTTAGGTGTTTTATCCATAAAAGCCAAACATTTGGAAAAAGTATCCTCCTTTACAACAGTATCCGGATTGAGTAATAGTATATATTCGCCTTTTGCAAGTCTTATGGCTTGGTTGTTAGCCTTTGCAAAACCGACATTTTCTTTGTTTTCTATCAATATAACTTCCGGAAACTTTTCTTTTAACATCGCTACAGAACTATCGACAGAATTGTTATCAACAACAAAAATCTCCGTCTCTATTTTCTCTATAGCCTTCTTTACACTTTTTAGGCAATGCTCCAAAAAATGTTCCACATTATAGTTGACTATTATTATGGATAATTTCATTCAGTAAATTTTCTTGCAAATTTATAAAAAAGTTGGCAAAAATTTAAAAACTTTGTCTTTCAAACAAAAGTTTTATTGTATTTTTGCAAATAATGTCTGATAATTCGGACTATATGCTGAACAACAAACTATTTAAAAATGATTGCAAACAAAGTAGATATTCTTCTTGGATTACAATGGGGAGACGAGGGCAAGGGTAAGGTTGTGGATTATTTGTCAAAGAACTATGATATCATAGCTCGTTTTAACGGAGGGCCGAACGCAGGGCATACATTGGAGTTTGATGGTATAAAACACGCTCTGCATATTATTCCTTCCGGTATTTGCCATAGAGATAAAAAAAATATAATAGGTAACGGCGTCTTAATAGAACCCTGCATTTTTTTGGAGGAAATAGACTCTTTGCAAAAAATAGGTTTTACACCGAAAGATAATTTAATAATTTCCAATAAGGCACACTTGATTATTCCAACTCATAGGTTGTTGGACTCGGTTAATGAAGAATTCAAAGGAGATAAAAAAATCGGCTCAACACTCAAAGGCATAGGTCCTGCTTATACGGATAAGGTTGCAAGGACAGGACTCAGGTTAGGGGATGTTTTTGAAAAAGATTTCATGGAAAAATATTCTGCAATAAAACAAATACACCTTACGCAAATAAGGGCTATGGGATTTACGGAAAACGATTTTAAGATTTCCGATAAACTCTTGCAAGAATACGAAGAACTTTGGTTTGGAGCAATAGAAGAGGTAAAATCTTTTAATATCACAAGTACGGAATACTACATAAACAAAGAAATACTGAATGGCAAAAAAGTTTTGGCCGAAGGAGCTCAGGCAACAATGCTGGATATAGATTTTGGTTCGTATCCTTTTGTTACCTCATCAACAACTACCAGTGCCGGGGTTTGTTCGGGATTAGGTATATCACCTACTTATATAGGTAAAGTATACGGCACAACTAAGGCTTATTGTACAAGGGTAGGAAGCGGACCTTTTCCTACGGAGTTGTTTGATTCCGAAGGGGAAAAACTTTGCCAACAGGGGCATGAGTACGGAGTTACTACGGGTAGAAAAAGACGTACCGGTTGGTTGGATTTGGTTGCTCTCAGATATGCTTGTATGGTAAATGGCGTTACAGACTTAATGTTAATGAAAGTGGACGTTATGGATAATTTTTCCGAGATAAAACTCTGTGAAAAATATCTCATAAACAATAGGGAAGTGGATTACATGCCTTATAACTTGTCTGATGCTGTTCCTTTATACACTTCTCACTCCGGGTGGATGAAAGATATATCAAAGGTAAAAAATTATGAAGATTTGCCACAGCAAACAAAAGATTACATCTCAATTATAGAAAATAAGACAGGAATAAAAGTAACTTTAATTTCGGTTTCTCCCGACAGAGAGGATACCATTTTTAGGAAATAAATAAAGAATAGATATATGAAACGTTTTATTTTAATTGCAATATTATCGGTTATTTCTTTGACAACCTTTTGCCAACAAAAATTGCGAAAAAGTGAGGTTCCGCAAGAGGTTAGACAGGGTTTGGAGAATACTTATACGGACTATAAGTTAGAGGGATGGCATTTTGAAACGGGACAATACGTTGCAAGTATAAGTATAGACAATAATACCGGAAAGGTATTTTTTACTCCTACGGGCAATTGGCAATACACGATTTTTGATATAAAACCGCAGGAATTACCTACTTTGGTAGATAATTATTTTATAAACAATTACCCGGGTTATTGTATCAAACAATCACAGTATGTGGAAGATATGAGCGGTGATAATTATTACAGACTCATTATTTCAATGAAAGGTGTGGCTCAGACGGAATATGAGATGATTTTTGATACGCGAGGCAGGCTTACAAAAACAAATGCACCTGACCCGGATTATGTTAAAAAGGACTACATTGCTCGTTTAAATCCGGAAGCCATAGAGTACAGACAAAAGAAGATGGCTGAGAGGGAAGGTATCCAAGGCGAGGGTATATCGATTGATTATGAAAAAGAACAAGCAGAAATGAAAAAAAGCAAAAAGGTTGATGTCTCTGTTCCCGATGCTGTGGATACGCCCAAAATACCCGAAGAGGTTACTTCGGCATTCAAGAAAAAATTTCCTCGCTCGGAAGTGAAATCATGGTCTCAGGAAGGAGAAAACTATAAGGCTGTTTATGACCGCAGAGGTTCTGAAGCAGAAATACTTATGAAAAAGGACGGTACCTTTATTTCCACTACTACCAATGTTGATAAAGCACGTTATCCGCGTTTGATTACCAAAGATTTGGCACTTAGGTATCCAAAGGCTAAAATAGAAAAGTTTAAAAAGATAGATTACGATTCCAAATATAAAAGAAGCGTAACCGATACAAAATTAGATACATATTATTATATAGAACTTACCGAAAAAATTAAAGGTAAGAATGATAAAAAACGTATAAAAGTTACATACGACAAATCTTATAAGTTTCAAGGTTTGGCGGGTAGCGATGACATGTACGCCGAAGATGAACAAGAGTAACATGTATATTGCAATTGCGGGAAATATAGGTAGTGGTAAAACAACCTTAACCGGACTTTTGGCGGAACATTTCGGTTGTATCCCTTTGCATGAAAATTTGGAGGACAACCCTTACATATCAGATTTCTATACGGATATGAGACGTTGGGCTTTCAATTTACAGATATATTTTCTTCAAAAACGTTTTGCAACTATTATAGAAGCTCACAAGAATAATAAATATATAATACAGGATAGAACTTTATACGAGGATGCTTATATATTTGCTCCAAATCTCTATGGTTTGGGGTTGCTTTCGGATAAAGATTACGATACCTATATTTCTTTGTTTAACTTAATGATATCACTAACTCCTACCCCCGATTTGCTTATATATCTAAGAGCCTCCGTTTCAACTCTCTTTAATTTGATAGTCAAGCGAGGTAGAAAATATGAGTCTTCCATACGCTTGGATTATCTTTCTTCTCTTAATCAAAGATATGAAAAATGGATAGAGTCCTATAACGGTCGGAAAATCGTCATAGATGTAGATAATTTTGACATAAACAATGGTAAAGAAGTCGGAAAGGTTATAGAAAAAATAGATAAGGAAATTAAAGATTTGTTCTGACGAATGAAAACATTGGCAATTATACCGGCGCGTTATCAGTCTTCTCGTTTTGAGGGCAAACCTCTTGCTCCTATTAATAATAAACCCATGATAATGTGGGTGTATGATTCCGTAAAAGGTTCAAATCTTTTTGATTCCGTATACATTGCCACTGATGATGATAGAATATTTAATCTTGCCGAAATCTGCGGAGCAAATGTAATAATGACCTCTAAAAACATTTCTTGCGGAACGGAGCGGTGCAAAGTTGTTGTAGAAAAATTTGAAAAGGAGAATATTTTCTTTGATATAGTGGTAAACATACAAGGCGATGAACCACTTGTTCAAAAAAAACAAATGCAGCGAGTATTGGAAGGTTTTTTGTACTCGGACGTTGATATAGTAACCTTATGTAAACAAATAAACGAAAAAGAGGAAATAGAAGACAAAAACGAGGTCAAGGTTGTGTTTTCCAAAAATAACAGAGCTTTGTATTTTTCTCGTTCCGTTATTCCTTTTAATAGAGAAAACGGTTTAACAAATTATTCTTACTATAAACACATAGGTATTTACGGTTATAGAACGGATGTCCTAAAAAAAATATGCTCTTTACCGGAAAGTGAATTGGAGAAAGCGGAGAAGTTGGAACAATTGCGTTGGTTGGAAAATGATTATAAAATAAGAGTTGTTGAAACAGATACGGATTCAATAGGAGTTGATACTCCGGAGGATTTGGAAAAAGTGAAACGAATAATAAACAAGAATATATAAACTATGAACGTTGTAGAAAATTTATACGAATATCTGAAACATAATGATATAGCTGAGATTCCCGGTTTGGGTACTTTTAGGCTTAAGAATATTTCAGCTCAAATTAATGAAACAACGGGAAGTATAACCCCGCCTTGTTGCAACGTTGTTTTTGACAGAATAACAGAGAATAATAAAGATTTCATTAACTTTATGTCTCAGAGAGAATTTATTTCTTTTGCCACTGCAGAGATATGGATAAAACAATATGCAGATTCTTTGGTTGCCAAGTTGGAAAAAGGGGAGCAAGTGGAGTTACCTAGACTTGGAACTTTAAAAAAAGGTTACCTTGGAGAGTATACTTTTGTTACAGATGACCATCTAAATTTAATGGATAATGTTTTTGCATTGGAGGAGTTAAAAAATGTTAAAATCTATAATAGGGTAGAGGGTAAGGTCGATTTGATTCATACAAAACAGGAAAAACATCCTAAACTTGAGCAACAAGAACAATTCAACGATGTACTAAAAGAGATAGAAGAGGCAAAGCCTTTACAAGAAGAAAACAAAATTAATGAAACAACCGAACAAACGGCAGAACGTATATCATTACATGAGAATGCGGAGATAGATACTCAAGCTTCTACTCCGGTAAATATTAGTGAAAAACAAGAGAGTTTAAATATTGAACCTCCTTTGCCTCAACAACCTGTAGAGCAAGAGGAAAATACGGAAGACGGTACGGAACAAAAAGAGAAAGATGTAAACACCTCCGTACCTAAAGAAGATATGGACTCAGATGATTCCAAACAAGAAAAAGATGACTTGCAACAAGAGGCAATGGAAATACTAAGTAAATATAGGCATACCGAAGACAAAACAGAATATGTAAGAAAGAAAAAAGGAGTTTGGCCGCTTATCTTCGGTATAGTATTAACGTTACTACTTTTGTGTGCCATATTTACGGGAGCGCATTATATGGGATGGCTAAAGGATGTGAAATTCTTAAAGCCTATAACAAATAAATTATCTTATTACATACCTGTAAGACAAAAAGCAGATAACCCCGTAACCTCTATCACTCAAATAATTACGGAAAGACAAGATGATGAGCCGTTGGAAGTTTCCCCCACTGAAGTTTTGGAAAATGAGGTCTTGGACCACGAATCCGTAAACAAACCTAATAAAACGAATATAATAAGAAAGAATAATACAACCAAACAGAAAAAATCCGATACGGAAGAAAAGGATAACCAGCCGGCGCCGGTTGTCGATAATTCTCCCGTTTTGGTACAAAGTTTTTCTAAATTGGGTTTTGATGTTATAGGTGGCACTTTTGATACCAAACAAAAGGCGGAAACATCGGCAAGAAAGGCTAAATCTTTAGGCTATGACGGTTATGTACTTTCAAAAATCAAAAACGGTGCTCCCATATATTATGTAAGTTACGGCTCGCGTCGTACTCTGCAAGAAGCAAATGATTTAATGCAGTCCATGATGAATAAAATGGGAGGTTCTTATTATGTAATTTCTCGTTAATACAAAAAGAAAGGTGTAATAAAATTTTTGAGCACTCTGTTTTTTCCTCAAAATGCAAATTAAAAAAATATTTGATTACCCTTATAGATTTCATAATCTCGGTAATGGTATTAGGTTGGTACATAAGTATACGAACTCAAATGTTGCCCATCTCGGAGTTACCATAAATATTGGTAGTAGAGACGAAAGTGAAGAGGAAAACGGTATTGCTCATTTTATAGAACATTGTATTTTCAAAGGAACTGTTAATAAAACATATTCAAAAATACTTTCTCGTATAGATGGAGTAGGAGGGGAGTTAAATGCTTATACAACCAAAGAAGAGACAGTTGTTTTTGCCACTTTTTTGACTCAGTATTACGCACGTGCAACAGAATTATTAGCAGACATTGTTTTTAATTCTACATTTCCGGAAAAGGAATTGGAAAAGGAAAAGTCGGTAATAATAGAAGAAATCAATTCTTACAACGACTCTCCAACGGAACTTATTTATGATGAGTTTGAATCTATGATTTTTGGAAATACTCCTTTGGGAAGAATGATTTTGGGAATTCCTAAAAAAGTACGTTCTTTTAATTCTTTACAAGTCAGAAAATTTATAAAGAAAAATTGGGCTACCAACAAAATAGTTATCTCTACGGTTGGGAATATGGACTTTGAAAAGTGGTGTCGTCTGACTGAAAAATATTTTGGAAACATAGATGAAAATATACAACCGCCACGTATAAAGCAAAACTATAATTATTTTCCGCAATACAAAGTAAATCAAAAAGATACTCATCAGGCACATATTATGTACGGTTGTCCCTGTTATGATTATAGCTGTGAAAAAAAAGTTGCTTTTTTTTTGTTAAATAATATGTTAGGCTCTTCTGCCATGAATTCTGCTCTAAACATGCATATAAGAGAAAAATACGGTTTTACCTATCTGATAGAATCTGCTTATACGGCATACGGAGACAATGGTATTTTTCAAATTTATGCAGGTACGGAAGAACAATTTATAGATAAAACTTTATCTTTGATAGACAAAGAATTATATAAATTTAGAGACAAACGTCTGACACAATCACAATTACACAAGGCTAAAGAACAGTTAAAAGGACAATTGTCTATTCAAAACGATTATAATCGGGAGGAGATGCTATCCATGGCAAAATCCTTGCTTAATTACAACAAGGTTCAAAATATACAAGAAACATTTGAAGATATAGATAGTATACAGGCAGAGGATATTCTGTCGGTTGCTTCGGAAATATTTGATACAAATAAATTCTCCACCCTAATATACAGATAGGTTTTCTCTTGTCGTCATTAGTTCGGCCCCTCACACTTTTTATTTTTGGAAAGAAATTTTATAATTTTGCAAAAAAATAAGAGTGTGGATATAGTACAACAAAAAATAACGGACTTAAAAGAAAAGTTGAATAGGTATTCCTATGAATATTATGTTTTGGATCAACCTACGATAGATGATATTTCTTTTGATAATCTATTAAAAGAATTGGAGACTTTGGAAAAACAACACCCGGAGTATATCTCGGAGGATAGTCCTACTCAAAGAGTTGGCGGACAAATAAATAAAGACTTCAAACAAGTAGTACATCGTTTTCCCATGCTATCCTTGTCAAATACTTACAGCAAGGAGGAAATAATAGATTTTGTGCAACGAGCGGAACAAGCTCTTGAAAAAAAAAGCTTGGAATGGGTTTGCGAATTAAAGTATGACGGTTTGGCAATAAGTTTGTTGTATGAGAACGGACTACTCAAAAGGGCTGTTACACGTGGCAACGGTATAATAGGAGATGACGTAACAGCCAATATAAGGACTATACGCTCCATACCTTTGCGTTTACAAGGGGAGGGTTATCCACAGGAATTTGAAATAAGAGGGGAGGTTATTTTCCCACACAAGGCGTTTGAAGAATTCAACAAAAAAAGAGTGGAAAACGGAGAAGAACCTTTTGCAAATTGTAGAAATGCGGCTTCCGGTAGTTTAAAACTACAAGACCCCAAGCAAGTCGCTCAAAGAAAATTAGACTGTTTTTTGTATTTTCTTATGAGTGATGAAATAAAAGAAGATACTCATTATAAAAGAATATTGAAAGCAAGAGAATGGGGATTTAAGACGGGTAATTTCTTTAAATTAGCACACAACATAAATGAAATAACGGAATTTATTAATTATTGGGATAAGGAACGTTTTAATCTCCCCTTTGATATAGATGGTATAGTTATCAAACTCAATGAAGTAAAATATTGGAATACTTTGGGGACCACGGCAAAATCGCCAAAATGGGCAACTGCTTATAAATTTAAAGCGGAACAAGCCTTTTCCAAACTTCAAAACGTAGAGTATCAAGTAGGTAGAACGGGTGTGGTTACTCCGGTTGCTGAGTTTGAACCCGTGCATCTGGGAGGTACGGTAGTCAAACGTGCAACTTTGCACAATGCCGACCAAATGGAAATTTTAGGTCTTTGCAAGGGAGATATTCTCGTAATAGAAAAAGCAGGAGAAATCATTCCCAAAATAGTAGAAGCAAAACATAATCATATTGTCGGCGACGAAATTGAAGAAAAAAGAATACATTTTGTTAGTAATTGTCCCGTTTGTGGTGCCTTATTGGTAAAAGAAGAAGACCAAGCAGGTTGGTTTTGTCCGAATTATAACCATTGCCCGCCTCAAATACTCGGACGTTTCCAACATTTTATTTCAAAAAAGGCTATGGATATAGATACTCTCGGTGGAGAAAAAATGAGATACCTTTTAAATAACGGAAAGGTTTCGGATTTTGCCTCTTTATACGACTTAAAACAGGAGGATGTTATGGGAGTATACTTTTCCAACGAAGGTAAAAAGGTTTCCATAAAAGAAAAAAGTGCAAAAAATATCATAAATGCAATAAAACAATCAAAACAAGTTCCTTTTGAAAGAGTTTTATATGCCTTAGGGATAAGATATGTAGGAGAGGTAGGAGCTCAAACAATAGCACAATATTTTGAAAATATTGATAATCTGCAAAAAGCAAGTATGGAAGAATTGCTTAATGTGGAAGATGTGGGTCAAACAATAGCACAAAGCGTTTATTCTTGGTTTCAAAGTAAGGAAAATCTTACCCAAATAGAAAAACTAAGACAAAGGGGTTTGCAGTTTCACATGCTCAAAAGAGAAAAAAATAATACCTTACAAGGAAAAACATTTGTGGTCAGCGGAAGTTTTCAATCTTTCTCAAGAGATGGAATAAAGAAAGCTATAGAAGAAAACGGCGGAAAGAACACCTCATCTTTGTCTTCCAAAACAGACTACTTGATTTGTGGCGAAAAAATGGGCCCCGAGAAAAAACGCAAGGCTGAAAACCTCAATATTACCATGATAACCGAACAAGAGTTTATTAATATGCTACAACAATAAATTCTCCATGCAATTTTTTATTCATAAAATAAAGGATTTGTTTGAGTATGATAAAAATTTATCGCAAAGGGAAAATATATCTGTTTTGTCTAAGAAGATTCTAATTTCCGAATTGAAAAAACAAGGCTATGACTTTGATTTTGAAATAGAAAAAGATAGTAAGGGTAAGCCTTTTTTTGTAAATAGGAAAGATATTTTTTTTAGTATTTCTCACACAAGAGAATATATTGCAATATGTTTTGACAATAAACCCATAGGCATAGATATGGAAACAATAAGAGAGAAAAAAATACCTCTTGCCGAAAGATTTTTCAATACAAAAGAAGTCGATTATTTAAAGAGTATAAAAAACCGTGAGAGTAACGAATTTTCTTTTACATCTTTTGAAGATACGGACTTGGCTTTTACTCAATTATGGACAATAAAAGAGGCCTACGTAAAAATGATAGGGCAAGGAATAGCCAATAATTTTAAGAATATTGATCTGTCTCCAAAAGATTTTTTGTTAAATCAAAACTACATAAAGAATCAAATAAAAATAAAAAGTATTTTTTTTACGGATAAATCGCTATTTCTCAGTATTTGTACTATCTGAATAGTAAATAAACTTTGTTTTTGTTTGATATTTTATAAAATCGTATCTTTGCATTCTAAAATTTAGACGCTGTGTTATTTTGAGTAATAATAAACTTTTTGCAGTGTTCACAGTGCGTCCGCTTAAAAAGTTGAAACAAAAACACTTATAAGTTTATGAAAAAAAAAGACTTATTACAAGAAACCATCAAACACATTGACATTAAGGCCATAGATTCTACGCCTATAATTAATGCAATGAGAGAAATGTCTTTTGCTTCAAGAGAAACTGCCATCGCAGCAGATATACTTGAAAGTATGATGGAAGACAAGGACTGTTCTACAATTCTTACACTTGCAGGTTCTACCTCAGCCGGTGGTTGTATGCAAGTTTATGTAGATATGGTAAAAAATAATATGATAGATGCCATTGTCTCCACAGGAGCCTCTATTATAGACATGGACTTGTTTGAAGCCTTAGGATTTAAACACTACAAAGGTTCTCAATTCATGGACGATATGACCTTGAGAGACAATTACGTAGACAGAATTTATGATACCTATATAGATGAAGACGAATTACAGATTTGCGATAAGACTATCAAAGAAATAGCAGACCAATTAGAGCCAAGGCCATATTCTTCTCGCGAATTTATATATGAAATAGGTAAATGGTTGGCCTCCGGTAATGCCAAAAAGAAAGATTCTTTGATACAGGCTTGCTACGAAAACAATGTTCCCATATTCTGTCCCGCTTTTTCCGATTGTAGCGCGGGTTTCGGTCTTGTTATGCATCAAGTGGCAAATCCGGATAAATATCTTTCCATTGATTCGGTAAAAGATTTTCTTGAACTTACAAATATTAAAATTGCCGCAGGTACAACGGGTTTGTTTATGATAGGCGGAGGTAGCCCTAAAAACTTTGCACAAGATACTGTTGTTTGTGCGGAGGTTTTGGGACACGAAGTTGATATGCACAAATATGCCGTTCAAATAACTGTTGCCGATGTAAGAGACGGTGCTTGCTCTTCTTCTACTCTAAAAGAAGCAGGCTCTTGGGGAAAAGTATCTCCTAAGGCAGAACAGATGGTATATGCCGAGGCTACCACTGTTGTGCCTTTAATAGTATCTTACGTTTATCATAAAGGCACCTGGAAAACAAGGAGAAAAAGAGAATTTCAAAAACTTTTCAAATAAAATTCTACCGTAAATAAAAATAGCACAGAGGTTTTATTTTCTATGCTATTTCTTATACTTGAAATAAAATGACACTACAACAAATTGTAGTGTCATTATTAATTATATAAAAACGTATAAAACAAAAACGATTATTTTATTTTTAGTTTATTTCTCATTTCTTGCGAAAGAGCATTTTTATTTACTTGAAAATCTATAGTTTTATATCTTACAAAGGCTTCACTTGCAAAAAAGTAACCGTCATACTTACCTATTGCATCCCAAGAGTTCTTAACCTTATAGAATTTGTTGCCGTTTTGGTCTTTGTAAATACCTACTATTTGCATACCATGGTCATCTGTTGTTTGGAAAGTATCATAATCCTTTTGACGCATTTCTTGTGTTACTTTCTTTTCCTTAGCTGAGCCGTCAAAAGAGTAGGTTGCAGCGGCTTTTTCACTTGCAGTAAGTTTTTCCCATTTTTCTTTTTCCGTACCTGAAAGGTCTCTCTTTTCTTCATCCGGAACTATGGCAACGCCATTCTTCCAAGAAAATCCTTTTTCACTAACATCAGCACCCCAACCTATAGTATAGCCGTTTATTATAGCCTCATCTATTATTTGCATCATTTCGTCCAACGGTACGTTATAAATTTGAGCATGCAACCAATTGTCCGGAACCTCTATCATAAAAGTTTCATAAAAAGGATGATGAGTAAAAGAACCTATCTCTATGTAATCGTCCCAATTCAAACCAAGACTCTCTGCAAAAGTTATAGGTGTGTATTCTTTGCCCTTGTAGGTAAATTTTTCCGGACATTTGCCGAAATAAGCGTCAAGCAAACTTTCCAAACCTTGTTTCCAAACGGAAGATAGAGTTTTTGCGTTTGCCAAAGGTTTAACGAATCCGTCCAAAACCGGAGTAACTTCCGTAAAGTCAGGCTTATCCGAGCCGTAATTCAAACCTCTATAAACTTCCTCAGGCACTATACCGTACTTTTTGATTATGTACGGAATATCTTGGAACGCTCCGCCTTCGGAAAATGTTGCTGAACCGTGCATACGCACATATCTGTCAGCCTTTTCCGTGTAAGCGTGTCTATATATCCACGCCTCACTCAAATCATATTCTCCTTTACCGGCTTTCAAAAGTTCGCTTTCCATAAAAGCCAAACCACTATAAGCCCAGCATGTACCCGAACGATTTTGGTCCTTAACACTTGTTGCGGGATTTTCCTTAACTACCGTAAATCGATAGCCCTCTTGCTTTTCTTTTGACTCCTTATCTTTTTTCTGAGCAAAAGCCGTTGAAGACATCAACAAAGCAATGGCTAATACATAAATTATCCTTTTCATTAGTAAAATTATTAATTAGAGTTATTTTTTGTTCATTTAAAAGTTTAGTATCACAGGCATAATCAACATCAAAAGACTTTCCTCTGTATTTGTTTCCCCTCCGGTTTGCTCTACCTCATAAGGCAACACTATACAAGGTCTGTCCGGACGAGCCAACTCAAAACAAACGTCTTCTGTTTCTATATTGGAAAGTATTTCTAAAACAAATTCCGCATTAAAACCTATATCCATGGGCTCACCTTCATAAGAGCAAGGCAACTCTTCTCTACCTCTTGTGCCGTAATTATTGTCTTCGGCTACAATTATCAAACGTTTTTGTTCCAAAGAAAAACGTATTTGATTGCTTGCAGGATTTGCAAAAATCTTAACACGCTTAACACTCTTCATTAAAGCGGATGTGTTGATAATAAGCTTATTGGAGTTATCGGTAGGTATTGCTTGTTCATATTGAGGATATCTGCCGTCTATCAAACGACAAGAAATATTATAATTACCAAAAAAGAAAGCAACATTGGAAATATTGTTTTCCACCTTAACATCCATATCTTGATTGATTGAAGTAAGTATTCTTTGAAGAATATTGAGAGTTTTCTTAGGTAAAATAAAAGCCCTTTCTTCTTCCGTGGCAAAACTTGTATTTCTAAAACGTACCAACTTATGAGAATCCGTTCCTACAAAGGTAAGTCCTTTTTGAGTAAACTCAAATAAAACACCTGTCATTTGAGGTCTGAATTCATCGTCCGATGTAGCAAAGAGTGTTTTACCTATTGCTTTAGCCAAAGTAGAAGATTTTATTGTAAATACATTAGCATCCTCTATTTGAGTCATTTGAGGATAGTCCTCGGGTTCTATTCCTTTGAAATTGTATTTACCCTCAGTGGTATTTACGTCTATGGAATAATCTTCATTCACAAAAATGGTCAAAGGAACAGCCGTAAGCTGATTTACCAAATTATAAAAATCCTTTGCAGGCACACATACGGCATTTTTGCCCATTTGGTCTGCCTCTTGCAATTCCACACTTATATTTGCCAATGTTTCCAAGTCCGTAGCCGTAATGGAAAGAGTGTTACCCTTCAATTCAAATAAAAAATTCTCTACGATAGGAATGGTATTGTTCTTTGCTATCACTCCCATAACGGAATTGAGTGAATGAGAAAGAGTTGCTCCGTTAATTATAAATTTCATAACTATTTTTTGTTAAATTATTGTTTGCAAAGGTACGAACTTTTTGCAATAAAAACCTATATACGCAATAAATATTTTTTGTGTTTGAAGTTTTTGTTATAATTTTGCAACATCTATAAACCGACTACTTTACAATAATGGAACACAGTATTACTATTTACAAAGCATTACAATTATTATCCGGCGGAGTTGTTGCCTATCTACTTGGAAGTATTCCTTCTGCGGTTTGGATAGGCAAAAGTTTTTATGGTATAGATGTTAGAAAAGAGGGCTCACATAACGCCGGAGCAACAAATACTATAAGAGTATTGGGAACATTACCCGGCTTATTTGTTCTTGCCTTAGACATATCGAAAGGATGGGTTGCCGTTTATCTTAGTACAAACGTCTTCGGTTCTTTTCTTAGAGATTGGCATTGGTTGGACGAATTTTCTTATTACTCTCTTTCCATTGCAATAATAGTTGTTATCGGACATGCTTTACCCGTTTTTGCCAGTTTTAAAGGCGGAAAAGGTGTAGCAACAGTGCTTGGCGCCGTAGTAGGTCTTTTTCATGGCATTATTCCTTTTGTTTTAGCGGTTTTTATACTTACTTTTATTCTTACTCATTATATTTCTCTATCCTCAATTATGGCTGCCGTTTCTTTTCCTATCCTATACTTGACCAGCAAATTATGGTTACCCGTAAGCGATGATATTACCGTACCTATGGCTGTTTTTTCTGTTATTGTGGCTTTGTTTATTATTTGGACACATAGAAAGAATATTAAACGTCTGATTAATCACAAAGAACCGAAATTCAGATTCAAACGGACAATCAAACCGTCCGACAGTCACAAGGTCCAGTAAAATTACATATTTAATATTTCGCAAGTAAGTATATTCCGCTTAAGTTATCATAGGGTTATCAAAGTCTTAGACAATAAAAATAAGGCTTTGTTCGTTCTTTTATTCATCGTACGTTTATTCCAAAAACAAGGAAAATGAGAAAACTTATTCCTCTTATAATAATATTCTTTATGTGCTTGCTTTCCTGCTCTCAAAAAGATTCCGAAACCAACCCTTTGTTAAAAGAATGGAAAACGGAGTATAACACCGTTCCTTTCAACGAAATAAAGAACTCGGATTATATACCGGCTTTTAAAACGGCAATAGAATTACACAACAAGGAAATATTGGATATAATAAATAATAAAGAAAAACCGAATTTTGAGAATACAATAGAGGCTTTGGATTATAGCGGCACCTTACTAACAAGGGTGAGTAAAGTATTTTTTAATATGACTGCTTGCAATACCAATGAGGAATTGCAAGCAATACAAGAAAAGATTTCTCCTATGCTTTCCAATCATAGAGATGAGATAATAATGAACGAAAAACTATTTAACAGAATAAAAACCGTATGGGATAATCGTTCAAAAGAAAATATAAATTCGGAACAGTTACATTTGTTGAAAAAAACTTATAACTCTTTCATAAGAAGCGGCGCCTTACTTTCTTTTCAAAGCAAGCAAGAATTAAAGAAAATAAACGAACAACTTGCCCTTTTGAATAATAAGTACAATAAAAACGTACTCGCAGAAACAAAGAATTATAAACTAATCGTAAACAAAAAGGAGGATTTAAGCGGTTTGCCTCAATGGTTGATAGAGTCTGCGGAAGAAAACGCCAAACTCTACGGAGAAAAAAACAAATGGGTATTTACCTTGGACAACGCCTCTTGTTTGCCTTTGCTTACCTATTGTGACAATAGGGATTTAAGAAAAGAAATTTTTCTTGCTCGTATAAACAGAGGCAATAATTCCAATCAATACAACAATAACAAAATAGCAGAACAGATTCTTTCTTTAAGAGCAAGATTTGCCGAAATTTTGGGTTATAAAAACTTTGCAGACTGGCAATTGGAGGAACGTATGGCAAAAAGAGTAAGCAGGGCGGATTCTCTATTGAAAAATTGTTTGCAATATGCCCTCAATTCCGCAAAACAAGATATGCAACAGTTTCAATTTCTCTTATCCAAAGACCGTAAAGGTGCAAAGTTAGAGGGTTGGGATATGTATTATTATGCCGAAAAATTAAAAAAAATACGCTACGATTTAGATGAAGAAACTATCAGACAATATTTTGAAATAGAAAATGTAAAGCAAGGATGTTTCAATACCATTACTCGCTTGTATGGGCTAAAATTTACAAAACTAAACAACATTGAAACATACGCAAAAGATATAGACGTTTATCAAGTAACAAATTCCCAAAACGAGCACGTCGGTATACTTTATTTTGACCCTTATACCCGTAACGGAAAAAGTTCGGGAGCATGGTGTGACACATATCGGTCGCAATACAAGAGAAAACACAAGGGCAAATACGTCAATGTCTCTCCTGTGGTAACGGTGTGTTTTAATTTTGCAAAACAAAAAGACCGAACAACCCTAACGGCAGAGCAAAGTAAAACTGTTTTTCACGAAATGGGGCATGCCGTTAATGAATTGTTATCTGACGGAGTGTATCCTTCTACCGGTGCAACTAATGTGCCAACGGATTTTGTGGAATGTGCTTCTCAACTTGCAGAACATTGGTGTATGCAATCGCAAGTATTAAAAACATACGCCAAAGATACAAATGGCAAAGTTATTCCTCAAAACTTGTTAAACAAAATATCATTGTCGGAGGCTTTTAATCAAGGGTTTATGTTCACCGAGTTGTTATCGGCAGCCTATTTGGATTTAAAACTACATTCCGTTTCTTCACAAGATACAATTAACTTACAAGGATTTGAAACCTCGCTAATGAAAGAATTGAACATTCCTATAAAAATTCCGCCAAGGTACAGCTCTGCTTATTTTACTCATATCTTTGGTGGAGGTTATTGCGCGGGATATTATTGTTATGTTTGGGCAGAAATGTTGGATGCCGATGCTTTCCAAGCCTGGAAAGAAACGGGAAATATTTTTAATCAAAAAATATCTGATAGATTCAAAGAATACATATTATCCAAAGGAGGTACCGATGAGGCGGAAATACAGTACAAAAAATTTAGAACCAAAGAACCTAACCCCATTTATATGTTGCAAAACAGAGCTCTTGTAAGTATTAAAGAGGAATAGTATTTGTACTGATTTTTTATAAAAATACATCCGACAAATGCAGGGAAAAAAAACAATATTTCAAAATCCATATCTAATAATAAAGGTATATGTTTTTTGGATACTTATATTTTTAATTCAAAAACCTATTTTCATGCTTTTTAATTATGAAAAAGGTATTTCGTTTTTGGATTTCATACAAGTTATTTGGCACGGGTTAAAATTGGATTTTTGCTTTGCCGCCTACTTTTGTTTTATCCCAATATTGCTTTGTTTGATTAATGTTTTTTATAGTTTTGATATTCAAAAAATAATAAAACTCTATAATCTTGTATTGTGCATACTCATTGCCGTTTTGTTTGCAATAGATTGTGTTTTATTTGCTTATTGGGGGTTTAGATTGGAAGGTACCTTACTTTTCTATCTAAACGACACCAAAGATGCAGCGGCATCGGTAACCTTTGCGGATATTTTCAAATTTTTGTTAATACTTATTCCTTATCTACTCTTATCAATATTTTTAAACAAAGTTTTTTTTCACTCTCAACCCATTGTTATAGCAAATCTCAGGTATAAAATTTTAAATATTCTTGTTTTAATTATTTTATTACCTCTGTTTTTTGTTTTTACAAGAGGAGGTCTATCTACGGCAACTGCCAATGTGGGAATGGTTTATTACTCTCAAAATCAATTTTTAAACCTCTCTGCCGTCAATCCTGCTTTTTCTTTGATGTATTCCATTACAAAAAACGAAGATTTTTCCAAAGAGTATCTATATATGGACACTCAAGAGTGTAAAGAATTGTTTAACAACCTTTATTATATTCCGAAAGACACAACCGTTAATGTTTTAAAAACTTCAAGACCGAATATATTAATAATTCTTTGGGAAAGTCTTTCGGCAAATGCCGTCTTGAATATGGGAGAAAATCTCTCCGTTGTAGATAACAAGGAGATAACGCCGGGTCTGAATAGACTAAGAAAAGAAAGTCTTGTTTTTACTAACTCATACGCCAATGCAATGAGAACGGACAGAGGAATTGTTTCCGTATTAACCGGTTTTTTGGCACAACCTACAACCTCCATAATAAAATACCCAAACAAAACAAGAACCCTACCTTCTTTGGCAAAAGTTTTTCACAAACAAAAATATACAACCTCCATGCTTTACGGAGGAGATATTAATTTTGCAAACATGCGTTCCTATTTTGTTTCTTCGGGTTATGAGAAAATAACTTCTTCGGAAGATTTTCCCATAAAGCAAAAGTTGAGCAAATGGGGTGTAAGAGACGAAAATACATTTACTTATTTGCTTAATGATATACAAAGGGAGAAAGGAAATTACTTTAAAACTTTTCTTACCCTATCTTCTCACGAACCCTTTGATGTAAGCACAAAAAGATTTGCAGAGGGGTATATAAACAGTCTTGCCTATACGGATAGTTGTCTATACGATTTTATAGAAAAGATAAAACAGACTCCGTCTTGGGATAATTTACTTATAATTGTTGTTGCCGACCATGGATACAAATACCCTTACGATATAAACGACAGCGACAAAAGAAAATATCATATTCCTATGCTTTGGCTTGGAGGTGCTTTGCAAAAAACGGGAGAAATAACAAACTACACAAATCAAACCGATATTCCCGCAACATTACTAAAACAACTAAATATTGATAGCAAAGATTTTATTTATTCCAAAAATGTTCTAAACCCTTATACATCCAACCATGCTTTTTTTGTTTATAACAACGGTTTTTGTTTTATGGACTCTACGGGTTATACTACATACGATTGCAACGCAAACAAAATAATAAGCAGACAAGGGCAAGCAAGTCAAGTCAAAAAAGGACAGGCTTTGTTGCAAACTTTGTATAGGGATATTTCCGAAAGATGATAAACAAATACAAGAACATATATAAATAATGAAAATACTTGTAACAGGCGCAAAGGGATTTGTCGGCAAAAATTTGGTTGCTCAATTATACAACATAAGGGACAATAAGGCGCGTTGGTACGATTTGGATAGGGACTTTGATATTTTGGAATACGATAAAAGTAGTGAGAAAACTTTTTACCCGCATATATTGGAAGAATATTGCAAACAATGTAACATAGTTGTGCATTTGGCAGGAGTAAACAGACCTCAAAAAGAGGAGGAATTTATAGTGGGCAATTTTTCTTTATTGGAAACTCTAATAAGTTTGTTAATCAAACACAATAATACTTGTCCGATAATACTTTCTTCCTCCATACAAGCCGAGTTGGACAACCCTTACGGTAAAAGCAAACTTTTGGCAGAAAATTTATTAAACAAATATGCCGAACAAACAAAAACAAAAGTAAAAACATATAGGTTTTCAAATCTTTTCGGCAAATGGGCAAAACCCAATTATAATTCTGTTACGGCTACATTTTGTTATAATATAGCAAACTATCTTCCAATACAAATAAACAATAGAGAAAGCAAAATAACACTGACTTATATTGATGACGTTGTGGAGGATATAATAGAAAACATAGATTTATTGATAAAAAATAAAAAAGTAAAAAATAAAAATCTGCCTTCTTATATTGTTACGGTAGGAGATTTGGCAGACAAAATATATTCTTTTACAAAAATCAATTCCTCTCTTGCTTTGCCAAATATGGAGGATGATTTTACCAAAAAATTATATGCAACTTTCCTTTCCTATATGCCGACAAACAAATTATCCTTTGATTTGAAAACCAACAAGGATGAAAGAGGCTCCTTTACCGAGATTTTTAAAAAATTGCAAGGCGGACAAATTTCCGTAAATATATCAAAACCCAACTCCGTAAAGGGCGAACATTGGCACAATACCAAAGTCGAAAAATTTATAATACTCAAGGGTAAGGGACTTATAAGAATGCGAAAAATAGGTTTTGACGACAATTCTCTTCTCTATCCCGTTACCGAATATCAAGTGTGCGGAGAAAGAATGCAAATAATAGACATTATTCCCGGCTATACTCATAACATAAAAAATATTTCCGACAAAGAGGATTTGATTTTTCTTATTTGGTCAAACGAAGAGTTTGATATTCATCGCCCTGATACCTATTACGAAAAAGTAGATACGATATAGATTAACCACTCCCTATACACACAAAGACAATAAAGCAATAAAAACAACCAAGCCCTCATTGCTCCCCCCCCCCTTCCGTCATTGCGAGCATTCGCTAAAAGTCACGGCAGTTCACAAGAAAAAAAGAAT
>CAUTQY010000022.1:0-26027 GCA_963540815.1 uncultured Bacteroidales bacterium
CCAATCCTCCTTCAATGAGTTCGTTAGCTATTTCGCTCGTAACACTTGCAACATTGGATATGAGGTTTAGCGTTTCTTGCATCTATTGCTCGTGTTCTCTGTTATTCTGTTGCAGAGCGTATATTGTCGCTTTACAACACAAGCGATTACATCAAGTCCGTTTTCCTCTTGCCGAACCTAGATATACTTTGGCATTAGGAACATCCTATCGGTAACACACCGTTGTTTGAGGAAATCTCTCACATCGCTAAGCCCGGTACACCTTTGACACTCTGCTGATTTACGCAGGCATTTCGATAGAGACTATCGTCAAAATGATAGAGCATACAAATATCATAAGTTCTCCAATTCATGACAAGATTTCCAATGATATGGACAAGCTACCGGAACGACGAAAAAGAATATTGGCTGGTGAAAAAAAATAGACAAATAAAAAGCAATACGATATGAACAGATGAATAATAACAATAAGTAATACAGGTGCGACAGCACCCATATGGATGGCACAATTTGAAATAGCAGATTTATTCGGAGTATTATCATGCGATATACGCAAATAGATTCGTTCCATATACAAGAGCAAGGAATTGGATGATGTTGAAACACAGAAGTATATCAGACAGTCGAATGGTATCGGTTATGGTACTTATGGCATTGAAATGATTACAGCCATTGCTTGCATTCAGGGTATGCGGTAGAAAAAGTATTTTGTACGGGCGGTTTGTAATAAATGAAACCACCACCAAGAGAGAAAAACCGATAATATTGTTTGTTTTATGTGGCAGAGGTAACAACCTATGGTAAAGTTGAAGTCCATTCCGTTATCCACTTGTTCTCAATGTCGGATACAAAGGTGACGTGTGGCTTTGACAGCAGTAGTGAGATTTTAGAGCAGAATTTTCATCAAGCAGGTTGAGCGTATTATGCCCGAAAACCTTGCCACTGCCCGACGCTAACTTTTGAAACATCCGGCAACGGAAACAAGTGACTGACGGGAAATAGGATTGCCATCTGTCAGTAGGCAGGACGGTAGATGTCATTAAGCATCCTTTCGATGTCGGATTCACGGTAGAGGATTTTACTGCCAAACCAGATATAGGTTATCCATACATCGTTTCGGTAATCTTAAAGTGTCTGGCGGTTCACCTTTAGCCGTGCCGACACTTACTTGTCGGTGATGAAACACTCTCCGTTCGATGCCGGAAGATAGTTGGCGGTCATATGTTCCACATTGTAAAACAGACGGTATAGACTGACTATTAAGTGGATTATCCACCCGTTGTCTTTGTTAATCAGTTTGTTCATATTACTTTGGATTTAGTGTAATTGTCATTATTACTCTATTTGTTTATCAGATTGTCTTGCCTTTGAAATTGGCATCCTTTTTCCTATTATCCACAACGGAGACGATACGCTACACATTTTCGAGACGGTAATATGATTTGGCTGCATAACAGTGTCCCGTTGTCACACAAGGTCTGTTGTTTGTGTGGGCTGATGTTGAGCATCCGGCACACGTCCTGATTATCCATCTAATCTATCATCGTCTTTTCTCCATGCCGATGGCAAACGGCATCCATATGGCTGACAAAACGGTCTATATTGGCGACCATTGCCACAAAGGTATTTTTCTCGATTGATACGATTTCCATATTGTTTTTCTTTTAATTGTTATTGTTTCTTTTGTCGCAAAGGAACGTATAATCTACTGCTTCACAATGGTTTTTACAAAAATGGTAACATGTTGCGCCGACATGTTAGTCATTGTCCGGGATGCCGTTTTTTCTTTAGCCATTATCATTACTTTTCCACAAAGAAATACATCATCAGTCGTTTCGCAATGACGGGCAGGAAGGACATGGGTAATTAAGGTACTGACTACCAAGACCTTTGTGGAGTCTCATAATATAGAAGGTTTATTAGGGAGTAATTGAATTAATAAGGTGTAGTGAAAGGTTGGTTGTCCGTGTACGTAATAGACGGCTTGTAATCTACTCTGGAAAATATCTTGCAGGAATATTGCAAGATTATACGATAAATAAAGGATTGGGGGAGGGAAAACAAACTGAAAAAAAAGAATATTTTTAATTTACAAAATGATAGGTTATTGTTCCTCTTTGTTTTTCCGGCGCATCCGCTTTCGGAGAAAACTTAGCTTTTTTTGCCGCTTGTTCACATTTTCTCCAAATATTGGTATCCATTATTGTAGTCCCCTTGCCCCCTGCTCTCGCAGAAATTACTCTGCCTTCTTGGTCTACCTCTATGATTACCACTACGTTGCCCGTTTCTTTTTTATTTGATTCCGGTTTGGGGAGAAATTTTGCAGACCTGCCATTCAAAGAATAACCATCACTATAATTAGACGTTCCTGCTCCGCCTTTGCCGTCTTCACCTTTACCTACTCCTACTCCTGAGCCTTCCCCATTACCCTTAGGGCTCTTTTTGCCCGGAAAAAGAGCATCATTTTCAGTAGTTGGCTTTTTATTCTCAGTTTCTTTGACCACTCTGGGTTTGTAAGGTTTACTTTTTATGGGAGCATCATCTACTTCTTGAGTAATAAAATTATCGGCATCTTCCTTAGTAGCGTTTGGTGTCTTGTTTTGAGAAAAGTCTCCTCCTCGTTGCCCTGTCATAGCAACACTTGCTTCAGTAAGTTCTTCAGCACTAATCTCCACTCCTTGTTCGGCAGGAGGCGGTACTTGATATTGCAATCCTAAAACAAGTAGCAGCACAACAACGAGCAAGTGAAACAATAGAGTTATTCCTCCGCTAATCAACTTACGTTTGTTTTTCAAATGTTTTTCTTCGAACTCCAATTCTCTTTTTTTATTTCTTGTTTGCATGTTACAATCTATTGCTCGTGACTTGTGGCAAGTATTACTTTATGCTTCGTATTATGTCGTTGATTTATATGATTTACGGCATCTATAACATATACTATACTTTGAACCTGAACTGTCTTGTCTGCATGCAGTTTTACGGTCCCATCTGTTGTATTAGCCAACAAACTTTCTATAAAAGGCTCCAACTCCTCCTGTGTTTTTGGCAAATTCTCTACATAAAAATTTTCCTCTTTATCTATGGAAACGGTTATATTTTGTTTGGCCATAGTTTGTCCTGAAGTACTCTTGGGTAGAAGTAGTTTTATAGCATTGGGATTTATTAGTGTTGAGGTTAGCATAAAAAAGATGAGTAACAAAAACACCAAATCCGACATGGAAGAGGAATTGAAAGCTGGACTGATTTTATTTCTACTCTCTAACATAATAGCAAAAAAATTTAAGCCGGCTCATGCAACAAATCCATGAACTCCATTGTGCGAGATTCCAAAATAAAGACCATTTTGTTAATCTTTCCCACTATTATACTATAGAGGAAAGAGGCTATGAGTCCTACTATCAATCCGCCGACAGTGGTAACCATTGCCTCATAAATACCACTGGAAAGCAACTGTATATCAATGTTATTACCGGCGTTTGCCATATCAAAGAATGCTCTTACCATACCCGTAACCGTACCAAGAAAACCTATGGAGGGAGCGAGGTTGGAAATAGTTGCGAGCATGGAAACTCCGCTTTCCATTTTGGCAATTTCCATTTTTCCTACATTTTCAACGGCTTGATTTATATCATTCAAAGGTCTCCCCAATCTTGCAAGCCCCTTGCCTATCATTCTGCCAATAGGAGAGTTGTTGGCTTCACATATGTTTTTTGCACCTTGTAAATCGCTGTTATGAATACAGTCCTTTATCCTGTCCATAAAAACCGTAGTATCTTGTTTGAGCGCTTTATTTAAGGCAATGTACCTATCAACAAAAATGTAAATAACCAATACGGATAGCACCCCTAACAATATCATAATCCAACCGCCCTTTACGGCAAGATCCCAAATATTAAGCGTCTTTGTAGTAACTTCCGTAGAGATAGTCTCTTGTAGCGTTGCCGTAGCTGTTTGCAAAAAAATACTATACATAAATTTCTTTTATTAAAACATTTAACATTTCCGTTATAACTCCCAAAGAAAAACCGCTATACTGTCATAACTTCCTTTTCCTTAACAAGAACTATTTCGTCTATCTTTTTTATGCATCTGTCAGTTAAATCTTGCATGTCTTTTTCCGCCTGTTTTATTTCGTCCTCCGTAGCGGGCATTTCCTTATTATCTTTAGTTTTCTTTATTTTGTCTATGTAGTTACGTCTTATATTTCTAACCGATACCTTAACCTCTTCTGCTTGAGTTTTGACACTTTTCATTATCTCCTTTCGCCTCTCTTCCGTCAAAGTAGGTAAAGTTATTCTCAATAAATCCGCTTCAACTTTTGGCGTAAAACCCAGATTGGCATCTATAATTGCCTTATTTATAGGGTGTATTGCCGACTTGTCCCAAGGTTGTATTGTTATTTGATTGGAAGACGGAGTGCTAATATTGCCGACTTGTTCTATGGGAGTAAGCGTTCCGTAATATTCCACTTTGACGCCCTCCAACATTTGAGGAGAAGCCTTGCCTGCCCTAAGCTTCTTTATATCTTTTTCCAAGAAATCTACGGTTTTAAACATAGAGGAGGAGGATTCTTCCAATAATTTTTTTATCTCTGCATTCATAATTACTCTCTTTTGTTACCAAGTTTAATATAAAAATATTGTTTGCAAATTTATATATTTTTTTTCATATCTCATTTGTTTTTACATATTTTCAAATACAGAAATCCAAATATTTTTGGAATTTATACTAAAATTAAAATAACTTTTTTCATGTTTTTGCGTTGATAAATTATAATTAATTTTTCTCCTCATGAAAAAGGTAAAAATGATAATA
This sequence comes from uncultured Bacteroidales bacterium, assembly GCA_963540815.1. Lineage (GTDB taxonomy): Bacteria > Bacteroidota > Bacteroidia > Bacteroidales > P3 > Scybalousia_A. Next base: position 4,816 of record CAUTQY010000022.1, read on the forward strand.
AAGGATATACGAGCATCGAGAATAGATTTTTTCTACGATGTTCTTCTTGTGGAGGAACAAAACAAAAAAGCTATAAGTATTGCCGTAGGAAAACATGAGGCGGAAAATATGGCCCTTGCCCTTGATAATATAAAGACCGACAGACCACTGACATACGATAGTTTTTGTAATATATTGCAAACCTATAGTATTGCTTTAAAAGAAGTTGTTATTAATAAATTTATGGACGGCAACTACTATTCCGTTTGTGTTTTTAGCGACCCCCTCGAAAAAATAACGGAATTTGATACAAGACCTTCGGATGCTCTTAATTTGGCTCTCAGATGCGGGTGTCCTATATACGTTGACGGGGAGGTTGTGGAGCAAGTCGGATTTGATTCAACATCTTATTTTGAGAGTTGGGATAAAGAAAAAATACAAAATGAGATAGAGACTCTGGATAATATGTCAGAGTTTGGTATCAATATGTTGAAAGATTTACTCAATGATGCCATAGAAAACGAAGATTATAAACGAGCCTCAATACTGAGAGATAGAATAAGACGTTTGGAGGAAAATCGTTAATGGCGTTAATGATAGTATAGAAAACTTTTTACAAAAATATAATTATGAAATATAGTGTACGGAATGTCAGAAGACAAGATAGATTACTAACGGAACAACGCTCATTGGAGATTTTGGAAGAGGCTGAGTACGGAGTGCTATCTCTGTCCGATAGGATTGGTGAGCCTTATTGCATTCCCGTAAATCATATCTTTGACGGCAAGAATAGTGTATATATACATTGTGCTCCGGAGGGCAAAAAACTATCAATAATAAGAGAAAATAACAAAGTTTGTTTTTGTGTGATAGGTAGAGTAAAACTCCAACCTTCCAAATTTACAACGGAATACGAAAGTGTATTACTAAAGGGTAGCGCGCATATAAACCTATCGGAGCAAGAAAGAAGAACAGCCCTACAAATGTTGGTTGATAAGCTCTCCCCGCAGTACAAAGAAATAGGAGCAAAATACATAGAAAAATCTTTTCATCGTACGGAGGTAATACGTGTGGATTTTACGGAGTTTTCCGGAAAAGGTAAATTTTTACACTAAATGGCAGGTAACAAACACAAGAGACTTAAATACATTTTATCTAATTGATTTAACGGAATTTAAAAGTTTTCTCATCCGAGTCGGACTGTTCAAATATATTTGAAAATTCCGCTCGTATTCTTGTGCCGAAACGCCATAATGTTTGAGTATGCTGCGCTTGTATTCTTGCATTACACTCGTTCTCTGAGAGTGTGGTTCTTTTGTTTTGTCGGTAATTTTGTTTTCAAAAGATAATCTCTCCGCTTTGGCAATGTCGGACATTATATTTAACATGGTTTTTTCATCTATATTGGGTTTATCCGTCACATCTCCATCTTTTGTTTTACAAGCAACAAACAAAAAAATAAAACAAAGAGAAAACAAACAAAGTCTTTTCATCTTGTTTATAATCTTTGTAAAACTTTTTCTATCAAATTTTTCATAGATTTTCCGTAATCGGAAGCAAAACTGCCACGGTATCTATTGGCTATTACATTACAGATTGTTAGGGTTTTATGTCCCAAGCTTTTACCCAAACAATATAAAGCGGAAGTCTCCATTTCATAATTGGTAATCTTATCTCCCTTATAAACAAAGTTAGGCAATTTTTCGTTAATTGTATCCTCTCTTAACGGCATACGTAACTTTCGCCCTTGAGGTCCGTAAAATCCGGGAGCCGTAACGGTTATTCCTTCTGGCATATCAAAAGCTATTTTATCCAATAACTCTTGCGAAGCACTCACTCCGTAGGGTACGGGTAAAAGAGCATTCCAGTCCATGAATTGAATAAAATCATGTTGCAACTCCTCCTCCATTATTTCGTGCTTTATGTTATAAAACCACATCATACCGTCTATTCCCAGAACATACCTGCTACATATATAGGAGTTTATATCCATGTTTTCTTGTAACGCTCCTGTGGTTCCCAATCTTATGAGATTCAATGAGATGAATTGTCGCCTGATTTCGCGAGTTTCAAGGTCTATGTTTTTACAGGCATCCAACTCTGTAAGCACTATGTCTATATTATCCACTCCCATACCGGTGGAGATTACCGAGACTCTTTTATCATTAAACCAACCCGTATGGGTCACTATTTCCCTATTTGATTTTTTTACCTCTATTTTTGAAAAAAAACTGCTAACCATAGACACCCTGTTGGGGTCACCTACAAGAATAACATTTTCGGCTAATTCTTGAGGAAAAAGTCTGATGTGGTACAAACTGCCATCCTCTGCCAAGGTTAATTCCGAAGCCTTCATATTTTGTTCCATTCTACTTATTTCTTTTTAGGAGTTTATTTATTAGCATGCTGAGGTTTTCTTTGCGTTCCGAAGATACTTGCAACTGTTCCAAACAAGACAAAGCCTTGTTGGTATAGTCTGTTATATGTTGTTCTATTTCAGATTTTATATCGTATTTTTCAAAAATAAGTTTAACCTCCTTTATTTTTTCGCTAATATTAGTAGGCGCAGTATTATATAATTTCATGAGTCTCTGTTTATCTTGCTCTTGAGATTTTTCTATTGCTTTAATGTACAGCAATGTTTTTTTATTGTCTGCTATATCCGTACCTGCCACTTTACCAAAATCTTTTAACTCGCTCCAAACGTCCAATATATCATCCTGTAACTGAAAAGCTATTCCCATATACAAACCTATTTCCGACAGAATATTCATATTTTGTGCAGAAGCGTCGCCAACAAGCGATCCCAATTTAAGTGCTCCTGCCAGCAAAATACCGGTTTTAAGACTTATCATAGTAATATATTCTTTGGCAGTTACATCATTTCTTTTTTCAAAAAACATATCCAAAGCCTGTCCTTCACATACCTTTGTAAACACAGATGTGAGAGTGTTAGTCAGGGCTGGAATCTTTTCTTTGTCACACTGCATAATTGTCTGATAAGCCAAAGAACAGGTAACATCGGCAGAGAGTATTGCCATATTTGTTCCATATTTCTGATACAAGGTCGGTTTGCCTCTACGCAAAGGAGAAGCATCCATAATATCATCATGTATCAATGTAAAATTATGTAACAATTCTATAGCTTGAGCAGGGTATTTCGCTTGAGAAATATCCTCTGAAAAAATATCCGTTGCCAATAGTACCAAAAGAGGACGAATCCTTTTTCCGCCCTGATTCATAGCATATTGCACCGGTTCATAAAGATTTATCGGTTGAGAAGGAATTAATATTTCTTTTAAAAACTCATTCAATTTCTCTTGCAGTTGTTCAAATTTATACATAACTCAATTTTTTCCTTTCCTATATTTTATTTTGCAAAGATAGTACAAAATTTTGTCAGACAGCGGAGTGTAATTGCAAATACTTAAAATAGAATACTTTAATACTGTTTTCTTCTCCGAAAAAGAAAACAGTATTGTTTTGAGTGAGACAAGTTATATAAACAATTATTATAAATTATTTTTGAGAATAATATTTCGGTTACCTACGATTTGTGCTTTTACTTCAAAGAGTGTCTCCATATTTTTTTCCGTTAATATTTCTTTGGTATATCCGTCAAAAATCAAACTACCCTCCTTTAAAGCAAGAACTCTATTGGCATACTGCAAACACAAACTCAGATCATGCAAAATAATAAATATTGTTTTATTCTGTCTTTGATTTATTTCTTTTAGCGTATCCATGATTTCAAACTGATGTTTGATATCCAAATTGGATACCGGTTCGTCCAGAAGCATAATTTCCGAATTTTGACACAAAGCTCTGGCTATCAATACCCTTTGTTGTTCTCCTGCGGATAGAAAACGAAAATTTTTATCTTTCAAATACATGGTATTGGTTATTTCAAGAGCTTGCAAACAAAGATTTTCGTCTTCTTTACTATCTTTTTGCCAAAGAGTTTGATAAGACATTCTACCCATTATAACAATATCCCACACTGTGAAGTCCAAATCGTTATATGTGTTTTGAAAAACCACCGATATGTGACGAGCAAGGTCTTTATAAGACAGGTTTTTAATATTTTTGCCTTCCAATAAAATATTTCCATTAGTGGGTATCAACGCCTTGCATATGGTTTTTAACAAAGATGTTTTACCTGAACCGTTTTTTCCTATCAAACAGACAAAATCTCCATTAGATATTTGAAAATTAACATCTTGTAGGATTTTTTTATCCTTAATTTCCATATTAATATGTTCCGCGATAAGTATGGACATGTTAGTTAAAAACGAAGTTTTTGTTTTGCATTATACAACAAATATAGGAAAAAAGGAGCGCCTATAACAGAGGTTATAACCCCTATGGGTAGTTCGTTGGGAGCAACTAAGTTTCGTGCAAAAATATCTGCCATTAACATAAAAATCATACCACCCAAAAAAGAAAAGGGAAGTATTTTTCTGTTATCTCCCCCAATAATAAGCCTTACGATATGAGGTACTACCAAACCTATGAATCCTATAACTCCGCAATAGCTAACAACGGCAGCAGTCACAAGGGTAGAGGTTAAAAGTATGCTTTTTTTCGTTTTCTCTACATTTATACCTATGCTTTGCGCTGACATATCTCCCAATAACAAGGCATTCATGCGCTTGGACAACAATAATAAGACAAATAGTCCTGCAAAAGTAAATATACTCACTATTGCAATATCCGAGTACTTGACTCCTGACAGAGAACCCATTGTCCAAAAGTATATTTTATGCATATCCTCTCTGTCCATAAACATAATAATGGAAATAATGGCTGAAAAGAGAAAATTAAAACTTATACCTGCAAGTATCAGAGTAGTTATATGCATACGACCTCCCACCTTAGAAAGTTTTATAATAAAAAATACAGTAGCAACAGCAAATACAAAAGCCATGAAAGGCACACCCAATAACATTCTGTCAATACCGAAAACTATAGCCAAAGATGCCCCCAAAGATGCTCCGGAACTTACTCCAAGTATATATGGGTCGGCTAAAGGATTGCGAAAGACTGCTTGATAACTTGCTCCGCAAATGGCAAGAGATGCCCCGGCCACTATGCACATAAGTACTCTGGGAATACGAATATAATACAATATGTATTTGTCTGCAGGAGCAAAAGAAGAAATATCCACACTGCCCAACAGACAACCTGCCGCACAGAGAATTACGATTAAAATTATAAGAGAAGCGTATGAAAAAAAAAGTTTCACTTTACCTTAAACAGTTTGTCATTTTTTGCAAAGTTACAATTTTTTGTCTGAGTAGAATTAAGAAAACGTACTCAACACAGAAAAATTAGTATTCTTAATTCCATTTTTACAAAAAATATTAACTTTGCAAGCACTAACCATTCTTAAATACAATAAATATATGAATATACGGAAGGAATTTAATCTTTATGCAACGAAAGGACAAGGTATAAATTCTTTAACTCTTGACCGTTATAAAAAATATCAGGAAAATATTCCTATCTACGGTCCGATAAGAGATGCTTACATTAATCCCTCAATTATAGAAGAAAGACAACTGAATGTAGCACAAATGGATGTTTTTTCTCGTCTGATGATGGACAGAATTATATTTCTCGGCACAGCGATAGATGACGATGTTGCAAATATTATTCAGGCACAATTATTGTTTTTGGAAAGCACGGACGCCAATAGGGACATACAAATATATTTAAATTCTCCGGGAGGGTATGTTCAAGCAGGATTGGGTATTTATGATACAATGCAATACATAAGACCGGATGTTGCAACCATATGCACAGGATTGGCCGCAAGCATGGCAAGTGTTCTTTTATGTGCCGGTACACCAAAAAAACGTTCTGCTTTAACGCATTCCAGAGTTATGATACATCAACCTATGGGAGGAGCTCAAGGACAAGCCTCGGATATGGTTATAGCCGTACAAGAAATACAAAAAACCAAACAAGAGTTGTACTCAATAATAGCCGAGCATAGCGGTCAAAGTATGGAAAAAATAGAAAAAGATGCCGACAGAGACCATTGGCTTACCTCCAAAGAGGCGTTGGAATATGGCATGATAGACGAAATACTTGTAAGAAAATCTGGCCAAGAGACCTCACAAAAACAGAGAGAATAATAAATTTTTGTTATGATTAGAAATATTTGTGTCTTGTTTGTTGTTTTGGCAAGTTTGTTATTTTATTCTTGTTCAAAACGGGCAGAAATCAGTATAGACGTGCCGGAATTATCCGAGGCAGAAGTTGTGATAACATACGCCGAGTTAAAGGATTTGAATAACATAACCGAGTTTGAAGTAGGAAAAGGTAAGATGGAAAAGGGTAAATTTGCCGCATCTTTATCCATAGACAGCATAGACACAAAGGCAAAAAAATATTTGGACTGCACGGTTAATATCCTAAATAGAGAAAAGCATTTTATGATAAGTTTGCCACTACCGTTGGAAAAAGGCAAAAATCTTGTACTTACAATAACGGGAATAAAGGAATACGTATCAGGAAAATCTCCCGTAAAGGTAAGTTATTCAGGGAGCAAGAGTGCGGAGAATTTTTCGGAATTTCTTAATGAAGTAAATAATTATTTGGGCAAATTAAGACAACAAAGTAACGATACTACGACATATTCCGAAATAGTTTCTTTGTGTGAGAATTTTTCCGAACAATATCCTCATTCCGCTTTTCCTTATACCATCATTATGAGTCTTCTTCCAAACACAGACAATGAAAATAATCCCATAATGAGATATTGTGAAAAAATATCCAATAAAGAAACAGATAATCAATGGGAAAAGTTTTGTGTTATGAGATACAAAAATAAAATTTTGAAACAAGCTCTCTCCTCCACAATGCTTTTTAATGCCGAAGATTTTAAAGGTAACAAGTATACGGATAAAGATTTCATAGGAAAAATTACATTAGTGCATTTTTGGAGCGTGAAAGGTGTTAATTGTTTGGCATCTTTGAAAGATATGAAATCGCTTTATAACAAATATTCCGCACAAGGATTGCAGATATTGAGTATTTCCATAGACCCTTTGCCAAACGACTGGTTAAATTGGAGCAAAGAAAACAGTTTGCAATGGATGTCTTTGTTTGCCAACGGTGAGGTGATAACCGACAGGTATGGCTTTAATGATATTCCCATGTATATGCTCTTTGACAGAGAAGGTAAACTTATTAAAAAATCCAATAGTCTAGCTGATTTGCAATCGAATATTGAGGCAAATTTGTAGTAAAATACCGTTTTTATTCTATGGTAAATATATATGAGCTGGCATTTTCCAAGATTTACGGCATAGGTCCTAAGACGGCTGTGAATCTTTTGGAACATATATCCTCACCGGAGGAATTGTTTGCTATGACAAGGAAGGATTTGCAAGCTATTTTTCATCAGAGAGAAAAAATCATAGATGATATTATTAACAGAACCATGTTTCGCAGGTGCGAACAGGAATTAAATTTTTTGGAAAAGTATAACATACGTTCTTATTTTGTAACACATGCCTCCTATCCCAAGAATCTCAAAAACATACCCGACCCACCGATATGTTTGTTTGTGGACGGGAGGGGTGAGTTTAATAACAGAAAAATTGTAAGCATAGTAGGTTCTCGCAGGGCAAGTCCGTATGGACAGTATATGACCGAACAAATAGTTCAAGAATTAAAAAAAATGGGCGTAACGATTCTTAGTGGCCTGGCTTTTGGCATAGACTCCGCTTCACATAGGGCAGCTTTAAAAAACGATATGCCGACTTTTGCCGTTCTCGGACATGGTTTGGATAGAATTTATCCGAGCGAACACTATAACCTTGCCCAAAGCATGAAAGAACAGGGCGGGTTGATTTCCGAATTTTTTACAGGTACAAACGTAAGTCCGTATACTTTTCCGCAAAGAAACAGAATCCTAGCGGGAATGTCCGATTTGGTTATTGTTGTGGAAGCTGCCAAAAAGGGAGGTGCTCTTATAACGGCAAGGTTGGCTAACGATTATAATAGAGAAGTCTTTGCTTTGCCAGGCAGAATAGGAGACAAATATTCTGAGGGGTGTAATTTTTTGATTTATTCTTCAAGAGCTCACATACTTTCCTCTCTGAAAAATATCTCTTCTCTTATGTCTTGGCCTTTGGAAGAAATGACAACCTTTGCACCTATCCCAACCGAATCTGCAAGTATGGAAAATGACAGAGTAAACAAACTTTCCGAAAAACAAAAAAACATTTATGAAGTATTAAGAAATAAAGGAGAAACGGATATTGATACACTTGCCTTGGAATGCAAAATAAGCGTAAATGATTTATCCGCTTTGTTGTTGGAATTGGAATTGGAGGACTTTGTTTTAGCCAAACCGGGTAAGATTTACAAAGCCCTGTGAGAATACCAAATATAATACATAATGCGGGTTAAGCAATATACAATGACAAACATCCGTTTTAAAGAATAAACATAATATGAAGAGAATATACGTACTATTTGTTATTTTGCTTGTCGTTTTTGTTTGTCAAGCACAAGAAAATGAGGAAAAGACCCCGCAAATAAGTAACTCCGACCAAATAGTTGGTGCAGACCAAGTAATAAGTACTCCTTTTTTTGCCGGGGCACTGGGTTGGACTTTCCCATTCGGAGAAATGGGCAACAGATATGAATCTTTTTTTAATGTTGATGCAAATTTGGGATGGAAAACAAAAAGTAACTGGCTTTATATACTGGATTTTTGTTTTCAATTTGGAAATAATAATGTCAAAAACTTAAACAACATACTTTCCAATCTTATGACTGACGATACCAAACCCTTTATCGTAGGTAATGAAGGTACGGACGCCGGAGTTGTGGCATACAGCAGAAACCTTTCATTGTCTTTCGGTATAGGCAAAATATTTCCGCTTTGGTTTTCCAATCCCAACTCCGGTTTAACACTTACTTTTAATCTTGGCTATTTGCAACACCAAATAGTGTATCAATCAACTCTGGGAAGAGTTCCTCAATTGGAAGGTGATTATGCCTACGGTTACGACAGGCAAATGCGAGGTTATATGTTAAGCTTATTTTTTGGTTATACTCACATGAGTAAAAAAAATTATGCAAATTGGTATGCAGGCGTCCAGGGTTATATGGCTAGAACAAAAATGTCAAGAAAATATCAATTTGATTTAATGTCAGGGGACAATAACACATACACCGATTATATGCTTACGTTAAAACTAGGTTGGATGTTCCCTTTCTTTGGAAGAAAAGCAGATAAAATATATTTCTTTTAAAATAAAAGGATAAAGCTACTCAACAGATGAGAATAATATATAATACAACTATATATTTATTGAAATTTATTTGTTTTGTCTTGTCTTTTTTCGATAAAAAGATAGGATTGATGTATAAAGGACAGAGGGAAACTTTTTTTAAACTAAAAGAAATAAATAAAAATGATAAAGTAGCGTGGTTTCATTGTGCTTCTCTGGGAGAATTCGAGCAGGTAAGAAATCTTATGGAAAATTTTAAAAATAAATATCCCAACTACAAAATATTATTATCTTTTTTTTCTCCCTCCGGTTATGAGATAAGGAAGAATTATCAATGTGCCGATTATGTTGTTTATTTACCACCGGATACCCGTAGAAATGCAAGACGTTTTATAAATTTGGCAAAACCCGGAATAGTTTTTTTTGTAAAATACGAATTTTGGTATAACTACATTATAGAATTAAAAAATATTCCTCTGTTTCAGGTATCCTTAATTTTACGAAAGAATCATTATCTCACAAAATTCTATGCTTCTTGGTTTAGAAAACAACTGAAAAATTTTGATACATTTTTTGTGCAAGACAATACCACCAAAAAAATTTTAAGTTCTTTTGGGTACAATAATAGTGAAATTTGCGGAGATACTCGTTTTGATAGGGTTTTACAAATAAGCAATCAAACAACGGATTTTCCAAAGATAAATAAATTTTGTCAAGGAGACGAAAAGATATTTATTGCCGGTTCGTCCTGGTTTGAGGATGAAAAAATTATTGCTGAGGTTTTCAAAAACAGAAAAGATTTTAAACTAATAATAGCTCCGCATGAGATAGATAGGCAACATATAACAAGCTTACAAAAACTTTTTGATAATAGTGTGTTGTATTCCGATACGGACGAGAATAACTTGGTTGGTGCAAAAGTTCTAATTGTAGATTGTATGGGGCTGCTATCACAGATTTACAAAAGGGCAGATGTGACATATATAGGAGGGGGATTTGGCGAAGGAATACACAATGTTTTGGAGGCCGCTGTGTTTTACAAACCTATTGCCTTTGGTCCAAATAACAAAAAATTCAAAGAAGCCGTTGATTTACTCAATCTGAATTCTGCAAAAGAAATACACGACAAAGAGGACCTTTCTTTATGGATAGAAGCCTTATTTGTCGATAAAGAGTATTACAAGCAAGTTTGTTATCTAAATGGTAATTATGTAAAAACTCACGCTGGTGCAACACAAAAAATATTGAATAAAATAAAATCTTATTTATAAGAAATGAGAAACAAATTCCACATATTATTGTGTGTCATTCTATCTTTTTTGTGTTTTTGTGCCTGTTCTCCCAACAAACATATAAGCAAACAAGGATACTTATTGTCCAAAAACAAGATACATATAAACAACAACAGTTATGGTATCGGTAAAAAAGATTTGGTAAATTACATAAAACAAGACCCAAATCATAAAGTTTTTGGAATGAAAATGGGTATGTACATATATTCCGCTTCCCGTCCGATAGAGGATTCTGCTTGTAATTTTTTTGAAAAATATATATTTCGTACGATGGGAGAAAAACCTGTTGAACTAAATGACAAACATACTTCTACCTCTATAAAAAATATAAAATCTCATCTGAAGGCTATGGGATGTTTTTCCACAAGCATTACGGATAGTCTTTCTCCGGTAAGACGTTGGTATGCGCCATGGACGTATTACAAAAGAAGAAGAGTGGAAAATTATATTATAAACATTCCCTACAGGGCACAAATAGACACTTTTTATCTAAGCACGGAGGACGAAAAACTCTATTCGGAAATTTTACCTTTGATAAAAAGCGACCTAATCAAAAAAGGTGATTGGTACAATGAGGCTATTCTCGGACAAATACGTTCCGATGTATCTTCGTCCATGCAAGATAAAGGCTATTATTCTTTTAATGCAAATTATATCAACTTTGAAATAGATACTTCTTTTGGAGTAAATAAGACCAAAATAAGAATGGTTGTAAAAAACCCTGTAGATAATCAGGGTAATGTTTACACACATAAACCCTACAAAATAAACAAGATTTATGTTTACCCCAATTATATACCCATAACTTCGGCAGACTACATACCTCCTATTGATACAACTCTAACTTTTCACAAACCCCAAAAAAACTTTGCAGTCATACCTATATATTTCATAAATAATACGGAAAAACCCATTATTAAGAAAAAAACGATAGAACGATGTATACTTATTCAAAACAATCATTTGTACTCTCCTTCCGTTAATAGAAATACGTATTCGGCTTTATTCCAACTAAGAAATTTTAAATATGTAGACTTGTCCTATGAACCCGTTCCCCCTTTTGATGCGGACACCCTAAATCTTAACAGTTACATAAAACTGACTATGCTAAAGCCCATAAGTCTATCCTCTTCTTTCGAAATTAACTACTCTGCAAATAATAGCAATAATCTCAATTACGGCAACTCTTCTAACTTCGGCATGGAAGGTAATCTATCTTTCACAGACAAAAATATTTTTCATGGGGCAGAGATATTTACAATTAATCTTAAACTTGCCGCCGAAATCAATAGCAAAATATTTTTAGCGGAAAGTGATGCAAAAGGTTGGGCTATATTCAATGCCTTTGAATCCGGAATAGATTTCGGTTTGGAGATACCGAGATTTTTTGCTCCATTTTCTACCAAATTTTATTCCATGCGTTTTCGTCCCCACACAAGTATAAAAGCAGGTTACAACTTACAAAGACGTTCTTATTACAATCGTTCCATTTTCAATACAACCTTCGGTTATAGTTGGAATACTTCCGAGAAAAAATTTTTCTCATTTATTCCTTTGGATATCAATTATGTAAATATGGATATCACAGATAACAAATATCAAGATTTAATAAATAGAATGAGTAGAAGGGTACGCTACCAGATGTCCGACCATTTTGTTATGGCTATGCGTTATTCTTATCTTTATAACGGACAAATCATTAATGAAAGAAAAAACTTTAATTATTTTTCTTTCAATATGGAAACGGCCGGAAATCTGCTAAATGCTTATTCTTCCGTTTTTAATCAATCAAAAGACAATGGGGGTAATTATACTATTTTTGATATACCTTTCTCTCAATATGTAAGGGCAGATTTTTCTTTTACACATTATAATTACTTAACACAAAAAACATCTCTTGTCTATAAAATATACGGAGGTATAGGAATACCTTACGGCAACGCGGAAGCCTTGCCCTATGAAAAAAGTTTTTTCATGGGAGGTGCCAACAATTTACGCGGATGGCAACTAAGGGAACTTGGACCGGGTCATAGCAAACCGGAGGGAAATCTAAAAGACAGGTCTGGAGACATTGCGTTTGGGGTAAGTATAGAATGTAGATTTCCGTACGTAGGACCCTTGGAAGGTGCCATTTTCTTTGACGCCGGTAATATATGGACACTCAAAGAAGTATCGGGCATGGAAGGAGGAAAAATAAGTAAGGATTTTTATAAGGAAATAGCCTCCGATATAGGTTTGGGAATAAGATTGAATATAAATGTTATGATACTAAGATTGGACTTTGCACTCAAAGCATGGGACCCAAGTAAAGACTTGAAAGATAGATTTGTCCTCAAAGATTCCAAATTTAAAGATATTGCCATACAAATAGGAGTGGGTTATCCGTTTTAGATTTGCTAACAATAAAAATATTACGTATGAAGATAGGATTAATTGTTGCTATGCAAAAAGAATTCAAAGCAATAGAATCGCTTTTGGAATCTTCCAAAAAAATAGAGACAACAACATATGAATACATTACCGGTAAAATAGGCAACAACGAAATTATACTTATGCAATGCGGTATAGGCAAGGTAAATGCTGCTATGGGTACAGAAAATATGTTAAATCTTTTTTCTCCCCATTTGGTAGTATCCACAGGTGTTGCCGGAGGAATAGGTAAAGATTTGCAGGTAATGGATATTGTAATATCTTCAAGGTTGGCTTATTATGATGTTTTTTGCGGTGAGGAAAATCAATTCGGACAAGTACAGGGTATGCCGGCGCAGTTTTCTTCTCCCGTGTCCATGGTAAAAAAAGCAAAACAACTGAATTATACAAACAAAATACATTCCGGGCTTGTAGTTACGGGCGATTGGTTTGTAACCCAAAAAGAAAAAGTATTGAACATACTATCACACTTTCCGGGAGCCCTGGCTGTGGATATGGAAAGTGCCGCTATTGCTCAGGTATGTTTTATAAGGAGAATTCCTTTTTGTTCTCTACGAATCATTAGTGATACTCCGCTGAACAATGATTCTCTTAATCAATACAAGGATTTTTGGAAAACCTTAGCAGATAAGTCGTTTAATTTCACCAAACTCTTTTTGGAAAATTTGGATTAACCTAATAAAGATACTAAGTGTATGGAAAAAATTGCAAGTTTTACTATCAACCATGAAAAACTTTTAAGAGGGGTGTACGTCTCTCGTAAGGACCAAGTAGGAAAAGAAACCCTAACCACCTTTGATATACGTATGAAAGAACCCAACAGAGAACCGGTTATGGATACGGGTGCCATACATACGATAGAACATCTTGCGGCTACTTTTCTAAGAAATAACAAACAATGGAAAGATAGTATAATTTACTGGGGACCAATGGGATGTCTGACCGGCAATTATCTTATAGTGTGTGGAAATTTTCAAAGCAAAGATGTTGTAAATTTAATGATAGAAACTTTTGAATTCATCTCTTGTTTTGAGGGAGAAATACCCGGAGCATCAGCCAAAGATTGCGGTAATTATCTCCTACACAATCTAACTCTTGCAAAACAAGAGAGCAAAAAGTATCTAACGGAAATACTTTACAACATAAAAGAAGAGAATCTCAATTATCCTCAATAGTACAAAGAAACCAAAGTGTTATAAAATAAATAAGCCTTAAATACGTTAAACTATAATTAAAAGAGGTTTATGATAAAAAAAATATACAATATAATCATTGTTTGTTTGGTGGCTTTGTTTTTTTCTACCTGCAACAATTTTGAAAACGAGCAAGAAATACCTGCTTACATAAAAGTTACGGAACTTAAATTAGTAGAAAATCCTGCTTTTAATTACGAACAACAAGAGGGTTTTCTAACGAGTGAAATTACGGACGTTTGGGTTGTGGTTGATGGCAAAAACTTGGGAACTTACTCTTTACCTAAGGACAACTCGGGAATTTGTATTCCTATTCTTGCAAAGGGAAAACATACCATAGATTTGGAGCCGGGTGTTAAATACAATGGCATGGCGGCGACGAGAGACTATTATCGTTTTTATACCTATTATACACAAGAAGTTGATTTAAAACCGGGTGAGATTTATGATATGGGGGTTAAAGAGGTTATGTATAACGAAAAAATGTCGGATATTGAGTTTTATTACCTTTTCGAAAACGGGCTTTCACCTTTTGAAAGTATTGTTGCAGACACTTCCGATAAAAAAGAATATTTCTCTGTCATAAGTAACGATAGTGTGAAATACGGCAACAATTGTCTTGCCATGTATTCCTCCTCTCCGAAAGATAATTATAAAATTTTATCAAAAGATAGTGTGGTTTGTTCCAATACAAATGCTATGTTGTTGGAAATAGATTATCACTCCAATATTCCTTTTGAAGTCGGTATATACGGTAAGATTTCTCCTTCATCTTCGAGGTATGCATATGTCAGTGCCATGAGACTGAGAAATAACGAAAATTTGGGATGGCGAAAAATGTATATAATACTGGGTAGGGTATGGTCGCAGATTTCCAATCAAAATTTCAAAATATATTTTCAACCTTTCAATACCCAAAACATACCTAATGGATATATCCATATAGATAACATAAAGGTAATTCACTTCCCGGACTAAAATATTTTACTATGCTCAACAAGAAACTCCAAATCGCCAAATACGTTATTTCTGATTATTGCACGGCACTTGTGACTTGGGTTATATTCTTTTTTTTTAGAAAGGTAACCATAGAACAGGCTCTTTTCAACGATGTTAATAGAGTATTTATTGACAGTAACTTTATAAAAGGGATAATTTTTATACCGATTTTCTGGCTTATTCTCTATTATGCTCAAGGTTTTTATCAGAAAATATACCAGCGTTCCCGTCTTAAAGATCTGATTCATACTTTTGTTATCAGTGTCATAGGCGTTACTATCATTTTTTTTGCCTTTCTCTTGGACGACTATGTCTATACATACAAAAATTATTATTTTTCTTTTATTATTCTGTTTTCGTTACATTTTATTCTTACCTACATACCTCGTTTTATAATTACCTCAATTACGGTGGGTAAAGTTCACAAAGGAGAGCTAACATATCCTACGCTTTTGATTGTTTCCGAACCAAAAAGAGCCTTACAAATAGCACAAAAAATAGGAAGACAGCCCATTTCTTCCGGTATTGCTTTTAAAGGGTATCTTTCCTTAGACGGACAAAAAGAAGATATTTTGGATAAAAACGGTATTCCTTTCTTGGGTTCGTGTTCCGAAATGGAGCAATCAATAGATAACTACAATATAGAAAAGGTTATTATAGTCCCAAATAAAAAGGATGAAAACAAAATCTACGATATTATTTTCTCAATACAAAAGCCTGAGATGGAAATGTATATTCCCACCGATAGAAAAGATTTGTTGACCGGTTCCATAAGAATGCGAGCAATTTTTTCAATACCCTTAGTTAGAATATCGCAAGAGCAAATGGAACCCTGGGAGTTTTCCCTAAAAAGACTTTTTGATATTATAGTTTCTTTCGTGGCAATGCTTATATTGTCACCCATATATATAGCCGTAGCCTCAGTGGTAAAACTTACCTCAAAGGGGCCTGTTTTTTACAAACAAGAGCGTATAGGTAAGAACGGCAAACCTTTTTCTATGTATAAATTTAGGTCTATGTATACGGATGCAGAGTACAACGGACCTCAACTTTCCTTGGGAGACAACGACCCTAGAATTACTCCTTTCGGTAGATTTATGCGAAAAGTTCGTTTGGATGAAATACCACAGTTTGCCCATGTTTTGTTAGGGAAAATGAGTATGGTGGGGCCCAGACCGGAAAGACAATTTTATATAGACCAAATAGTTGTCAAAGCTCCCGAGTATAAACTATTACAAAAAATAAAACCGGGAATGACTTCTTGGGGGCAAGTAAAATTCGGCTATGCGGAAACTGTGGACGAAATGGTAGAGAGATTACAATACGACCTATTGTATTTGGAAAATATGTCCATGTTAACGGATATTAAAATTCTTCTCTATACTTTTATAATAATAATACAGGGGAGAGGTAAATAATTTCTTGATAATAATAAAAGATATGAAGATTATAGCACTATTGTTAAGTTTGTCTTTTCTTGTCATAATACATGAATTCGGGCATTATTGTTTTGCAAAACTTTTCAAGACGAGGGTAGAAAAATTTTATTTGTTTTTCAATCCTTATTTTTCACTCCTTAGGGCAAAGAAATATAACGGCAAATGGCATTTCTCTTTTTTTTCAAAAAAATCGCCCGCTGAATTTGGTCAACACCCCGATAATACGGAATGGGGTATAGGTTGGCTACCTTTTGGAGGCTACTGCTCCATATCGGGAATGATAGACGAGAATAATACCGATAGTAGCAAACTCTCCTCAGAGCCTCAGCTATGGGAATACCGTAGCAAGAAGGCTTGGCAAAGACTGCTTATAGTTTCCGGCGGCGTATTGGTTAATTTTTTTGCCGCTCTTGTTATTTATTCTCTAATTATGTTTACGTGGGGAACGGAACATTTGCCCATACAAAACACTCCTTACGGATACGATTACAATAAAACCGCACTCAAATACGGTTTCCAAAACGGAGATAAAATTATTTCTGTCGGAGGCAAACAAACATGGGAGTTAAAAGACGCCGTAAATGAAATTCTTTTGAATGACGGAAAAGATATAATTGTGTTAAGGCAAGGACAAAAAACAAAAATAACTCTTCCCGCAGACTTCGCAAAACAGATGATAGGTAGCGGAGAAAAACAATTTGCCATACCACGATTTCCTTTTGTTATAGGAGGTTTCATAGAAGGCTCTTTGGCTCAAAAGGCAGGTATGCAAGTGGGAGACAGTATTGTTGCCTTGAACGAGAGTCCGACCGAATCTTTTTCGGAATTTGCCAATACGGTAATGCGAAACGCCGGCAAAAGCGTGCAAATAAAATTTTATCGTAATAATCACCTCCAAACCGTTACAATACCTTTGGACGAGAACGGTAAAATAGGAGCATATCAAAAAGATTTTTATCCCGAGTTAAAAACAATTCACAAAAATTACGGCTTTTTTGAATCCGTACCAAAAGGTATTGCACATGGTATAAATACTTTAGTTTCCTACGTAAAACAATTCAAACTTGTTTTTTCCAAAGAAGGAGCAACCCAAATAGGAGGTTTCGGAGCAATAGGTTCTCTGTTTCCTTCACAATGGAATTGGCAGATTTTTTGGAATATGACTGCTTTTCTTTCCATAATTTTAGCCTTCATGAATATTTTGCCCATACCTGCCTTAGACGGAGGACACGTAGTATTCACTCTTTGGGAAATCATAACAGGGAAAAAAACGAGTGAAAAATTTATGGAAAAAGCACAGGTCATAGGTATGATACTTTTGTTTGCCCTTTTGATTTATGCGAATGGTAATGATTTAATTCGTTGGCTATCGGGGAAGTGGTAAAAAATCCTTATTTGTTATAGTATGAAAACAAGAATTTTTCTTTCTATTGTTCTTTGTCTTGGTGTAGTTGTATTTTTGTTTTCTTGTAAAAAAGACGACTCGCCTATTATAGGAGCAGATAATTATATAGTTTCTCAAAAAAATCCCGTAAAAAAACATAATCTCCGTATAGTGTCCGTATCTACCCAAATTACTGAAATAATCTGTAATTTGGGTTGCAAAGACAGATTGGTTGCAAGGACAGACTTTTGTGATTATCCACCCAGCGTAAAATCCATACAAAGTATCGGAGGAGTAAGCAATCCCAGCGTGGAAAAAATTATAAACCTTAAGCCCGATGTGGTAATTACCTCCTCTATGTTGCCCAAAAAACTTTTCACACAAATAGAAGAAGCGGGATTCCCAATAATATCTTTCAAAGAAAGTAACAAAATAGAGGGAATGTATAAGGTTATCAGTATCCTGGGCACCTTGTTGGAGAAACAGGACAGGGCAGATAGTATAATAAGAGATTGCAAACAAAGATTGAATAAAATTACCGAAATATGTAAAGATATTCAACAGGGAAAACACGTTGTCAAACCTAAGGTATATTATGTTGTAGGATACGGAGCAAGCGGAGATTTTTCCGCCGGAAAAGATACCTACATAGATGAGATGTTTTATCTGGCGGGAGCGGATAATATAGCCCAAAACAGTCTTAATTGGACATTTACCAAAGAACAACTATTCAAAAATGAACCCGACTATATTTTTATTCGCAAATCAGACTTGGAAAATTTCTGCAAAACCTCACCCTACAATCAACTCAAAGCCGTTAAAAACAATAGAGTTATAGGTATAGAGGGTATGGATAGTCAGACTCCAAGAAGTATTTCGCTTATTGAATTTATAGCCAAAACCATTTACGAACTTAACTGATGTTTATTAAAAAAAAAGACATACTTCTCATGAGAGAAATAATAATAGCAACCAATAACACACACAAAGTAGAGGAAATACGGCAGGTAGTGAAAGACAAAATAAAAATAACTTCACTCAAAGATTTGGGATTTACTCAAGATATACCCGAAACCGGAATGACACTAAAAGAAAATGCGAGACAAAAAGCCCGTTTTATTTTCGATAAATTTGGTAAAGATTGTTTTGCCGACGATACGGGCTTGGAGGTAGAGGCTTTGGAAGGCAGACCCGGTGTTTATTCCGCTCGGTATGCCGGAGAGAAATGTTCTTTTGAGGACAACATAGATTTGCTCTTAAAAGAAATGAAAGGTAAAACCAATAGAAAGGCTTGTTTCAAAACTGTTATATGCCTTATCGAAGGCGGACAAGAAAGATATTTTGAAGGCATTTGTAACGGAAATATTACCACGGAAAAATATGGAAACAAAGGTTTCGGTTACGACCCGGTATTCATACCCGAAGGTTATGGAGAGAGTTTTGCAGAAATGAGCGGGGAAGAAAAAAATAAAATTTCTCATAGAGGTAAGGCCACGAGAGAACTTATAAAATACCTTCTCGGATAGTATTTTATTTTTTAGAAACAATTATATTATTTTGTTAGCACGGTAATGATTACACAAGAAGAAATCTCGGAAGAATACGTTTTATCCACGGCTAAGGCAATGGCGGTATCTGCACGTACGGCACCAAAGGCAAGAGGCACGGATACTTTTTCCATCCTTATTTGTGATAAAAAAGATATAGAAACCATTTCGCAACAATTAGAGGAGGATTACAAAGAATTTCAACAAGAATTTTTATTAAGAGACGCCAAAAATATTCTTAACGCCGACTACATACTACTTATAGGTACGAGGATAGAGGTCTTGGGACTGAACTGTGGTTATTGCGGTTTTGCTACCTGTACCGATAAAATAAAGGAGGGCAAAAATGTCCCTTGTTTTTTCAATGCCGAAGATTTGGGTTTGGCTATAGGTTCTGCCGTTAGCGTTGCTATGGAAAGAAGAGTGGACAATAGAGTAATGTTTTCTGCCGGCAGGGCTGCTATGCGGGCGGGAATGTTGCAAAGCTGCACTCAATGTTTGTCTGTGGTATTGAGTGCCAAGAGTAAAAACCCATTTTTTGACAGAAAATAACAAAAATAAAAACATACCGTCTTATGAAATCAATGACAGGTTACGGCAAGGCTACCATAGTTTTTGAGAACAAAAATATAACCGTAGAGATTAAGAGTTTGAATGCCAAACAGGCTGATGTAAGTCTCAAAGTGCCACCCATTTATAGAAGTAAAGAGGTAGAAATAAATAATATTCTGAAACATCGCTTGCAAAGAGGTAAAATAGATTGTTTTATAAGCTTAACTTATCTAAAAGGAGAAGCAAACATAGATATAAATGAAAAGTTGTTTAAAACCTATTTTTGTCAGTTAAAACAAATAACAGACTCCGTCGGTGCAAATGAAAGTTATTTAACAGAGTATTTGCTAAGAAGAGATGATGTTTTGCAAGCCGAACAAGATAATTTAACTGCGCAAGAATGTGAAAGTCTGTTTGTTGCTTTAAATGAAGCAATAGATTTTGTGGATGAGTATAGAGTAGAGGAAGGAGAGGCTTTGCAAAAAGAATTTTTGAAAAGGGTTGCTATAATAGAAGACCTTTTCGGGCAAATAGAACCTTTTGAAAAAAATAGAGTGCCACAAATCAAAGAAAAATTACTCGCTCGTTTGGAAGAGTTAAAACCCATTGAGGCAGATTCCTCTCGCTTGGAGCAAGAACTTATCTATTATTTGGAAAAATTGGACATCACAGAAGAAAGAACACGTTTGGCTCAACACATAAAATATTTTAAACAAACTTTATCGGATAACGAAAATATGGGTAAAAAACTCGGATTTATTACTCAAGAAATGGGAAGAGAAATCAATACTTTGGGGAGTAAAAGCAATGATGCCCAAATGCAACAACTTGTTGTAAAAATGAAAGATGAGTTGGAGAAAATCAAGGAACAACTCGCCAATGTCCTATAATCTTATTTTTTTGATAGAGTCTCGCAGTAACGATTTTGACAGACTATTGCACATTGGTTTGACGTATTATTTTTATGATATGCCTGCGACCTTACACTCTGTCTCCCTATCCTTGCGAGCGAAAAGCGTAGCAATCCATTTCCTATAAGAAAATTGCCAAAGGGCTTTTGGTTTCTGCCACTCTTTGTTTCGATGATAAAAAAACCACCTTTTTTTGATGAAAAAAGGTGGTTTTTTGACTCAAAAAAGGTGG
>CAUTQY010000023.1:0-25729 GCA_963540815.1 uncultured Bacteroidales bacterium
GTCTGCCTTCAACGATAAAATAAGGCTCAACCGTTTGTTCGTTCTGTCCGAAGAGAATCAGTTGCCGCCATATCGCAATTAAACGTAGTAGTACCGGCTACCAACTTATTTTCACCCAAAACGCGGAAAATTTCTCCCATTCTTGCAATAAAGTTCCGGGAGTCAGTGTGAAGATAAATAGCCTCTTTGGAAAAATCTCTGCTTTTGTTAATGGTGTTATTTGTTTGGGACACCTCTAAAAATACCGGTAGGTACAAAATTAACCAAACTACTTTGAGAGTAAGACAAACCTATGCCAATTTCGTTTGCCCGAATAATATTACCCGTAATATTATTTTGGCTAACGGTATTTTTGTATTGTGTTTCATTATTAAAATAAAATTCAATTGCTTGATTATCATTCACAGATGAATGAAAGTTGTGTGCATTGGAATATCTTGTAATACCAACAAAACCGCCTGTATAACCGGAGTTCTCTATCATATTATTTTCCGAAGTGCAAGAACGAATGTATTTATTGTATGGACGTATTGCCAAACAAACCTCCGACAGCACAAAAATTGTCCTTTAGTTTAGTAATTACACTAATGTTGGAATTACTAACCTTGCAATTGGTCAAAAATACATTGCTGTCAAACAGAAAATAGTAACCTGCAATAGCTCCCACATATAAAGCTATTCCACTATTCCAATCATATGAGAGTATTGTAATCCTTGCATTGTCTATGGTAAGGTCTTTGATTGTGGAAGCGTAGGTATAACCAAACAGACCGTAGTAGGTTTTTATATTTGAGGACTCGGTAACGGTGATTTTAAGATTTGATATTGTTTTGTTGTTGCCATCAAAATTGCCTACAAATACATTGCTTATACAATTGCTTATGAGTTCAAAATTGTAGAACTACCTACACCATAATTGCCATTATAGTATTTTTTTAGCGTGTCATTGGAAAAATCCAAGTCTCTTGACAACTTGAAAGTGTAATTACTACCAAAGCTTCAACCTTTGTTAACCGTGTAAGACAAGACCACCATATCGCCGACTCTGTTGATAGTATAATTATTTTCATTTTCCGATTGTGTTACCGGTATCGAGCTGGCAACTTGCACACCGCAGTATGTGCCGTGGTATTTTATTAACTGAGTGGGCAGATTTATAGAAGAAAAAGAAGTTATTTGCTATTCATTAACCCTGATAGTAAGCCCTTGTTGAGCCTTTGAAGCAAAAGATAAACACAAGTTGTTAAAACATAGGTTCGTATAGATATACAAACATCTTTAGGTAGTAAAAAATATTTTTGATTTCTTCCCAAAGAGACAAAAATCAGTCTTTTGGACAAGAATGTTTTTGGTTTATTTTTGAGTCCAAAAAACTTTTTTCTGCCATGTAGGACGAACGAACCAAAGGACCACTCTCTACGTTGGCAAAGCCCATTTGCATACCTATTTCCTTGTATTTTTGGAATTGTTCGGGGGTTATGTATTCTTTTACTTCCAAATGTTTTTTTGTCGGTTGCAAATATTGTCCTATGGTAAAAAGTCTAACACCTACATTTCTTGCATCCTGCATTAACTCTACAACCTCCTCTATTCTTTCTCCCAAACCTAACATTATACCGGTTTTGGTAAGAAAACCTTTGTCGGAGGCATATTTTAATACGTTTAGACTAATATCATATTTTGCTTTTGAGCGAGTAGAGTTGGAAAGCCTTTGAACGGTTTCCAAATTATGCGAAAAAATATTAGGTTCGGAGGATAAAACTATGTCCAACAAGTCTTGTCTGCCATCAAAATCGGGAGTTAGTATCTCTATGGTTGCATTGGGGTTAGCTTTTCTAATGGCTTGTACGGTCTGTCTCCAATGCTCTGCTCCTTTGTCCGTCAAATCGTCTCTATCTACGGAGGTTATTACACAGTGTTTCAAATGCATGAGTCTGACGGAGTCGGCAATTTTTTCGGGTTCTTTTTTGTCCAAAGGCAAAGGTTTGCCCGTCTTGGTTGCACAAAATTTGCACGAACGCGTACAAATATCTCCGGCTATCATAAAAGTAGCAGTACCCATTCCCCAGCATTTGCTTGCGTTGGGACATCTGCCCGAGGAACAAATGGTGTGCAATTTGTTTAATTCCACAATCTTTTTTACTTTAAGGTATTGCTCTCCGTTTTCCAGGGATATTTTCAACCAAGAGGGCTTGCGTTTAGTCTCTTCCATGGGTTATTTGCGTCTTAGGACATAGTGTTGTCTTTTCAATAATTTTTCATTTTTGATAAGAATACCCAAACAAAACAAATCCATACTTGTGAAGGCAATGTTTTCCATTCTTATTATTTTTTGCCAAAGAGAATTGTTTTTAAGACTCCGGTGTATATTTTCCATTATTATTACGAGGGTTCCGTTTTTTGTTATTTTTTGTACTATTTCGTTATAATCGTACAGTTCCGTAACAATATCTTTATTAAAATAATTTTGTATCCTTGTTTTTATATCTTTTTTATTGCCTTTTATTGCCTTGGTATAAAAATCAAAAATCAAGGGCGAGTGTACAGCATACTCATCCTTTGCACGCATGCAGTATTTAAAATACCCCGTTATATAAAAAAAATTATCTTTTATTCTAGACATTGCCTTTGTCTTTTTGGGTTTGCAAATTTACAAAAAAACAACGAAGAATAAATAAAAATGTTTTCTGTGCGGCAGAGGTCACCTTATTGTAATGTTATGATTGAGCAAGTTGGGAGGGCTATTCCGTACGAAAAAAAAAGTCCTAACCCTTTACGGTTAGGACTGCATGAAAAAAATTAATTTAAAAGTAACTACTCTTTATTTTCGTTTTCTTGTTTGGTCATTTCCTCTTTCAAAGAAGCCAATACGTCCAAATCTCCAAGTGTTGTTCTTTCAAGATTCTGGTTTATCTTTTGAGTAATGTTTTCTTTCTTGCCCGGTTTTTCTTCTTCTTGTTTCCAAGTACGAGTATGAGAAAGTACTATACGTTTGGATTCCTTAGAAAATTCTATAACCTTGAAAGGAAGTTTTTCATCAACCTTTGCAGTCGTCTTGTCCTCTTTTTGCAACTGACCTTTAGGACAAAAACCTTCTATTCCGTAAGGGAGATTAACCGTTGCTCCGCTTTTTTCGTTAAGAGAAACTATTGTTCCCTCGTGAACGGAACCTATGGTAAATATGGATTCAAAAACACCCCAAGGGTTTTCTTCCAATTGTTTGTGTCCCAGAGAAAGTCTGCGATTGTCTGCATCAACTTCCAAAACAACAACGTCTATCTTTTCCCCAACCTTTGTAAACTCGGCAGGATGTTTAATTTTCTTTGACCAAGAAAGGTCGGAAATATGAATAAGACCATCAACACCTTCTTCTAACTCTACAAAAATACCGAAATTGGTAAAGTTTCTAACCGTAGCGGTATGACGACTGCCAACAGGATATTTTTCCGCAATATTAATCCAAGGGTCAGGTATAAGTTGTTTTATACCTAAGGACATTTTTCTACCCTCTCTGTCAAGAGTAAGAATAACTGCCTCTACCTCTTGTCCTACTTGTAGAAAATCGTGAGCGGTTCTCAAATGTTGACTCCAAGACATCTCGGTAACGTGTATCAAACCCTCTACCCCCGGTATTACCTCAACAAAAGCACCGTAGTCTGCCAAAACAACAACTTTTCCTTTTATTCTGTCTCCGACTTTTAAGTTAGGGTCCAACCGGTCCCAAGGATGAGGTGTAAGTTGCTTTAGACCCAAGGCAATACGTTTTTTCTCTTGGTCAAACTCAAGTATAACGACTTTGATTTTTTCGTCAAGTTTAACAATTTCTTCCGGATGATTTATTCTTCCCCAAGAAAGGTCGGTAATGTGTATAAGACCATCAACTCCGCCAAGGTCAACGAATACTCCGTAAGAGGTAATGTTCTTAACCGTACCTTCCAATACCTGACCTTTTTCCAAATGAGACATTATTTCCGCTTTCTGTGCCTCTATCTCATCTTCTATCAACGCTTTGTGAGAAACAACTACGTTTTTGAATTCGTTGTTAATCTTAACAACCTTAAATTCCATAGTCTTATCAACAAACACATCGTAATCTCTAATAGGTTTAACGTCAATTTGGCTACCCGGCAAGAATGCCTCTATTCCAAACACGTCTACTATCAAACCGCCCTTAGTTCTGGATTTAACGTATCCCTTAACAATTTCTCCGCTTTCGTAAGCCTCATTAACTCTATCCCAAGATTTAAGAATACGAGCCTTTTTGTGAGAAAGAATAAGCTGTCCGTTGGAATCTTCTTGATTTTCAATAAATACCTCTACTTTGTCCCCAACTTTCAAATCCGGATTGTAACGAAACTCCGTTGAGGCAATAACACCATCGGACTTGAAGCCTATGTTGACAACAACTTCCCTGTCACTAATGGATACTACAGTACCTTCTACTACTTGCTGGTCGCCTATCTGATTAAATGTTTGGTCGTAGGCTTGTTCAAGTTTTTGTTTTTCCTCTTGTTTATAAACTTCTCCTTTGGTATCTATTGCGTCCCAATTGAAGTTTTCCAATGGTTGAATGTCTTTTGTTTCTTTCATAGAAACTTTTTTTGTTTTGTATCAGTATCTTATCCTACTGAGAAATGTTATAAAAAAACGAATTCATTTGATTTTTTTTGAAGTGATAAGCCCCCTCAAAAACCAATATCTTGCGCCTGCAAAGGTATAAAAAAAATTGATATTGTGAAAATTAGAAAAGAAAAATAAAAAAATATAAAACAAATAAAAAACTTATCTTTCAGAACAGGGATAGTTGGGTGTCGTCGGATTTTAGTTTCCATTTGTTCTCTGCTGTTCTGTCGGCGATGGTTTCCAGAACGTTAAGCACGGTTTGGTCCTCCGGAGTTATTCCGTTTTTGAGCAAAGGTATTATTTCCATTATTATCTCATCAAAAGATACGTCCCTTCGCTCTCTTTCCATACGTCTTAGAAAACTTATAAGATAATAACGTATCCTTAAATTAAGGTCTATGTTGGTGGTAAATTTGGCACTCTTCTTTAAGAGAAAAACATCTCTTTTTTCGTCATAATCAAAGTTATTTGTAAGGACGGGAGTAAGGTCGGTATATTCTTTTTTGAGCAAATCCAAAAAACCTAACTCCAAACCTTTAATAATTAATTCGTCATTGATTTGTTCCAAAGTTGCACCGTTGTCTTTTGCAATAATACCTTCTATTGTTTGCATTACAATATCGGCAATATCCATACCCAAGTGGGCTTTCATTATTGCTTTCGGTGAGCGTATTTTTCTAAAATTAATGATAAGCTGCCCGCTAAGGACGGTAAAAGGATTTTGTATTTTCTTAAAACTTTTGTGTCCATTCTTTTGAGGCACAGCGCCAACGTATTCTAACCCGCAACTTTCTGCCGTTTCCACTATCAGATGCCAAAATTCGGGGTCTTTGTGAGCGAAGACAAAGGACATCCAACGGTCAAATTTCAGTACTCTGTACATTTCTTTGATGCTTTGAGCAATCAAATCCTTGTATTCGGTTTTGGTCTTGTTGTGCGTTCCGCCTTCTATTGCTTCTTTTTGATAGTCTTGTTCGGTTACGTCTAAATCCAACCAAGCATTCCACATGGTTGACAAATCCAAATAAGGTATTTTATTTCCGTAAGGCGGGTCGGTATAGATATAATCCACACTTTCCGTTTCAATAAAGCTCAGATTTGTTGCAGAACCCTTTACTATTTTTAGATTGTCAAGAGTGTTTTCATTGATAAAATAAGCAATCTCTTTCTTGGCTGACAAAACTCTCTTTAATCTACTTTCATATGTTGTTATTACATCAAAATTAGCGGGTTTAGGAGCGATACGATAACGATAATATTTAAAGGCTGCACAATCTGCACCACCTTTTTTATTCTTTGGGTAATGCGTTGTTAGATTAACCTTGGTTACCAACCCCGAGAACATAAGCATTAGAGACAATCGTATGTTTCTATCTTTTTTTCTGCCGTAATATTTGTTTATAAGGTATTTAAGAAAAGATAACTGTGCTTTCTGTTTGTCGGAAAACAATTTGTCAACCGTTTCAACGTCTGAATCTTTCGGCAAAGGCAGTGGCTTTATTTGAGGGTAGGTTTTCAAAGCTTCCTTTACCTCTTTTTTTGTTTTGGGTTCGTTTTTCAGATAGGCTTTCTTGATTTTTTCAAAAGCCTCGGTCAGCTCTCTTTCACCGACCGGAGCAACCAAAGCCTCTACCAAAAATATTGCCATAGGATTTAGGTCTATGTTTATACCCTTACGGTTAGTCATCATAGCCTCTATGGCAGTTACCCCGGAGCCTCCGAAGGGGTCAAGCACAACATCACCCGGCAAAGTAAAGTTTTTGATATACGCCTGCACTATATCCCAAGATTGTTTGGTAAAATAACCATGAACTCCAAAGTGTCTTTTAACTCCTTGCTTTTTTACTTTTATTTCTTTGGGTAGAGCTTGAGAAAGATAATCAAATTTAGAGTTATCTATTTTGATAGTGTATGATTCTTGTTTTCCTATTTGAAAACTGTTTGGAGAGAGTAATTTTTTGAGAGTGGGGAAATAAATATCCAATTCTTCCAAATTAAAAAACAAAACAGGTACGTTTGTTGAGTTGGTACGATAGACGGAGAACTCTTTTCCGTTGCAAAGGGCAAAAAAAGTTGTTCTTATTTCGGGGTGTATTGCGTAGGAATAGACTTGCTCAACATTTTCGTCATTAACTATTTTTTGGTTTGGAGCTTTTGCGTCCAATACCCAAGCGTAGTTATTGCCTACTTTTAGCAGATAGTCGGGTATTAAGGTTATTTTTTTTCTGTTGCTACCGACTTTTAGATAAGGGTGCAAAAGGTTTTTGCTTCTTTGTATGTTTTCTTGTCCATATCCTAACTCTTTAAGAATGGGCAAAATAACAATCTCTCTTACGCTGTCTTCTTTAAAATCTTCTCTGTTTTCCAAGTTTTTAAAGTCCAAACCCTTAAACAACCTTTCTTTCAAGCCCGCCATATCGCAATAATTTGTGTTTCAAAGTGCAAATATATAACATTATCTCGAAATATAAAGAACCAAGACTGCAATATCGGCGGGAGATACTCCGCTGATACGAGAGGCTTGTGCAATAGTTTTAGGTCTTATTTGGGAAAGTTTTTCTCTTGCCTCAAAAGACAAAGACTGCAAACGTTGATAATCGAAATTGTCTTTTATATGCAGATTTTCATATTTGTTTATTCTATCTACGACCTCTTGCTCTTTACTAATATAAGACTCGTATTTAATTTTTATTTCGCAAAGTGTTTTTACCTCTTCTCGTAAATATTTGGGTAATTTATCAAATTTTTTATTCAGTTCGGGCAATACGGTCAACAAATCATTTATCTTTATTTGAGGACGTAATAGCAATCGGTATATTTTTTCCGATGCAGAAATTTCGGGAGTAGAAAGTTTTATTAGGGTAGAATTAATTACACACGGTTCTACATTGGTTGTTTTAATATAATTTATTGCCAACTTGGTCGCGTTTAGTTTTTTATTCAAAAGGAGCATTCTCTCTCTTTTAGCCAAACCGATATTAAAAGATTTTTCGGTAAGACGTTCGTCTGCGTTGTCCTGTCTAAGCAATATACGATATTCTGCCCGAGATGTAAACATTCTGTATGGTTCGTCCACTCCTTTCGTTACCAAATCGTCTATAAGTACCCCTATGTAAGCCTCGCTCCTTTTGAGAATAAAGGCTTCTTTTTCTTTTATTTTTAATACGGCATTAACGGAGGCTATCATTCCCTGACAAGCGGCCTCTTCATAACCTGTTGTTCCGTTGATTTGCCCGGCAAAATATAGATTTTCTATTTGTTTTGTCTCTAAGGTCGGATTTAGTTGTGTTGGCGGAAAATAATCATATTCTATGGCATAACCGGGACGAGATATTTTTGCGTTTTCAAAACCTTTTATTTTCCTAAGCGCTCTGTATTGAACGTCCAAAGGGAGTGAAGAGGAAAAGCCGTTTATATAATAAAGGTCTGTGTATAGGGACTCGGGTTCTATAAAAAGTTGGTGATGGTCTTTGTCGGAGAATCTTTCTATTTTGTCTTCTATGGAAGGGCAGTATCTGGGACCTTTGCCTTGTATTCTTCCTTGAAACATAGGAGAATATTTAAAGCCTGTTCTTAGTATGTCATGCACTTGTTCCGTTGTGTAGGCAAGAAAACAGGAATGTTGTTTAATTGCTTGTTTTCTCCTAATGAGATAGGAAAATTGCCCCGGTAGTTCGTCTCCTTTTTGTTCTGTAAGTAAAGAAAAATCTATACTTTTGCCCTCCACTCTCATAGGCGTGCCGGTCTTTAGTTTTCGAGTAATAAAACCCAACTTTCTTAGATTTTCGGATAAGGAGTTGGAGGCCTCCTCTCCCAAGCGTCCTCCTTCATAATTAACCTTGCCAACATGTATTCTACCACAAAGAAAAGTGCCATTGGTAAGTATGATAGACTTGGAATAAAAATCAAGACCTAACTTCGTTTTTACTCCCACTGCCTTTTTTCCTCTTACAATGATGTCAGTTACCTCATCTTGCCACATATTGAGGTTTGCCATTTGTTCCAACTTTCTTCTCCAACAAATAGGAAAACTTATATTATCTACCTGTGCTCTCGGCGACCACATGGCTGCTCCTTTGGAAGAGTTTAGCATACGAAATTGCAAAGTATTGTTGTCCGTGTTTATTCCGCTATATCCTCCCAAAGCATCTATTTCCCTAACAATTTGTCCCTTGGCAACACCGCCCATTGCAGGATTGCAGGAAAGAGTGGCAATATTGGATAAGTTTTGTGTTATAAGAAGTACCTCAGCCCTCATTTCGGATGCAACAAAAGAGGCTTCGCATCCTGCGTGTCCGCCTCCGACAACAATAACATCAAATTCTTTACTCATAAGTAGAAATTAGTTCGGAACTTTTTTTGCAAAATTACAAAAATATGCAATGTATGGATGAAATACCTTTGCGGAATTAAAAACAGTGTCGTCTCTTGTTGTCGGTAAAAGTTGATTATTGTCTAAATGTTAATAAAAATTTTTACCCCGGTAAGTACGAGTAAAACTATAATGTATACGTCAGAATAAACATTTCTTTTGATATTAAAAAAGAAAATTGTAAGCAAGTATGTAGCGGCAGGGGCAAGTATAAGTGTCATGGTCGGAAAAGTTATATCCTCAACAAAAGGTAACAAGGAGAAAATAAATAAAAGTAAAACGGTTGATATTCTTTTTCTCACCGAAAGTTTTTGGTCGTTTTTGTGTGCAAGTGCTATAAAAAAAGCGGGGATTAACAGTAAAAAAAGATAAACAACATAAACTATTTGTATTGGTTGATTTAGAAATGCAAATTTTGGTAAAAAAGCGAAATGTAATGGTACAAAAGAAGTAATGGCTGACACTTTATTTGCCAAATAATAATAAACAAACAACACCAAAAAAGGAGTAAGAAAACCGAAAATACTTACAAAAAAAGAACGCAGTTTGTATATCTTAAAATTGAACAACCCTATCCAAAGCCAAAACATTAGTAAAGACACAGGACTATAAAACAAAGTAGCTATGGATAAAAAGATTGAAGAAAAATATATTTCATCCAAACCTTCGTTTTTGTTGTAGCATTTCAAAAAAGTGAATAGTGCCAAAAGTACAAAAGTGTTTGCAAAAATTATACTGTTGAGAGTCATTAATCTGTAATCGCTACTCATTAATAGTATATATACAAAAGCAGGAAAAAAAGATGTTTTTTGAGAAAGTTGATAAGAGGTAAAAATATAGTTAATAAGCAAGCCTTGTAAGACAACGAGTAACAAGCAAATGACGGTATTAATGATACTTTGTTGGGGAAGAACGGAGACAAGGGAGGTAAAAAAAGGCATATCAAAAACCCCTCTATTCGTAACTTGAGTAGGGGTAATAAACGCCGGTATCCATAACAAGAGTGCCACTATACTCAAAAGTACAAATTGCAGAAAATAGTTCTTCTTAAATATTGATACTATCATATCCTTTATATTGAGTGTTCAAAAATAATTTATACATTACGTCAATTCGGTTAAAAATGTTACACATTGGACTGAAAATACTATCTTTGCACAACAAAATAAATTATGATACGACAAGAGAAAAAAAACGTAGGACTGTTATTTGACAACATAGCCAAACATTATGATTTTTTGAATCATTTGCTTTCTTTTAACATAGACAAAAGTTGGAGAAGAAAAGCCATAAGGGAGTTAAAACCCTCCGATAATCTTTTGGATGTAGCCACAGGTACGGGCGACTTTGTTTTTGAAATACTCATACAAAACAAAGCAAAACATATAACGGGTATGGATATTAGTAGGGAAATGCTTGCCTTAGGAGAAAAGAAAATCTCGGATTGGCAAAATTCAAAAGGATTTGGCAAATCCGCAATTCCCATTCAATTAAAAATAGAAAATGTTTTAAATCTTAGTTTTCCCAACAATAGTTTTGATGCCGTAACTTGTGCATTCGGAGTGAGAAATTTTGCCGATTTGGACGTAGGACTTAAAGAAATGTACAGAGTATTAAAAGATAATGGGCAAATTGTTATTTTGGAGTTTTCCCACCCTAAGAATTTTTTTATTAAGTTTTTTTACAATTTTTATTTCTCCGTTATTTTGCCATTAATAGGCAGAATAGTAAGCAAAGACAAACAAGCATACAAATACTTGTACCGTAGTGTCAGGAATTTCTCTCAAAGAGAAGAATTTTTACAACATCTTAAAACAGTGGGGTTTAAAAATACCGGTTATAAACAACTTTCTTTCGGAATATGTACCGTATACAAAGGAGAAAAATAATCGGATTTCCCTTTTGATTTTTGGCAAAAAGTATTCTGTTTTATGATTTTGCTATTTTTTAATTTTTGAATTAATAATTGTACTTTTGCAAAAAATAAAGTTCTCTATGGCAAAAACACCGCAAATTCTAAAAAACAGTGACGAAGTTGCTATTGTGGCACCAGCTCGAAAGATAAGCATACCCGAGGTTTTTCCTTCCATACAACTTTTTGCCTCTTGGGGATTATCTACTGTTTTGGGTAAAAGTATATCTAAAGGAAAACACCAATTTTCCGGTATTGATAAACAGAGGGCGGAGGATTTTGAACAGTTGATAAACAACAGGAAAATTAAGGCTGTGTTTTGTGCAAGAGGAGGTTATGGTACAACAAGAATATTAGACCTTATCAATTATGATATTTTTCTAACTTATCCAAAATGGATAATAGGTTATTCGGATATAACCTCCATGCTTATGCATATATATTACAAATATGATATTGAAAGCATACACGGAATTATGCCAATAAATATAACGGATACGGAAAAATGTGTTGCCTACGAAAGTATGAAAAATATTTTGTTTAATAATCGCAATGAAATATCCGCTCCTTACAACCCCAATAATATCTGCGGAGAAATAGAGGGAGATTTGATAGGCGGAAATTTGTCAGTTATGTATTCTCTTTTGGGTTCGGAAAGTTTTGGTAGCACAAAAGGAAAAATTCTTTTAATAGAGGATTTGGACGAATATTTGTATCATGTAGATAGAATGCTAATAGGACTAAAAAGAGCAAACAAACTAAGTGACATTAAAGCCTTACTTGTGGGCAATTTTACCGACCTACACGACAATGAAATTCCATTTGGCAAAGACTACAAAGAAATAATTTCGGAGATAATGCAAGACTATAATATTCCCATTGCTTTTGATATTCCGGTCGGACATATGGGCAAGGAAAATCATGCTTTTATACACGGTAGGAAAACAAAAGTTGTCATCAATAGGAATGTGACAAAGGTTATACAATAAATGAAAAAAAAATATACATACGTAATTTTTGTACTTATCTTGTTGATTTTGCACTCTTGCGCAAGAGTGATAGTGCCAAAGGGTGGAGAAAAAGACATTACACCTCCCAAAGTTAGCAAAAGTATACCGGCGGAAAACTCTACAAATTTTAACGCAAAAGAAATACGGATAGATTTTGACGAATATATAACTTTGGAGGATGCAACCGGTAAATTGATTGTCTCTCCCCCGCTAAAAAACAAACCTTCCGTAACTTCCAAACTGAAAAGTCTCTACATTAAAGATTTGGATTCGTTGGAAGAAAATACCACCTATATATTTGATTTTGGTGACGCTATCAGAGATTTCAATGAAGGAAATCCAATTACCAATTTTGTTTTTTCCTTTTCCACCGGTGCAGAAATAGACACCATGGTTTATTACGGACGATTGCTTAACTCCTATACCCACGTAACCGAGAAAGATAAATACATAGCACTATACTCTTGTGCAGACAAAAAACTTCAAACAAGTCAAATTCCCAATTACATAACCAGAAGCGATAGTTTGGGCAGATTCTTTTTTAAAAATATCAAAGAGGGTACGTATTATTTGCTTGCTTATGAAGATAATAACAATAATTTAATATATGACTTGTCCTTGGAAGGCGTGGGTTTTGCCTCTTTACCCATAGAGGCAAAGATGCCTAATGACAGTATTTTTAAAGGAGACACTATATATTTTACTACGGCAAAAGATACTGTTTTAAAACTATCGGAGGCCAAATTTATTAGCGAAAAAGAAATACGTCTGTCTTTTTCTTTGCCCGATATTGATAGCTTGCAAATAGATTTTGTAAAACCTCAGATAACAAATTTTCTTTTACAAAAAAAAATTACGGATACGACCTCTGAACTAAACATATTTATAATAGATGAAAAACCAACGGATAGTGTAGATTTTATAGTTAAGCAAAAAGATTTTTTGGAAAAGCAAGAGTTGGTATACAACAAACAAAAGAATAACAATAAAAAAACATTTATTTTCTCCATTCTCAATAATAATTTGTCTTATTACGATACACTTTGTCTTGAAATGCCTTTTCCAATTGACGAAAAAGCACTGCCATTAACGGCAAAACTAACGGATAAGGAAGATACTTTGAATATAAATTTCTACTCGGACAAAAATAATGTTAAGAGATTGCTTAGTGATTACGTCTCCAAAGAAAATACCACATATTCTCTTGTTATAGATTCCAATATGATTGATAATCTCAGAGGAGAGGCCAATGAGAGATTATCGGTTGAATTTTCAACCGATAGCAAAGAGGATTATTCCACGTTTTCCATTCTTATAGAGGATACCGTATTGAGAGGCAAACAAATTATATACTCTTTGTTAGATGATAAAAATACTTGTATAAAAACAAAAATTACAAACTCTGACAAGGATAGTATTTTGGTTTTTGACCGTTTGAAAGAAGGAGCGTATAAACTTAGAGCCATAATAGATGAAAACAATAATGGCAAATGGGATGGAAATAACTTTTTTTTGCACAAACAAGCAGAAAAAATACTTTTTTTTCCTAAGCCTATAAATGTGCGTAAATCGTGGGATTTGGAAGAGATTTGGTAAAATTGTTGTTGATATTTTTGGTGGGTAATAATAAAAATATTACTTTTGCACCTTGATTTTTAAATAGAGTAAAAATAAATTTAAGAAAAATGGCAGTAAAGATTAGATTACAAAGACATGGTAAAAAAGGACAACCTTTTTATCATATAGTAATTGCGGATGCTCGTGCAGCACGTGATGGGAAATTTATTGAAAAAATAGGAACCTATAATCCTTTGACAAATCCTGCTACGGTAGTCGTTAATACCGAGAGTGCTTGCAAATGGTTGCGTAACGGCGCTCAGCCTACGGATACGGCTCGTTCTTTGCTTAGATACAAGGGAGTTTTGTATAGGTATCATTTGCTAAGAGGAGTAGAAAAAGGCGCTTTTTCTCAGGAGGTTGCAGATAAAAGATATAGCGATTTTATGGAGCAGAGAGAAAAACAAATAGCAGATAAAATGGCTAAGGTACGCAACGATAAAAACTCAAAAATAAAAGACGCTCTTAAACACGAAGAAGAGGTTAATCAAAAGAAGGCTCAAATAGTTGCCGAAAAGCGTGCAAGTGCCATGGCCAAACAAACCGAAGAGACTTCTGCAGCGGAGGAGAGTGTAGAGACTACCGAGCAAGCGGAATAGTTAATAAAGAGTACTAATAATTAATTGGCTGTTGTTATCTAAAATGGAATACGACAGCCTTTTTTTGATAAGACGGAGATGACAAAACAAGATTGTTTTTATTTGGGTAGAGTGGCAAAACCTTTCTCTTATAAAGGAGAATTGGTTTTATTTTTTGATGTGGATAATCCTTTGGAGTACTTGGATTTGGATTTTGTGTATATGGAAATCAACAAACGATTGGTAAAATATAACATAGAAGCAATTAGACCTCATTCCAACAAAATGGTGGTAAAGTTTTCTGACGTAACGCCCGAGGAAAGTAATCTATTGGTAGGCAAAGACTTATATTTACCTTTGGAAATGTTGCCAAAATTAGATGGGAATAAATTTTATTTTCATGAAATTATAGGTTTTGAAGTTGTAGATGAAACAAAGGGCAACATAGGTATCGTAAAAGAAGTATACGACAATACAACTCAGCCAATAATGGTTGTGGAATTAGAGGAAAAGGAAATACTTATTCCAATTATAGACGAAGTTATAAAAGAAGTAGATAGAGACAATAAGGTTATAAAAATTATTGCTCCACAGGGTTTGATAGATATTTACCTAACATAGCATAATTACCACTCAAGCATATCGACTTTTATGCTAAAAATAAAGTAATATTATTTCAAGATGGTATATTTTTTGTACTGTGGAATTTCACAATCAAGTAAAAAGAACCAAATAAAGGAAATCTAAATTATGAAAAATATTGTTTTATTTGGCACTATGGTGCTGTGGTCTGTGTTTTCATTTGGACAAACGGAAATAAGAAGCCGTTTGGATAAAGTAACCGTGTATCCTTCTATGGCTTTGATAGAAAAAAGCGTAAAAGTAAGCTTACAAAAGGGGAAAAATACTTTTCTTATAACCGGCAATGCCACACATGTAGACCCGGACGATATACATTTTGCTTACTCGGACAAGTGGTTTGCTTCTTCAATAAATACCAAAACGCAAACTCTGCCGAAAAAAGAAGCGGCAAAAAAAACTTTGCCACAAAATGTGTATCAGCAATACATAGTTTTAAACGATAAACTTGAAAATATAAACTCCCAAATAAACGATATTGAGAACGATATTAAGGTTTTGAATTCTCAAAAAAATGCTCTCGAAAATCTTAAAGCAATACGGAATACTTCACAAATAGACACTATTGTAACTATAAAGGAGCAGTTTAACTTTCAAAGGGAAGAAACAAAAAATATTATCAAACTTATTACGGAAGCCTATCAAAAACAAAAGGAACTAAATTACCAAAAGGATAACATTCTCGGAGAAATAGAGACTTTGATAAAAAAATATGTTGGCGGCAAACAAATACTTGACAATCAAAGTACCATATTGCTCAGTATTTATTCAAATGAAAATTTGCCCAACGAAACTCTGAGATATGCATATAGGGTAGGAGGAGTTAGTAGCTTCTATTCTTATGATATTATGTTTGATGAAGAAAAAAAATCTGCTGTTTTTTGTCTGAAAAACTCCGTTGAACAATTCACAGGAGAGAATTGGAGGAATTGCGAAATAGTATTTTCAACATCAGACGGAGGGTACGCCGGGTATGATGCGGAACTTTACCCTTATTACTTGGATTTTAATACAATAAAGACCAATTACAAAGCAGGAGTTTCACAAAACACGACTTTACTTTCAACTGCGAGAGAGGAATCGGCAGTATTTGAGGTTGTTGATAACGCTCCTTTCGTCGCCGGGTCTAGCCATGCGCAGAATTTAACCCTAAACAAAGAGTACACACTCAACACTCCTCTAAGTATTGCAACCAACGAAGATGCACAAACAATACCTTTATATAGCGCAAACACAAAAGTAGATTTTTCGCGTTTTACAACTCCAAAAAACGAAGAGAAGGTTTTTTACACCGCTCTATTGCCGGATTGGGAAGATTTGAGTTTATTGAAAACCGATTGTGATATATATCTTAACAACAAATTTGTTTCAGAATCTTACATTAATACGGATGGAATGGGCGATACTATGCGTTTTTCTCTCGGAGAGGACAAAAATGTGAAGATAACCAGAAAACTTAGAAAAAACGCTCCGTCTCAAAAAGGACTTTTATCCAAAGAAATAGCAGAAACTGCCACCATAACAATTACAATAAAAAACACTAAGTCCGAAGAGGTTAGCCTCTCTGTGAAAGACCAAATTCCCATATCTGCAAATAGTGAAATAAAAATAACCGATGTGGATTTGGCGGGAGGAAGTTTGGAAGAAAGTACGGGTGTTATTCGTTGGAATGTTACACTTGCTCCCAAACAAGAAAAGAAAGTAATATTTTCCTATACGGTCAGATATCCCAAAGGAAATAGAATCACACTAAATTAACAGAACATAAACCAACTAATCATTTACTCTCACAAAAATATATGAATACAAAGCTGCAAGGCTATTTGGCAGGAATAATAGCGGCCGTTGCTTATGGTACTAACCCTTTGGGTGCTTTGTTTCTCTACCGAGAAGGATATAATGCCACAAGTGTAATATTTTTTAGATTTGTTTTTGCCGTATTAATATTGGGGATGGTACTACTTATGCAAAAAGAAAGTTTCAAAATATCGGTTTTTGAGTTCAAAGTATTATCCTCGCTCGGAGTGATTTTTGCCGTTTCGGCATTGACTTTGTATACTTCTTTTAGTTATATGGATTCCGGTATAGCCTCCACAATACTTTTTACCTACCCTGTTTTTGTTGCAATAATTATGTCCGTGTTTTTCAAAGAACATATGTCAGTTATAAGTATCTTTTCCATAGCATTGAGTATTTTCGGAATATGTCTGTTATACCAAGGAGACGGAGGGGTAAGATTATCTACCTTAGGTATCATTCTCGTATTAATTTCCTCCTTAACCTATTCCTTTTACATCGTTTTGGTCAATAGAGCAAATTTGAAAATAAACCCTTTTAAAATGACTTTTTATGTCATGGCTATTGCCGGCATTTGTATTTTGATTTATTCCGTGTTCAATAAGGAGAATCGCATAATACCCATAGATGGATTTTATTCTCTGTCTTGGTTCGTATTTCTTGGTATAGTACCTACAATAATAGCAATGACTTTTTTGAACATAGCCATCCCCAAAATAGGTTCCGTTCCCACTGCCATTATGGGAGCACTGGAGCCGGCCACGGCAGTAATCATAAGTGTTTGTGTGTTCGACGGTTTATTGTCTTTGAGATTATTAACGGGAATATTTCTGATTTTAATAGCCGTAATTCTAATTACCTTGAAAGATATACCTTTACTGATACTGAGAAAATTAAAGAAAAAAAATATCTTAATAAAATAAAATTTAATACTTTTGCAATACAAACAACTTATGAGGAGATATTGCAGGTTTTTTCTTATGAGTTGTATTATTAAGTGCAACCTGCGTAATAAAAATACTGAGTATATGAAAAGGTTATTAGTTTATGCGTTTGCC
This sequence comes from uncultured Bacteroidales bacterium, assembly GCA_963540815.1. Lineage (GTDB taxonomy): Bacteria > Bacteroidota > Bacteroidia > Bacteroidales > P3 > Scybalousia_A. The sequence goes on from CAUTQY010000023.1 coordinate 17,607, forward strand.
TTGTTTGGTTGGGCAAGTCTGACCTTTGCGGATAAGTATGAGTTGGATAATCAAGCAATAAATGAGGCGTTTGGTCTAGCAACGGAGTTAAGTCTTGACAACATGGATTTATCCGCACTTAACAGTTTGGATTTAAATCCAAACTGTAGTACAGATATGTCTCTTATGGCCGGCACCGGAGGTAAAAACTGGGGTGTTGCGGCTTTGTTGGATTTCTTCCTTGGCGGTATAGGGATTCATAGAATGTATTTGGGAAGTTCCGATCTGATGTGGCTGTACTATGGTATAACGTGTTGCGGAATATTCGGTATAGTTCCATTGGTGGATTTTATAGTTATAATAGCAGAAGGAGTATCGGGCGATATAGGAAAATATTGCAATAACTCTTCTTACTTTATGTGGATGTAGAAGTATTTTATTGTTAAATAAAGAAATAAGCAAACACGAAATGACGGCAATGTACAAGATATTATTGTTTTCTTTCGTGTTTTCTTTTTTTCTTTTTGCAAAGGGACAAAACAAAATACAAGCCGAGGTAACAATACAGCAACTTGTAGATAAGCAAGTGCTAACAATCAAAAAAGAAATATTTTATCAAACCAACGGAAGATTGGTAACCCATATGCTTTCTCCCAAAGAAATAATTACCATTGCCAATGCCTTGGGAGAAATATCTTGTTATTCTCCCTTAGATAATACTGCATGGACTACTTTTTCTCCGCAAAAGAGCAGTAAGAATGAAATTTTTGCCGTTTTTTCCTCTCAAAACAGGTATGATTTGGGACTATCCGATTTGGGATTTATGCTTAGCAAACAAGAAAAAGACAATGACCGTATAATAAAAACTTATTCACCTCAAACCTCTCATGCGGATGTATCCAAAATAATTATGGTTTATCAAAACGATGTTCCCATATATTGCGGCTACTATGACAAGAAAGATGTTGAGAACAAAAAAATATATTATCAAAATTACATACAATTATCCAGATTTTTCTTTCCTCAAAATATAACGGAGATAAGTATAACTCCGCAAAACGATACAATAATAAGAAGGCAGATTTTTTCCAACATAAAATATGATAAAGACGCAACAAGTAAGTACTTCGATTTTCAAATACCCGATTCTGCAAAAATAACGGAGGGGATAAAATTGGAATAATATGACAAAAAAAGTAATAGTTTTATTTGCATTGTTGTTTTTGAATTTTTCATTCTATTTGTTTGCTCAGTCTCAGCAAGACATTCAACTTCTAAAAGAACATAACTTTGAAAATAAATCTTTTGCAAAAAGGGAAGTAAGTTACGGCTTAGGTAAAAAAAATAGTGGAAACCCTGTTTACCATATAATTTCCGTTTCTATGTTTGTTTATCAAAAATGTTTAACCGGTGTTGTCTTTCGTACCTGTGCTTTTTCTCCTTCGTGTTCGGATTTCAGTAAGGATTTAATAAAACAATACGGTATAATTAAAGGTGTATTTTGTACAACCGATAGATTAATGCGATGCAATAGAATTGCCCTTGTCGGCAAACCCTCTTCTTATTTTGAAGCAGATAACGGAAAACATTACGAAGACGTTTTTATTTACTCATACAAGGAAAAACAGAGATAAAAGTAATGTTTATAAAACTCAAACATGTATTATTTTTTTGTTTTCTTTTTTGTTGTCTACCTCTGTGCTTGCATGGTCAAAAATCTGCCCTTGAGGATTACGAATTTATAAAATATCTTATCGGTAACGATATGAAAGATAACGCACTTACTTGGGCAAAAAGAGAATTCACGGATACCTATTATCAAAAAGAAGCTTGGGATAGTATACATTTTATACGAGGTTGGGCTTTTTATTCCAACAAAATTTTGGATTCTGCTTCTCTTTCTTTTGATAGGGTAAAGAACATTTCGCTGAAACCTGCCGCCGTATTTTTTTCCTCTCTTTGTTTGGCTTACAACCGAGAGAACAACAAGTCTATCCGAAAACTATTGGCAAACAAGAACGTGATCCATACTCACAAAGAATTATACTCTTTTGAAATGGCAGGTTATTCTTTGTTGAAAAGAGATTTTTTGTCCTATCAAACATATGGACAGGATTTTACTTATAGCTCATATATTCTGGCAGACAAAGAAAAAGAATTGGATAGTATTTATACGATTCTAAGGGAAGGAAAAATAAAATCTCCGCTTTTCGCCGCCGCTTTATCGGCAATTATTCCCGGGCTTGGTAAAATATATTTGGGTAACTTGGGAGAAGGTATAAGTTCTTTTATTACGGTTGGAGTTTTTTCCTCCATCTGTGCGGAAAATTGGATAAAACACGGTTTTTATAATTGGAAAACAATACTATTCGGCTCCTTGGCAAGTATTTTTTATGTCGGCAATATTTACGGTTCCTATTTTGGAGTAAAACTTTCAACGGATGAATTCAACAATAATCAGAATCTTAATATTCTTTATAACATACATATTCCTCTTAGAAATACATTTGGCTTATAGTCAGACAAGTGATTTTGAAAGCGGAGACGAATATTTTTTGAAAAAAGATTATGCCAATGCTGCCTTGGAATACGAAAAAATATTCTTTTATGGTCCGTGCGCCGAAATTCAAAATCAAGCTTTGTTAAAAAAAGCCTTAGCGTACAAAGAAGATAAAAAATACCTGCTTTCTGCTCAAACCTTACAAAGAATACCTCTTTATTCAATAACTTTACGGGAAAAAGACAGTCTGTATTATGAAATATTACTTTGTTCTTATTTGGCAGATAATTTTCTTTTTGCAAAACAAGTAATCATTAATATGGATTTGGAAGTAAAACAAAACCCCTCAAATCAACTCCTATTAATGCAGATACTTATTTATAATGAATTGAGTGAATACGACAGCGCATATACCTGTGTTTTACAATACAAAAACACAGCAAAGAATCTTAATGCAAAAGACAAATATCTATTGGATAGTTTGTATAATTACATACCTAAAACAAAGAGTACGCAAAAGGCAAAACTTCTTTCAATCTTTCCTGGTCTTGGACACATATACGCAGGTTATTGGTTTGAGGGTATTTGTGCTTTTACGATAAACGCGGGAGTATTAGGTTTCGGAGTTTATGAATTTTTGCAAACAAATTACCTTACTGCATGGCTCGGAGGCGCTGGGCTACTGTCTGCCACCTATTCCGGACAACAAAAAAGGGCTATTTATCTTGTTGAAAAACATAATTATATAAAACACAAGGAATTTAATACTGCCGTAAAACAAATATTGTTAAAGTAATGGAGTGTCGGTTATGTGCAACACAAAAAAAGAAAATTTTCTCGTCCTTGCCTTTGGTTCAAATATCGGAGAAAAAAAACAAAACATAGAGCGTGCCTATTATTTTGTGGAACAATACATTGGTAAGATGCAAAAAAAGTCCTCTTTCTTTGAAACCCTGCCTTGGGGATTTATCTCGGAAAATCTTTTTATAAACTCCGTTGCTTGTTTTAGTACAAATCTGTCTTGCCAAGAGGTTTTGAAAAAAATACATGTGATAGAAAATATTTTGAGAAGACAACGCTCGGATTGGGCAGGTTATCAGTCCCGAACAATAGACATAGACATACTTTTTTATAATGAAGAAATTTTAAATACCAAAGATTTAACTATTCCACATCCCCTTCTGCACAAGAGAAATTTTGTCCTTTTGCCGTTAAAAGAAATTTTATCCAATTTCATTCATCCCGTTTTGAAAATCAGAGTGGAGGAAATAAAACTCTGATTAAGGCAAATATATGTCAAAAAAAAGATATACCTTTGCAGCTTAAAATTTTGAAATACAGATAATGGGCTTATTCCATATTTTCACACAAGGCATACTTTTCGGACTAACTCTTTCTTTAATGATAGGGCCTGCTTTTTTTTCACTCCTACAAACAAGTATTAGCAGAGGTTTTCGTTCTGGCTCCTATTTGGCTTTGGGTATTTCTTTGAGTGATGTTTTGATGGTTTTTGTTGCTTGGTACGGCGTATCTACATTTTTTGAAACACCTGACGCAAGAAAAATCCTTTCTATCATAGGAGGTGTTATTATTGTAATTTTCGGAATCTATACGGCTACCAGATTACACAAAACTCCTAAACGCAGAGATTTAAAAACCGTTAACGAATTTCAATTCAAATATGTAGGAAAAGGTTTTCTTTTTAATATAGCAAATATCGGTACGTGGTTGTATTGGCTTATTCCCGTAAGTGTGGCAAACAGCTATACTTGCACCAAGGAACAACTTACCTTTCTTGCCTCCATATTGGTCACCAACTTTGGCATGGATTTGTTTAAATGTAAGATATCGCACGAGTTAAAACGTTTTTTGACAGACAATGTTATAACCATAGTAAACAGGGTAGTGGGAATAATAATTATTATTTTCGGCATATATTTGGCAATATCCACGTTTTTGCCCGATAAAACCAACATAATGACCAACATACATTAAGATTTTCCAAACTTTCATAACAATGAAAGAAGTGCTTGAAACTTATCTAAAAAATAAAAACATACTCTCTCTTTGCAACAAAATAGAAAAACAGGAGAAAAAAATAATTCTAAATTCTTGTGTCGGTTCTTGTTTTGCGTTTGTGATAGCAAGTTTGGATATTCTTCTAAAAAAACGTTCCCATCTTTTGATTGCCGAAACAATGCAAGAGGCTGCTTATTTGGCAAACGACTTGGAGGAGTTGCTTGCGGACAAAAAAGAGGACTATGCCATAAAACATGTGCTTTTTTACCCCGCGTTATTTTCAAGACAGAAAGATAAACAAGAAAGAAATAACGATAACTCTGTTTTTCGTTTGCAAATTCTAAATAGATTACACAAAGGAGAAAATCTTATAGTTGTAACATATCCGGAGTCTTTGGAGGAAAAAGTTACAAATAAAAACCTCTTGGACAAAAGAAAAATTACACTCAAAAAACATGAGGAATTGGATACGGACAAACTTATTGAAGATTTGGACAACTATGGTTTTGAGTGCACTGATTTTGTGGTTCAAAGCGGGCAGTATGCCGTAAGAGGAGGAATTATAGACGTATATTCTTATGCCGAGCAATTACCCTATCGTATAGAGTTAAACGGAGACAGAATAGAAAGTATCAGAACCTTTGATATTGCCACTCAAATTTCCATAGAACAAAAGGAGAGATTTGTAATCATTCCGGATTTGGAATTACAACAAAAAGAAGAGAAAGTATCCTTATTTTCTTATTTCAAAAAAGATGCCATTGTTTGGGCAAAGAATCTTCCTCTTGTTTTGGAGAATACCATCAAGGTTTTGCAAACCGAGCGGGAAAAAGAAAATTATATTATCGGCTCGGAAATAATAAATAATATTGATTGTTTTACTCTTATTCAAACAGGACTTGCATTACAAAAAACGGAAACGGAAAACTTGGATTTTTTTACCGTACTGCAACCTTCGTTTAACATGAATTTTTCACTGTTTGCAGAAAAATTGGAGGAGCTTACCCTACAGGGTTTTGACAATATGTTTTTTGTTAGAGACGACAAACAAAAGCAACGAATACAAGACATAATAACGGAATACGAAAAGAAGAACAAAACTATAAGAGTCGGTTATGCGGATTTCAGTATTTCCAACGGCTTTATAGACAACGAAAACAAGAGAAGTTATTTTACCGACCATCAACTTTTTAACAGATACAACAGATATCACATACAAAACAATACGGACAAGAGAGAGAGTCTTACCATAGACGAGTTGATTAATTTAAAACCGGGAGATTATGTAACTCATATGGATTACGGAGTCGGCAAGTTTTCCGGATTGGAAAAACTAAATAACAACGGCAAAATACAGGAAGCCATACGTTTGATATACAAAAACAATGATATTCTTTACGTCTCAATACATTCTCTGCACAAAATCTCTCGTTACACGTCGGCCGAAGGAGTAGAACCGAAGCTTAATAAGTTAGGTTCTTCTGCATGGCAAACTCTAAAAGAAAAGACCAAAAAGAAAGTCAAAGACATAGCCAAAGACCTTATAAAACTCTATGCGCAAAGAAAAGTGAGCAAAGGTTTTGCTTTTTCTTCCGATTCTTATCTGCAAAACGAATTGGAAGCCTCTTTTATCTATGAGGACACGCCCGACCAATACAAAGCCACTCTGGCGGTTAAAAAGGATATGGAACTTTCTTTTCCTATGGATAGATTGGTCTGTGCGGACGTCGGATTTGGCAAAACGGAAATAGCCATAAGAGCGGCCTTCAAAGCCGTTAATGATTCCAAACAAGTGGCAGTGCTTGTTCCTACGACCATACTTGCTTTTCAACATTATAAAACTTTTTCCGAAAGGTTAAAAAACATGCCTTGTCGGGTGGATTATATCAATAGGTTTCGCTCTGCCAAGCAAAAAACACAGATACTCAAAGACCTAAAAGACGGACGTATAGATATTCTTGTCGGTACTCATGCTTTGGTTTCCAAAAATGTGGAGTTTAAGGATTTGGGGTTGCTTATCATAGACGAAGAGCAAAAATTCGGAGTGTCTGTTAAGGAAAAAATCAAGCAAATGAAAGTAAATGTTGATACTCTCACTCTTACGGCAACTCCGATACCGCGAACCTTACAGTTTTCTCTAATGGGAGCAAGAGATTTGTCTGTTATAAACACCGCACCTTTGAACAGACAACCTGTAACAACACAAATAATCAACGGCATAAATGAAGATATTATACGCTCCGCTCTTGTGGAGGAACTCAACAGAGGAGGGCAAGTTTTCTTTGTACACAACCGTATACAAAGTTTGGAAAATATATATTCTTTGTTGCACAAACTTTTGCCGCAAGCACGTATTGCCATAGGACACGGGCAAATGGAGGGCAAGCAATTGGAACAAATTATGATGGATTTTATCAATGAACAATACGATGTTTTACTCTCAACAACAATAGTTGAAAACGGTTTGGATATTCCCAACGCAAATACTATTTTTATCAATGATGCCCAAAATTACGGTTTGTCCGACTTGCATCAATTAAGGGGTAGGGTAGGTAGAAGTAACAAAAAGGCTTATTGTTACTTAATAGTACCCTCCGAGAATATTCTTACCGAACAGGCTTATAAACGTTTGCAAGCAATAGTTGAGTTTTCCTCCATAGGCTCCGGCTTTGCCCTCAGTATGAGAGACCTTGATATAAGAGGGGCGGGAAATATATTGGGAGCGGAACAAAATGGTTTTATTTCCGATATAGGTTACGATACCTACAATAAAATACTTCAAGAAGCAATAGAGGAGTTGAAAGAAAACGATTTTACAGATTTATATAAGCAAGATAATAATGATTTTGTAAAAGAATGCTCCGTAGAAACCGATATGGAGGTTCTCATACCCGACGGATATATATCAAATGTAACGGAAAGGTTTAAAATCTATAAGGAACTTGACTCGGTAACGCAGGAGGAGGATTTGCAACGCTTGGCAAAGGAACTAAGGGATAGATTTGGCAAAATACCTCAGCAAACTTTGGATTTGTTTGACATAGTCAGAATAAGGAAAATGGCAAAGGAATTGGGTATTGAAAATTTGAAACTAAAAAAAGAGAAAGCAACAATAACTTTTGTCAGAAACAAAAAATCGGAATTTTATAATTCGGATAAATTTCAGAGAATCATATTATTTGCCAATCAGCATCCTTCTCGTTGTCTGCTCAAAGAAGAAAATCAAAGTTTGATTCTTGTTGTATATAATATAAAAACGGTTTCTCAAACAAAAGCAATGTTTGAATACTTACTCAAATAGTCCTTTAATTACCTATATTTTCAGCAACCATACCTTGCTAACCTTAGTTAAGTAATCCATAAAACAGCCCGTTACCACAAAACTTTACAAAAAGCTGTGGCAAGCCTCCTACCTTTTTTTCGTCCTTGCGAGCCGTAAGGCGTGGCAATCTCAAAACAATACGTTACAAATCATCATTGCATACCCTCCATGTCCCTCCTTGCGAGAGTTTGCTTTTGATACTCTTTTTGTTCTTTGTCGGTCGTCCGAGTCCGTCATTGCAAACGCATTGAAGCAGTCCATTTCTTATTATAATTCTGCCAAAGGGCTTTTGGTTTCTGCCAA
>CAUTQY010000024.1:0-24898 GCA_963540815.1 uncultured Bacteroidales bacterium
ATTTATAAAAGAAAATATTTCTCCCGGCGGTGCTGCCGATATGTTATCCCTAACTCTGTTTGTTTATAGTATTTTATTTGATAGGTCTAACTAAAATATTGTAACTTTGCAATCGGATAAGAGTTTATATCTATGAAAAAATCATTTGCGTTTATAATAACCGTATTATCTTTTTTAATCGTCTTTGCACAATGCAAAACCCCCACAGAGGAGTACATTCTGAAATATAGAAACGTAGCCTTGGAAAATCAAAATCAGTACGGTATTCCGGCAAGCATAACTTTGGCACAGGGAATAATAGAGTCGGGTAGTGGTAGAAGTGTTTTGGCCAAAGAAAGCAATAATCATTTCGGTATTAAGTGCCATAGTACTTGGGCGGGGAAGAAAACGTACAAGGATGATAATAACAAAAATGATTGTTTTAGGGTTTATGATAACGCAGAGGAAAGTTTTACGGACCACTCCTTGTTTTTAAAAAACAACAAAAGATACGCCGCTTTATTTTCTCTGAATCAAAGTGACTACAAGGCTTGGGCAAATGGATTAAAGCAGTGTGGCTATGCAACTAATCCGAATTACGCAAATCTTTTGATAGATATAATAGAATTATACGAGCTTAATAACATTAACGGCAAGGATTTCTATCTTCTGTCGGACAATACATCTCAAAATACGGATAATTCCCCTTCCGAAAAAATAGAAAAAAGTAACAAAACAAATCAATCGGTAACTACTACAACAAAACAAGTAAAAAAGAAAAAATCTTTTATGGAGCGTTTGTTTGGCAATACGGAATGGTGGAAGCGCAAGCACGAAACAGAGCAAGAACGCAAGCGCAGAGAGATGGATGAAAAAATACAGAAGATGATAGACGAACAAGACGTAAAGAGAAACGATTTTGAAATAAGTTTTGAATAATATTTTTGTACGGTTGAAATTATTAACAACTTGATTTTGACAAGAATAATTAATAATCTAATATAAAGAGTGATGAAAAATATAATTCTTTTGGGAGCACCCGGTGCAGGCAAGGGTACTCAAAGTAAGATTTTAAGAGAAAAATATAATTTGGCTTATATTTCTACCGGGGAAATACTTAGAGAGGAAATCAAAAATCGAACTCCGCTTGGTATGGAAGCCGAAAAAATAATAAATAAAGGTTTGTTGGTCTCCGATGAGATTATTGTTGGGATGATAGAGGATTTTATAACAAAACATAACGATAGAGACATATTGCTTGATGGTTTTCCTCGTACTATAAAACAAGCAGAGGCTTTGGATAAGATTCTCGAAAATCTTTGTCGCGGAACAGTTTCGGTTATTGAATTAGACGTAAAAAAAGAGTTGCTTATGGATAGACTTTTGAAACGTGCCCAAATAGAAGGCAGACAAGACGATAACGAACAAACCATATTGGGACGTTTTCAAGCCTATGAAGAAAAAACAAAACCTCTGACCGATTATTATAAAAACAAAAAAGGTTCTTATTTCTCCTTAGAGGGTTCGGATATGGATATTCAAAAAATATCTCAATCGCTTTGTGAAATAATAGATAATTTATAATCAAATGCTTATAGTATTTATTTAAAGTGTTGCTCTTGGTAGAAAAGGACAATATGAACTTTGTTTTTTGTAGATTTTTGCCTGTATGTTAACTGATACGGTAAGGGAAGGGTAATTTTGATTTTTAGAACACGGAAATAAAAAAATTATATGGCGAGTAATTTTGTTGATTATGTAAAAATATATTGTCGTTCGGGCAAGGGAGGCGCAGGTTGTATGCATCTGTTACATGAAGCCAAAAATTTTAAAGGAGGACCGGACGGAGGAGATGGAGGACGAGGCGGTCATATAATTCTAAGAGGAAATAAACAACTTTGGACTCTATTGCATTTGAAATATACCAAACACGTTTTTGCGGAAGACGGAGAAAATGGAGGGCAAAAACTAATGCACGGCAGAGACGGCAAAGACCGTATAATAGAAGTGCCTTTGGGAACGGTATGTAGGGATGCAGAAACAGGAGAAGTATTGTGTGAGGTAACACAAGAAAAGGAAGAGATAATTCTATTTAAGGGAGGTAGAGGCGGTAAGGGCAACGATTTCTTTAAAAGTTCCACTTTTCGTACACCGCGTTTTACACAGCCCGGAGAACTAGGAAAGGAAACTTGGGTAATAATGGAGTTGAAAATACTTGCAGATGTCGGACTTGTAGGTTTTCCCAACGCCGGCAAAAGCACACTATTAAGTGTTGTTTCTGCCGCTAAGCCACGAATTGCGGATTACCCCTTTACAACTCTGGTGCCCAATTTAGGTATAGTTAAATACAGGGATGAAAAATCTTTTGTTATGGCGGATATTCCCGGCATAATAGAGGGAGCGGCAGAAGGCAAAGGTCTTGGTTTGCGTTTTTTAAGGCATATAGAAAGAAACTCCATTTTACTTTTTATGGTTTCCTCAGAGACGGAAGACCCTGTAAAAGAATATGAAATTCTACTTGGAGAGTTAAAGAGATACAACCCTTTTTTGATAGACAAAGAGCGTATTCTTGCTATAACAAAGTGTGACATTATAGACGAAAAAACAAAGGAGAGAATACAAAAAAGTCTTCCGAAAGATATTGATACAATTATGATTTCTTCTGTTACAAATATGGGTATTAGTGATTTAAAAGATTTGATTTATAAAAAACTTAACATATAAACTATAAAAATGATTTCAAAAATCATATCTTGGGATACCTCGTTATTCAATCTTATAAATCATAACAGGAGTGTATTTTTAGATTGGATAATGGCTATTTTCTCAAATTCTCTTTTTATGGCAATAATTGCCATCTTCGTTGTCTTTTTTATGCTTTGGCAACGAAAGTTTGATTTTTGGTATATCTACATTATTTTTATTATAATAACCTTTGCTCTTTCGGATAGAATAAGTGTTGTTTGTTTCAAATATGTTTTTTGTCGCTTACGTCCTTCTCATGCCTTAACGGATTCGATTACGCTAAAACTTCAACACGGAGATTTAATTCATTGGTACAAAGGAGGAAAGTACGGTTTTGTATCTTCACACGCATCAAATATTTTTTCTTTAATTGCGTTTGTTATCTTGTCATTAAAAAGCAAGCGAATACCTCCCCAAAAAATAAGCAATACTTCTTTCAAAGTATTTATTATTTGTATTCTATTTTGGGGAATTATTACAGGATATTCTCGTGTTTACTGCGGTTTTCATTATCCGACAGATGTGCTTTGCGGAGGTTTGTTGGGGGGGCTAATAGGGTGGGGAACATATTATTTTTGTGCAAAACTGATATGGAAACTGCAAAATAAGAGAATCTTAAAACAACTATAATTTATTTTTTCAATGTCCGGTGATATAAAAAAATTGGCTTCGCAGACGTTTGTGTATGGTATTCCTACAATAATCGGCAGATTTTTAAATTACTTTTTGGTTCCGCTCTATACCTACAATATAGCCACACAAGACTATGGAATAGTAGCCGAATTATACGCATATATTTCCTTTCTTATGATAATATTGACATACGGGATGGAAACCGCTTTTTTTCGTTTTTCGCAAGATTATGATAAATCAAAGGTTTATAACACGGCTTTGTTTTCTTTAATGTTTTCCACGGCTTTGTTTTTCATTATTACTTTTTCTTCTCTTTCTCCAATAGCATCGGCTATGGACTATTCCAATCACAAAATTTATATTGCTTTGTTTATAATCATACTCTCGCTTGACGCACTTAGGGCAATACCCTATGCACTACTAAGGAGAGAAAATCAAGCAAAACGTTTCGCCTTGGTTAAGAGTGTTGATATTTTCTCAAATATTATTTTCAATTTGTTTTTCATTGCACTTTGCCCTATACTCTATAAAAAAGGTTTTGCATTCGTATGTACATGGTTCAATCCAAACGATTTGGTTCTTTATATCTTTATTTCCAACTGTTTGGCCTCTTTTATTGCACTCTTGATGTTGTTGCCGCAATTTTTGCAATTCGGATTTCAAATAGATTTCAAAGTATTAAAAAAAATGCTTCTCTACGGTTTTCCGGTTATGATAGGAGGTTTGGCAGGTATGGTTAATGAGACCTTTGACCGTATAGCACTCAAACATCTTATATCCGTTCCCGACAATATTAAAGACCCAAGTCTGATAGCCGACTACAAAATGAGTCAGATAGGAATATACGGGGCATGTTACAAGCTAAGTATAGTTATATCCTTGTTTATACAAGCCTTTAAATTTGCAGCGGAGCCTTTTTTCTTCTCCAAAATGAAACAAAACGATGCAAAAAAATCATACTCCGAAATAATGACAATTTTTGTTATGTTTCTGTGTTTGATATTTCTCATTGTAATGGGTTATATGGATGTATTTCAGTATTTTATAGGTAAGGATTATAGGATAGGTATAACCGTTGTTCCCATTCTTCTTTTGGCAAATATATTTCTTGGTATCTATTACAATTTATCCATATGGTACAAGGTTAGCGATAAAACAAAATACGGAGCCTATATTGCCTTGCTTGGAGCTGTCATAACCCTTGCGGGAAATTACTTTTTTGTGCCTCTTATAGGTTACAAAGGTGCTGCCTTGACGACCCTAATCTGTTATTTCTCAATTTCTCTTATTTGTTATTTGTTAGGGCAAAAATATTACCCCGTTTCCTACAAAGTAAAGCGCATATCTTTCTATATATTGTTTGCCGTGGGAATATATTTTCTAATGTATTGTTTAGACACAACGGTAAATAACACTCTCTTTCGTATTATTATGAATACGCTTATTATTTGTATATATGTGTTTGTTTGTTATTATTCGGATTTAAGGCAACTAATAAAACAAAAATAATTCTGCCCGTAAAACATTCTTCTGCTTTTAAAAGGCTAAACATTCAAAATCTTATATTTTATTTCGTTAGATAAAAAAAACTTTATACTTTTGCAACATAGAAATTGCGTGTAAATAGAGCAAAATTCCAATTTTGGCTCTGTTTTTTGTTTTGGAAAAATATTTCAAAGTATAAAAAATATAAATACAACAAAGAATAATGAGAAAATTAGAAGAACTGATTTCGGCAGCAAAGGTTGCTCCAAGAAAACGTTTGGTTGCCGCTTATGCTAACGACTCTCACACCATAGGTGCAACGTCCAAAGCCATAGATTTGGGAATAGTTGATGTTACCCTTGTCGGAGACATAGAGACTATGAAAAAAGTTTGCCAACAAGAAGGTATAGGCATTAATAAATTTGAGTTAGTACAGGAGTCAAACGAGGCCAAAGCCGCCGCAAAAGCAGTTTCACTTATCAACGAAGGCAAGGGACATATTTTAATGAAAGGTCTTTGTTCAACTGACAAATATATGAAAGCCATACTTAACAAAGAAAACGGTTTGATGCCTTCAGGCAAACCGGTACTCTCTCATGTGTCTGTTTTTGAGATACCTACATATCACAAGTTGCTTATAACTTCCGATGTTGCCGTTATTCCCGCTCCGGATTTTAAACAAAAAACAGCCATTGTTAATTATGTTATCAACACCGCTCATACATTGGGAATAGAATGCCCTAAGGTTGCTCTTATAGCCGCTACCGAGCAGATGCTTGTAGGAATGCCTGCTTGCGTAGATGCCGCTTTGATTTCTACAATGAACAGACGAGGACAAATCAAAGGCGCCGTTGTTGAAGGACCTTTGGCTATGGATGTTGCCATAGATAAAGAATCCGCTCAAATAAAGAAAGTCAACTCAGAGGTTGCGGGAGATGCCGATTGTTTGGTTTGGCCTTTCATAGAGGCAGGTAATGTGTTCTACAAAACCGCCACAAAGTTTGCAGGCGCAGAGTTGGCAGCTATGGTTGTAGGAGCAAAAGTTCCTTGTATACTTTCTTCAAGAGGAGATTCCATACAAACAAAAACTTATTCCATTGCACTTGCATGTCTTAGTGCAAAATAATTGAAAAAAACAACGCAATAAAATGGAAAATTGGGCTAATGGTTTGGAACAGGTTGCCATAACAGTAACGGACGATAATGGAGATTTCATAGATTTAAATACTCATTCCAAAAGAGTAAATCTAAAATCTATGGATGAAAACCTTATAGGTAGGAATATTATGGGTTGTCATAATGCTCATTCCAAGGCAATAATAAATAATATGATGCAAAATAAAATTCCTAACATCTATACCATAGAGAAGAAAGGGCAAAAAAAACTCATCTATCAATCGCCTTGGTATAAGGAAGATGGAAGTTTTGGCGGTTTGGTGGAAATCTCATTAGTCATTCCTTTTGAAATGCCTCATTATAACAGAGACAAGAAAAATTGATTTTTCTAAGAGTTTAAATAATAATCTACCCTGTTATCTGCCACTAACTTCGTGCTTTTCAAATATTTTGTGGCAATAACAGGGCTTTTTCTACCCATACCAAAGTACACATTTCCCGTTAAAACAAAGGCTTCATCCCATAAATTTTTACTTAGAAGATTGTTAAGCGTTTTTGCTCCACCTTCTACTATTACGGAGCCTATTGATTTGTTATACAAAGTATTAAATATTTGTTTATCAATTTCTACTTTATCATCTAAAATGACAAATTCATTATTCTTATCAATACCTTCTTTTTTGTAGTTAAAAATAATAGTATGACTTTCATTATCAAATATGTGACTGTCTTTTGGCAAGGATAAATCTTTGTCCGTAACAACTCTTATGGGATTTTTCCCCTTTACGTATCTAGTGGTCAAAAAAGGATTGTCCAACAAAACCGTATTGTAACCCACAAGTATTGCATCTTCTTGCATTCTTTGCCTATGTACCCAAACTTTTAAAGCGTCATTGGTTATCCAATATAATCTGTTATGTAGCGGAGAGTAGGTTTTTCCCTCTTTTCTATTATCCAAAAAGCCGTCCGAACTCTGAGCGTACTTTAATATTATATAAGGTCGTTTTTTTTCTTGATTGCAGAAGAACCTACGATTCAAATATCTTCCTTCTTTTTCCGAAACACCGATTTTTGTTTCAATACCTGCCTTATCCAACATGGCAATACCTCCGCCGGATACCTTTGGATTACTATCTCTATTACAAATGACACAACGTTTGATTTGGGATTTTATGAGTAACTCCGCGCAAGGAGGAGTTTTTCCGTAATGACAACAGGGTTCCAAATTAACATAAACGGTAGAATATTGCAATAAACTTTTGTCCTCAACACTATTAATTGCATTAACCTCGGCATGTGCCTGACCGTATTTTTTGTGATAACCTTCACCTATAATTTTATTATTATAAACAACTACTGCTCCGACCTTAGGATTTGGACTATTTAACCCTTCTGACATTTGAGCCAAATCCAGACAACGTTGCATAAAATATTCATCCGCATTCATAAACCGATGTTTTAAAACATACACTCTTGCAAAGGTAGGTATTTTTTACCTTATAAAAAACCTTGCAAATATACTTTTACACCACCGATAGCCACGCTTACGGCATTATAACGTACTTGTATTGTGGATTGCCACGACTTAGAACGAAGTCTCGCAATGACGGAAAAGGAGGGTGCGCAATGACTGCTTGGCCTACTGCCAAATAACAAAAGTAATGTTATTACGAACCCTCCGCTTTCGTTATTGCGAAAGCAGTGAAGCAATCCACAAAACAACCAATAAAGCGGAATGGATTGTTTTACTGCGTTTGCAAGGATGGGGTAGTAAAAGTTTGTACGGACGGTAAAAAGTATGTATTTGCGATTATTTTCCTATACAGAAATTTGAAAAAATATTTTGTAATATATCTTCATTGCAGACCTCTCCTGTTATTTGACCCAAATAGTTCATGGCTATACGTATGTTTTCTGCGATGAGGTCAGAGGAAAGCAAGTTTTTTACTCCCTCTACGGATAAATTTACTTCATTCAAAGCGGATTGCATAATACTATAATGTCTGGCATTGGTTAGAATAACGGATTTATTGAAATCTTGTTTGGGGGTCTTTTGGTATATTTCCTCTAACAAAATATCCACACCCTTATTTTCTTTTGCAGAAATAACAATGTAACCCTTATTTCTCAACTCGGATATTTGTTTGTCATTAGGTTTTGTTTTATCTGCCTTATTCAAAACGTATATAATCGTCTTATTAACGGTATCTATGTCTTCTAAAAGTTCTGTTTTTTGCCTTTGCCAAAAACTTTCCAAAGAATTTATATCCATAAGTAAAATAACAATCATTGCCTTATTTATAGCTTTGAAAGAGCGTTCTATTCCTTGTTTTTCTATTTGATTTTTACTTTTTCTTATACCTGCCGTATCTATAAAACGGTATTCTATGTCGTTTATCACAACCTTTTCCTCTATTGTATCCCTTGTTGTACCCTCCGTATCGGATACAATCGCACGCTCTTCTTTTAATATGGTATTTAATAAGGTACTCTTGCCACTATTGGGTTTGCCTACTATTGCTATCGGTATGCCGTTTTTGAAAGCGTTGCCTTGTTCAAAAGAGTTTGTAAGAGTTTGTAAGGTAAGTTCTGCATCTTCCAATTCTTGCAAAAGTTCTTGCCTGTCTACAAAAATTTCGTGTTCTTCGCTAAAATCTATTTCCAACTCCAACAAAGAGGCAATGTGAAGAAATTTTTCCCTCAAAGAATGTAACATTTCATTGTAGCCACCTCGCAACTGATTGAGTGCCAAATCCAAAGAAGCTTTATTTGTGGAAGCAATAATATCCGCAATGGCTTCTGCTTGAGAAAGGTTTATTTTCCCGTTAACAAATGCCCTTTGGGAAAATTCTCCTTTTTCGGACAACCTTGCTCCGTTTTTTAAAATTAGATTTAGAATACTTTTACTAATAAAAGTACTGCCATGATGTGTTATTTCTACCGTATCTTCTCCCGTAAAGGAATGAGGAGACTTGTAAAGGGCAACAATTACCTCGTCTATAATATTGTCTCCCTCTTTTATACGGCCAAAATAAGTGTTATTTGCCTTTGCTTCCAGAAAGGAGGATATTTTTTTGCTTGCGGGAGAAAAAATTTTGTCCGTTATTTTTATTGCGTCCTTTCCGCTTAAACGTATTATACTCAAAGCACTTGCAACACTATTATTTGTTGCCGAGGCAACTATTGTATCTTGTATATGTAACATTTTCTTTTGCGTTTGTTGCCGGTGAGTGCAACCAAAGATTTATCAAACCAAAGATTTTATAAAGGCACGCCTTCTTATTGCTATTCTGCTGTTATATTTTTCCCAAACTTTGGAGGCTTGATTTGTTTCCAACTGAGGATTTGCTATTGCCATTTTAGAGCCAAGTTTGATATAATTTTCATTCATTTTGGCATAATATATGGAATGAACGCCTTTGTTTTGCCACTCGGGAGCAACTCCGTTAAGATACAAGTCTATGTATTCAAAGTTTCTTAAAGCCCTTAATAAATAGTACCATCCAAAAGGGAATAACTTGCCGTTACATTTTTGCAAAGCCTTTGATAAAGTAGGCATGCTTATACCAAAAGCAACGACTTCGTCCTTATCGTCGGTTACCAAACAGATTAATCTTTTGTCCACAAAGGGTAGATATTGTTTTATATAAAATTTTATCATTTTATCGGTCAGAGGCACATAACCGTACAAATCGGAAAAAGCTCTGTTTAGAGTGGAGAACATTTTGTATCCGTAGCGTTGAGCAAGTTGTTTCTTACTCATCTGCGGTACTATACTGAGATTATATTTTTGAGCAATAAGTTCGTTTATTCTTGCAATTTTATCCGGTATGGGTTGATTTGCAGGTATTTCGTATTGTACCCAATCCACTTCTTTTTTGAAATTTAGTTTTTCCATGTGTTTGGGGTAGTACTCAGGGTTGTACAAGGCTGCCATAGGACAAATCGTATCAAAGCCCTCCACAATCATACCTTCTCTGTCCATATCCGTAAAACCCATAGGTCCTACTATTTTTTCCAATCCTTGTGATCTGGCGTATTCCTCCAATTTTTGAAATAGGGAGGAACTAATCTGTTCGTTGTCATAGAAATCAAGCCATCCGAATCTTAAATATTTTCTTTGCCATAAGTCGTTGGCTTTTTTATTGATAATGGCGCAAACTCTCCCCAGAAGTTTATCCGTGTCGTCAAAGGCAAGAAAAATTCTAAAATCACACCACTCCAAAGCAGGATTCTTTTCTAAGGAAAATGTATTTTTTTCGTCCATATACAAAGGAGGAACAAACATTTTGTCGTTTTTAAATAGAATATAAGGAAAGTTTAAAAAGCGTTTGAATAATCTTTTGTCATTGAATTTATTTTTGTCTTTATCCAAATAAACCTCTTTTATAAAGATTCTGCTCATATATATATTGGTCTTTATTTTATTAAAATAATGGGAGTGCAAAAGTACAAAAAAAACTGCTTTTGAGTTTGGTTTGCAAATAGTTTTAATATACGTAAGCACCAATAAACACATAGCAATATGTTTTTATACGGACGTATACGTTTTATTTTAAATTTACTCGTTATTATCAACTTTGTTGCAAGGCAATTCGTCCCTTATTATTAACATAGTCAGCGTCCTTTATTACGCGACTTACTTTTTGCTCGCAATGACAGAAAAGTAGGGTTTGCAATGACGTACTTTTATTCTTTGGCAGTCATCCATGCCCTCATTGCGAATAACTTTGCGTCAATCAATACCGCCTGTTAATGCCGTCCGCGTCCCTCATTGCGAGCGAAAGTCGAAGCAATCCATTACTTTGTAAAAAGTTGCCAAGAGCGGAAAGAAAATTGCCAAAGGGCTTTTGGCAGAAACGAAAAGCCGAAAGGCAGAAACCAAACAAAGAAAGGCAAAAATTTTATAAGGTATGGCAAGAATATAAAGCGGAATGGATTGCCACGACTTTTTGCAAAGTTTCACAATGACGTGTTACGTGTTTTTATGGATTGCTTCGCTTTTCGTTCGCAATGATGCGAAAAGGAAAGTGGCAATAAATATTTTCGGACGACAAAGACAAGAGGTTTTTTATTACTCTTAATTTTGTATATAATCATATTTTTGTATTTTTGCAATCGTAAAAAGTAAATATATATTGGACATGATTGGAGTTAATAAAGTTATTTTAATTGGAAATTTAGGAAGAGACCCGGAAATAGTCATGTTTGACAATGTAAAGAAGGCTTCTTTTCCTCTTGCAACGACAGAGCAGTATAAAAACCATGAGGGAATAAAAACAGATGAAACCGAATGGCACAATATTGTATGTTGGAGAGGATTGGCGGACGTGGCAGACAAGTTTTTGAAAAAAAGTATGCAGGTCTACATAGAAGGCAAATTAAAATCTCGTCAATGGGAAGATAGAGACGGAAACAGAAGACGTACGGTGGAAATTGTGGCTGAAAATTTCAAAATACTTACAAAAAACCTTAATAATCAGAACTCCAATTACCTTGGTAGTAATAACCTTAACGGAGAAGGGTTTGATAATTTTTCAAATGGAGATTTTTCTTCGGATACGGATATGGATTTGTCAAATCTATCGTCAGAGGACTTGAAATTTAAAACAAACAAAGATTTGCCATTTTAGATAAATTCTCGTAATTGTAAAAAATAATCATTTATCATGAAAAAAATAGTTTTTATTATACTTTGTTCGGTCTTGGTAGGTTTAACCTCAAAGGCACAAAATCTTTCTTTCGGACAAAGTTATATCAAAATCTCTTTCAATCAGCCCATGGGAGAGTACAAGGATTATTATAATGCCGGTTTCGGAATGGAATCGGGTAGGATGTTCCCTTTGTTTATTATTGAACCCGAATATAATCTTACTACGGGTTTGGATATTACTTTTCTTTACACATCTTTTAATTTCGGTAAAGAGCATAGTTACGGTAAATTTCCTCTCGGCACATTGGTTACCCCCAACGGTGCAACAACAATTTATAAAGAATTGCAAACCGAAGGCGGACTATTATGGAATTTGGGAGTAAAAGTAGGACCTATGGTAACTATGGAAGTGGTTAAGGATTTGAATATAGATGTTTCCTTTCAGTATGCCCCTACGGTTGTATTTTCGTTTAGGAAAGGACCAAATCAAGAATCGGTTGAGGCTGCAAATCAAGATTTGAAAACAAAATCCTCTGCCTCCGTGTCTTTTGCACATAGATTAAGTTTTAGAGGTAACCTTAGATATCAACATTTTATGTTTGGCTTAGAGTACTTGTTTGGCAGTACGACCTTGCATTATGGAAGTACCATCATACCGAATTGGGAAATCAATAGCCCTACATTATCCGCAGTATATAAACCCAGAAAAGAAGTAGATATGGGGTTAGGCACCCTGGTGCTTAGTGTTGGTCTAACGTTCTAAATACGGACTTTTTGTAAAATAACTTAATAATAAATCGGTTGTCTAAAATTTTTTTGAGATTTTGGACAACTTTTTTTTCGTGTTTGGATATGATGTGTATAACAAAAAAAGATAATTTTTTATATTTTTTATCAATTTGTTTATAATTTTGTAAATAGAAAAACGGTAATCCAATCTATTTGGATTAATAAAAAAATATATGTTTAACTTACATAAATAAACTTTTTCCTGAATATGAAAAACAAATATATTGACTTAATAGAGCAGACTTTTGAATTTCCGCAAGATGAATTTTCCGTAGAAGAACAAGAACTTAACTTTCATGATATACCTCTGATGGATATAATCAAGCAATATGGAACTCCGTTAAGAATTACTTATTTGCCCAAAATATCTTCTCAAATTCAGAAAGGCAAACGTTTATTTAATGTTGCAAGGGCAAAAGTAGATTACAAGGGTTCTTATAACTATTGCTATTGTACCAAATCTTCCCATTTTTCTTTTATTTTAGAAGAGGTCTTGAAAAACGAGGTAAACATAGAGACTTCCTCCGCTTTTGATATAAATATAATAGAAGAATTGTATAATCAGGGTAAAATAACAAAAGAACAGTTTATAATATGTAATGGGTTCAAACGTCCTCAGTACATAGAAAATATTGGCAATCTTATAGATAATGGATTTTGTAATATAATACCGATTATAGACAATATAGAAGAGTTGGATGCTATGCAACAGCACGTAAAAAACAAGTGTAATGTAGGTATAAGAATAGCAACCGAAGAGGCTCCTCAGTTTGATTTTTATACATCCAGATTGGGTATTCGTTATAATGAAATACTTAATTTCTATGGACAAAAAATAAAAAACAACCCTAAATTCAAACTTAAAATGCTCCACTTTTTTATAAACACGGGTATAAAAGATACGGCTTATTATTGGAGTGAATTAATAAAGTGTGTCAATGTTTATTGTGAGTTAAAGAAGATAGCACCCGAGTTGGACAGTTTGAATATAGGAGGAGGTTTCCCAATAAAAAATTCTTTGGGATTTGAATACGATTACGAATATATGACAGAGGAAATACTTGCTCAGATAAAAGAAAATTGCAACAAAAACGAGGTTGAAGAGCCTAATATATTTACTGAGTTCGGTTCTTTTACCGTAGGAGAATCGGGTTGTATGCTTTATTCAATAATAGACCAAAAAAGACAAAACGATAGAGAAATTTGGTATATGATAGATTCTTCTTTTATTAATACTTTGCCGGACACTTGGGGAATAGGGCAGAGGTTTATACTTCTACCGATAAACAAATGGAATAACGAATATGGCAGAGTTTTTCTTGGCGGTCTGACTTGCGATTCTCAAGACTATTACTCGGCAGAAACCCATTCCAACGCCATATTTTTACCAAAGTTCCAAAACGAAGACAACGAACCTCTCTACATAGGTTTTTTTCACACCGGAGCATATCAAGAGAGTTTGGCAGGATATGGTGGCATACAGCATTGTTTGATTCCTCAACCAAAGCATGTTATTTTGGATAAGGATGAAAACGGAGAATGGACAACCAAACTTTTTGCCAAAGAACAAAGTCATAAATCTATGTTGAAAATCTTGGGTTATTAAACAATCTTATTTTGTTATGCAACATAGGGAAAATAAATTTCAGATTGGTTTTTTGGGTCGTTGCAATGTGGGAAAAAGTACCCTTATTAACATATTGGCAAACCAGAATATTTCCATAGTGTCCGAGGTTAGAGGTACCACTACCGATGTTGTCAAAAAGACAATAGAACTTACGGGATTTGGTCCTGTGATTCTGACAGATACTGCCGGCTTGGACGATAATACTCCTTTGGGTAAGGAAAGAAAACTAAAAGCATGGCAAACCATTTCTCAAATAGATTTGGCTGTGATAGTGATAAGTGAAAATAATTTTTCCCTTTGTGAAGAGGAGATAATTAAGGAATGTAAAAAGTATTCTTTGCCTTATCTGATTATCTATAACAAACAAGATTTAACTCCTATAAATCAAACATTATCAGACAAGGTATCTCTTATACTTAGCAAAAAAAATAAGTATGTAAGAGAAAAACTTTGTCTGTTATTAACTAATGAACTCAAAAAACTATCCGATAAGAATACACAACCATTATTAAATAATATAGTTAAATCGACGGATGTTGTGTTATTGGTTGTGCCGATAGATATTTCTGCACCGAAGGGTCGTTTGATTCTCCCGCAAGTAAAAACCATTAGAGAAATATTAGACCAAAAAGCAATTGCCGTTACCGTACAACCCGAACAATTATCGGAGACTATAAATATTATAAGTGAGGAAAAAATAAGTCTTGTTATTACAGACAGTCAAGTATTTAATCAAGTAGATAGGATTTTGCCAAAAAATATTCCCTTGACAAGTTTCTCCATTCTTTTGGCAAAAGAAAAAGGTAATTTTGAGGCTTATTTGAAAGGTACCCCTGTTATAGATGATTTGCAAGACGGTGACAAAGTTTTGATATTGGAGTCTTGTACTCATGTGCCTACTTGCGAAGATATAGGAAGGGTAAAGTTACCCATGTTGTTAAAAAAGTATACAAACAAACAACTTATATTTGATATTAAAGCAGGACTTAACAATGATTTTCTCAACATAGAACAATACAAACTTGTTATTCAATGCGGGGGGTGCATGGCAACAAACAAACAAGTGCAATCACGTCTTGGGTTATTCATAGATAACAACATCCCCGTAACCAATTATGGCATGGCAATAAGTTACGCAAACGGTATTTTCAACAGGGCAGTGAAAATATTTTTATAATTTTATTTTATGAGTAAAAGGATTGTCAAAAATATTCATCCTTGTAAGACAAACAAAAATGAACAACAGACAGACAATAAGTGTAAATACCGAACCGCGAAACGCTTTGATTTTTCCTTGTTTTATATGATAACGTAACAAGAAAACAGAGGGTAAAACGGAAAAAACAAAGGCCTTTAAATTCAAAAGCGTATCAACATTGATAATGTATAAAACAAGTAATACAACACCTGCACCTGCAATATTTAACAACAAGGAAAATATAAAACCGGACAAAAAACTATCTTTTTCAAAGAAATTAAACATAATAGAGAATAAAATTATTTCCCTGCAAAATTAATATTTTTTCATTTCTTAAATATCTTTTCGTTTTTTTTTCAAATAGTATTTCAACATAAAATCTTTGTAATTAAAAATTTTATTTCTTCTCCTTTTTCCGTGCATATATGGAAATAGTCTTTCCTCCATTTTATTACCAAAAAGCAAGCATTCCCCTTTGTCTTTTTTGTGAATAATTTTTGTTTTACATAAGGAAAATTAAATTTGGAGGTGTTATAAAACAATTTTCTGTTAGAAATATCACCTAAGGAGATACTATCCCAAAAAGATAGGATAACGATATTGATGTCCTTTTCTACGTATAAACCAACGGAAGACAAAAAATCGTTGAACTCTTGATAACAATCATGGCAACTATTTGTGGAAATGCAAATTATTATATTTGTTTTTGCAGTATCCAACTCTATTACATTTTTTCTAAGGTCAACAAATATATTTTGTCCGAATGCGAGAGAATAAAAAAGGATGAAAAATATGTTTAACAAAATTTTCATTAGAAATTGTTTTTAAATACATCTAACAATAATTTGTTATCATTATCCAATGAAATACAAAATAAGAAAATCGCCTACGGAATGAATACCGTTGATATAGTAATCATTTTGCAACATACTGTTTGGTAACTGGAAAAAAATTAGTATTTTTTCCAAAAGGACTTGGTAAAAATGGAAAAGACTGTAATTAACTCCAAACGACCGACACACATTAGAAATGTCATGGTCCATTTGGCCAGCGGAGCAAAATGGGAAAAATTGCCGGTAGCGCTTTGTCCGTAGGCCGGTCCCATATTACTTAAAGCACTTATGACACTTACGGAGGCTTGTTTAAAATCTACGCCGGCAAATACCAAAACAAACATTCCCACGCAACCTGTAAAAACATATAAGACAAAAAGAGCAAAAACATTGAAAAGAGTACTGTCTGCAACCGGTT
Source organism: uncultured Bacteroidales bacterium (assembly GCA_963540815.1). Classification (GTDB taxonomy): domain Bacteria; phylum Bacteroidota; class Bacteroidia; order Bacteroidales; family P3; genus Scybalousia_A. The sequence continues at coordinate 16,477 of CAUTQY010000024.1, forward strand.
TTTTGTCCAAAGTGACGGGTACAAAAGCATTGGAGTGTAAACTACTTTTTATGTTGGTTCTAACAGATTTGAAAAGAATTATAGTTCTAACCAATTTAAATCCTCCTGTTGTACTTCCGCTCATGGCACCGGAAAACATAAGAATAAAAAGTACAACCATAGCGCCCGTTGGCCAAAGACTGTAATTGCAGACAACAAAACCCGTGGAGGTTATACTTGACACAACTTCAAACAAAGATTCTCTAAATGTCCGTTCTATGTCCTTACCTACGGAAAATGTGAGACAAAATATAATAAGTGTGGCAAGAATAATTATACCAAGATAGGTTTTTAACTCCTCACTCTTGCGTAACTCTTTGAATCTGCGTTTTACAATAAAATAAATGTAGAGTAGATTCGTACCGGAAAGAGTCATAAAAAGTACCATCAAATATTGTATATGCGGAGCAAAATCCATCGCAGAACTATTGTGTGTGGCCAAGCCTCCTGTGGCAGCAGTAGTAAGAGCGTAACAAATAGCATCAAACCAACGCATACCTGCCAAATGATAAGAAAAAATATAAATAACGGTAAGACAGAGATAAACACTTAATAGAATATGAGAAGTTTCCCTTATACGAGGAGAAAGTTTGTTTTTGGTAGGTCCTGCCACTTCGGCAGAATATAAGGCCATGCCACCACCTCCTACCATAGGAATAATAGACAACAAAATAACAATAATACCTATACCTCCTATCCATTCCGTAAGTATTCTCCACAGACCGATACCGTAAGGCAAGACTTCCACATCGTTTAAAACCGAAGCCCCCATTGTTGTAAAACCCGACATAGTCTCAAAATAAGCATCCGTTACATTGTCCATGTATCCTCCGAAAAGGTATGGCAAACTTCCGAATATGGAAAACACTATCCATACCAAGGTAACAACAAGAAAGCCGGAACGCTTGTCTATATTTATATTTTTATTTCTGTTGGGGAGGTATAAAATAAGCCCGAAGGCAATAGTTATAATAGCACAAAGACACAAAATTTTTATGGCTTTTGTCTCAGAGATAATAATAGAGGTTTGGGTATTAACTACAATTTCGTATATGGATGGAATAGTAGATAATAGCATAAACAGCCCTTCCATAGCAAGCAAAATGCCAACAATGTGTAAAGTGCTTACAAACATGTCCTTATTTCTTTTTACCCACTCTGCCATAATTTAATCTTTTTTCCAAACGGATTTTGAAAACAAAGCAAAGAAAGCAAATATTTCCAAACGTCCTATAACCATTAATAAAATTAATACTATCTGTGTCGGAATATTCAGATAGGCATAGGAAAAATCTTTTAAATAGTCTCCTACAACGGGTCCTATGTTGCCAAGATTGGCAATGGAAAGGGTAATTGAGACATCAAAAGCATTACCCAAGCAAGACAAAAGGAGTACTCCGAATACAAATATAACTATGTACAAAAAGAAAAAAGAAAGCGTATTTTTCATTTCTTCATCCGATACCGTCTTGCCGTTGTATTTTATTGGGAGTAGAGCATATGGATGAAAAATTTTGTTCATAGATACTTTGGCATAACGGAATACTTGAATAATACGAATAATTTTAAGACCGGAGGCTGATGAGGCGGAACAGCCACCCATAAACATTAGAAAAATTAGAATAGTAGAGACAAAAGTATTGTTGCCATAGTTGTGTATATCATAACCGGTTGTAGATAAGACGGAAACAACGTAAAAAATAGAATTTTTGATGTTTTCCGTAAGGTTGGTATCTCCTCTGTAAAAAGCGTAGAGAACAAATAATAAGGATATGACAAGTATGTAAGAAATGTACGATATAAACTGATTGTCTTTAAGTACTTTGAAATCAAAACGAAACATACGAATAAAAACAAAATAACTTATGCCGGCAAGAAACATCATAAGAGTAATAACGTATATGGTGTAGCTATCCGAAAAAACACCGATATTGCCATTTTCGGTAGAAAATCCTCCTGTGGCAATTGTAGAAAAAGAGTGACATAAGGCCTGAAATACATCCATACTGCCAAAACTCAAAAGCCCGAAACAAAGTAAGGTTAAACTCAAATAAACAATAAGAATTCTAAGTGCAATATCGCTAAGATGCGGATACATTCTATTTTTGTACACCGAGGAAAATTCCGCATTGAAAATATTCATCATCAACCTGGCACGATTTCTCAACGTCAGTATAATAACAACGGCAAACCCCAAACCTCCTACCCATTGAGTTAGAGAACGATAAACAAGCAAACTTTTGGACACGGAGGATAGGTCTTTTATAATGGTAGAACCTGTTGTTGTGAAACCGGAAAAACTCTCAAACAAAGCTTCGTTAACGGAGAAACCTCTTGTTGCAACAAGATAAGGCAAGGCACCGAGTGTTGGTATTACTATCCAAAGGAGACCTACGATTATTTGACCGTCCTTTTTGGAGATTGGCAAATGAAAATCTTTATTGGCATACAAAATACAAATACCAATCAATAGATAAAGTACAAAGCAGATAATAAAGCCTTGTATTTGAGTACTTTCATTATAATGAAAAGCAAAAACAATGGGTAACAGACAAATAGTTGCCAACGCTATTATCTGTAACCCCAAAAGATAGGTTATTAATTTTCTATTTACTTTATTTACAAAACCCATACGGATTTTACTATTGTGTTTTTTTACAAAGATATTATTCGTTCAAAGCTTGTTTTGCTTGATTGGCACGTTTTCTTTGTACTTCATCCAAAATTATTTTTCTTATACGCAAGTGCAAAGGGGTTATTTCCAAATATTCATCATCCTTGATGTATTCCATAGCCTCCTCCAAAGAAAATTTTGTAGACGGAGCAATATTATTTTTTTCGTCACTTCCTGCGGCACGCATGTTTGTTAATTTTTTGGTAATTATAAGATTAACAACAATATCATCCGGACGCAACCCCTCGCCAACTACCATTCCCGTATATATTTCGTCTCCCGCTTCTACAAAAAATCTGCCTCTGTCTTGCAACTTATTGAGTGAGTATTCTATAACTTGCCCCGTCTCTTTTGCAATTAGTGCTCCCATTCTTTTTGAAGGCATCTCTCCTTTCCAAGGTTCAAAACCTTTTAGTTGATGTGCCATAATGGCTTCGCCTTCGGAAATGGTAAGTATTGTATTTGTCAATCCTATTATTCCGCGTGAGGGAATGGAAAACTCCATATGTTGTCTGTCTCCTTGCGGTTCCATGTTCAAAAGTTCTCCCCTGCGGGCGGTAACTTGTTCTATAATTTTGCCACTATATTGTTCGGGAACTACGATTATAAGTTGCTCTATGGGTTCGCATTTCTTGCCGTCAATTTCTTTGATAATAACCTTTGGCTGACCAACCTGCAACTCATATCCCTCTCTCCGCATAGTTTCTATCAAAATACTCAAATGCAATATTCCTCTACCATATACCATAAGAGTGTCCGGAGAGTCTGTGCCTTCTACTCTTAGAGCAAGATTTTTTTCCAGTTCGGCGTGCAGTCTGTCTCTCAAATGCCGCGAGGTAACATATTTGCCTTCCTTGCCAAAAAACGGAGAATTATTGATAGTAAATAACATGCTAAGCGTAGGTTCATCTACTTTAATAGGAGGCATAGCCTCAGGATACTCTTTGTTGCAAACCGTATCTCCTATATCAAAATTTTCTATACCCAGCAAGGCAACTATTTCTCCTGCTTGTACGGGCGTTTTTATTTTTTCCTTTGCCAAACCTTCAAAAACATACAACTCTTTTATTTTACTTGGGTATTTTTCTCCGTTTGCTTTACATAATGTTATTTCTTGTCCCGCCTGCAAGGTTCCTCTATGCAAACGACCCACGGCAATTCTTCCTACGTATGAAGAATAATCCAAAGAAGAAATCATAAGTTGAGTATTACCTTCCATATCAGGATAAGCGGGTATATACTTAATAATGGTATCAAGTAAATAAGATACGTCCGTTGTGGGTTTATCCGGCTCGTCGCTCATCCAACCAAGTTTGGAAGAGCCGTAAACGGTAGGAAAGTCCAATTGCTCTTCGCTTGCTCCTAATACACACATAAGGTCGAAAACTTTTTCCATAGTGCCGATAGGGTCGCAGTTGGGTTTATCCACCTTGTTTATAACTACAATAGGTTTCAAATTTAATTCAATGGCCTTTTGCAATACAAAACGGGTTTGTGGCATAGGTCCCTCAAAGGCATCAACTACTAAAAGTACTCCGTCTGCCATATTGAGCACACGCTCAACCTCTCCACCAAAATCGGAGTGCCCGGGTGTGTCTATAATATTTATTTTGAAGTCTTTATAACGAATGGACACGTTTTTTGAAAGAATGGTTATACCTCTTTCTCTTTCTAAATCATTGCTGTCAAGAATTAATTCTTTTTTTTCTTGATTGTCTCTAAATAGTTTGGCTTGATATAGCATTCTATCTACCAAAGTTGTCTTTCCATGGTCAACATGAGCGATTATTGCTACGTTGCGAATATTTTGCATATATCTCTTGTTTTTATTTGTTAGTTTTATTTGTTAGTTTTCTTTGTTAATTATAAAATAATTCCGCCGGATTAATTTTAAACTGCAACATTTTTGCAGTGTCACGTTCTCCGTCTCCTCTTTTTCTTTGCATTGTTATTCTTCCGATGGAACTGTTTCCGCGTGAAAAAATAATGACTTTACCATTACCGAAAAAGTTCATACATTCATTCATAGATTTTAATATCCAATCTTCATTACCGTCAAATCTTCTTATCACCAACATCCATTCTGCTGCAAATCTACCTCTTCCTTTTAATATGTCGGGAACGATAAGCGACTTATTATCTTCTATCCAATTTAATAATAATTCTTGTTCCCGCTTTGTAAACTCATCTGCCAAAGTTCGTCTTGTATCTTTGGTTTCCCTAATGGGAGCAACCTCACCGGTATATTGTTTCAATAAATATAAGACATCTTCCGGCATATTCCATAATTCCGCATATTTATCTACCCATCTTTTATCAATTTGGTTGAAACCCGATTTATTACTTACCAACTTAACTTGTATGTTTTCTGCATCTATACACTTTTTCAATTTAATTGTAACTTGTACTTGTATATCTGCCTTATAATGTCCCGTGATTTTTTCCGCCCTGACGGATTCTATTTCTTCCAAATCATAACCCATAATCCGTAACCATTGTCTTGCATCCTCATCTTCTTGCCAGGAATTGAATTTCAAGGCAACATAATTTTCGTTTCTAAATCCTCGCTTAGCCGTAACGGAACTTTCCAATTTTGTTTTCATACCATAAAGAATCAAACCATTATAAACAAATTATCCTGTTTATACATAGCCAACCGTTCTTCGGCTATGTCAACATATTCTTTTGAGATTTCGGAACCTAACCATCTTCTGTTTAGTAATTCCGCCATTTTGGCTGTTGTACCGCTTCCCGTAAACGGGTCATAAACTACATCAAATTCATTTGTCCATGTTAAAATTTGGTCGGCTACTAATTTTTCCGGGAATACGGCGGGGTGTTTAAAAGCAATTTTATCTTTTGTGGAAATACCTCCGCCGATAGAATAAAAGAACACGTTACCCACTTTTTTCTCTTCCGTTCTTTCTACTTTTTCGTAGTTGAGTTCTCCGTTCTTTCCTCTATTTTTCATATTAGCCAACCCTCTGTAATTTGTCTTTTCCGTAATCGGGTTGAAAGTTTTGGGAGTTGACTTGGAAAAGCAAAACATATATTCAAACATTTGATGATAACGCTTACCCGTTTGCGGCATAGGATTGTTTTTATAATAAATCATAGTATCTTGCAGTTTGAAACCGATTTCCATAAACTTCAATGCCTGTTTAAAACTTGTGCCTGTTTCGCTACCGTTTATCGTTGCGTCTGCTACAACCCATATAACAACGCCTCCTTGTTTTACTACGCCAAACAATTCATTTGCTATATTTTCAAAATCAAAACTATAACCGTTATAATTTCTTATATTATCATAAGCAGGAGAGGTAATAACGAAATATATGCTTTCGTTATCCATCTTTTTCATTGTTTGCAAACAATCTTCGTTATATATCCGACCAAACTCAAACATTTTATTTGGGGGTTTTAGAATAAATTATTTTGTTTTAGCAATGGTTGCAATCGTTCATTTGCCAAAGAAACATAATCTTTATTCAGTTCATAACCCACAAAATTACGTAAGGACTTCAAAGAAGCAATTGCCGTTGTTCCGCTCCCCATAAAAGGGTCCAAAACAATATCGTCACTAAAAGAGTAAAGTTGTATTAATCTATAAGGCAACTCTTCTGGAAACGGAGCAGGATGTCGTATACGCTTGGCACTCTCAGCATTCATTGTCCAAACGGATTTGGTCCATTCAATGAAATCTTCTTTTGGTATGGTATTTTCCTTGTTCTTTTTTTCTTTTTTATAATCTCCTTTGGAAAAAACTAAAATATATTCGTGCACGTCTCTTAATATGGGATTTGAAGCACTTTGCCAACTTCCCCACGCAGTAGAAGGACTTGCACTTGCCGCTTTGTTCCAAATAATTTCACCTCTCATGCCAAAACCCATATCTATCATTATTTGAGAAACAAAATCTGATAGAGGTATATAAGGCTTTCTGCCAACATTCGCAATATTAATACAGGCTCGCCCTCCGGTTACCAAAACTCTATATGTTTCCTTAAAAACACTTGTTAGTAATTGCAAATATTCCTCCAATGTTAAATCTTCATCATATTCTTTTGAAACATTATAAGGAGGGGATGTTATCATCAAATCAACACAATTATCGGGTAGTTCTTTCATATTCTCGGACGAAGAACATATTATTTTATTTATATATTCCTGAGGAAAATCATTATTCTTTTCCTGGCAAATGTTCTGTTTGTTCAACTCTTTATAGAGTTTGGAATCATAAAATTTTTCGGAATTATGATTTATTCTTCCCTTCGTACCAAATGAACTTGTTTGCGTTGATATTTTCATCTCTTTTTAGTTATTGTTGATTAGTTGTAAAAACTTTTCATAACGATTAATTTCATGATTTAAATTCTAATCACACTATCGTATTATATTTGTGTATGAAATAAAATTTTCATTGCAAAGGTAGTATAATTTGGGGAGATATGAAAACATAACGAATAATTGGATGCAACAATATTTTGGATTATTCTGTTTGTTTATATGCTCATAAAAGACTAATTTTGCAAGGTTAAACAAATTTAATTTATGAAAATAAAAAGCCTTAAACATACAAAAACTTTATATATATTTTCCTCTGTTGCAATAATTCTTTCTTTGACAACGATAATTCTGCAAATCTTTGTTTTTGCAGCCGACAAACCGAATGAAGAAGATTTTTATAGGCAAAGTATTATGGACAATCTGCACAATTTTTCCGCACCTTTACCCGAAAGGCTTACTTTTTGCGGGGATGAGGTACCTTTGAACAATACTTTTGTACGAGAGGCTTTGGATAGGGAGTTAACCTCTCTTATGTACCAACACTCCAAAACCTTCCTTATACTAAAAAGAGCGTGGCGGTATTTCCCGGAAATAGAACAATATTTGAAAAATAATTCTGCTCCCGAGGATTTGAAATATCTTTGTGTTGCCGAGAGTTCTCTAGCCAATGTAGTTTCTCCGGCAAAAGCAGAGGGTTTTTGGCAATTTATATCTTCTACGGCAAAACAGTACGGGTTAACAATAAAAGAAGATTATGACGAAAGGTATCATTTGGAAAAAGCAACAGCTTCTGCAACAAAATATCTAAAAGACATGAAAAATCGTTTGGGTAATTGGGCATTGGCCTGTGCCGCTTATAACTGCGGAGAAAACGGTTTGAAAAAACGTATAAATGAGCAAGGTATAAACTCCTATTGGGACTTGGCTTTGAATACCGAGACCGCACGCTATGTTTATCGTATCTTGGCTTATAAAATACTTATGCAAAACCCCAAACAATACGGTTTTTATCTTAGACAACAAGATGCTTATCAACCTCTGGAGTACGAAACCATAAGGTTAGACTCCTCCATAAATGATATATACTCTTTTTGTAGGCAAAACAATGTGCCTTACAAGTACTTTAAAATGGCAAATCCCGAATTACAGGGCAAAAAACTAATAAATAAGGAAAGAAAAACTTATATATTCAAAATACCTGTTCAAGAGTCTTATTCTTGGAAAAATCTTACGCAAAAACTTAATAAACCTTTTGATTATATAGAAAGATTGTAATTATGGACTTAAAAACAATTAAAAACAAGGAGATTTTTTATCCCGAAGAAAAAATAGATTATGCTATTGAGGGAGTAGTTAGCAAAGAAATACTTGCACAAGCAGAAGGTGGCATTACCTTGTTTGCTTTTGATAAGGGGCAGAGAC
>CAUTQY010000025.1:0-19682 GCA_963540815.1 uncultured Bacteroidales bacterium
CCGTTTGGCAGAAAGCAAACAAAGAAAGGCAAAATTCTTATAAGGTATGGCAATAGATAAAGCGGAATAGATTACCACGCAACAAAGTTACTCGCAATGACGTGTTTTTTACGGATTGCTTTGCTTTCGCTCGCAATGACGGCTTGTAACATGCTTTTTTTGTGGATTACCACGACTTGTTACAAAGTCTCGCAATGTGGGAAAAAGGAGGGTATGCAATGACGTATTATAATGTACTTGCATTATGGATTGCTTCGCCACGTAAAGCAAGAATGGAGGGGATAAGATTGTGTAACGGTATGTGGATGTAGAGAGGAGATGGGTTATTTTATAACTCTGTTTTGATGTTCGTTTATAAAGGTAGCCCAAGAAAGAGTTTTTGTTTTGGATTTACTTATTTGAGAGTTTACTCCCGTAGAAAGTAATTGACTTTGAGTGCAATAACAAACGGCTACTGCCAAGGCATCGGAAGCATCCAAGTATTTTGGCTTTTCATTTATTAGATTCATCATCTGCAACATTTTCATTACCTGCTCCTTAGAAGCATTACCGTTGCCAGTTATGGATTGTTTAACTCTTTTGGGAGGAAATTCCGTAAAAGGAATATCTCTTGACAAACCTGCCGCTATACATATTCCTTGCACTCTTCCTAATTTTAGCATACTTTGAACATTCTTGTAATAAAAAGGAGCTTCCAAGGCTAGCATATCCGGGGTAAACTTTTTAATTTTTTCTATTATAAAATCAAAAATTATTTTCATTCTTGTAGATAAGTCTTCTTTGTTGCCAAGTTTTAGAACATCCATTTCCAAAACTTCCATTTTCTTGCCTGTTTTCTTAACAAAAGCGTAGCCCATTACATTTGTACCGGGGTCTATACCAAGCACAACTTCCTCCTTTTTAGATATTTCTTTTGACTTCATTTTTTTTTAGTTTCAATCATTAATTGCCTTTGGTAGAAAATTTATTATATCTCTTGCCATAAGACTTTTTTCTCCCAAATCGTTTTTGGCCTTATCCCCCGATAGAGCATGGAGATAGACTCCTATTTTTGCACTTTCTTCACAAGAAAAACCCTGGCAAAGTATTCCTAAAATAATTCCCGTTAATACATCTCCGCTACCTGCAGTAGCCATACCCGGATTTCCCAAAACATTGAAAAACAAAGCACCCGAAGGCGCCGAGATAGTGCTTAGGCCACCTTTGAGAATAATGGTAATATTATGTTGTTTGCTAAAATCTGTCATAAATTTTATTTTTTTCTCTTCTTGCATTTTACCGAACAGACGTTCGAATTCTTTTGGGTGTGGGGTTAGAATAATATTGTTTTGAAGAATTTCGACCTTTTTGTTACTTTCTGCTATAATATTTAGGGCGTCTGCATCCAAGACAAGAGGTATGTTTTGCAAAGTAGCGTTGTCTTTTCTTTGCATAAGAAAAGAAAATAAAGCTTGTTTGGTTTTAGTTTTTGTATCCAAGCCCGGACCTATGGCTATGGCAGAATATTTTTTTGTATCCGGCATAAGAGAAAAAAACTCTTTATCCTTGTCAAAAGAAATCATAGCCTCCGGTACGGAAATCTGAAAAATATCATATAACTTTTGCGGAATATGACAAGTAAGCAAACCACAACCTATTTTAAGGGTGGCAAAAGCGGAAAGAACACCTGCTCCGGCTTTTCCGTATGAGCCGGCAATCAAAAGTCCGTGTCCGAAATCTCCTTTGTGTGCCATTCTTTTGCGGGCAAGAAAGAAAGAAGGACAAAGATTTTCTTTTTTTAGAATATTGGGGTGAGTAACACCTATTTGTTCAAAAAAACTTATTATCTCTCTGTTCATAATTCCACTTGATTTTTGAAAAAATCCTCAGAAAAATTTACCAAATAAAGTTGTTTCTTAGCCCTAGTTAATGCAGTGTATAACCAACGAAAATATTCTTTGTTAATACCCTCTTCGGTTATATGACTTTGAAGGACAAAAACCGTATTCCAACCTCCGCCTTGAGCCTTGTGACAAGTAAGACAAGAGGCATACTTGACTTGCAAAGCATTGAAATAAGGGTCATTAAAGGTATTTTTCTTTGCCTGTGCTTTATTTCTTAGTTCCATATAATGATATTCAAAAATATTATTATACAATTTCTGCTCCTCCTGTCTGTTTAAACAAGGTTGCTCCCAAGATAGAGTATCAAGTAAAATTTTTACCTCTATTTCGGGGGAATTGTCATAATCGTCAAAACTTATCAACACGTCGGCAAACTTAAAGCCGAATTTTTCCTGCTCGGACAAAACTCTTTTTATTACAAATATATCTCCGTTTGCAATAAATCCCATTTCGTTATCTTGCTCTATCCAAAAATAATTGTTTTTTACTACCATTAACCTATCGGAAGCCTCCAAAAGATTTTCTCTTTCCAAAATTTGATAACGAATAAGATTGTTGAGCCTGTTTGCCTGATAATTACTTTTTGCAATAACCATTACCTCTTGTTTGCCCTCTTGCTTGTAAGCATCTCTTATACATTCTTCCAGATCTGAAGAGTCTATACTTTTGACGTCCGCAAGGCTATTGATTTTGAATATGGGTAGAGAAAAATTTTCTTTTGAAATTCTAAATCTGAGATTGGACGCGTTTTTGACAATACCGGATTCCAAGGCTTGACGCACAACTTGGGAAAGTTGGTATCCCGTACAAGAAAGGTTGTATCTATCAGTAATATATTTCAGACTAAGAGCATTGGATAGGTTTTGACCAACGGGTGGCAATTGAGCTGTGTCTCCTATAAAAACGACCTTGCAAGATTCTTGTCCGAAAATATAATCTATCAAATCATCCAAAATATTGTGATTGAAAATACCGCTATTTTCAGTACTTATCATAGAGGACTCATCTACAATAAAAATAGTGTGACGAAAACGATTGGTTTTTAATTGGAAAGAAAAAGAAGACTCATCGTGATGAGAAAAATATATATGTTTGTGAATTGTGTAGGCTTTTTTTTGAGAATACTTTGCAAGTACTTTGGCAGAGCGTCCTGTTGGCGCAAGCAAAACGGAATGTAAGTGAAAAGAGGACAATGTCTTTATCAAGGCTGACATCATAGTGGTTTTGCCTGTGCCGGCATAACCTGTAAGGACAAAAACATTATTATTTTCAACAAATAAAAAACTCTCCAATAAACTTATCAGTTTGCTTTGGTCTTCTGTGGGAAAAAAACCGAGATTTTCCAAAAAGATATTCTCAAATCTGTTTGCCATTATTGTTCACCCAAATATTGAGCAAAATTGTCACTTTGCCATGTTTGCATATTTCCGCTTTGGTCCGAATAGATAAGAAAGGCAGAGTATTCCGTGTGCTTTTTGAGGAATTCTTTACTTTTTTCCAACCCCATAACCATGAAAGCCGTAGCCAATCCGTCCGCAATAGTTGTGTTGTCGGCAATGGCCGAGGCGCTCAACAAACTGTGCCTAACGGGGCGAGATGTTTTTGGGTCTATCGTATGAGAATATTTTATTCCGTTTTCCATATAAAACTTTCTATAATTACCGGAGGTTACTATGCTTTTATCTTTTAATTTCACTGTTGTTTTATAACTCCTTTGATTGTCGGAATTTTCCGTAGGAGTTTCTATGGCAACGTTCCATTTTTTGCCTCCCGGTTTTTCTCCCTTGCAATAAACTTCTCCGCCAACGTCTACCAAAAAATTATTTATCTTTTTGTCTGTCAAAAACTTACAAATCATATCGGTGGTATAACCTTGTGCTATTGCGTTAAAGTCCAACTGTGTTTGCTTGTGAGTTTTTATAAGTTTATTGTCCTCTATGCGTACTTTGGTCATGCCAACAGACTGTTTGAGAGAATCCAAACTTTCTTCGCTCAATTTTTGCTTGTTTTTATTCGCAAAGCCATAGGCTTGTACCACACTTCCTAGGGTTATATCCAAAGCACCTTCGGTTAGAAGATTTATTTGTTTGGCATAATTGAAATTATCCGTAAAAATTTGATTCAACTCCACATCTTCGTTTTTATTTATACGGGTAAGCAGGGAGTTCTCGTTCCAAAGAGAAAGAGTTTGATCCACAAGGAAAAAAATACTGTCAAACCCTTCTTGCAACTTATTGGTATCTTGTGAGTACACTACTATATGATAGTACGTCCCTTGTGTCAAACCGTCAAATACATATCTTTTTTCCCTCTCGGAACATGATAAAAAGAACAAAATAATAACGAGGAGAAATAAAGCAAATAGTTTCTTTTTCATATACGGAAATATTATTCTTTTTTCATTTTCATTTGTGCAATATTGTATCTTGCTATTTGATACATTGCAAATACGTACTCTCTCATCTTTTGAGACAATTCTTGTTGGGATAAAAAAGGAGCAAAAACGGAATCATTGTTATTTGTTTTCACAACAGAATCCTGAACGAATGTGTCCAAACGGTCGGTTTTGTTTTTGTTCCACACATATTTGGCATTATTGGCAAATACGCTAATCTCGTCTTTGTTTGCAGTGTAGGCAAAGGAACGTCTTTGAGAATAAATATTAATTCCCATGGTTTCATTCCTATAACTGCTATCCAGCATTGTCATAAGTGTGGGAGTAATATCCGTTTGACACGCAAGAGTATTATTCTGTTGGGGTGGGAATATTTTCTTATTATAAAAGTATAAAGGTATTTTTTTACCGTAGCCGTTTGCGCCTACAAAGATTACCAGAGTGTTATCGTACCAAGAATATTTTTTTGCTTCTTGCAGTATTTGGGAAAGTTTTTTGTCCGTTGATTTGTGACCGTTGGCAGATTTGTCATAACTCACAAGTACACAAGCAAAAAAAGGAGAGTTTGATTTGCTAAGCACTTTGCCGTCCCGTTTCAAATCATTGGCTTTGCCGGAATAGATGGAATCCGTCTCGTTTGCAAGCAAAAAACGAGTCGTGTTATCCGTACTCTGTCGTTTGGAGGTAAAGAAATAGGTTTTGTAACCAAGTTGCTTTATCAAAGAAGGCAAACCTTGCATTTTGGGAATTACGGCGGATGTCATGGAATTTTCCGAAAAAATGTTAGGATAGGCGAATAATATGGAATACAAACCGTTATGGACATATTCGCCATCTGCATAAACATTATTAAAACTCAACGAAGAGTTGGCAATATCGTATAGAGTTGGCATTTCTTTTCGAGTAACGTTTTTTGCAGTAACATCTTCCATAATTAGCATAAGAATATTTGTACCTTCTTTCAAGGTAGGCATGGCAAAAGTAACATCATCTCTATTGGCAAACTCTTGCATTACTATTTGCCTTCCTTTTAGAGGGTCTATGTAAGGGTTGTTGCTTTTGTTATAGGCTTTCTCTTCTTGATAACTCTTGACAAGGGAAAACATAGGACTTACCCCAAGTTGATTGAAAAAATCGTTATCGGAATAGTAGGCTTTGGATATTGTCAAGGGCTTGTCGTCCGTTATTCTGCCTCTGATGCCGAAAAAAAACAATACAAAAATAACCGAACCTACTATCAAAATTTTACCCGTAGGCTGTTTAGCACTATATGGAGGAATGGTTTTGAACAGAGTTGAGTTATACAAACAAAACATAAGCCAAGAGAACCATGCCAATTCTCCAAGAAAAGCAAGAATGTAAATCAGATAGGCAGGAGAGTGTAGAATAATTTCAAAAAGATACTTTGGCGTACGCATACAAGATAGGACTATAACATTTATATGACTTTGAAAATAATTAAAATAAGCAGCGTCCAAGAATCCTATAAAAAACAAAAAACAACAACAAAAAACCAGAATAATATGTAGGGACCTGTGTAGCCATCTTTTGTTTATATTTGTTATGGAAAAAATAAACATAAACAATAAAAACGGAGCAAGCAAACCACATACTATTGTGGAATCAAAACGTATTCCATACAAAAGGGAACGTATCAACATGCCAAAATTAAAATCCGAAAGAGTAGAGACACAATGCACAAAAAATATCAACACCCTATTCATCATCATAAAGAACAAGCACAAAAAATATACTCCAATGACGTATATTAGTTGCAGAGGTATAAAGGTTTTTACTTTCCGTTTGATGTTTTGATTCAAACTATTGATATTTTGTTTGATACCCGTTGTTTGATTTGTCATTGTTTTTGAGAAAATTTGTTAAAATAAAAAACCATCTTGTTTTGATGGTCTTTTTCTTTTATCGTTGTATAACCGTATTTATTGATTTTGTACGTGTTGCTTATAATATTCGGGGCTGTATGAAACAACAACAATTTTATCGCTATCTTTGAAACACACCAAAACTTTGTCTCTCTTTAATTGATGTTGTTGAACGGCAGTAGCCTTTTTTATGTCCTCTTGCTCAAAAAAGTGGGTTGCCATATCCGTATTATTCTCCTTATAGGCACGAACGCCTTGTATTATTCTTTGAGCCAAAGCATCCTGTTTTGAGAGAGTTACGTAAAAATAATTATTTTGATTTTCTTTGTTATTAATGTAATAGGTTATAACCAACTCATCCTTATCTATTAAGGACGAATACGTATTTTCAAAATCATAAATGATTACTTTATTTGCCTGACCGACGACTTCATGAGCCTGTTGAGCGAAAATATTTGCACAAAAAAAACTAATCATTAACAATACAAATGTTTTACAAAATAAACGTTTCATAATATTTTTGTCTTTATAGGTTTGTAATAATAAACGTTTGCTCTCTTTTTTTTATTGTACAAAAAGCAAATCAACTCTTCGCGAAAACTTATTCAGATAATAAACATATAACGGGAATTGTTAATTTTTGTAATTTTGCAAAACCAAAATATATATATGCTAATACCAAGTTTAAATCATGTCTTTTATTACTACTAAAAATATAAAAGGAGATATATTCGGAGGGCTAACTGCCGGAATAGTGGCCTTGCCTTTGGCTTTGGCTTTCGGTATTCAGGCCTTCGGAGGAATAGACTCACCTTCGGCTTCGTCCTTGGGGGCATTAGCCGGACTGATAGGGGCAACAATGTTGGGTTTCTTTGCCGCTTTGTTCGGAGGAACACCCTCTCAAATAAGCGGACCTACCGGACCTATTACGGTTATAACCGCCTCCTTGGTAGCAGGAGCGTGGAGTGCTTCGTACGACAACATTTCCGCTGTTTTGATTTCTATGTCTATGGCCGGGTTGTTTTGCGGTCTGTTTCAAATCTTATTCGGTATTATCAAAATAGGTAAATATGTAAGATACATACCCTATCCTGTACTTTCGGGTTTTATGAGCGGTATAGGTATTATTATCATTTTGCAACAGATATACCCGCTTTTGGGACTTAAGTCTCCCGTTCTTGTAGTTGATATGGTAGTACAATTTCCGAGCATGATACTCGGCGGTATCTCGTGGGTGGCTTTACTTTTGGGTATAGGTACAATAATTATCATAAAATTTTTTCCTCTTTTGACAAAAAAAATACCTTCCACTCTCGTAGCCTTAACGGTTATGACTGTTGTCTCTTTGTTTTTTGATATGGAAAACAAATTGGTTATAGGGTCTATTCCTTCCGGCTTGCCCTTACCTTTTTTTGCAAAGGAGGGTATCTATATTGCCGGTATAGACTGGTTTGCTATTTTGAAAACAAGTATAATACCGGGACTTACCCTTGCTGGGCTCGGAAGTATAGACACTTTGCTTACCTCCGTTGTTGCGGACAATATTACCAAAACAAAGCACAACCCAAATCAAGAGCTTATAGGACAAGGAGTCGGAAATATGATGGCAGGGTTGTTTTGCGGTCTTGCAGGAGCGGGCGCAACCATGCGTACAGTTGTTAATGTAAAAAGCGGAGCAAGGACAAAACTCAGCGGAATGATTCATTCTCTATTGTTGCTTTCCATACTTTTGGGGCTTGGCTCTTTGGTAAAATATGTGCCTTTGTCCGTTTTGGCAGGTATTCTCATAACGGTGGGTTGGAGTATAATAGATTTCAAGGGTTTGAAAGATTTGTTTAAAATACCGGTTGCGGATTCCTTTGTCCTTGTTGTTGTTCTTCTTTTGACGGTTTTTGTAGATTTGCTAACCGCCGTTGGTATAGGAATGATAATTGCTTGTGTTCTGTTTATGAAACGGGCGGGAGATTTGGTAGAAGGATCTTATTCCTCTCAGGAGTTGCAACATTTTGACAAAGAATCTCCTTGGGCAGACGAAGGAGGAATACCGGAAAATATAAGACGAAAAATATACATACAACGTTTGAACGGTCCTATATTTTTTGGCTCCGTAACGCGTTTTCAGGAGATTATGCACGAGGTTCCCAAAGAGGCAAAAGTTGTTATTATTCGTATGCGTTTGGTATCTTTTATGGACCAATCGGGTTTGTATGCCATGGAATCCGCAATAAAAGATTTGCAAACCTCAGGGGTAAGAGTATTGATGACAATAATACAACCTCAACCAATGTATATGCTGAAAGAAACCAAACTTATACCTGCCGTGATAGCTCAGGAAAATACTTTCAAAACTTTTGAAGAATGTACGGAATACCTAAAAACACTTAACCTTTAATTTTTTTTTGACAAACTTGGAAATACTTAACTTTAACGATACGGATTTTTTTCCTTTTCCTTGTGTGGTTACCATAGGAATGTTTGACGGCGTGCACAGAGGACACCAATTTATGTTGCAAGATTTAAAAAAAAAGGCGAAAGATTTTGATGCCAAAAGCGCGGTTATTACTTTTGCAAATCATCCTCGTGAAATTTTGGATAGCAAACAGGAAAAGAATCCCATAGAGTTGATACAAACAAAGAGCGAACGCTACAAAAAGATAGAAAAACAAGGAGTAGATTATATTTTTGAAATTGACTTTACAAAAGAGTTTTCGCTTCTTAGCCCAAAGGATTTTTTGAATATTTTACAGAAAAAAACACAACTCAAAGCCTTGCTTTTGGGCTATGATAATAGTTTTGGCAACCCTAACAATTCCGATTTCAAGGAAATTGTAGAAAAAGGCGAATACAACAATACAAGAATAATACAAGACAAAACGGCTTTGTATGAGCAAGGCGTGGAAATATCCTCTTCTGCCATACGCAGGGCAATAAAAGAAGGTAATATTCTTTTGGCAAACAAAATGTTGGGAGAGGAATATTCTTTGTTTTCCCTTGTTGTAAGCGGTTTTCAAGTAGGGAGAAGTTTGGGCTTCTCTACTGCAAATTTGCAACCCTCCGCAAAAAAAATAATCCCCAAAAACGGAGTCTACGCTACAAAAGTATTTTATAACGACAAAATGTACGGCAGCGTAACAAACATAGGTCTGCGACCTACTTTTGAGGGACGGATAAGGAGTGTGGAGACACATATTTTTGATTTCAAGGAAGATATTTACAACGAAAACTTACGAGTTTGTTTTGTAGATTATTTACGAGAGGAAAAACGCTTTGAAAACAAACAAAACCTCATAAATCAAATAAGGATAGACGTAAAAAATGCTAAAAAAATTCTTGCTTAGTCTCTGGCTGTGTTTTGCTTTCTTTTCCGTTTGTGCGCAAGGGCTTACCTGTTATAGTCTGACTGAGGCCATGGCAAATAAGGACAGCGTAACCACCCTTATTCTCAAAAAACAAAAAATTAAAGATTTTCCTACGGAGATTCTAACCCTTAAAAACTTGCAACGTTTGGATATTTCGCATAACTACATAAAAGAGATACCAAAACAAATAGCCAACTTGGAAAATTTGCATTATCTCAACTTGGCTCAAAATCTTCTTTCTTCTCTGCCTAAAGAAATGTCCGCTATGTCTTTGGATACTCTGATTCTTTGGGATAATGGTATAAGGGAATTTGATGAAAGTTTCAAAAATCTAAACCTTAAATACCTCGACCTTAGAGCAATACAAATGACTCGTTCGGAGCAAAAGGCCATAAAAAAACTTTTTCCCAATACTCGTATACGCAAAGACCACCCTTGCAATTGCGCTAGCAGAAAATAAAGGGTTTGTTATTATTCATTATTCGGTAGCAAAAGATTTTTTGAACTCCTCTTCGCTTATAATATTCTCCTCTCCTTTTTCATATTTGTAGATATTCCATTTTTCTCTCTTTTGTATGGGTAAATAAAAAATATGATTCTCCAAAAGAAGAGAGGTTTGTTGATAACATTTTTTTAGGTTATTTATCTTGTTTTCATAAGTTTGAGTGTCAATATTCATTTCGTTTGAAATATTAACGCTTTTGACCTCAAAAATGTGTATTCTGTCCCTTTTATCTTTTAGAATAAAGTCCGGGTAGGAAGCATGCACTCCGTTGTCGTAATATTCATATTTTATATCGGAATTAAAAGGAAAGTTCTTGCCCCATAAAAAACGTTTCGTTTTTTATCTTGTCTTTATGGGAGCAACATTATTTTTCTCTTCCGAAATATCTCTAAGAATCTTTGCCCATCTTTTCTCTGCCAAACTGTCGAAATTAAAAATATCTTCGTCTTCCGTCCTTTGTACCCAAATCCAATTTTCTATATTTATACTGTTTTCTTTACCCCAATAAATTGAAGAAACGGGAAAAGAGGTTTCTTTGTCTTCTTGCATACTCTGAGAATAGTCGCAGATATAGTTGTTGTATTCTTTTTTGATTGAGTCTATGTTTTCGTTAAACTTCCACCAAAGAGAAAAATCCTCTCCGCAATAGTCATAACAAAGATTTTGAATCTCATTTTCTTGCTTTTGCAATTTTCCGTGTAAAGTAAATATATCCGTTGCCGTTGCTTTTTCTTGTTTTTGATTTAGGAAAGTTTTTATATCAAAACCTTTTTTCTTTTTAAGGTTACCAAGTTTTGTTGTCTTGATAATAAAATTTTGTCTTACATTGGTTTGTGAGTTTGGAAACAAATGTACGTTAAAACTTTTTTTATCCTTGTCCTTTGGTCTTGTGCCCCACACCCAAGCCGTACTTGCCAAACGTTGCGCTTCAATGGGTAGAGCCTCAAAGTCCAAAAGTCTCGGGTTTCTGCGTACTCTTCCTATTACTTGCTCGTCCAAACGGTCGGACACTGTTTTTCTTACCTGGCAGAGCATACAAGCCCGCGGAATATCCCAACCCTCAGAAATTACCATTTTGAAAATTATCACATCTATTGTGGATGAAGCTCCCTTGGCATAGTCTTTCCACTTTTTTACGGGCAGTTTTGTTTTTATGTCATCGTTGGTATCACAATTTTTGTCTTTATCTACAATGAGCATCCATTTCAAAGCCTGATGTTTGTCCAAAACAGGTTTGATAACATTTTACCATTCCTGTTCCTCTTTTCCTTTATTTGATATTTGAATAATAAGGCAGGGATTAACCCCTATTTGTTCTATGTATTCACTTTTGATACTCTCTAACTTGTCTATTGCAGTTTCAACATACCTTGTGTTTATATCTCTTATTTTGCTTTTCTCTTGTAGTATCTGTTCCGAGTCTCCGAACTCTACATTTTTTATCAAATAAGTACTCACTGCCTGTTCGTTCGTTATACTAACGTCCGGCGTTTGTCCTCTTGCAAGTTTGGGAGTGGCAGAAAAATTTATAACTTTTTTGAAATATTCCGCCGACAAAAAATCCAAGTTGTTTGTTGCCTGATGACACTCGTCTTTTATCAAATATATTTGTTTGTTCAATCCTTGTCCGAACAAATTTTGACTTATATTTTTCAAAAACTCAATCAAGGGACCTTTGTCCAACTTGCCTCCTTTTTTATACAAGTCTCTCGGTAGCACATAAACGTTGTATGTTGTCGGTATAAAAAGATTTTCCTCCGAGCTTGTTTCCGTATTGATTAAGTAAGGACGCAAGGAGGGAAATTTGCCCTTATCTTTGTTTTTGACAAAAGAATTGTAGTTTTGCAAAGCCCCCCCCCTTTTTTGACAAAGAGGAGACAAGAAAAACAATATCATTATTTTGCGACAAAACCCTATTCATAAAATCTGCCATCATATAGGTTTTGCCACTACCCGTAGGAGCACGAAAAATTATTTCTCTTCTGTGATACGTAGCCAAATCAAACAACTCTTTAACGGCTCTTTCTTGCAAATCCTTTATCTGCTGCAACATATCTTATTTTTCCTCCGTTATTCTGTTTGCCCATTCTTCATTGGTTTCAGTTCCTATTTGAGTACGATAAAAATTTTGGCAAACCCATTCTATTTTTTCTTTCAAAGAGGAAAATTTTTCTTTGCCATAAAGCCTTTCGTCTATAAGGTCAAAAGGAGTCTTGCCCTTTGTGTTCTGTGAATTGTTCAACATATTCAACACCTCCTTTATACATACCTAAATTTGCTCCTAATATAGTGACATCTGTATTATCAAACTCCTCAAATTTATATTCTTTACCGGAAGAAAGACAAGAAAAGCAACAAATAAAATTTCTCTCCCCAAATATTTCATCAAAGAGACATTTCAAATACACTTGGTTTCTGTCGTCAATACTACAAAAGATAACGCCCTCTTCGGAAGGAAAGTCTTTTGCCAAAGTCAGACGAGTATAAAGCATGGAAAGCAAATTATCTCTTGTTATGGCGTTTTCGTAATTGGTCTTTGCAAACTCTCCCATACTATCCTTACCATAAGGAGGGTCTACATAAATAACATCTATCTTATTTAAGTATTCTATAAAAAGATTTTGCAAAGCCTTATAATTATCTCCTATAATAAGTTTGTTCTTGGGCTTATTGTCATCGGTATGAAAACTTAAAATTTCGTTTTTCCTAAAATAGTGGATATCCGAAGAGGTTTTTTCCAAACGTTTGTCAAAGTGTAAGCCCGTGCGTTTGTATGTTGTACCTAAGGCTGCAATGTTTACTGCCTCAGTATCATTGTCGGCGTTGGCTATAAGTTTTTTTATCAAATCGGCGTTGGCAGGTTATATAACTTTTTCATTTACCCTTTTATCTATATCCGCAATAAGATTTTGTTGTTGTACGGTTAATTCTCTTTTTTTCATTGCACGTTAATATTTTTTTCTGCTCCTGCCCTTATTAACCTGCAATAAAAAAAGCGTGATACTTTTTGCATTATCTGCCCTTAGGTAATTAGACTAACCTCACAAATAGATAAGTACAAAAAGTCCACGCCATAAAGTGTGAACTTGCTACGAACTTATTCCCATTTGCCGTTTTGAAAGTGTCTGGTTTTCAAGGGCAAGAATAAGAGCGTAAAGCTCAAATTTCTATAATATTTTATTTATTATTTTTTTTATATCTCCAAATTTATTTTATTGCTCCCGTTTATTATCTTATTATTTTTTAATCCAATTTGAGTACGGCAAGGAAGGCACTTTGCGGTACTTCCACACTACCTACCTGCCTCATACGTTTTTTCCCTTCTTTTTGTTTTTCCAAAAGTTTTCTCTTTCTGGAAATATCTCCTCCGTAACATTTTGCCGTTACGTCCTTTCTTACTGCCTTAACGGTTTCTCTTGCAATAATTTTTGAGCCTATGGCACCTTGTATGGCAATATCAAATTGTTGTCGTGGAATAAGCTCCTTGAGTTTTTCACACATACGTCTTGCAAAAGGGTAGGCATTGTCGGCATAAATCAAGGTGGAAAGAGCATCAACAGGTTCTCCGTTAAGCAAAATTTCCAACTTAACAAGTTTTGAAGGTTTGTATTCAAAAGGGTGATAGTCAAAAGAGGCATAACCCTTGCTTATGGACTTCAATTTGTCGTAAAAATCAAAAACTACTTCTCCCAAAGGCAACTCAAACACTATTTCCGACCTATCGGTAGAAATGTAGGTTTGATTTTTTAGAATTCCTCTTTTGTCTATACAAAGTTTCATTATTCCCCCTATAAATTCCGTCTTGGTTATTATGGAGGCAAGAATATACGGCTCTTCTATGTGTTCTATATGGCTTGGATCGGGCAAACCTGAAGGGTTGTATACCTCCAAACATTCTCCTTTTGTGGTATATACCTTATAGTTTACATTCGGCACTGTGGTAATTACGTCTATGTTAAACTCTCTTTCCAACCTTTCTTGTATGATTTCCATGTGCAGAAGTCCCAAAAAACCGCAACGAAAACCAAAGCCCAAAGCCAAAGAACTTTCGGGAATAAAGGAAAGGGAGGCATCGTTTAATTGCAATTTTTCTATTGAAGCACGCAATTCCTCATAGTCGGCGGCATCTTGCGGGTAGACGCCGGCAAAAACCATAGGCTTTACCTCTTGGAAACCCTTTATTGCTTCTTTGCAAGGGTTGTCCGTTTTTGTTATGGTATCACCGACTTTTACCTCCGTACTTGCCTTTATGGAGCTTATTATATATCCTACATCTCCTATGGAAAGTGTTTTTGTAGGACAAAGGTCGTATTTCAAAATACCTATTTCATCGGCATTATACTCTCTGCCCGTATTCATAAACATAACTTTGTCTCCCTTGGAAAGAGAGCCGTTGAATATTCTGAAATAGGAAATAACTCCTCTGTAAGAATTGAAAACCGAATCAAAAATAAGCGCTTGCAAAGGAGCGTTTGCCTCACCTTGCGGTTGAGGTATTTTTTCTACAATGTTTTTAAGAATTTGTCCCACACCTTTTCCCGTTTTGGCAGAGGCGAGAATAATATCTTCTTTTTTGCAACCCAAAAGGTCTATTATTTGGTCGGAAACCTCTTCTATCATAGAGTTCTGCAAATCTATTTTGTTGAGTACGGGAATTATTTCCAAATCGTTGTCCAAGGCTTGATAGAGGTTGCTTATGGTTTGTGCCTGAATACCCTGGGTAGAGTCCACAACAAGTAAAGCACCTTCGCAAGCAGCCAAAGAGCGAGAAACTTCGTAAGAAAAATCCACGTGTCCTGGAGTATCTATCAAGTTTAAATAATATTTTTCTCCGTTATATTCGTATTCCATTTGAATGGCGTGAGATTTTATTGTTATACCTCTTTCTCTTTCCAAGTCCATATTGTCCAAAACTTGATTTTCCATCTCACGCTTAGGAATACTTTCCGTAAACTCAAGCATACGGTCGGCCAGAGTACTTTTTCCGTGGTCTATATGAGCAATAATACAAAAGTTTCTTATATTTTTCATATATAAAGAGGTTTCTACATTTTTTGCAAAGGTACAATTATTTTTTCAAATCATACATACCCTACTCCTGCACCCATTTCTTATATTTTTGTATCTTTTTGTTGTATGAAAACATATTTTTTGTAAATTTGCCAAACTTAAAATCTTTAATATACATATAAGTTATGAAAAGATATATATTGTTTTTTATAAGTGTTCTCGGTTTTATTGCTTTTGCAATGGCGCAACCCTCCTTAACAATACAACCTGTTACCAATGTGGGAGTTTATAAGGCTCAACTCAACGCAAACATAAGCAATCTGGGAGGTTGGAAAATAAACGGCAAAGGTTTTTTGGTTTCAAAATCTCAAAATTTTACGAACGTTATCAAAATAACTTCTATTTCCGGCGCTGCCAATACAAACTCCAAGTTAGGAGATTTTTATTATTTGCCCGGCACTAGTCCTACAAGTGGCAAACCTTATTTTGAACCCAGTACAACCTATTATGTAAAGGCTTTTGCCAAAAAAGGTTCCGGTAGCGCTGCCGACACCGTATTTACAAGCGTTGTGTCTTTTACCACTCAGAACGCGCAGGGAGGAACTTGTCAAGTGGATAGTGTAACTCAAGTTGCCTATACTTCGGCTCGTATCTACGGCAAGGTTGTCAGTGTGGGAGATGCTTACAAGGTGGCAAAAACGGGGGTTGTTATAAGCACAAGCCCTAACCCTACCGTTGCCAATGGTACGGTTTCAATTTCAAGTATAAGTACATCTTCTTTGCCAAAGACATTTAGCGTAAATGTTTCCGACCTATATCAAGGAACAACCTATTATGTAAGGACATGGATTGCCAATCAATACACTACCAATTATTACGATACTACGTATTCCGCTCAAACGACTTTTACCACTTTGTGTGCTGTGGATAGCGTACCCTATAATGTTACTTTCGATTCCATAGGAATTAACTCCGTTAAAGTCAGTTGGATGCCTCGCTACGGACAGAATTTGTTTGAATTGGATTATGGTTTTGCCGGACATACGCCGGGTGGGGGTACAATAATCACTTGCGAAGGAACAAGTGTTACCATAGACGATTTGGAAGGCGGACGTTCCTATTCCGTTTTTGTACGTGCAAAATGTGCTACGAATACCGATGTTAGCGAATGGTCGGATATTAGAGCCTTCACCACAATACCTTCCTTGTGTGCAAATATAAGTAGTATATATACCCAAAACCTTACTCATTCTTTTGCAAAAATAGAATGGACGCCGGGGGCGGTATCCCAAAATGTTTGGGAAGTCTTGTTTGCCAAGGCTACGGACAACTACCCGAATACTCCTTATATCGTTTATAACAACCCTGCCTATTCTCCCATAGGGCTTACCCCGTCCACTCAATACAAAATAAAGGTTCGTGCAAATTGCGACCCATATTATAGCGACTGGACAGATGATTTCTTTTTTACAACTCTTGTAATGGGTTTGGAAGACCTATCTTTGAATGAGAATAAGGTTACAATCTACCCCAACCCATCTGACGGTTTGTTGAAGTTCAAGGCAAACTATTTGCAAGTAATTTCTTTGAGTGTTTATAACACCTTTGGTGTAAGAGTTTTTTACTCGACGGAGTTGCCCGAAGAGTTAAAAATAAACGATGGCGGAGTTTATTTTCTGGTTATTAATACCAATAAAGGAATACAAACGGAAAAAATTATTATCAAATAGGTTTTACCTATATTCAAAGATTAATAAAAAGGACACTCAAAAAAATGTCCTTCTTTGTTATTATACTTTTAGAATTTTCCAAACATTATTTTCGCAAAAAAGTTTGGGTACAACAGGACAAGTATTAAAAGTAAAAGTATAGTCAAACACATCGTCCAAATGATGTTTTCGCAGTTTGCGTATGTGTTTGGCATTTCGCAAAGTCGCCCAAATATCGTTTTGGCTTTCTTGCCAAAGAGACAAAGCCATATTTGTGGCGTCATCTTCCGTAATAAAATCTTTCTGTAATAATTTTTGAGTCAAAGCACCTGCAAACAAAGTGTCTTCCAAACAAAAATTTCCTCTCCAACCCGCACAAACTATTTCCACATCCGAGTTTTGCATAACAAGATACTCTGCCACGGCGTCAATATTGCCAAACGAAGCAATTATTATCTCCCGTGCCTTGTGTTCAAGAGCTTTCATCATGGCTTTTGTGCCGTTGGTAGAAGAGTGTACTATTTCCAAACCTTTTATTTTAGAGTTCATAAACTCAAAAGCGGAATTGCCAAAATCTGCCATTTCCAACCCCTTTTCCAATCTTTCTCCTGCAACAAGGTAGCCCCTTGTTTTATATTCTGCCACTTGTTTCAACGAAACAACGGGAATAATTTCAGCACCGTAGTATACGGCAGTGCAAATAGTGGTAGTTGCTCTAAGTATATCAACTATTACGCTTATGTAAGGGCGTTTTCTTTGCAAGGTCTCATACAACATAGGAGACAAAACGGTGAAAACACAAGGTTTTTCCGTTTGAAGTTTCTCTCGTTGTTTCATAAACAAATTATTTATCTTTTATTGCTCTACCTTATTTAAAGTCAAATAAAGTTCATCCAATTGTTGCTGAGAAATAGTGTTTGGAGAATCGGACATAAGGTCTCTACCGCTGTTATTTTTAGGAAAAGCAATAAAATCTCTAATGGATTCTACTCCCGCAAATACGGAACACAACCTATCAAAGCCAAAGGCTATACCTCCGTGAGGAGGAGCGCCGTATTCAAAGGCTTGCATAAGAAAACCGAATTGTTGTTTGGCGGATTCTTGTGAAAAACCTAAGGCTTCAAAAATATCCAACTGCATGTTTCTGTCGTGTATTCTTATGGAACCGCCACCTATCTCCGTACCGTTAATTACCAAGTCGTAGGCATTTGCTCTAACCTCTCCCGGAGTTTTGTTAAGTTTTTCGGGATAATCTTCCGGTTTAGGAGCAGTGAAAGGGTGATGCATAGCATAGAATCGTTGGTCGTCCTCACTCCATTCCAAGAGAGGAAAATCCGTAACCCAGAGTACTGAATAATTAAAAGGGTCTCTCAGACCAAGCCTTTGCCCCATTTCCAAACGTAAAGAGCAGAGTTGAGTACGAGTTTTCATTTTTTCACCGGACATTATAAGGATAAGGTCGCCTTGTTTTGCGGAGAATTTTTGTGCTATTGCTTTTAAATCCTCCTGAGTAAAAAACCTATCAACGGAGGATTTGAAACTTCCGTCCGAATTATATTTTATGTACACAAGCCCTGAGGCGCCTACTTGAGGACGTTTTACAAACTCCGTTAGTTCGTCCAATTGTTTGCGAGTATAGCCTGCACAAGACTCGGCACATATTCCTACAACCAACTCCGCATTGTCAAAAACATTGAATCCTTTGCCCTTTGCAACATCGTTCAACTCCACAAACTGCATTCCAAATCTTGTGTCCGGCTTGTCCGAGCCGTATAAACTCATAGCCTCCTGCCAAGTCATACGGTCAAAAGCGGGGATGTTTACATTTTTTTCTTCTTTAAAAAGGTATTTTATCAAACCTTCAAAAAGATTCAAAACATCCTCTTGTTCCACAAAAGCCATTTCACAATCTATTTGTGTAAATTCGGGCTGACGGTCTGCCCGTAGGTCCTCGTCTCTAAAACACTTAACTATTTGAAAATATCTGTCAAAGCCGGCTACCATCAAAAGTTGCTTATATTGTTGCGGACTTTGAGGAAGAGCATAGAACTGATTGGGATTCATACGAGAAGGAACAACAAAGTCTCTTGCTCCCTCAGGAGTGGAACGTATAAGAAAAGGAGTTTCTATTTCCAAAAAATTTTGTTTGCTTAAATAATTTCTTGTGAGCATTGCCAAACGATGACGCAACTCAAAGTTTTGTTTTACAACATTCCTTCTAAGGTCCAAATATCTGTATTTCATTCTCAACTCATCCCCGCCGTCCGTTTTGTCCTCTATTGTAAAAGGTGGAATTTTGGAAGAGTTAAGTGTTTTTATGTTTTTAACCTCTATTTCTATATCTCCCGTTGGTATTTTGGAGTTTTTGCTACTTCTTTGTCTTACCCAACCGGTAACCTGTATAACATATTCTCTTGAAAGTGTTTTAGCCCTGTCTTTTATTGTTTGTTCCGTTTGTTCGTCTATAACTATCTGAGTAATTCCGTAGCGGTCTCTTAGGTCTATGAAAGTCATACTACCGAGGTCACGCATTTTTTGTACCCAACCGCTTAAAACTACATTTTGTCCTATGTTCTCTTTGCGAAGCTCTCCGCAGGTATGTGTTCTATACATTATGTTATACGTTTTTTGAGTTACCGAATATAATAGTAAAAATACGTTGCAAAATTAAATAAAATTCCCAATATAATTATAAACAAAAAAAACACATAACTATCCCCATCATTACAAGACTCTTTTAAAACTCCCATCAAACCATTCCTTATTATCCGCGTTTTCCGCGTTAAAAGCAAACCCTCCACTCCCCCCCTGTCATTGCGAGACTTCGCTAAAAGTCGTGGTAAACCGAAAAAATAGAATGTTACAAGCCGTCATTGCAACTCTTCCTTTTCGTCATTGTGAGCGTAAGCGAAGCAATCCGTAACGCTTTTTATTCCTT
>CAUTQY010000026.1:0-17871 GCA_963540815.1 uncultured Bacteroidales bacterium
TTTTTTTGCCGGAAAAACTATGTTTTTTCATCATTGAAACGGCCTTTGGCAGAAAGCAAACAAAGAAAGGCAAAACTTTTTCCTCTTTTAGCAGTAGGCCAAGCCGTCATTGCGAGTGCAAGCAAAGCAATCCGTACCTTCTTATCGGTTGTTGTTTTGCTTTGGGTTAGTTTGTAATGGGGTAAAAGGGTTTCAATAATATTTTTTAATTTTGCAAGAAAAACAATGTTGATAAGAACATTTGATGATAGTTTGTCAGATAGACATTTGCAAATAGTATTGGATTGTTTGCAAAAGGAGGAAATAATTATTCTTCCGACAGATACTTTGTATGCCTTTGTGTGTGATATAAATAGCAGAAAAGCGGCGCAAAATCTCGCACAACTAAAAGGAAAAATTTTGCAAAAAAGTAATTTTTCTTTGCTTTGCGATAGTTTATCCCAAGCAACAAATTTTATTAAACCTTTAAGCAAGCAAAAATTTGCTTTTATCAAAAATCTTTCCACCGGAGGTTTTACATTTGTATTGCCTGCAAGTAACTTTACTCCCAAAATATTTATTTCCAAAAAGAAAACAATAGGCATACGTATCACAGAATCAAATATTTGCAAAACAATAATAGAAAATTTGAAAAGACCTCTCTTGGTTAGCTCAGTACCGCACAGTGGGGATATGGATAGTGAGGATTTTACGGATATAGAACTTTTGCACGAGGAATATGAGTATAAGGTAAAATTGGTTGTGGGGGGTTCTTGTTGTCAAAATACCCCTTCTACTGTGGTAAATATGTTGCAGGAAGATTATATAATAGAGAGACAAGGGTTGGGGGTAATAGATAACTAATAAATATTTGCAAAAAAAACATGAGCGGTCGTTTTTCTTGTTTGTTGTGTTTTGTGTTGTTTGTTTTTGTTTCGTACGGACAAACGGAAAGAAATTATACTTTGATAATCAGGCAAGCAATAAACGAGAAAGATTATGATAGAGCAAAAAATATTTTTTCTCTTGCCGTAAGTGAGGATTATTACGATTTGTCTGCTTTGGAAAGGTTGCTTTGCAGAGTACTCTACGCAGAAAAAGATTATCAAAAAGCCTTTTCTTTGGCGGAAAAACTATACGAAGAAGACGAAAACGATTTTATTGTTGATGTTATTCGTTGGGTTTATTTATCCTATAACAAAAACAACGACAGTGTAATAGGTGAGAATATTGGGGACTATAATTTGAAAAATCTTGACAATAGTATTTTGTATGACTTGGAAATTTTTGCACCGAAGGATTTGAAAAATATATGTCTGTCCGTCAATCGTTATATGGAAAAAAAACAAATAGACAACAGAGAGGATAGAATACCCTATCGTACCATTTCTACCTTACTGTATTTTATGCAAAAGAATTATATGCAAGCATATAATCAAGCCATAGATATAATTTACACAGACAATGTACCTGTTATGGATTTTGTACTTGCGCGTATAAAAGAAGAAGGCAAGGAATACTCTTCTGCCATCGCCTTTTATAACACCGCCATACGCAAAGGATACAACAACTATGAGGCTTTTTTGCATAGGGCAATATGCAAGGGATACGAGTCTGACTATCTGTCAGCCAATACGGATTTGGACACATGTTTGATTATCAAAGAAAATCACTATGCTTATTATCTTAAAGGAATAAATTACAATCATTTGCGTGACTACAACAATGCCCTTTATTGCTTTAATATGTCAATCAATCTTTGTGATACTTTTGCTCTTGCGTACAATTACAGGGGAATAGTGTATTCCAACGTAGAAAAATACGAAATAGCCTTACTTGATTTTCGTACTTGTTTGGCTTTGGAGGACAAGACTCCTTATATTCATGACAATATAGGTATTGCTTTGGAACGTATAGGTAAAGTATCCGAAGCAATAGAGGAATATCTCTTATCCGTAAAATACGAGCCGAAATATTTTGATGCTTATTATAATCTCGGACGTATTTATACAAATAATCACCAAAATCGCAAAGCCATGAGATATCTAAAAAAAGCTTTGGATTTGGAAACCAAAGTGCCTGACATTTATCTTCTTATAGGTCAAAACTTTTTGGAAATGAAAAAGAAAGACAAGGCTTGTGAATACTTCAGCACAGCCTTGGAAATGGGGCATACCCTTGCACAAGAAAAACTTTTAAAGGCGGATTGTCAAAAACAGGTGCAACAATAAATTATTTATAAGTCTGTGCGAGGTTCTATTATTGTTCCCCACTCTCGCTTGGCAACCCTTTTGTTTACTATCTTTATGTGTTCTATGGCGTATCTGCCGTTTGGGTGTATGGATATTACGTCTATTACTCCGTCTTGATGTTTCAAAACCACCTTATTCATATTATAATGATTTTTCCTTTTGTATGTATGATAAAACATCTCTTCTTCTTTGGTGGGTTTGTAGTTGGGACAGTCGTATTCGTGTGCTTTGCTATTAAATACCTCTCTCCAAGAGTTGCCGGTATAGGAAAAAATTCTAAAAAAATTAATGTTGGAATAGTCTCTATAAACGCACATTAGAGAAATCTCATCACCTCCGTCTCCGTCCAAATCTCCCTCATTGACAAGAAAATATACGCCAAGGTCGGTATCCAAGTCCAAAGGTGTTATTTCGTCATTATCGGAAAATATTTTTGTTGCACTTTCGTATAAATTTTCTTCAAAACCGTCCCCGTCAAAATCTCCTCTAATACCAAAACGAGTGGAATTTGTTTTGTTCCATTTCCATTCGGAAGGAGTAAGATTGTTAACAATAACGTCCGTCCAAGGTTTTATTAATTGAGAGCTATCTTCCTGTGCTTTGAGTAAGAAAGACATTGCAAATAGCAAAACAAATATATTCAATATTCTTTTTTTCATATTCGTGTGTTTTTATCTATTTTTTGAAATAATCATATAAAAATTACCCTATGTCATCATAACGCAAATTTCCTATAATATATTCTTGCCTATTGGGAGAGTTTGCTCCCATAAAGAATTTTAACGTATCGGATATGCCGGACTCTTTTGTTAGAATTACAGGGTCCAAACGTATATCTTTGCCTATGAAATTTGAAAATTCGGAAGGGGAAATTTCTCCCAAACCCTTAAATCTGGTTATTTCCACACCTTGTTTTAGTTTATTTGCAGCCTCGTCTCTTTCTTGTTCGGAATAACAGTATATTGTCTGTTTTTTGTTTCT
This sequence comes from uncultured Bacteroidales bacterium, assembly GCA_963540815.1. Lineage (GTDB taxonomy): Bacteria > Bacteroidota > Bacteroidia > Bacteroidales > P3 > Scybalousia_A. The sequence goes on from CAUTQY010000026.1 coordinate 3,213, forward strand.
TACTCTAAACAACGGGGTCTGCAATATATAAACATGCCCGCTTCGTACCAAATCCGGAAAAAATTGCAAAAAGAAAGTCATCAAAAGCATACGTATATGCATTCCGTCCACATCGGCATCGGTAGCAATAACAATATTATTGTATCGCAAATTGTCCATGTCCTCGTCTATGTTCAAGGCATTATGCAGAAGGTTAAACTCTTCGTTTTTATAGACAATTTCCTTGTTTTCTCCGTAAGAATTATAAGGTTTGCCTCTTAGAGAAAAAACGGCTTGAACGTTTGGGTCCCTGCTTTTTGTTATGGAACCGGAGGCAGAGTCGCCCTCGGTTATAAAAAGAGTGGTTTCCAAACGACGTTCGTCTTTGCTATTATAATGAATCCTACAATCTCTTAGTTTTTTATTTGTAAGTGAGGCTTTTTTTGCTCCTTCTTTTGCAAGTTTTTTAACGTTTTGCAGACCTTTTCTCTCTTTTTCGTTTCTTTGTATTTTTTGTAGAATAAGCTCTGCGACCTCTTCATTGATATGTAAGTAATTATCCAATCTCCTTTTTACAATATCATTGATATAGTTCCTAACGGTTATACCCTTTTGTTTGTCGTAATCCACACTGCCAAGTTTGGTTTTTGTTTGCGATTCAAAAACCGGCTCCTTTATTCTTAAACTTATAGCCGAGACTATACCCGAGCGTATATCGGAGGGTTCGTAATCTTTCTTAAAGAAATCTTTCATAACCTTAACAATAGCCTCTCTAAAAGCGGCCAAATGCGTTCCTCCCTGTGTTGTGTTTTGTCCGTTAACAAAGGAATGATGCTCTTCGGTTAGTACCTTGTCCGAGTGTGTGAAAGCAAATTCAAAATCGTCCTCTTTGATATGTATTATAGGATATAAGGGCTCGGAGTCCATGTTGTTGTTCAACAAGTCTAACAAACCGTTGGGCGAACGATATTTTTTGTCATTAAATATTACAGTGAGACCATGATTTAGATAGGCATAATTCCAAATCATTTTTTCCACATATTCCGTAATGTAGGAAAAGTTACCGAAGAGTTCTTTATCGGGAATAAACTCTATAATTGTACCATTGGGTTCTTGACAATCCGTTACGGGATATTCCCGTGTTAATTCTCCCTTGGAAAATTCCGCAATTTTTGTTTGATTATTTACTATACTCTGTACTCTAAAAAAAGAACTAAGGGCGTTAACGGCTTTGGTACCCACGCCGTTCATACCTACGGACTTTTTGAATGTGTTGGAGTCGTATTTTGCCCCGGTATTCATTTTTGCAACGCAGTCTATGGTTTTGCCCAAAGGAATACCTCGTCCGTAATCTCTTACTCTCACGCTTCCTTTTTCATAATCTATACCGACTTCTATTGTTTTGCCATTTCCCATAGCAAATTCGTCAATTGAATTGTCTATAACCTCTTTAACCAAAACATAAATTCCATCATCGACAGAGGCGCCGTCTCCCAATTTGCCTATATACATACCGGGACGCAAACGTATGTGTTCGTTCCATTTGAGAGTTATAACATTGTCTTCGCCGTAACCCGTAATATTCTTTTTCTCGTTTTCCATAAGCAGATTGCAAAAGTACAACTATTTTTAAGAATAAACTTTACTCTCAAAACCAAAATAATACTTCTAAACCAAAATATTCAAGGTAAGTTGAAGAATACGAAAACTATTCGTTTTAATTGAAAAATTGCTTGATATTTTCTATTATATAGTCTTGTTGTTCTGTAGAAAGTTCCGTATGTATAGGAAGAGAAAGCACTTCGGAGCAAAGTTTGTCGGTATTTGTCATTTCATTACCTTGACGAGATACTATTGCCAAAGCTGTTTGTTCGTGCAGAGCCTTTGGGTAATATACGGCGGTGGGGACACCTTTTTGTTTAAGAAAATATTGCAACTCCTCTCTTTTATTGTCAAGTACCTTAATCGTATATTGGTTATAGGTGTGTGTGGAATAGGGTTGCTTGGTAGGAAGTATTATTTGTTTCAAATCCGTTAAACCTTGGTCATATCTTTGGGCAACTTTTTTTCTTTCTTTTAAGTATCCCTCCAAATGTTGCAACTTTACATTTAGTATTGCCGCTTGCAAGGTATCCAAACGGGAATTTACACCTATGCATTCATTATGATACTTTTGTTTTGCCCCATGGTTTGCAATAAGTCTTATTTTTTCTGCCAAATCATCATTGTTTGTAAATACGGCGCCACCGTCTCCGTAGCAAGCAAGATTTTTTGTGGGGAAAAAAGACGTACAGCCTATATCGCCGATTGTGCCAAGTTTTTTTGTTGTTTTATCCGAAAAAATATAGTCTGTTCCAAAAGACTGGGCGTTGTCCTCTATTACGTATAAATCATATCGCCCGGCAAGGTTTATAATGTCTTCCATTTCTGCCCCTTGTCCGAACAAATGTACGGGAATTATTGCTTTGGTTTTAACGGATATAGCCTGTCGGATATTTTCCTTGGTAACATTAAAACTATCATAATCCGTGTCTACAAATACAGGTCTAAGTCCCAAAAGAGCAATAACCTCTGCCGAAGCAATAAAGGAAAAGGAAGGGCAAATAACCTCATCGTTGGGTTTGAGTCCCAAAGACATTAGGGAAATCAAAAGAGCGTCGGTTCCGTTTGCACAGGTGATTACGTGTCTGACATTTAAATATTCTTTAAGTTTTTGTTCCAACTCGGCAACTTGTTTGCCTTTTATGTATTGAGCCGAAAACAAAACCTTGTCTATTTCTTGCTTTATCTCTTTTTGAATTTTCAGATACTGATTTTTCAAATCTACCATTTGTATTTCCATACCTCGTAATATTTACATAAAAATTTTGTATCAAAAAATTATTGCAAAGATATTATTTTTACCCCCTTGAAACTTTCCATAACCTTTGGTAGCAAGGCATTATATTTATATTTTTTGGCTTTTAAATCTATGGAAGCCGTTAGAACATCTTTTTCTTTTTCCACAGAGCATTCTTTTATAAGAAATTCATCCTTTTGTAAGATGTTTATTATTTCATTGATTTTTTCCTGTTCCGTGCAAGAAAAAATTATGGAGATATGTCTGAATGTCAGTCTTTTTACACCAAAGTTTAAAAGACTAAGGGTAAGCAAGACTATTATTGTTGTAGTAGTGGCAAGAAAATACATTTTGCAACCCGAAGCCAAACCTATTGCTCCCGTAACCCAGATGCCTGCCGCAGTGGTAAGACCTCTTATGAATTTACGCTGAAAAATTATAGTGCCTGCTCCCAAAAAACCCATACCCGTAACTACTTGTGAGGCTATACGCGAAGGGTCAAAGGAGACGGATTTTATTCCCAAAAACTCATTAAATCCGTATTGGGATATTACCATAAAAAGGGCTGTTCCAACGGCAACTAAAACATGGGTACGAAAACCTGCCTCTTTGGCATGGTATTCTCTTTCTATTCCTATTGCCCCTCCCAATAAGGCTGCAACCGATATTCTTAAAATATAGTCCCAATACATATAAAGCAAAAATTTTTACAATTTAATAACGCAAATAAATAACAAGTATTATTTTCAATGAGTTTTTGTTGTAGAGTGCTGCACACAATATTTGTAGAGTTAAATACTTTTATTTTCTTAAAAAAATTATACTTTTGTACTTGCATTAACAGAGAATAATAAAAGATGAAAAACAATATCGGTTCGTACTCTTCTCCCAAAAGACGTTTATCCCAAAAGGTAAAAGTCGGAAACATTACTATTGGCGATACTTTTCCCATTGTTATTCAGAGTATGACCAATACCGATACTATGAATACCGAGGCAACCGTAGAGCAAACAAAAAGTTTGGCGGATTGCGGTTGTCAAATGGTAAGAATCACAGCCTCAGAGGAAAGAGCAGCAACTAACCTTTATAATATTAAGAACGAATTATTAAAACAAGGCTACAATATACCTTTGGTTGCCGATATACATTTTAATCCCAAGGCTGCCGAAATATCTGCTCGTTTGGTTGAAAAAATAAGAATAAATCCGGGTAATTATGTAGATAAACAATGGAGAGAGGATTTTACCGAATACAAATATCAAGACATATTAAAGAAAGCTCAAGACAATATTTTTCCTTTGGTCAATATATGCAAAGAACACTCAACGGCTATACGTATAGGGGTAAATCACGGCTCTCTTTCCAAACGCATACTCTACAAATACGGCAATACTCCAACGGCTATGGCAGAAAGTGCTATGGAGTTTCTTAGAATGTTTGCACAAATGGATTTTTACAATATAGTGGTTTCCATGAAAGCAAGCAGTGTAAAAGTTATGTACAAGGCAAATAGAATTCTTATAGATAAAATGCGGGAGGAAAATCTTAATTTTCCTTTACACCTTGGAGTAACAGAAGCAGGTAACGGTGAGGATGGTAGAATTAAAAGTATTTGCGGTATAGGTGCATTGTTGTCCGAAGGTATAGGAGATACTATAAGGGTTTCTTTAACCGAAAAACCGGAAAACGAAATACCGGTGGCAATAAATCTTGCCAATGCTTTTAAGGATGTATATAATATTGCAAACAACTCCGGAGGGTTTAACAAACAAGAGTTGGAAATAAGGAAAATATCTTTTGCCGCCAAGGATTTGATGGAAGAAAAAATCGAAGACTTATATTGGCAAGATGAAAACGAAAAACAACAAGTATTGCAAGCTACGGGAGTAAAGGCTTTTAGGACGGAATTTATTGCTTGTCCTTCTTGCGGTAGAACAAAATATGATATACAAGAGGCTCTGGAAAAAGTAAAGCAACACTGTTCCCATCTTGTCGGGATAAAAATTGCTGTTATGGGTTGTATAGTAAACGGACCGGGAGAGATGGCAGACGCCGACTACGGTTATATTGGTTGCGGAGGAGGAAAGGTTAATTTGTATAAAAAAAATACATTAGTATATAATGGTGTAAAAGAAGAAGAGGCCTTGGATAAACTTATTTTTATGATAAAACAAGACGGGCTTTGGAAAGAATAAGAAAATATTTTTATGTATGAAGTATGATTATTTGATTGTAGGAGCAGGTTTGTGCGGAAGTATGTGGGCGTATTGTCTGACTCAAAAAGGAAAAAGATGTTTGGTAATAGATAAACGTAATCACCTTGGAGGCAATTTGTATTGTGGGAATATGGAGGGTATAAACGTACACAAATACGGTGCGCACATATTTCACACTTCTAACAAAGAGGTCTGGGATTTTGTTAATGGTTTTACGGAGTTTAATCATTATATAAATTCTCCCATTGCAAACTACAAAGGAGAATTATATAATCTACCCTTTAATATGAATACCTTTTGTCGTATATGGGGAGATGTGAATGTACCTTCACAAGCATGGCAAAAGATAGAAGAACAAAAAAACCTTGTCCGTAAAACAATGCAACAAGAGGGAATAACCGAGCCCAAAAATTTGGAACAACAAGCAAGACTTCTTGTAGGGGACGATATATACGAAAAACTCATAAAGGGCTATACTCAAAAACAATGGGGCAGGGATTGTAAAGACTTACCTGCTTTTATTATCAAGAGACTTCCTTTGAGATTTACTTTTGACAACAATTATTTTAATGATACCTATCAAGGTATTCCGATGGGAGGATACAATAAGTTGATAAATGCTTTGTTAGAGGATACGGATACAAGAGAAAACACAAATTTTTTTGATGACAGAGAGTATTTTCAATCTCTTGCAAATAAAATCGTTTTCACCGGTAGGATAGACGAATATTTTGATTATAGGTTGGGAAAATTAGAGTACAGAAGCCTAAGATTTGATACCCAAATAGAGAATACGCCAAACTATCAAGGCAATGCCGTTGTTAACTATACCGATATGGAAACTCCTTTTACTCGTATAATAGAACACAAACATTTTGAAGTATTTGGTAACGAGGTATATAATAACAACAAAACAGTTATTTCAAAAGAATATCCTTTGGAAAGCAAAGAAAACTCCGAGCCTTATTATCCCATAAATGACGAAAAAAACAATACCTTGTACGAAAAATATAGGGAGATGGCAGACAATAAAAGTAATGTTATTTTTGCCGGTCGTTTGGCAGAATACAAATATTATGATATGGCGCCAATAGTAGAGAAAGTATTAAATGACAGTAAAAACATATAATATTTTATGAAAAACATACTTATAAATCCTCAAATGGTATATTACGATAAGGAGGATAAACCTTATACCCCATACATTAAAGCAAGGGCCGATATTACTTATTTTTGCAAACAAGCAGGTTTTGATATCTTGGACGTAAAATACAAGCACAGCAAATTTCCCGTTTTGCGTTCCTTATACAAAGTTGTTAGTCATCTCGGAGCAATAAAACATTTGCACAAAGGAGACAATGTTTGGTTTATGCATCCCGAACCTTTGTTGTACTTTTTTTATCTGTTGATACTAAAAATTATACAAAAAAAGAAATGTAGGGTATTTTTTATTACAATGGACTTGCATTACCTGTTGTATAAGCAAGATATGACAAAGGAAATTAAACTGTTAAATCTCTCGGATTTGGCAATTCTGCATGCCGAAAACATGAAAAATTTGGCAATAAAATACGGTGCGAAATCCTCTCTTGCTTGCCTCAACTTCTTTCCTTATCATACAACGGACAATATGATAGAGACGGAGAGTTTGATAGAAATGAAAAACATAGTTGCTTTTGCAGGCAGTTTGTCAAACTCGGACTTCCTTTACGATTTTCTAAGAATGGAGTTTCAAAACATTAGAGTAAGATTTTACGGTTTCAATGCCAATGTGGATTTGACACCATACAAAGACAAATTCTATATGGGTAAATTTGAGCCGAATAATGTGTCTGCTATCAAAGCGGGTTGGGGGTTGGTTTGGAACGGTACAAGCGTAGATAATTTGGAAGGTATTCTGGGCGAATATCTCAAATATAACGCCCCTCACAAAATGTCTTTGTATCTTGTGGCAGGTATTCCGGTTATAACACACAAGGATTGCGGTTTGGCAGATATTGTAGAAAAAGAACACTTGGGTATTGTTGTCTCTTCTCTAAGAGAAATAGACGAAAAAATAGCCTCTATTTCTGTTGAAGAGTATCAAACCATTGTAAATAACGCTCGTAAGAAGGGAGAATTTATAAGAAAAGGCGGAGATTTTATCAAAATAATAGAACGGATAAAGAATAAGGACTAAATTTGAGTCAAAAAAAATATTGTAATTTTGTAGAAATTATTTGCAAATAAAACATTTATAAACATACTATGGCAAAAGAACAAATAGACAACACGGAAAAAATAGAAAAGTTAAAGGTATTGCAAGCCACACTAAGCAAAATAGAAAAGAGTTATGGCAAAGGCTCGGTTATGAAGTTAGGGGATAGAACAATACAACAAGTGGATGTAATCAAAACAGGCAGTCTTGCCTTAGATATTGCCTTAGGGGTAGGAGGTTTGCCAAAGGGTAGAATAGTAGAGATATACGGACCGGAATCCTCAGGTAAAACCACCCTTGCGATACATTGCATAGCAGAGGCTCAAAAAAACGGAGGTATTGCAGCATTTATAGATGCCGAACATGCTTTTGATAGTGTTTATGCTCAAAAACTTGGCGTGGATGTGGAAAATCTCTATATCTCCCAGCCTGACAACGGAGAACAAGCCTTGGAAATAGCGGAAAATCTTATTTCTTCGGGAGCAATAGATGTCATAGTAATAGACTCTGTGGCTGCCCTTACCCCCAAAAGCGAAATAGACGGAGAGATGGGTGACAGCAAGATGGGCTTGCAGGCTCGTTTAATGTCACAGGCTCTTAGAAAAATGACCTCTACCATTAGCAAAACAAAATGTTGTTGTATATTCATTAATCAATTGCGTGACAAAATAGGTGTAATGTACGGTAATCCGGAGACAACAACGGGCGGTAATGCTTTGAAATTCTATGCCTCCGTACGTTTGGATATAAGAAGAGTGCAGACGCTAAAAAATGGAGATACTCCTTATGGTAATCACGTAAGAGTAAAGATAGTAAAAAACAAAGTTGCTCCTCCTTTTAAACAGGTAGAATTTGACCTTATATTCGGAGAAGGTATTTCCAAACTTGGAGAAATCATAGACATAGCCGTAGAAAACGATATAATAAAGAAAAGCGGTTCTTGGTTCTCTTACAAAGACACAAAGATAGGACAGGGACGGGATTCGGTTAAACAACTTTTGCAAGACAATCCCGAGTTAGAGCAGGAAATAGAAGGAAAAGTAAGGGAAATACTTTTGCAAGAATAAGAGAAAAATCATGTTATACAAGCTTGGTATAAAAACAGAGTGTCTTATTTATTATAAGACACTCTGTTTTTATATCAAATTTGTGTTGTTGGTATAATTTCTTAAAAAAATAATGGGTTAAGATTTGTACTTAACCCATTGCAGATATAAACTCAAAATTTTTAAATGTATTATTTATTTACTTGAAATTTTGTTACTCCGTTAATTACAAAATCAACTATTTGTCTGGCTGCGGCAAGTCCTGCATTGACATTTGCTTCTTTGGTTTGAGCCCCCATTTTTTTAAGAGTTGAGAAATAACGAGGAGCAAAAGTCTTAAGCTCTGCATCGTTGCCTGCTGCAATGTCGGTAATGTATTTAAAATCTTCTCTCTCCGACAAAATTCTAGCCATATCCGCTTCGTTGATAACTTCTTTTCTTGCTGTGTTTACCAAACATGCACCTTTTGGCATTTTGCTAAGAAGGGCATAATTTATGGAGTTTTTGGTTTGGTCGTTTGCAGGTATGTGTAGAGAAACATAATCACAAGAAGAATAAAGTTCCTCTATGTCTTTTGCAACTTTTACTCCGTCTGCCTTTATTTTCTCTGCCGGAATGAATGGGTCCAAAGCCATAATCTCCATACCCAAGGCCTTTGCTTTCATGGCAACAAGTTTACCCACGTGCCCGTAGGCGTGAATACCCAAGCGTTTTCCCAAAAGTTCCGTACCGGCCACCGGAGTAAAGTTTGTTCTTGCCATATAAATCATAAATCCTAAGGCTAACTCTGCAACTGCGTTGGAGTTCTGTCCTGGAGTGTTCATGGCAACTATACCCCTTTTTGTGCATGCCTCAAGGTCAAGGTTGTCAAAACCTGCACCTGCTCTAACTACAATTTTAAGGTTATTTGCATGGTCTATTACTTCTTTGGTGACTTTATCGGAACGTACAATAAGTGCGTCTGCGTTTTCCACAGCCTTATAAAAATCGTTCACGTCCGTGTATTTCTCCAACAAAGCAAGTTCAAAACCGGCTTTTTCTATTATTTCTCTAATACCGTCAACAGCAACCTTTGCAAAAGGTTTCTCTGTGGCTACCAATACTTTTGTCATTTTTGTATTTTGTTTTAATAGATTTTTGATTTTTTTAATATAACGTCCCTCGTTTCTTTTTATTGTTACAAAATAAACAATAATAAACTTTCCGACAAAAGAGAGTTGTAAAAAATTGTTCTTTTGCGCTGTAAGTTATTTTGCTTTTACTTTACAATAATAAAAAATGTTTTGCGTTTTTATACAAATATATTTGGGAGTGTAGAATGGATTTGCCAAATAAGCAATTAACTCAAAGAGCTAAAAGAGATTATGAACTTGTGCTACTCGCAAGAGAAAATGGTGACCAGAAGGCCTATGCCGACCTTTTGGATACTTATAGGGAGCCGGTCTATTATATGCTCTTGAAAATGACTCGTAATACTTTGGATGCGGACGACCTTACCATAGAGGCTTTTGGCAAGGCTTTTAAATCTCTCAAAGACTATACTCCAGAATACGCTTTTTCTACTTGGCTTTTTAGAATAGCAACAAATAATTGTATAGATTTTATTCGTAAGCAAAAAGCGTATACCGTTTCCATGAGTACGCCGGAATGCGGAGAGGAAAATGTAATACCTTCCTTTTTGAAAAACATTGCATCTGAAACCAAATCCCCGGAAGAGGAATTGATGCTTGAGCAACAGAAGATATGGGTACACGAAATAGTTGATAGATTGAAACCTCATTATCGTATATTGATAGAGATGAGATATTTTGAGGAAAAAACCTATGAGGAAATTGCAAGTGAGTTAAGAATGCCTTTGGGTTCGGTAAAGGCAAAGTTGTTCAGGGCAAGGAATCTGTTAATGACAATTATTAAAGAAAATAAGCGAAAATAAAAATATATAACTATGAAAATTAAGGTAATTAAACGGGTTTTTCCTGTAAGAAGAATGATTGTTTCCTTTTTTGTTTTGATGTTGTTGGGCATAACTCTTGTTTCTTGTGCATCAAAAAAATGTGATGCTTACAAGTCTTCGCATCGTTATCATAGAGAAATAATCCGATAAAAAGAAAAAACAACGCTGACTACGGCGTTGTTTTTTCTTATAGAATATAAGTAAGAATAAAAAAATAACCTTGTGGTTTTACCTTACCCTAACCCTTTGTTCCTCTTTTAATTCCGATATATTACTGTTAATGGAGAGAAAATCTTCTTTTTTTATACGATAGCGAGCACATATATCTTCTATTGTATCGCCTATTTTTACTTTATAGTATCTCCATGTACTTTTGTCTTCATTATTTATTACGGCGTATTCTCTTTGTTTCGTTTCTTTTTTATTGCAAAGTGTTTTTAATTCCATTTTGCCGACATAATGAGAACCCTCCATATATCTATTGACTTTTGTAAGTTTGGAACGGTCATATGTATTATCTGCAATTAATTGGGAGGCTATGCCGAAAAACGACTTATCTATTTTTAGTATTCTTGTTTTCAGACAACTGTTGTTTATATCCAAAATCCACTCCGGGTCTATGCAAGCATAAAGCAATCTGCATTCAAAATGAAGATGAGGTCCTGTGCTTCTTCCCGTAGAGCCTCCCAAACCTATAATATCTCCCGCCTTTACCTTCTGACCGTGTTTTACTTTTAGAACGGATAAGTGACCGTAAAGGGTTTCCAAGTTGTTATAATGTCTTATCAAAACCATATTGCCATATCCGCCGTTGTACTTTGCTACTCTTACAACACCATCAAAAGCGGCATGTACACTATCGCCGACATTTAAGGCTATATCAACTCCTGTGTGCGCTCGTCCCCAACGCCATCCGTATGTAGAGGTTTTGACTCCTTTGCAAGGAAAATGAAATTTATCCTTATTGTTTTTACCGCAAAGTCTTATTGTTATTTCATCCGGTAAATCCTTCAAAGAAATATTTCCTGTTTTTACTCTTTCGGTTACCCAGGCGTGTTGATATAGGGTAGAGGAAGGTATATCCTTAGGAGTCTTAATTGTTTGATAAGACGTATCCGTTACTATGGAAAGTTTTTTTAGAGCAAAAGTGTCTGTTTGTTTATTTATTTGTTCTTGTTTTTTAATAGTATGCACATAATACATAGAATCCGCAAAACGCCTGTTCTTGCTTCTCGTATCCTTTTGGGAAGATTGTGCAAAGGCAATGCAACTTATCATTGTCGTAAAGAACACAAGATTTGCGAATTTTATTATATGTTTTGTTTTGTTGTGCATAAAGCAGAGTTAATTTTTTTTAAAACGTTTTTCTCAATCTTGCTACGGGAATATTGAGCATGTCCCTGTATTTGGCCACTGTTCTGCGAGCCAAATCATAACCTTTTTCTTTCAAAAGCAAAACTATCTTGTCGTCAGTTAGAGGACGTTTTTTATCTTCGTTATTTACCAATTCTATTATCAATGATTTTACCGTATCCGAAGAAACCATATTACCTTGGCTATCCTCCAAAGCATTGGAAAAAAAATCTTTAAGGAGAAATGTGCCAAAATGTGTTTGAGCATATTTGTTGGAGGCAACTCTGGAAACGGTGGAAATATCGCAATCCGCCAAAAGAGAAATATCCGCCAATCTCATAGGTTTTCTTTTATCCATATCTCCTTCCAAAAAATAGGAATATTGAAATTTTATAATGGCACCCATGACCTTGGACAAGGTATTCTCTCTCTTGTCTAAGGCGGAAATAAATTCGTTAGCGGATTCCATTTTTTCTTTGATAAAATTAAAGGCTTGTTTATCCGAATCGTTTTTCTTTTTTGTTTTTTTATATTTGTTAAGCATGTTGGAATAATAACTGCTTATTTTCAGGGAATGAGAATAAGACTTATTTAGTTGAAATTCCACTTTACCGTTGTTGTTCCATACAAAGAAATCAGGAGTAATATATATGTTTTCAAAAATGTTATTGTCGTTAGAATAAGCAGGTTTGGGATTTAAACTTTTGATTAAAGATATTGCGGCATCCAAATCCTCATTACTTATTTTCAACTTCTGTCTCAAACTTTGGTAATGCTTGTTTTTAAACATTTCAAAATAAGTTTCCTCGTGTAATATCTTTAATGTAATACTCTCTATTTTGTTGGCAGTGACAGGCTTATCGGAGTTCTCGTTTTTTGTTTGAATATATTTGCTTAGTTGTATAAATAGGCTTTCTCTAAGATTTCTTGCTCCAATACCTGCAGGTTCGAAGTTTTGTATTTTTTTTAATATTTCCTCTACTTTCTCTGTTGATATTTCTTGATTATTGGAAAAAAAATAATCGCTTGCAAGTGCTTGTGTAGAGCGTGTCAGATAACCGTTTTCGTCTATATTTCCTATGATATTTTTTCCTATCTCCCGTTCCTTATCGGAAAGTTCCAACGTGGATAGTTGGCTAAGTAAATCTTCGTAAAATGTTGAGCCGGAGGAAAAAATATTTCCCGCTTCTATTTTGTTTTCATTATCGTTATGTTTAACGGATTTTTTATAATCAGCCAAATCATCGTCCTGCATATATAACGAAAGGTTATAATTTTCGTTATCCTCTTCGGTTATTTTTTGCAAATCTTCGGTTTGTTTGCTGTCATCTTCTTCAAGGACCGGGTTTTTTTCCAGCTCCTCTTTTATTCTTTGGTCCAAAGATTGCAAAGGCAACTGCAAAAGTTTCATAAACTGAATCTGAGCAGGAGAAAACTTTGTTTGCAGTTTGGTTGTTAGAGAATTTGAAATCATATTTTTGTAAAAAAAAAAAAACAAATAGGTATATGGCATTCTTTTATTTGCCATATACCTATTTAGTATATTTTAGAATTTGGCATTTTTAGGGTAACGAGGGAAAGGAATAACGTCTCTTATGTTTGTCATACCGGTAACAAACAACAACAAACGTTCAAAACCCAAACCAAAGCCACTATGAGGTACTGTGCCAAAACGTCTTGTATCCAAATACCATTGATAAACGTCCAAGTTCATATTCAATTCCTGCATTCTGTTAATCAACTTGTTGTAGTCAGATTCCCTCTCACTTCCCCCTATGATTTCACCTATTTGAGGAAACAATACATCCATACCTCTAACTGTCTTGCCGTCCTCGTTTTGTTTCATGTAGAAGGATTTTATTTCTTTTGGGTAGTCGGTTAGAATTACGGGACATTTAAAATGATGTTCAACAAGATAACGTTCGTGCTCGCTTTGCAAGTCAACTCCCCAAGAAATTGGCATTTCAAATTTATGTTTACTGTTTTCCAATATTTCTATGGCTTGAGTATATGTTACGCGTTTAAAATCGTGTGAGACAACAAAATTTAATCTCTCTACAAGGGTATTATCATACATTTTGCAAAGAAAATTCACATCTTCCGTACAATTTTCCAAGGCATAACCGACCAAATACTTTACAAAATCTTCCGCCAAGTCCATATTATCATTAATATCATAGAAAGCCATTTCGGGTTCTATGTGCCAGAACTCTGCAAGGTGACGCGGCGTGTTTGAATTTTCCGCTCTGAATGTAGGACCGAAAGTATAGATTTTACCTATGGAGGTTGCACCAAGTTCTCCTTCCAATTGACCGGAAACTGTCATAAAAGTGCTTTCACCAAAGAAATCTTTGCCATAATCAACTTTACCATCTTGATTTTTGGGAGGGTTTTCCAAATCCAAAGTTGTAACTTGAAACATTTCACCCGCCCCTTCACAATCGGAAGCCGTTATTATAGGACTATGCCAATAAAAAAAGCCGTGGTCGTTAAAATATTTATGAATGGCAAAAGCCATGTGGTGACGTATTCTCAGTATTGCTCCAAATGTGTTTGTTCTGGGACGCAAATGTGCTATCTCTCTAAGAAACTCTAAGGTATGTCCTTTTTTTTGCAAGGGGTACGTATTTACGTCAGCCTCTCCGTATAATTCAATTTCAGAGGCTTGTATTTCTACATTCTGCCCTTTACCCATGCTTTCCACCAAATTACCCACAACTCTAATAGAGGCGCCCGTAGTTATTTTTTTCAACAAGTCTTCTCCGAACCTCTCCACATCGGCAACAATCTGAATACTATTTATAGTACTGCCGTCGTTTAAGGCAATAAAGACAACCGATTTGTTACCTCTTTTGGTTCTTACCCAACCCTTAACACAAACAGCCTCACTTATACTATCTTTTGTTTTCTGCGTAAATAACTCTCTTATTTCTATTCTTCTTATGCTGTCCATTTATCTTGCAAATGTTTTTTTTCATATTTTCAAACTATCATAACGTAAATTGGAATCAATTTAGTATATATTTTCTCTTTCCCACAATAAAAGTCCTTGTTCTACAAGTTGTTTGTTGATTT
>CAUTQY010000027.1:0-17053 GCA_963540815.1 uncultured Bacteroidales bacterium
AATAGAAAAATACCTTTAAGGTTATTTCCCGTGTGAAAAAACATACACAAACACTAATAAATTAAAAGAATGTCCGTTGATTTGGAAAAACTCAACGGATATTCTTCGCTTGAGTTTAAGGTAAATAAAAGAGTTGAGGGCTTTATTGCAGGGTTGCACAGAAGTCCTTTTAAGGGCTTTTCGGTAGAGTTTGCAGATTATAGACCATACAACATAGGAGAGGATACCAAATATATGGACTGGAAACTATTTGCGCGGACGGACAAATTGTTTCTAAAAAATTATGAACAGGAAACAAATCTAAGATGTTTGATAGCCATAGACCACTCCACTTCTATGTATTTCCCTTTTGATAAAAAGAGTGCGAATATAGAGAACCCCAACAAAATCACTTATGCAATTTCTTCTGCCGCTACTCTTGTTGCCATGCTTTACAGACAAAGGGATGCTTTTGGAGTGGCAACCTTGTCGGATAAGATAGATTTTATATCTGATATCAAATCTAATTTTGCTCACAAAAAATATATATTTACTCTTTTGGAAAAAATATATAATGAAAACGTAACACAGACAAAGCCCGCTACCGAATTATCTCCGCTGCTGCACATTTTGGCAGAACAGACACACAAGCGTTCTCTTATAGTAATATTTACCGATTTGTTTTCTCAAAAAGAATCTTCGCAAGACATCATTAACGCTTTGCAACATTTGAAATATAGCAAACACGAGGTTATATTATTTCATTGTACGGACAAAAATTTGGAAGAGAATCTTTTGTACAAAAACCGTCCCTATCGTTTTGTAGATGCCGAAAGCAAAGAAGAAATTAAATTAAACCCCTTGGAGATACGCGACGCTTACAATATTAATGTAAGCGAAAAAAATAATCAAATTCGTAATTCTTGTCTCAATATGAGAATAGATTACGTAGAATGTGATATAAATAAGAGTTTGGACCAAGTACTCCTTCCCTATTTTCTAAAAAGAATAAGATTGAAATAAACGGATAGTTTAGTTAAAAGAAACGGAACAACGTTTTTACAATCAAATGTGGATTTGTGTTTCTTTGCAGAAACATTCGAATTTTAATCTGTTTTTATTTTTCCATATAAAATAGTTATGTTACTTTTGTATTTGGATTGGGTATATCTCCCTTTCCGAGACATATTAGAAGCGTTATGCTATCCTGTAAATTGAGAACGTGGAAAATTTTCAAATGTTTATGTAGTAACCAACAGAAATAAAGTCTATAGAATTATGGTGGCCGATGCCAATTATGTAAGTGAAACAGACATTAAAATAAGGTTTAATAACCTTTGCGAACAATTTGCAAATAACCCTAAATATCTATCACAGTCATTAGACCCCAGAATACCGGAAGATGAAGACATATCCACTCAAATGATACTTAATAACAAAAGATATGAAGCTGCTTTTTATCAAGCACCTCCTGATTCTGCTGCCTTTGTAAAAAAAATGTTACCTATCCTGTTGTCTAAATATACGGAGGAGCAAATAGCAAATCCGGACGAGGAAACCCTATTAGGTATGAATAAAATACTTCTTGAACAAATGTCTAAAAAAAGCGTTTGGTTTATGATAGACGAATCTTATGGTAAGTACGGCATTATTATATACTATGATAACAAATACAATAAATCAAACGGCGAAGACTTATAAAGAATACGAATAACACATAAGGGATTGTTACCTACCGAACTATAGAAATAAACAACTTATTTATTTTCGGCAGTAGAACATAAAATAAACAAGGGCATTGAAACGCAAAGTTTCAATGCCCCAAAATATTTATGATTTCTTTATTTGCTTAGCAAACACCAAGTTGAAGCATAGCATCGGCAACTTTGATAAAGCCGGCAATATTTGCTCCCCTAACGTAGTTGATATAATCTCCTTCTTTACCGTATTTAACGCAGTTTGCATGGATGGAATCCATCATAGCGTGTAATCTTTGGTCTACCTCTGCTGCCGTCCAAGGCAAATGTTCTGCGTTTTGAGACATCTCCAAACCGGAAACTCCAACACCACCGGCGTTAGCAGCCTTACCCGGAGCAAAACTTACTTTTGCCTTTTGAAGAACCGTTATAGCCTCTGCTTTGCAACCCATGTTGGAAACCTCGCAAACCAATTTAACTCCGTTTTTAACAAGAGTTTGAGCATCTTCGGCTCCAAGTTCGTTTTGAATAGCGCAAGGCAAAGCAATATCAACTTTTACTTCCCAAGGCTTCTTGCCTGCAACAAATTTTGCAGTAGGAAATTTCTTAGCAAAAGGAGCAACAACATTATTATTGGAAGCTCTAAGCTCCAACATATAATCTATTTTCTCTTGATTAAAACCTGTTTCGTCTGTAACATAACCGTCAGGTCCCGAAATACAAATAACCTTAGCTCCCAATTCCGTAGCCTTAGTTACGGCACCCCAAGCAACGTTACCGAAGCCCGAAATAGCAACCGTCTTATTTTTTATTGTATCTCCTTTGGCTTTAAGCATATTCTCAACGAAGTAGATAGCACCAAAACCCGTAGCCTCAGGTCTTAGGATAGACCCTCCGAATTGAGCACCTTTACCTGTAAGAACACCTGTATTTTCGCAAGCAAGTTTTTTGTACATACCATAAAGATAACCTATTTCTCTACCGCCAACACCTATATCTCCTGCAGGAACGTCTCTGTCCGGTCCTATGTATTTGAACAACTCTGTCATAAACGCTTGACAAAAACGCATTATTTCTCTATCCGATTTACCCTTAGGGTCAAAATCCGAACCTCCTTTACCGCCGCCCATAGGCAAAGTGGTAAGAGAGTTTTTGAATGTTTGTTCAAAGCCCAAGAACTTTAACGTATCAACAGTTACATTAGGAGCAAAACGCAAACCACCCTTGTAAGGTCCTATTGCGTTATTAAATTGTACTCTATAACCTCTATTGATTTGGATTTCGCCCTTGTCATCTATCCATTCAACCCTGAACTGATAGATTCTGTCCGGCTCAAGCATACGTTCAACAATTTTATGCTCATCATAGATAGGATGTGCTTCCACATAATCTTTTATAGTTTCCAAAACTTCCGTAACCGCTTGTAAAAACAAGGGTTGACCAGGATTTTTAGCCTCAACATCGGCTAAAAGTTTTTCTACGTTCATAATTTTATAAAGCTTTTAAAATTAATTTTATTAAATGTTTGAGATAGGAGTATTTGGTAAATACAAAACGACTCCCATCCGTTCGCAAAATTATATACATTTGTTAAACTGACAAATTTTTTTTATAAATTTTTAAAAACCTTTATTTAAAACAGGTGCTCTATTTTCCACATTCATACAACCTTATTGCAATATAGATATAAATTGCCGTGTTAACACCCGCAACAACGAACACTTAAAGGTCCGGATTGCTACACTTACGTTCGCAATGACGAAAAGAGACGGCTCGCTTTTGACGTTACTTTTTGTCCTTTAGCAGTCAACCACGACGTCATTGCGAGCCCGTTTGGGCGTGGCAATTACAAAAAAACTCTATCTGCGGTTTCGCGTATTATCGGAGTTATCTTTTATTTCGTTTCTGTTGGTTGTACGATTGGTATTATCGTTGTTTTGAGAGGATTTTTGAATACTATTTTTTCCTCTACTTCTTGAGTTTGTATTTTGTCTTGTATCGGTTGTGGTATTTCTGTTTCTTGTATTGATAGTATTATCTTTTTGCAAAGTGGAGTTGTTGTTTCTTGTATTCGTGTTTTGTCTTGTATCGGTTGTGGTATTTCTGTTTCTTGTATTGATAGTATTATCTTTTTGCAAAGTTGAGTTATTGTTTCTTGTATCCGTATTTCTTGTCCTTTTATCATTTGCATTGGTTGTGTTGTTTGTCCGTGTATTGTTAATTTTTGTTGGGTTATTATTCAAAAAACTATTGTTTTCTTTCCTAGGAGTTGTTGCTCTCGTACTTGTAGTGTTGGTATTTCTTGTATCAAGATTAGTATTTATAGTCCGACCTTCGCTGTTTGTTCTTGTGGTATTGTAAGAACCTATTCTTATCGGTTGTTGCAATTGAGTGTTGTTCCTGTAGGTTGCTGAAACCTCTTTTGCACTTTCCAAATTGCGATTAAGTACGTTATTATCCCTTTTCAAACCCTCATCGTTTAGATTAATGTTTGGGTTCTCTTTTTTGAATCCTGACTCTAACTCTATTTCCGAAGGAGTATTCTCAGATAGGGATTTTTCCTCTGTAGTATAATATTCCGAGCGGTTGATGTTTCTAAATCCCGTACCCGTATTTCCGCGCGTTGCTCCTCCATAGGAGTGAGATTGTCCCCTCATGGAAGAGTTGGAAGTATTGCTAACAACTTGAGTATATCTATCGTTACCATACCATTCACTGCGCAAACTACGATGAGGGTCATTTCTGTAATCGTGATTATGTCTTGCACAATAAGCGGCATAATAACCGTCATAAAATCCGTCTCTATATCCTTGAGTATAAGCAAAATTGTTATTGTATCCGTAACTAAAGCTCCAACCAAAATTGGTATAGTAGAAATATTCCCAATAATCGTCACAACCGTCTATGAAATCCAAAGCATATTCTCTTGCAAGTAGAGAATAATGTATTGCCAAACGATACTTGTGCCTGCTATATAATCTGCGAGCATAGTCGTTATAATACATGGCCTTTGATAATCTGTTATCCGTTCCCCAATAAGAATAAAAATCGGATATTTCGTAGGCTTGATTAAGTATATACGAGGTTTGAGAGATGGTCTGCCTTGCCTGACTTTTGGAATAAGAATAAGAGGAAAAACCCCTCGTATTTGTATTTACGTTGGTTGTAGCAACGCAGGAACTTGTTGTATTTAGTATAAATAAACAACTTAGAATCAATATTAAATGTGTATTTTTCATAAAGCAAATGTTTTTTATATTAATACTTTGTTTATCCTATCAAAAAAAATACCAAAATTATGTTTACCCTTGTATATGGTCATATTTTCTTATTTCACTGAGAGTTTTGGCAACATTGGTTTGTTCTTGCGAGAGTTTTTTAGACTTTGACATGGTAACAATATATACCCCGGCAAAAATCAGCAAAGCGGCAAAAATCTTATAAATAGTAAGACTCTCCATTAGGAATATAACGGATATAAGCGTTGTTACCACGGGCTGCACATAGTTGTACATAGACAGAGTAGTGGGGCGCAAACGAGCCTGAGCCATAGGTATGAAGTTATAGTTGAGAAAAGTAGCCAAACAAACAACATAAAGTATTTCCATGCAGGTTTTTGTACCAAGAACGGAATAATCAAAAGTTGCTACCTGTCTATAGGTCAGAGGTAAAAGAACTACTGAAGAGACAAGAAACATCCATTTCATTACATTGATGGGATGATTTCTTTTAACTACGGGGCTAAACAGGGTAAGATATAAGGCATATGCAACACAACTTACAAGACAAAGGACTATTCCTATAACATTGTTTTTTGGCACGGAGGCAGCAAGGCTACTCTTACTGAAAATAAGAATCATAGCACCAAACAAACCGCAAAATACTCCCAAAGCTTTTTTGAAAGTAAGTGGTTCTTTAAGAAAAATGGCCGCCATTATCATGGTAAAAATAGGAGTCATACTTACTATTATGGAGGCATTTGTCGGAGTTGTATAACTAAGCCCCAGGATAAACAAAAATAAATTGAATACTATACCAAACAAGGAGGCAAGACACAAAAGCAGAATATCTTTTTTTGTTACTTTGGGAGTACGAAAAACCCATGAAACCAACCAAAACAAGACTGCGCACCCTACAAATCTGAATGTGGACAACAAATATGGTCCAACAACATTGAGAGCATCCTTTGCAAAAGGAGTATTGATGCCAAAAATAATATTTGTTAGCAATATGAGTATATGCCCCTTTGTTCTTTCCCTCATAAAAAAAGATTATTTCTTTTTACGTTTTTTTCTAAAAATGTCTTTCAGTGAGTTATAGTCTCTCTTGTATATGATTCTAGCTCCTTGTGTGTAAGGAGAAATATTGTATTTTGTAAAATCGTTTGCGTTTGAGCGGTTAAAGGCCTCAAATTGAAAATTTTCCGTAAATTTATATTTCCCGGACACATCTCCTATAACGCTAGTGGTTTCGGAGGTTTTGCTTGTAGTTCCGTCTCCGCCGAAAGAAGCATTAACTGACAAATCCCATTTTCCGAAACTTTTGCTAAGGTCTACATCCATTTGTCCACCATAGGTCTCATCTCCTGAGGTATAGTTAAGCCCTACGTCTACAAATTTAACCATATTTGATAACACTCCACTGAGTTGAGAAAAAGCCATTCCCATAACCGAAGAGGTTACTCCCGATTGAAAAGCATTGTTTTGATAACCGCCTTGCGACAAATAAAATTGATTGGTAAGTAAAATTGAAGCTGTCTGCTCTATCAAAACTTTTTCATCCGAGCGGTCTATATTCATAAATACCTGCTCCCTTGTTTGTTCGTCAGTGTTTGGCAATTGTATATCAAACGAAGGTTGCGGATTGGTCATTTGTCCCGTTATACGTATTATACTTTCTACACCAACGGGTTTGGAATAATTTTCTCCCAACAAAGAGGCAAGAGAGATATTTGTTCTATAAATAGCCGTAATGTCCAAAACTCCTTGCGCAGGGTCGCCGTTCCAAATCAAAGTACCTCCTTGTTGCAAATCAAAAGTCTTCTCCATTACGTCCGCAATATTAAACCTGAATTTTCCGTTGTCTATCGCAATTGTTCCTACCATGGACAATTTGCCCAGACTGTTCATTTCTATTTTTATATCCCCGTTGCCCGAGGCCGTCAAATCTCCTTTGACTTGTGAGAAATCTATGGGCATATTTAATTTTGCACTAGGATTAACATTCAAATCCAAAGAAACATTGTAAGCCAAAGTTTTTTCCTCTTTTTTATTGAGAATATTCTTTTTGATTTGAATACTATCCTGTTGAGAAGTAAAGAATATAAAATTGTTTTCGTCAGCGGCCTCCTTGCTACTAATAGGTACGGTTAGCGAAGTACCCGGTTCTGTTTTTGCAGAGCCCGTTATATCTATCATAGTGGAGTCTCCTTTTATTAAAACAACGGCTGAAGCATAAGCAAGACCGTAATACATTTGGTCGCTCTCTTCCTTTGTATCAAGAATTTTAATTTTGTCTGCCACTACCCTAAGGTCAATATCAAAAGAGGAAAAATCTTTATGGGAAACATCACCTTTAATAGTTATTTTATTATTTTGAGCGTCCGTTAAAACAAAATTGTCAAAAATTAATTTGTTCCCATCTATTTCCATATCATCGGTGAAATAATACTTGGTATTCAACATATTTATTCTAATTGCTGCGTTTTCGGCATGCAACTTACCCTCTATGATGGGTGAGGAAAAATTACCTCGTATGTTCAAATTTTTACACGAAAGATTGCCCTCCAAATCGGAGGCAAAAGAGGAAAGAAAACTTTCAACAACGAATAAATCAAACTTTTCCATATTTACGCTCAAATTCATCTGTTCGTTTTGACTTTGAGGCGAAATTGTACCCGTAACTTGCAAAGGCAAATATTCTTTGCCGTCATCGGAGTACAAAAGTCTTATATCCGCACTGAAAACATCTGACGTAAGAGCGTTGCTTACATTTAACCATGCTTTACCTATGGGTGTGGAGTTTATAGCCAAATCGTCTATTTTCAAATTGGAGGTAAAGGTTGGAGATGTGTTTATATTTCTTATTATTACATTGTTGTTTAATACGCCTTGCAGTTTAATATTTTTGTCTTCCAAAAACAAATTAGCCAAAGAAATATCAACATTTTCAAAATTACAAGTTAAGCTACCCTTATCCGCTATAAGTCCGTCAAGAGTTATTTTGCTATCGTCTATCAAAATACCCAAATTCATTAAGGATATACTCTTGTTTTGTATTCCGACAAAATGTTCATTATTTACGGATATGCGTTTGCCCATTAAACTAAAATAGGTATCGGAAAAACTTCCCTGCAAACCGTTTTCGGAAAAATAAGAATTAAAGGCTATTCTACCCATATTGGATTGGTCAAAAGCATCTTGAAATTTTGCCAATAAAACAATTTTATCTTTCTGACTACTTATACCCAAACCCAAATTTTCCATAGATACACTATCCGCAAGGGTAAGCAAATTTGCATTAAGATTCAAAAATATATCCTTTTCCGTGCTATGAACTCTTATGTCACAATTATCTATGGTTTTTGTTGCATACTCCAAATGCGGAATATTTATTTGGGTACGCAATACCTCTTTTTCGTTTAACCTTCCTTTTATATCTATGTCTCCGTTCGTTGCAAGGTTCAAATTAAGAATTTGGCTTATTATTTCCGTATCCTTAACCTTGAGATTGAAATTAATATCGGAAAGTATGTTATAAATTTCCTTATCCGACTGGGTTTTTGTTTTAGTGCTTTGTTCGTTGTAGTCCGTTATTAGAGTGGAAAAATTCGGCAAATACTTATTTGTTATACAAATAAAATCTTTTTGCAGGGTTTCAAAGGTATATTTTCCCTTCAATTCACCCTCCAATACGTCCGATTCAATTTTTATGTTACTCTGATTCGCGTCACTTTGCATATCCATACCGATACTCTCCAAAGTCAAATCATTGTCGGTATTTATTAAATTTAGGTGTTTTAATTCTATTTTACCGTTAAGGTTGTTTATATCAAAATGTTGCATATCCGCAAAAATATCCGCCGATATAATGGTATTCGTATCCGCGAGAGAATATAGATGTAAGTTGTGTAAATCCACTTGTGAGGCTTGAGCCTTTATTTTTATATTTGGTTTTTGCTCGTAATTGATTTCTCCTTCGGCCTGCAAGAGTGCATATTTGTCGTATATACCCACATTAAAATTTACGTCATAATTGTTTAACGTTCCCTGTAGTCTTACTTTGTCATAAACATTGCCTTTGAAATAAAAATTACGCAACTTAGCCGACAACTCTCCTTTTTTGTTATTGTCGGACAAAATAATATTTGCCTCAGTTGCAAAGGATGTATTACCCAACAGAGCATTTCCCAACAACTTCCCAACATTAAAAGCTTCGCTTTCCACATCGGCAGTATATTTTACGGATTTACCGCTTATAATAGGTTCTGCCCTGGCAACCAAGTTTAAAGCACCCACATCGGAGAAAACATTAAGTTTTGAATAAAAATCGTCTATTTTGCCTTGAAACTCTCCCTTTAAGGTTATATTGCCGACTCCGTCCAACAAATCCGTTTTCGGAATCATATCGGTTATACTTCCCAAACTCTGCTTTTTTATATCCTCATACGAAGTAGTCAGATTTTCTATTGTAAGATTGGCTATGGTATTTTTTATTTTCGTTAATCCTTTGATTGTTCCGTTTGTTTTTAAAAAAGTGTTGTTGCTTTTTATTTCCAAATCGTTAATTGTCAAATCGGAAACCTTGCCTTTTGAATTGGAACAAAGGTATATTTTTTGATTTGCACCTTTGAGCGTATCCGCAAAATAAGTCGCGTCCCGCATACCAACGTATGAGCCTTTGTAAATATTTGCGTGTATATACACGGAGTCTGCGAAATGAGAGTATGTGCGATAAGAATCCGTATTCAAATCTATTGTTGCTTTTATTTGAGAATTTTCCGTAAGTATTTTGGAGTTGTGTACATAAACATTTTGAGGAGATACTTTCACTTTTCCCTTAAAGTTTTTCAACACAATTCCGCAACGTTCTTTTAAGGATAACTTTTCTATATCAACAAGAATATCTCCGTCTTTTAATATAAAGTCCTTTGCCTGTAAATTCAAACTCCTAACATCTATATAATTTACGGAAAATACATTTTGTTTTATGGGTTTAGGGTTCGGTTGGTTTTTGAATCTTAAATCAATATTTGTGAGATTTATTTTTTTTACTTCCAAAATAAAAGGTTCTTTCTTTTCTTTTTTCTCTTTCTTCTTATCACTCTTAAAATAGTCTATAATAAATTTAATATTTATTTCCTCTTCCTGTTTAGTCAAATGATAAGTAAGGTCTTCAATCTTAACGTTTTTTATTACTATATGTCTGGAAGATTTTATTTTGGAAAGATTAACTTCCACACGTGAAGCAAAAACAAGTGTATCTTTTTGCAAATCCTCTATGTATAAATCTTTGATACCGACTGTTATAAAAGGAGATATGTTTAAGGCCCCCACAGCAACTTTTGTATTCCATTGTTTGGAAAAATAGTCTGCAACTTTGGCTGCCGCAAAAGATTGAACCAAAGTAGTATTCAACAAGGTAACAAGTACATAAAGGACAAGCAAAACGGAAAACAGAAACAAACCCAAGCCTTTAATTATTTTTCTCAAAACTTTGTTCGTTTTTTTCAATTGTTTGTTATTACTCTCTGTTTTTACCGTCATAGTGGTACGGAATATTGTTTTTGTACTATTATGCAAAGTTAATTTTTTTTTTTCATACAACAATGTTTATACTCAATTTCTCAATTGTTTTACAATTGCTTGTCATTTTTTTGTTTAAATTTGCAAAAATTTTTTTCTTATAAATCAAACATAGGGCAGTATGCAAATTATTACCTTGACAACGGATTGGGGAAACAAGGATTATTATATCGGACTTATAAAATCGCAACTATACAAGACCATATCGGAACTTAATATCGTAGATATAAGCCACGAAATAAAAAAATACGACATACTTTCTGCCGCTTTTGTGGTAAAAAATGCTTGCCTAAACTTTCCAAAAGACACAATACATATAATAGACATAAATACCTTTGAGAGCAAACAATCCTCTTTTTTGGTCATTAAAGCAAAGGACCAATATTATGTTTGCACGGATAACGGTTTGCCTTCTTTGGTGTTTGAAAACACGGAGGTGGAAATATACGACACTTCTTATATCCTTTCGGATAGCAACTATTATACTTTTGCGGCCTGGGACAATTTCTGCAAGATAGCAAAAATTATTAATCAAACAAAGACTTTAACCTCTTTGGGAATAAAGCAAAGCGAGTTTGCCGTCAAAAAAAACTCCTCCATGCCTTTTATAGGAAAAGATACTATTTGTTGTACCATAACATACATAGACGACTACGGCAATGCTTATCTCAATATGGATAGTGAAAAGTTTTACGAAATAGTTGCAAACAAAAAATTTTCTATCATACTAAGCAACAGATACATTGTTTCAAAAATATCTCAATCCTACCAAGACGTAAATTCAAGAGGTGACGCCTTGCTAACAATTTCGGTTACCGGCAAGTTGGAACTTGCCCTAAGAGAAGGAAATTTTGCCAAACTATTGGGCTATAAGGTGGGTTCTACCATAGATATTTGTATAAAAGACCTATAGAATAAATGAGTTATTCTATTTCAGGCGACACTAAGCAAACAATAATGCATACGGAGTTTTTTCCTTCTGTGGCGTGGTTGTCTTTTGCCGAAAAACAAAGAAATATAACAATAGAGGTATATGAAAAATTTCCCAAGCAAACCTATAGAAACAGAGTTTTGTTAATGTCTGCCGGAGGATTGCAAAGTATAAGCGTGCCTATCAAAAGAAAAAGCACACAAATACTTTTAACCAAAGACGCCGAAATATCTTATAAAGAAAACTGGAACATAAGACTTTGGAGGGCAATATATTCCAACTATGGCAAAAGTCCTTTTTTTGAATATTTTGCTTCGGAAATAGAAATTTTGCTTAGAAAAAAATACAAATTTCTTTTGGACTTAAATACGGCAACATTTCTTTTTTTTAAAAAAAGTTTTTCACTCTCCTGTGATATTTCATTTAGTTCCGCTTACATAGACCAAAGAGAAAATAATTTCAAAGACAATTTTCAAGTAAAAGACAGGCATAAGACAGGCATAAACTTTCCTGTTTACATACAATGTTTTTACGATAAAATACCTTTTGAGTGTAACCTTTCCGCTTTGGATTTGCTTTTGTGTCTTGGCAAACAAGAAGGCAAAACTTATATGGATAATCTATCCTTTTCCTTATAAAAACATACATAATACAAAATAAGCCAAAGGATAAATTATTTTCATTGTTTTATTATTCCAAACTTAATTGCTTTTATTTCTTTTCTGCCCTTTTGCGACCCATATTAAAGTTATGATAATCCACTGTAATATATAATAAATAAGTATTTCAGGTTCTTTTGCGACCTATCTTAAAGTTATGATAATCCACAGCGAGACTTTACCAAAGGTGTTGTAATTTATTTTCACAACCTACCTCACTGCAATACTTTGCAAAAATCACGACAATCCATACCTTATAAAAAAAATGCCGTTCGGCATTTTGCCACGCTTACGCTCGCAATGAGGAAAAGGAGGGTTTGCAAGGACTAAAGTAGTGAAATTGTTCAAAAATAAAGAAAAAAATAAGGCACTTTTTATTGTTAAGTGCCCTATTGGTTCAATAAAAAATTATTTATTGCTTTTAAACAAACTTTTGAAATATCTGAGATGCCACAAAATATGAATAATTGCAACTATGGTCATAACTATTCCAAAATCTACATGAAGTTTTAGTACGGTCATATAGTTCATTGCCCAGCCGTACATTTTTGCCAGAATTATATAAATTCCCAAAAGACAAGATATCAGACAAGAAATCAGTAATATGAAATTCCAAATTTTGCGATGGGTTACCTTCCTTATAACTCGTTGTTTAACTAGAATTACGGAGCAAATATATGAGCCCATTGTTACACAAAAAAGCAACCAAAAATGATAAGGACTGTGATTTTTTGTAACCGGTTTTATTTGTTCCTTTTCCGCAGTTTGTTTGACAAGCGTATTTGTCAAAGGTTTCGTTTTGGTATCGCTGCTTTCTGCAACAATACCGTCTTTGAGAATTGTTTTATGGTTTTGTTCTATTGTTTTTACGGACTTGGTCTCCATTGTGGGAGATAAAGTAGAGTCGTTTTTCTCTGTTTTTGTCTCTTCCTTTTTTTCCTCTTGTTCGTTTTTTTGATTTGTCAATATGGAATAATCACAAAAACCGTCTTCGTTTTCATCTGTGAATAGTCCGCAATAACCCGTGCAATCTTCCCTTCCTCCAAAAGGACATTTTTCGGGCTCTTGCTGACAATAAGCAACGGAAAAAAATAAAGAAATTAATAATAGAACAAAAAATCTTTTCATCTCAGATTATTTATTGTTGTGCTTGCAATCTTTATTGCCTTCGTGTTTGCAAGCACCCTTTTTCTCTGCATTGTAGTTTGTGCAGTTAGGAGTGGAGCAACCGCCTTTCTTTGTGCAAGCACCGTTGTTTTCCTTGCATTTACCCTCGTTGGCTTTGCAACATTTGGCATTTTCCCCCTCGCAACAAGCACTCTTTTCTTGTTTTGCTTTTGCGCATTGGTGTGTGCCTTCGTGTTTGCAAGCACCCTTTTTCTCTGCATTGTAGTTTGTGCAGTTAGGAGTGGAGCAACCGCCTTTCTTTGTGCAAGCACCGTTGTTTTCCTTGCATTTACCCTCGTTGGCTTTGCAACATTTGGCATTTTCCCCCTCGCAACAAGCACTCTTTTCTTGTTTTGCTTTTGTGCATTGGTGTGTGCCTTCGTGTTTGCAAGCACCCTTTTTCTCTGCGTTATAGTTTGTGCAGTTAGGAGTGGAACAACCGCCTTTCTTTGTGCAAGCGCCGTTGTTTTCCTTGCATTTACCCTCGTTGGCTTTGCAACATTTGTTATCCTGTTTGTTTTTTTGTTTTTCTTGTCTTGCTTTTTCGTCTTTTGCCTTATCTTTATCCAAGTTTTGAGTTTCTTTGTTCAACTTAGAATAATCACAATAGGCATCACGGTCTTCGTCCGCAAACCTTCCGCAATAGCCGGTACAATTTTCCCTCCCGCCAAAAGGACAATTTTCTATTTTCTGCTGACCGAACGCAACCAAGCTTATACAAGCAAGGGCGATGAATAAAATTACTTTTTTCATAAAGATTTTTTTTAAGTGTGTTAATTTATAATTTTCGGAATGCAAAGGTAATAAGTTTTTTTTATTAAAATGATTTTTTTATTTTTGCAATAAATAAAAAACGTACCTCATGTTTAGAAATGCAATTGTATGTATAATATTTATAGGCTTTGTGTCTTATTCTTTCGCACAAAAAAACGACAAAGCGGATAGACTTATGACAAAAGCCTTGGAACAACTAAATCAAGACAAAACGGAAAAATGTATATCAACCCTTTTGGATATTACAAAACAATATCCCGATTACGCACCTGCTTTTGCTGCCTTAGGGCAAGTATATTATAGTCTGGATTATTACGATAGGGCTTGTGAGTATTATGAAAAAAGTATAGAGATGGATAAAGACTATGATTTAAACTCCTATTACAGATTGGGAATAATCAAAAAACAAAAAAAAGAATATTCAAAGGCTAAGGAGTATTTTTCTTACTATGCCAAAAATCAGACAAAACCCAAATATAGGTTGAGAAAGGAGGAAAGTGAAAAAGAGATAAAAAACATAGATTTCATATTGTACTCAATAGACAATCCGGTAAGTTTTTCACCCTTTAATCTCGGGGAAAATATCAACGATAGTCTGTATCAATACCTGCCTACTCTAACTATGGATAATCAATTATATTTTACGGAAAGGAGAGGAAACAAAGAAGATTTTTATTTTTGCAATTTTGAGTACTTAGGCAACAATCAATTTTCCGTATCAAAAAAGCAAAAACTTTCCTCACCGCTCAATAGTGAAGATAACGAAGGTGCTGCAAGTATTAGCCCCGACGGGCGTTTTCTTTATTTTGCAAAATGCAATGCAAAGGACGGTCTGGGTTCTTGCGACGTATATGTTTGCGAAAAAAACGGCAATTCTTGGTCGGAGCCAAAGAATTTGGGCTCAAATGTAAACTCTTCCGCTTGGGATTCTCAACCTTCCATAGCTTCGGATGGCAGAACTCTTTTTTTTGTTTCCAACAGAGAGGGAGGTTTCGGGCAAGGTGATATTTATTATTCTTATCTCAAAAAAGATGGCACTTGGACAAAAGCCAAAAATCTCGGTGAAAATATAAACACTCCCGGTATGGAAATGACTCCTTTTATACATCCTTCCAATACCACGCTATATTTTTCCTCCGATGGTCACACGGGTATGGGTGGAGAGGATATTTTCTTTTCTAAAATAGAAAATGGCAAATTTTCCCAACCTACAAACTTGGGTTACCCTATAAATACGGAGGCAGACGAAACTTGTTTTTTTGTCAATAGCACGGGAAATCTTGGCTTTTTTGCTACAAATTCTTTGACGGAAAATTTTGGCAACACGGATATATATGCTTTTGAACTCTACCGCGAGGCTCAACCTACACAAGTTATAAGTCTTATGGGTAAGATTATTTATGAGGATATGAAAAAGGGTAATCAATCTCTTTTGGAAATAAAAAATTTGGAGACAAACCGTATTGTGGCCTCCACTGTTTCGGATAAGATAACCAATGAGTACATATTGGCTTTGCCTGTGGGAGAAAATTACGCTTTGAGCGTAACATGTGAGGGGTATCTTTTCTTTTCGGAAAACTTTTCTTTGAAAGATTATGATAGCAATAATGCCGTAAGAAACATGGATATAACCTTGCACAAGATAAAAGAAGGAGAAAGTATTGTTTTGAAAAATATCTTTTTTGCCACGAATTCTTTTGAGTTGCAAAAAGAAAGTAATGCCGAGTTGGAAACGATATTGGAACTTATGCTAAAAAATCCCCGAATAAAAATAGAGATTTCCGGTCATACGGACAACGTAGGCAAGGATGACTACAATCTTACTCTTTCCCTAAACAGGGCAAATAGTGTCAAACAATGGTTGATAAACAAGGGTATAGACGCCGAGCGTATTGTATCCGAGGGGTATGGCAAGTCTTTACCCATAGCAGACAATAACACCGAAGAGGGACGCAGAACAAATCGCAGAACGGAATTTAAAATTCTATCCGATAAATAAAATATGGAAGAAAAAATATTTAATATAAAACACATAAATCAGACTGATTTTTTTGGAGTAAGAGAAAATAATTTAAAATTCATTACTCTTTTATATCCTATGCTGACCATAACCGTTAGAGCGGAAAGTTTGACCGTACTTGGTACGGATAAAGAAGTGGAGAGTTTTGGCAAATTCTTTGAACGTCTCAACAAAATATACAAAACGGAACATATCTTAGACGAAAAATTAATAATGTCCGCTTATGGAAATGAAAATTTGCGTAACGACGTATTACTATACGGCAACAAAGGTTTGGCTATCAAAACGCGCAGTCTCAATCAGCAAAAAATGGTAGAAGAAGTAGAAAAAAACGATATGTTGTTTGCCGTAGGACCTGCCGGAAGCGGAAAAACCTACACTGCCGTTGCCCTTGCGGTTAAGTATCTGAGAGAAAAGAAGGTTAAACGTATCATACTGACACGTCCCGCCGTAGAAGCAGGAGAAAATCTCGGTTTTCTTCCCGGAGATATGAAAGAAAAACTTGACCCTTATTTGCAACCTCTTTACGATGCTCTTAGAGATATGCTTGGAGAGGGAAAACTAAATGACTATATGGAGCATCATATTATAGAAATTGCACCTTTGGCTTATATGAGAGGTAGAACTTTGGAAAACGCTTTTGCCATTTTAGACGAAGCACAGAATGCCACTATGGGACAAATAAAAATGTTTATTACTCGTATGGGCAACTATTCCAAATTTATAATAACCGGTGACCCTTCCCAAACAGACTTACCCAACAAACAACCCTCCGGACTTATGCCAACCATAGACAAATTAAAAGAAATAAAGGATGTATCCGTTGTGGTGCTAAACAACAAGGACATTGTAAGACACCCTTTGGTAAGTAAGATTCTCAAAGTCCTGTAGAAATTATACTAAAATAATATTTGATATTATTTAATCCTTCGCTGCAAACACAGTTAGACAATTCGTATCTCATTACACCCACCTTTTCCGTCATTGCGAGTAACTTTTTGGCGTGGCAATCTTAAAAATTG
>CAUTQY010000028.1:0-16748 GCA_963540815.1 uncultured Bacteroidales bacterium
AGTCTCGCCCCCCGCTCTTTTTTGTTTTATATAGGATAGAAAAAGTTCTTTAACAGAAAGAAGGTAAGTCGGAAAGTGTAGATAGAAGCGGAAGTAACTCAGTGGTAGAGTGCAACCTTCCCAAGGTTGAGGTCGCGAGTTCGAATCTCGTTTTCCGCTCCAAAAAGTTCTTTAATTGAGAATGATGCCATGGTGGTGGAATGGTAGACACGAGGGACTTAAAATCCCTTGAGCCTTAAAGCTCGTGCGGGTTCAAGTCCCGCCCGTGGTACTCACTAAAATAAAAGAGTCCGTAAAAACTTACGGACTCTTTTTGTTTTATATACTACTGCAAAAACGACTAACTTTTATAGTGAATAGGTAAAGAGTAATTTTTATAGACCTGTATTTATAAGAATAG
This sequence comes from uncultured Bacteroidales bacterium, assembly GCA_963540815.1. GTDB lineage: Bacteria > Bacteroidota > Bacteroidia > Bacteroidales > P3 > Scybalousia_A. Next base: position 401 of record CAUTQY010000028.1, read on the forward strand.
TATCATTATACAATTTATTAAATTTTCACTGTTATTTCTAATATTTTTTGTTTAACCCACTTCATATTATCCGAGTTGAGTTAGTATTGTAACTTTTATGTAACAATCGGCCTTTGTATACACATATTTTCGGTAACTATCTTTTGAGATTTCCTTTATTATACGGATAAAATCTTATTTCTCCACACATCCAAACCCATCCCTGCAAGACTTTGCTTTAAGTTATGTAAGTTCATACCTTATTATTCACGCTATCCGTGTCCGCCATTGCGAATCCTCCGTTTCTGTAATTGCGAACGCAGTGAAGCAGTCCATTTCCTATAAGAAAATTGCCAAATGGCTTTTGGTTTCTGCCACTCTTTGTTTCGATGATGAAAAAACCACCTTTTTTCATCAAAAAAAGGTGGTTTTTTGACTCAAAAAAGGTGGTTTTTTTGATAACGAATCGCTGTTTGGCAGAAAGCAAACAAAGAAAGGCAAAAATTTTATAGGGTGGGGCATAAATATAGAGCGGAATAGATTTTGCCACGTCTTACGGCTCGCAATGACGCATTATTTCCCGTATTGCTTCACTGCGTTCGCAATTACAGAAACGGAGGATTCGCAATGATGAACGCTAGCGGCATAGGCAACTAAGATACTGACTGACATAAAGTTACTCGCAATGACAGAAACGGAGAGTTTGCAATGACAGACGCTGACGATGTTAATAATAAGATATGGACTGACACGTTTTTTTACAAAGTCCGGCAATGACGCAGAACGAAAGCGAAGCAAGGACGGAAAGGGTTGGTTTGCAAGGACGGAGGCAGACAGTATAATCAAGGATAACAAGGATATAATGCTTGCTTTATTTGTTTCCTTGTGAAATGTTTTGTTTGACTAAGTCCGTAAAGGTTTTTCCTCTTTGTTCAAAGTTTTTGAATTGGTCGTAACTGCTTGCGGCAGGAGAAAGTAAGACACTTGTATTTCTTTCTGCTTTTTGTTTTGCCCAATCAACTATTTCTTCCCATTCATTACTTATAAGATATTCGAAATCTTTACCGGTTTGCTTTATTATTTTATACATACGCTTGCCTGCCTTGCCAACAAAAGCAATATTTTTAACATTATACTCCGTAACGATATTTTTTAAAGCCGAGTAATCAATTCCTCTGTCCATACCTCCAAGTATAAGGACGGAAACATTCCCTAAAGATTTCAATGCGGCAAGGGTTGCTTGCGGAATAGTGGATATGCTGTCGTTGTAAAAATCAACTCCGTTTATATTGGTAACAAATTGCAATCTATGCTCCAAACCCTTAAAATTTATGGCGGTATCTATGGCTTTTTGTGCGGACAAATTGCCCAAAATATCCGCTACTTCCAAAGCGGCAAGTATATTTAATTTGTTGTGTTCTCCCTTTAGATACAAAGGAGCGGGATACCTATAATCTTTTATTGAAAATCCTTTTAATCCTTTTATGTTTTTATAGTTGTGCAAATAGTCTTCAATCTCCTTATTCTCTTTATTGTAAATAAAATAATCCTCTTCGCTTTTATATTTAAGAAGGTTGAATTTTGTGTTTTTATAATCTTGATAGGACAAATAGTGGTCAAGATGTTCTTCATACACATTTAAAAGTACCGAAATATGAGCAGAGCGTTTGATGTGTTCCAATTGATGACAAGAAAGTTCCAAAACCATAATTGTATTTTCGTTTATTTGATTGATTGTATCAAAAAAAGGTATGCCTATATTACCGGCAAGTATTACATTAGGGTTTTGGTCTTTTATTATCGTATAAAGTAATGTTGAGGTCGTACTTTTGCCCTTTGTTCCGGTTATACCTACCGATTGTTTGTAAAACAGACGCAAAAAATAATCGCATTGATTGGTAATTTTATTTTTGTCCGTATCGCGTAAATTTTTTGTAGCCATGCCGGGTGTGAGAAATATAATATCGCTTTGTTGATTTATTTTTGCGTAATCTTGTTCCGAGTAATAGCAAATATTGTTTTCTTCTTTGTAAATCTCCAATGTTTGCGGATTTTTGTCAAAGAGTATTAATTTTTTCTTTGGCAACAACTCCCTAAAAAGTCTGTAAGTACTTTGCCCCTCACGTCCCATTCCCATTATGGCAATTCGTTTGTTTTGCATTTCTTTGGCAAATAGGGCTTTTTTTACAAGAGAAAAACTATTGGAAAATACATCCTGCAAATCCTTTGGAATGTTATTTTCTTTGTCTTGCCAATTAAATAAATAATCAAAATTTTTGTTGATATATTTTGTTGCAATATCGCTTTTTGCCCAGAAATCCAAAAGATAGGGTTTGTTTTCTTTTTCATATTTTCGGTTTATAAGGGCAAGTGCAATGTTTACCTCTTCTATTGTACCGACACATTCAAAGGGCTTTATCTCAGATTCTCCGATAAGTTCTTTGAATTCTTTTATCAAAGAGGCATCCTCTAACATATTTTTGCCGAAAATACGGTTTATCTCCTCCTTGTCCATAAAAGGAGCAAGTATTATATAAGCAAAAAGACACTTGGGGCAACCTCCGCACCAAATATCTTGTTTGCTACCGACATTGCAAGATTTGAAAACATCTTTATAATCCAAAAGAGAAAATATTTTTGCTATTCTCAACTCCGAAATGGGACGCAGAAGAGAAAAGTACTCAAAATCTTCGCTTATAAACTCCTTGTAATATGATCTAAAATCGTTTTCAAATTCCAAACTTTTACTATATTGATGATTTATTTCGGAGTTTTGTACTGTGCTTTCATTGGCAGAGTTCTCATTACTTAGGGCAATATATTTTTTCTTGGACAAGCCGGAGGCAAACAAACAAGAAAAGGCCAGCATAGCGGAAAAAGGAGTGTGTCCGTTAAGAAAACCCTTGTCATTAAGGTCCAATAGCGTCTTATCTATTGTTCTTTTTATTGTAAATGTACTTTCCAAATCAAAACCTCCTTTGATTACACAGTCTTTGGTTGCACCTCTTGGGTTTATTATCAATGGAGTAATATCTTTGCCTTTGCCTCGCAAAAGTTCCAGAGAACAAACACTATCTTTTCCTCCGCCTATGGGGACAAGGTATTCTTCGTTTAGTTCAAAGTTAAGTTTTCGGTATTCTTTTTCCGAGCAGATAAAATCAAACAAATTTTGACTAAAATCCGTTAAATTGTTGAGATATAGGAATTCTCCCAAACCTTTGGTATAAAGTTTTTTCCAAAATTGTTGTTGTCTGCAAGATAACAACCCGCATTTTATGAGAATCCTTTTGCTACAAAAAGCCTTCCAATAGGAAATCAACTCTATCATACCAAGATTAAAAGCAAGCAAATTTATTTGTTCTTTGCTGAGAGTGTTAGTATAAAAACTTTTGCTTTCAAATAATTGATACGGAGAAAAATTATATTCCCCGCAAGAAAAAAAGAATTGTACCTTTATCCCGTTTTCCTCCTTGCTTACTTTGAAATCGTTGTAAGAAAACTCAGGATATTTTTCCCTTAATTCAAAAAATTTTTCCCTATTGTCCTTATACTCTGTCATTGCGACACTGATTTTAATTTAATTAAGACTACGACTCTTTTTCAAAATAAAGTTTGTAGTACCTAAGTCCTTTTTTTTCATCTACGCCCGTTTCTACTCTGTCGCGTTTGCCATGAATATAAACCGTAAAATTTTTGTCCAACTTTATTACACTTCTTAGATAATGATTAGCCTTTTTCAAAGCCTCTTGGTTGAGTACGAAACTATCCTCCAAATCCATTTCGTATTCTTTTTCGTATTGAGTTTTGTATGATTTGAATTTGTCTTTTAGGTCTTCGCTTTCCATTACTTTATCCGAAAAAATATCGGTATCAAAGTTTTTGTTTTCTTTAAAAAAAGAGGAACTCCTATTTAGCAACTCCGCTTGGTCGGCTTTGGTCATTTCATATTCTTGAGGCAGATAATCTACAACAAAATTTTTACAAAGACTAAGCATATTTTCCGTTTTGAAATAAGAATCCTGTCTTTGTCTCAAAGAAAGAAAATCATCTATCCAATAAACAGCCTCATTTCCCCTTGAGGTATTATCTACAACGGCAACAACATAGCCTTCCTCTTTTTCTTTATTAAAAACAATGCAACCCTTATCCAATTTGTTGATGTTTATACCGTTATCTTTCTCAATATCAAAATTATCGCCTTGGGGAAAAACCTTTAAATATGTTTCTTTGTTTTCACTTTTGAAAATACCTACGGCATCCACAACCTCACCGTCCAAATAGCATTGTTTCATATAAGTTACATAGACCTCTCCGCTTTTTATATTCGGATGCACGGACACATCGTAAAGATGTTCCGCTATTTTGCAACTTTCCTCATAAAGATTGTTTTTTGCGTCCTCAAAAATATTGCTGACGCTGGCATACATACCATTAAACCCCACATTGCTATCATTTGTAAAAACATAGTATTGACTGCCTTTGAACGGAGTAGTAAAATATTTTAACAACAGAGTGGAAATATCATTATTAAGCACGTACGGAGCAGAGGACAATGTCAAAAATTCTCCGTTTGCCTTATTACCTACCTTGTGCAAGACCAAACGTTCAAGGATCGCATCCTCACATGTCATCATGATCTTTAATTTTTTTTATATGTTTTTGTATTTATTGGAAGAGTTTTTTTGTTGTTTTTCCTCTTTTTCCGTTGCCGACAATATTACAACAATTTCTCCCTTAAATGTTGTATTTTCATATTTTTGAGATAACTCTTGCAGAGTACCTCTTATATGTTCTTCAAATTTTTTACTAATCTCCCTACTTATACATACCTTTCTGTTATCGCCAAAAATATCTTTCAATTCCTGCAAAAGTTTGCCCACTCTGTAAGGTGATTCATAAAAAATTATTGTACGCTTTTCGTTTTCAAGTTCCTTTAATCTTGATAATCTACCCTTTTTATGTGGTAAAAAACCTTCAAAACAAAATCTATCACAGGCAAAACCCGAGTCTATCAAAGCAGGTACAAAAGCCGTTGCACCGGGCAAACATTCCACTTTTATATTTTCTTTTATACTTTCTCTTACAAGCAAAAAACCCGGGTCGGATATTCCCGGCGTACCCGCATCGGTTATAAGAGCAATATTCTCTCCTGTTTTTAACCTTTGTATTATGGTTTTAACGGATTCGTGTTCGTTAAACAAGTGATGTGATTGCAGTGGCGTATTTATTTCATAGTGTTTTAACAAAGGTATGGACGTCCTTGTATCTTCGGCAAGAATTAAGGATACTTCTTTCAAAACCCTAACTGCTCTAAAAGTAAAGTCTTCCAAATTGCCAACAGGGGTGGGAACGAGATACAGCATAATAGAAAAGCGCTAAAAACGTTTAAATGAAAATACTGCGAACCGCTCCGGATTGCCGTTGTTTTTTACAAATATTTAACTAAGTAATCTTTGGAAGGTTCGCAACAAATATAATCTTTGTTTATTCTTGTGCGGCAAGCAATTCTTCCGTCATTTCAAGGTTATGATATGCTGCCTGTACGTCGTCATCATCTTCTATTGTCTCAACAAGTTTCAAAACTTTTAAACCTTGCTCCACAGGAATGGTTTGAGTGTTATTTGGAATACGTTGCAACTCCGCACTTTCGGATTCTATACCTGCTTTTTCCAAAGCCAAGTTCATATTGGCAAAATCCTCCATTTTGGTATAAACGGTAAAATATTCCTCATCTTGGTCTATATCTTCGGCTCCTGCATCTATAAGTTGCATTTCCAACTCCTCCGGGTCTCTATCTCCTATTTTTATCTGAAAAACCCCTTTTCTTTCAAACAAAAAAGATAAAGAGCCGTTGGTTCCCAAACTTCCGCCGAGTTTATTAAAAATACTGCGAATGGAAGCTACCGTTCTGTTGTTGTTGTCTGTCAAACATTCTACAAAAATAGCAATACCATGCGGAGCATAACCTTCAAAAGTTATTTCTTGCAAAGAGGCCGTACCCTTATCGCTTGCCTTTGATATGGCACGTTGAAGGGTGTCTTTGGGCATGTTTGCGCCTTTTGCATTTTGAACAGCTAAACGCAAACGAGCGTTAGACTCCGGGTCAGGTCCGCCTTCCTTTACTGCAACTGTTATATCCTTTATTATTTTCGAAAATATTTTTGAACGTTTTGCGTCCAAAGCCCCTTTTTTTCTTTTAATGGTAGACCATTTATTATGTCCTGACATATTAAAATTATTTTTATTGTTATTATTGTTTTAATATTTTTATTTGCTAAGCCCTAAAACCTATTATTTCCCTAACCTCTTTAATAGTTGTTTGGGCACTTAGAAGGGCTTTTTCCTTACCCGTATTCATAATTTCGTTGAGATACGTTTCGTTGCAAGATACCTCTTTTATTTTTTCTCTTATAGGGGAAAGAAAATTATTCATATCCTCAAAAAGTTGTTTTTTCATATCTCCGTATCTAATTGTGCAATCGTTATAAGCGTCTTCAAATTGTTGAACAATTTCCGTTTTGCTTACCAATCGCATCAAAGAAAACAAATTTTCTATTTCCGAAGGTTTTTCTTGGTCTTTCTCTTTTGGTCCTGCGTCTGTTTTTGCCTTCATTATTTTCTTTTTCAGTACAGAAGGCTCGTCCGTTAGGTATATTGTAGCTTGTTCTCCGTAGGACTTGCTCATTTTTCCGTTGCCGTCCAAAGAAGGTATTTTTATTAGATTTTCACCGAAGTTAAAAGCCTGAGGCTTTGGAAAATAATCTACCTGATACATATTGTTAAATCTTTGGGCAAAATCTCTTGTGAGCTCAAGGTGTTGTTGTTGGTCTTTTCCTACCGGAACTTTGGTTGCCTTGTGCAAAAGAATATCTGCAGCCATAAGGGTAGGGTAGGTCAAAAGTCCCGTATTAACATTGTTGGGATTTTGTCTTACTTTTTCTTTGAAAGCGGCAACTCTTTGCAATTCCCCTACATAGACAATCATATTGAGATACATATATAACTCGGCTACCTGAGGTACATCACTTTGAATATATATTGTGGCTTTTTGAGGGTTTAAACCGCAAGCAATGTATTGAGAAAGTATTGTTTTAACATTTTGTTGCAAATTGGCGGAATGCGGATGAGTGGTAAGTAAATGATAATCCGCTATAAAAAAATAACACTTATGAGTTTCTTGCAGGGCAATATAATTTTTTAGGGCTCCAAAATAACTCCCCAAGTGCAAATTACCCGTTGGTCGCATCCCACTAAGTACAACTTCCATAAGTCTTTTGTTATTAAAAATAAGTAAATGTGTTTTTCTTCGGCAAAATTAGTACTTTTTTTTGAGTTTGTAAAATGTCCGCCGCAATACAAAACACATAAGAGTATTTTTAATATGGAATAATAATTTTAGTAGTAAATAAAGGTCGTATAGTTTTTTTTATATCTTTGCGACATTCAAATGTATAACATAGAAAGGAGAATTATATGAATAGTAGCTAAATTTTATATTTAAATTTTATTGTACTCTTAAAAATTTATAAATGACAATTATTAATTTTTAATAAATAACAAAAAAAAATAAGATAGAACGGACATGAAAAAAATATTTACTTTTAGTTTGGTAATATTTGCAATTATCTTTGCTTCCGCACAGACATATACGGAACTAAACAAATTTGCAAATTGGGGAATTAGTCTAAGTGGTAATCTAAATTTTAAGGACGATTCCAAACCCGACAGATTAAGTATTAAAAATACAAAAAGTTTTTCCGTAGGCGGTTTTTACGAATTCTATGCACAAAATCATTGGTCGTTTATAGTTGGATTGGATTTTAACTATTATGATATATTCGATTTTGAAAATAATGCCAATAAATCTTTTTCCGAAAATTCTCATTGTTTTTCCGTTCCGTTGTTACTTCAATACAAGACAAGAATGGCAAACAAAACTTTTCTTTCGGCAAAGGCAGGTTTGTATGTGGATTTGAACAGAGACGACAACGGAGCAATTGGCTATAACAATACGGGTATAGGTGGTACGCTTGTAAAGGTAAATTATCAAGCTGATTACTTAAACTATTCGTTTTTGTTTGGTTTGGGTGCAATGTTTGATTTGAATTATTTCCTTTTGGGAACGGATGTTGTGTTTTCTTATTACCCGGGTAGTTCAAAAACTACTATTACGTACACAGAGGGTTATAGTGACAAATTTTCTATGAATGGAAATTATTTGGGAATTAAATTATCTTTTAGACCTAAAAAGTTTTAATATGTAGCATATAGATATCATCATTTTTCCAAACACATTTTTAGTGCCCGAGATTGGTTAAGCAAAGTAATTCTTACCGGTCTCGGACTTTCTTTCATAATTATTTCATGCCTAAATTTCCCAAAAAACTCAAAAAATATTAATTTTGCAGGTAGTTTTTGTTATTTCAGAATAAAGTACATATAGAAAAGGACAATGCAAACAATACTCATTATAGACAATGGGAGCCAATACACACAACTTATAGCACGCAAGATAAGAGAGGCTAACGTATATTGTGAAATACATCCATACGACAAAATACCGCAAATTACTTCGGAAATAAAGGGAGTTATACTTTCGGGCAGTCCCTGTTCGGTAACCGACAAAGATGCTCCCAAGGTAGATTTAAATCTTTTTAAAGGCAAATTACCTATTCTGGGAATATGTTACGGTGCCCAGTACATGGTACATTGTGCAAACGGTGTCGTAGAAAAAAGCAAGATAAGAGAATACGGTAGGGCCAACCTTAGTTTTATAGACAAGGATTGTTTGCTTATGCAGAATGTAAAACAAGACTCACAAGTATGGATGTCTCACGGAGATACTATTTTGCAGATGCCGGAGGATTTTGAGTTAATCTGTTCTACTCAAGATGTAAAAAATGCGGGCTACAAAATAAAAAACGAGCGAACCTATGCCTTACAATTTCATCCGGAGGTATATCATTCGCAAGACGGCTTTACAATACTAAAAAATTTTGTAGAAAAAATTTGTGCTTGCGATTGTTCTTGGACACCCAAGAATTTTGTACGCTCCACAATAGAAGAGCTTAAAGCAAAACTTGGCAATGATAAAGTTATACTCGGCTTGAGCGGAGGAGTAGATTCTTCTGTGGCTGCCGTGCTTTTGCACAAAGCTATCGGAGAAAACTTGCATTGTATATTTGTAGATAACGGACTTTTGAGAAAAAACGAATTTGACTCCGTGTTTGCCTCTTACAAAGATATGGGTTTGAATGTTAAGGGGGTGGATGCAAGCAACGATTTTTACTCGGTATTGCAGGGAGTTACCGACCCGGAGAAAAAACGAAAGGCAATAGGCGCAAAATTTATTGATGTTTTTGATAATCAAGCCTCTCAAATAAAGGATGCTAAATGGTTGGCACAAGGTACTATTTATCCGGACGTAATAGAAAGTAGCTGTGTAAAAGGTCCTTCTCAAACAATAAAATCTCATCATAATGTGGGAGGGTTGCCTTCCTTTATGAGATTAAAGATAGTAGAACCTTTGCGTTCCTTATTTAAAGATGAGGTAAGGAGAATAGGTAAAGAATTGGGACTAAGGGTACAACTATTGGAAAGACATCCTTTTCCCGGTCCGGGTTTGGCAATAAGAATACTTGGCGAGGTAACACAGGAAAAAGTACGTATTTTGCAAGAAGTGGATAATATCTTTATAGAAAATCTTAAAGAACATAATTTATATAACAAAGTATGGCAAGCAGGAGCAATTTTGCTTCCCATACAGAGTGTAGGCGTTATGGGGGACGAACGTACATACGAAAGAGTGGTTGCTCTTAGGGCGGTGGAAAGTGTGGATGGTATGACGGCGGATTGGTCACATTTGCCGTATGATTTTTTGGCAAGAGTATCCAACGATATAATCAATAATGTCGGAGGTGTTAATAGGGTGTGCTATGATATAAGTAGCAAACCTCCCGCTACAATAGAATGGGAATAAGTCGGGACTATAAAAATACAACAAATGATTAAAAGAAAATATTTGGGAATATTCTTGTTGGCTTGCTCTTTTTGTTTTGCATTTAATAGTTTTTCACAAACGGAAAATATTTTTCGCAAATCAAAGAAGGAGATAAATGTTGCTATGTTTTTGCCTTTGTTTTACGAAAACATAGACGAACTTTCTTTTAATCAATACAATATAGCCGAAAAACGCTCCAAATCATACAAATGTTTTTCCTACATATCTTTTTACGAAGGGGCAAGGATAGCACTTAATCGGTTGGAAAACGAAGGCTACAAGGTAGTTTTGCATGTTTTTGATGTAGAAGAAAACAATACGGACAAAACACACAAAGCCTTGCAGTATGAGCAAATGAAAAACATGGATTTCTTGATTGCCCTGGTTTTTAAAAATTCCTTTGATTTGATTTCCTCCTTTGCAAGAGAAAATAAGATTCCTTTGGTTAACCCTATGAGTCCCAATATGGAAATATTGCAAAACGAATATGTTTTTAAGATTCAACCGGACGATATTTCCAATGCTCAAACAATAATGAAATATATTCAAGAAAAACACCCGCAAGCAAATGTGATTGTTTTATACGAAAACGATAAGAATAAAACTTCTTTAATCAATTGGTATAAAGACAATATTGCCTCCTATACATCTTCTTGGACAATAATCAATTACGGCAAAAATGCCAATAAACTCAAAACTTATTTAAAACCTTCGTCAAACAATATTTTTATCAACCTGATAGAAAAATCAAATAATGACGACAAGGTTTTTGCCAATGCCCTTATTAAAAAACTTTTTGGTTTTTCCTCTTACAAAATTACTTTGTTCGCTCCGTTTGAATGGTTGGATTATAATAATATAGACTATTCCATGATGGAAAAAGTAGACTATCATTTTACTTTGACATACCTAAACGATTATTCAAATCCCAATTTCGTAGATTTTGTAAAAGAATATAGAAAACATTTTAAAACCGAACCCGATAAGTTTTATGCGGCTTTGGGATATGATATTATGTTGTATTTTATAGATGCCATAAATATCAAGGGGAAGACGTTGCAGACAGGACCGAATGTAAAGAATAATCAAAAAATGATTAATCGCTATCATTTTAAACATTTGGGTGATTATCCGGGCTGGCAAAACGAAACTACTACCATATACAACATACGTAACTATAAAATAAAATCGGAATGGAGTTATTGAAGAAAAAATTATACATACTGCTATTCGTTTTTTGTTTTTATGCGACCGACTATGCTCAAACTATTGTGCACGATTTGAAATACAACCCCATAAGTATTAAGAATTTTGACAAAAAAAAATACTCTCAAAACAAGGATGCCGTATATTTTTTGGCAGATGAAGGCTCTTTGAACACGGGAAGGCTTATAATAAATATTTCGACAAAAGAGCAAGACAACATAACCTTGTCTTGGCAAAACACGACGGCAAACAAAGTAAGAACACAATGGACGGCAAGTTTGCAATACAGACTTTCGGAAAATGAAGAATGGAAACCGGTTACGAATAATGAGGGTAAAGACGTAGTTTTTTATTCTCAATACAAACGTTACAGGCAAAATTTCTTCGATATAAAATTGCCGATTGAATGCGAAAATAAAGATTTTGTACAAATTTCTTGGCTGATAACAACTAAGGGCAAGAAAAATCCTGATCCTCAGATTCTGTTTAGAAACATAGAAATAACTTCGGAATATGATAGATTTTTCGGTTTTGAGGCCGAAGTGGAAATACTTGGCAAAACGGGAGAGGATTTGCAAAAAATTGAAAGCATAACATTCAACAATATCGGCTTTCCGTACGTATTCCCGGAGCAAAGACGTATTTTTGTAAGAAGTAAAAACATAAGAGATAGTATAACCTTGAATATAACGGGAAAAGATTCCTATCATTTTTCCTTATCGGAATATTCCATTTCAAACAAGAATCACGGTAAATATGTTTTTATTTCCTACACTCCGAAATCGGAAGGAAGACACGAGGCTGTTTTGGAAATTACAACGGCAAAATTAAAACAGGGGGTAATTGGAATACCACTCAGTGGCTCTTGTGCAAAGCATGTGGAATATGACAAAAATTTCATACCAGCGAATACCAAAGAAAACACACAATTCAATTACCACATTCCTATTTTTTCCAAAACTGACTACCAATTTAGTTTTTCCATTGAAGAAAAATTAAAATCAAAAGTCTTTATAACTTACAGATGGTTGAGCAAGGGAGAGGAGTTGTTGAAAATGAACGATACCCTTAAAACAACCAACTATTGTGTACCTTTGCAAAGTCCTATGACGGCTGACGAAATAGAAATAACACTTGTTAGCAAACAAGATTTTTTACCAAACAATGCTTATTTCGGCTATCCTAAGCTTAAGACAATGATACATTCCGGTTTGTGGTCGGACGACAACAATTGGAAAGACGGCAATTCTCCCACAATGGAGGATTTTGTTATGATAAACAACAACGTGCAAGCCAGAGTAGATAAAGATGCTTCTTGTACAATGCTATTTTTGGGGGATAGTGCCAATGTTATTATAGATAACGGCAGGGATTTTTACGTAGGTTCGGACATTCTATATGGGCAGAAATCGTTTTTTACCGTTAATCAATACTTGTTACCCGAAAGATGGAATTATATTTCCTCTCCCATCAATCAGGCATACGCTGCCATATTCTCAATGAAAAACGATAGCAACGATTCTTGGTTTATGCAATATAACACGGGTATAAAATCAAAGTTGGACGACTATTGGAGCGAATATATAACAGACCCCAAATTTTCTCTTGTGCCGGCAAAGGGTTATGCCGTCTATACGCACGAGCCTTTGAATGTTAGATACGAGGGCTTGTTGTGTGCTTCGGAGGTATCGGTTAATTTGAAATCCACACCTGACGACAAATGGAATATGATAGGTAATCCGTATACGGCACCTCTTAGTAGCAAAAAATTATTTGAGGAGTTAGACGGCAAGATTCAAGGTAATACCCTTATGCTTTTTGATAGAGAAAACAGAGTATACAATCCTCTCATAGTAGACCCTAACGAGGAGATAACCATACCTTCTTTGGAGTCTTTTTTTGTGGAAGTTTATTCTCATTCAACAAATATTTTATTCAAACGCTCTCAGCAATATATACCTTTGACAGGAGAACAAACCCAATCAAATCACAATTATTTAAATCTATCGGTTTGCAAAGATAAAACATATCAATACGCACTTTTGGGTATGAATGACAATGCAAAATACGAGTTTGACGAATACGATTGTCACAAACTTTTTGGCATTAACGAAGATATGCCTGAGATATATTTAAAAGATGATAATGACGAATATTCCGTGTTTGTTTTTCCGTCCTATCCGGCAAGTTTTGATATGGATTTATATATAGGTAACCCTAATTCCGTAGAAATAAATTTTAATAATTTGTCCGTACTTCCAGCAAATGTTCTTGTTCTTATGGAAGACAAAGAGAGCGGAGTTTTTTATAACATGTGTGACAATGCCTCCGTAAAGACAAAAATAGAAAGCGGTACAACGGAAAAATACAGAGTACATATTTTGAAAGCCACAGATATGGAAGGTGTTGAAAATACTTATGTATGGTCTGACAGACAAAGATGTTTGATTTATTCTGCAAACGAAAATATGGATAAAGTAAGAATAAAGACCACGGATGACAATGTTGCAAATGAAATACATTTTGAAACAAAAAATATTTTTCAGACGACATTACCTGTGGGAAACTACAAAATAGATTTTAGGATAAACGGTACTTGGAAAAACAATTTTGAATTGGAAGTAAAATGAAAAAAGGTATTTTTTACTTGTTTTTGACCAACTTATTTTTTGTGTTTGGTCTGTTTGGGCAAGACTCCGATGCGGAAAAATTGATTAACAAAGGAGATTTTTCCAATGCTTTGCTTTATATTCAAAATACTTATGCGGGTGATACGAATAACGCCAACCGTTTGTATGATATGTATTTGTATTTTATCAACAAAGACAATCCCAAAGGAGATTCTCTATCTGCTCTTTGTTACGCTATAGAATACAACAAACATAAAAATAAAAAAGAAACCATAAAAACGGATTTGCTTGCAAAGGAAACTTTGAATATTGTTTATAGAAAGCAAGAAGTAGAATCTCTTAATTTCTACATAAACATCTGTACCGATTTCCCACAGTTGCAAAACGAGGCAATAAGGATAAGAGACAGACTTGCTTTTGAGCAAGTGGAGAAGTCGGGTAGGGTAGAGGATTACGAGAACTTTGTCGCTCTATACCCGAACGCCTTGCAAGTCGACCAAGCACGATTATGGCTTAATGAACATTTGATTAATGAAATAATGGAAAGCGGAGATTTGGAAAAATTGAAATCTTTTGCCTCTTCTACAACAAACGATACCTATAAAAAACAAGCGTTAAAAGAAATAGACAAACTTACCTTCCGACAAGCCCTTAAAGAAAATACCATTGAGGTTTATGATGCTTACATAAAAGAATTTCCCAACGGCGAATATTTGCAGATGGCAAAAAACAAACGCGAAGCCGCTCAATACGGCAAATATGTAAATGGAGGAAGTATTGGTAATATGATGAGTTTTTTGAGAGAAAATTCAAGAACGGAAAAAAATTATCAGTTGGTTTATGACAGATTAAAGCTTAAGGCTTTTGTGCAGTATTCCATACCTGCAATGCTTTTGTTGGATAGTATTGAACACAGAGAAAATGACATAAAACTTTTTGCAAAAAAGTATATCTCAGACTTGTCCTTAACCTCCATAGAAAAAATAAAACAAGCTTTTCCTTCCATAGCAGGAGCAGATTACATAACGGAAGCAGAGCAGAAGGCAAAAACGATAACCACTCTTTTGAGCAAAACAAATCTTAGTTTGGAGGATTACAAAAAACACAAATCTTTGTTTATAAACCTTGACGAGGTACGGACGGCTCGTCTGTTTTACAAATTTTATGAATTGAATGCCTCACGACCCAAAAACAAAACCGTTGATTTTAACCTTTACTCCGATGCCAACTTTCTAAAATTTATACAAGCCGAACAAACGGATTTGAATATGGTTTTGACCGAAGCAACAAAGAGAGACGAAAACATTAATAGAGTAAATATGCGTTCTTTGGGCTTTGATTTTGAGGTTAAAGACGCTTATATGTCCTCCGATAAAAAAGAAATTGTGTTTTCAAGGGCAAGCATTGACGGTTTCGATAGCAAGGAAGGAGCAGAAAACAAGGATATTTACTATTCCGTCTATAAAAACGGAAAATGGCAAGAGCCCAAACTTATTACCTCTTTTATAAATACAAGGTATAATGAAACCAACCCGGTTTTGTCCGAGGATAGAAAAACGTTGTGGTTTTCTTCCGACAGAGGACTAAATTTTGGCAATTTGGATATATATGTATCTTATAGGGAGGATATTAATGATTTGGATTCTTGGACGGAGCCTGTTCTTTTGGGCGAAGATATCAACACTATAGGCAACGATTATGTGGTAGAGTTGCGTAAAAATACGTTGGTACTATCGCAGGACAAAAACTTTGCCGAAGAAAATAATATATATTTGGAAGGTTCTACCGATTTGAATTTTGTCTCAGGCAAGGTCAATGCTCCAAACAACGATTTTGTAAATTTGTATGTTTGTTTACTTGAAAACAAAAATTATACCTTGATAAACAAGTTGGCTGTTAATAATAGAGGAGTATTTGCTTACATTAAACCGCAGGAAAATTGTGTCCTATACGCCCAAAAGACCGGTTATTATTCCCCCATAACCACAGAAAATAATATCGTACTTTATCATATAGACGAGTTGGTCACAAACGGCGAACTTATTACCTTGAAATCGTTTTTTGAGGATAAAAATCCTTTGGAACTCTCTTCTTTGGGTAAAGCGGAGTTAGTACATTTGGCAGATATTTTCAAAAACAAACCCTATATTCTTACAATGGAAGTACACGCAAATAGTACCTACAAAAAAGAGACCCCTTTATCTCTTAGTGAAAAACAAGCGGGATTTATAAAAAATTTCTTGGTTAAGCAGGGTGTCTCAGAGACACAAATTATAACGAATGGAGTCGGGACGCAAAAGGTTGTGCAAGGTTGGGAAAGAATAGATTGCGTAGATATAGGTTTTCTCAGCAAATAATCATATTCTTTTTTCAACAAACCGTCGGAAAACTTACGACCTAAAATAACGTCAGAGTACTACACGATTTGAGTGCAATGGTCTGTGTTGTGTTGTAATAGATATTGCACATGTGTCCTTACAAACCCTCCTTTTTCGTCCTTGCGAGCGAAAAGCGAAGCAATCCATTCAAAAAA
>CAUTQY010000029.1:0-16690 GCA_963540815.1 uncultured Bacteroidales bacterium
ATTGCTTCGCCTTACGGCTCGCAATGACACTCAAAGAAGGGTATGCAATTACGGATGCAGACGATATACGCAATAAGGAATGGATTGCCACGACTTTTAGCGAAGTCTTGCAATGACGGACGCGGAGGATTTGTAAGGACGGAGGAGTAAAGGCAACAAAGAATGGTTGGGCACGACCTTTGAGAAATTGTGCAATAACGAATGCAAAAGCAGTAATGACGAATAAGATATAAGATAGAACGGATAAAAATAAAAAAGAGAGCCGAGTAGCGAGAACGTATGCTTGTTGCTAAGAATAGGATAAGGGGAACGGATAAAAATAAAAAAAGGGGAACTTTCTTTTAAATAAGGTGGTTGATAAGATGAAAGTTACCCCTCTTAAAAAACAACAATTATGAAACAAATTTTACCACTATGTTATATTTTATAACATAGTTTCATAAAATTTATACGTCTATAGTATCCCAAAAGAATACCCTTAGCCCTTGCTCGGGAGCCTTGTTATCCAAGGCATCTATTCTTTTTTTGAGTACGGGAGCAATATTATCCTCTACTACGCATAAAGTTGCCATGTTTTTGCTCGGCCAAGCATGAGAACCCAAATGTGGCTCTCCTGTCTTGGTTCCTCTTCCCTTAACCTCATCCCATTTGGTATAACCTCTTATACTCAACTGATGAAGCAATTGCTCCACTTCGTCAACAAAGGCTTGATTATATACTAAAAATGCTGCTTTCATTATGCGTTCTCCTTTATAAGTTTGTTTTTCAAATTCTTTCTTTCTCTGTTCAATTTACTTGCCGCAAACGAACCGTAAATAGTTGGTATAAGCACCAAAGTTACAAGTGTGGAAATGGTTAAACCGAAAACTATAACTATACCCATAGGTTGCCATAATTCGCTACCCTCTCCTATTGCTATTGCCATAGGTAACATACCCAAAACGGTAGTGGCAGTTGTCATAAGTACGGGACGCAAACGAGATTTGCCGCCAAGTACTATGGCGGTAATTATACTCATACCTCTTTCTCTGTTAAGGTTGATATAATCCACAAGCACAATACCATTCTTAACAACTATACCTATAAGCATTATAGCGCCTATCAAGGACATCATATTAATAGTACCTCCCGTTAGCCAAAGCCCCAAAAACATACCCGTTAGGGCAAAAGGTACGGAGAACATTATAATGAACGGAGAGCGGAAGGACTCAAACTGTCCTGCCAGAACAGAATAAACCAATATGATAATAATCACGCCCAAAAGACCTAGGTCTCCAAAACTGTCATTTTGGTCGTCAATGCTACCTCCGAGTTCTATGGCTATATTTGAAGGGATGCTCATCTCGTCGGTTATTCTGTTTATTTCCTGTTTTGCCTTATCTATGGTTGTACCGAAAAGGGTGGCCGTAACCTTAACAATACGCTCTCTGTCTTGTCTCTCTATCTGAGGAGGAGCAAATTTTTCCACTACTTTTGCAACTTCTTTCAGTTTTATAGGTTTGCCCGTAGAACCGTACAAGGTAATGTTTTCTATATCTTCTATGTTTTGACGGAATTTTTCCGCATAACGAACCTTGATATTATATTCTTCTCCGTCCTCTCTGAATATGGAGGCGGTCATACCGTTCATACGATTGCGGACAAAAGAGGAAGCCGTAGATACGCTTAAACCGTTTTCTGCAAGTTTCTCCCTATCAAATTCCAAATTGAACTGAGGAGAATAGTCCTTACGAGAAATGGTTATATCTTTCAGTCCCTCTACCTTGGAAAGTTTTTCTTTGTATTGGTTTGCAAGTCGGGTTGTAGTCTCAAAATCATAACCCAAAATATGAACCTCAACGGTGGAAAGTCCCGTCATACTTCTTTCTTGTCCTCCGGCAGTAACGGTGTGTTTGGAAACCTCAGGATAAGAACTTATCTCTTGACGCAACAAATCCGATATCTGATAAATGGAGCGGTCTCTGTCTGCCATGTCCACAAACTTCATACGGAAAGAAATATAGTTGTCTCCCGTAGTTGACATCAAAGCAAAAGAATTGTCTTCATCTTCGGAAGGAGTGCCGACAGAATAGGTCATGTTTTTCAATTCGGGTAAATTTTTCCTTGCATAGTTATAAAAACGCTCTGCTATTGCCTTACTTCTCTCCATATTTGCGCCGGCAGGCAACTCTATACTTCCGCTTATTTGAGCATTATCCGAAGCAGGTATGTAGTCCGTACCTATAAATTTGATGAGAATCAAAGACAAAGCAAATATTGCAAAAGCAATAATTATTGTACTTGGCCTATGACGCACACACCAAGAGAGTATTTTTTCATAACCGTTGTCCAAACTATCCAACTGTCTTTGTATTACGTCTCTTAGTTTCGTTAAAATATTGGTTTTAGGAGTTTTTTGTCCTTCTATTTTTCTGTTCTTGCGTTTGTAAATAATAGAGCAAAGCACCGGAGTCAAAGTCAAAGCACATATAATGGATACAACCATTATGATACACATCATCCAACCTAATTGTTTAAACATTATACCTGCCATACCACTCAACATAGTGAAAGGGAAAAATACCGCAATAAGTGTCAAAGTAGAGGCTATTACGGCATTTGCTACCTCGTTCGTACCATAAATGGCCGCTTCACGCGGTGCTGCCCCTCGTTCAATATGTTTTGTAATGTTTTCCATAACCACAATGGCATCGTCCACAACCATACCTATGGAAATAGTTAGCGCAGACATAGAGATAATATTAAGAGTATTGCCGGTGGCAAACAGATAAATAAAAGCTCCTATCAAAGAAACGGGTATTGTAATAATAACTATCAAAGCAGCTCTCCATTGTCCCAAAAAGTACATAATAACCGCTATGACGAATACAAAGGCAAGCAAAATCGTTTCTCTCAAAGAGTTGATAGAGTTTTTGATATTATCGGTAGAGTTCATTACCTCCGTTATATGAATATCGGAAGGCAAAGACTTTAAGATAGTGGGCAAAGCCTCGTTTACCTTGTTCATAACATCAACGGAGTTGGCGCCGTTTTGTTTGGATACTATAACGGTTGCACCTTTTTTGCCATTAACGTAACTTTCTTGTACTTTCTCCTGCAAAGAGTCTCTTACGGTTGCAACATCCTTTAAATAAATAGGGTTGTTGTTATATGTAGTTACAATAATATCGTTCAAAGGTTCACTTTCTTTGTACTCACCTTCTATACGCAAATTATAGGATTCGTTTCCTATGTAAAACTTACCCGAAGGAGTATTGATATTTTCCGCTGCTATTCTGCCACCTATGGATTCTACCGTAAGATTGTAAGCCTCCATTTTTTGAGGGTCAACTAAGGCGACTATTTCTCTTTGCGGAGCCCCTGTAATGGTAACCGAACCCACACCTTCTATTCTTTGCAAAGGATTGGACATGTTATCGTCCAAAATCTTGTATAATCCGGCCATGCTCTCTTTGGCATCCACAGAGTAGATAACAACAGGTATCATGGAAGTGGATAATTTGAATATCATAGGAGAGGATGCCCCATCGGGCAAACTCATCTTTATCATCTCCAACTTATCTCGCATATCATTGACACTGGCATCCAAATCCGTTCCCCAGTTAAATTCTACGGTAACCATAGAGACATTGTCCTTAGAGGTGGAGGTCAACTCTTTTAAGTCGTTGACGGTGGAAAGAGAAGTCTCCAATATTTTGGTAACGTTGGTTTCAACGTCTTCGGCACTTGCATTGGGATAGGATACTATTACTATTGCCATATTCATGTCAAAATCCGGCAATAGGTCTATACTCAATTTACTATATGAAAAGATACCCATAATCATCACTGCTATAAAAGCAATGGAGACAAGTACGGGTCTCTTTACCGACGATTCATAAACACTCATTATTATCTAAGTTTTTATTGTATTAGTACTTTATTTAACTATTGTTACCTTAGAACCGTTTCTCAATTTGTTTTGGTCGGAAACTACAACTTTTTCCCCATTGTTCAGACCACTCAAAACAGCGTATTTGTCACCCAATCTTCTACCAAGTGTTATTTGTCTGTATTCCAAAGTGTTATTTGAGGTAACCACATAAACATATTTGTTGTTTGTTCCGTTTTGTTTGATGACGGCTTTATCCGATACGAGTATTGTGTTGTCTCTACCAAGGTTTAACTCTACTCTGCCAAACATACCCGGGCGAAGTCTTTGATTGGCGTTTGTAAATTCCACTTCTACATAAAATGTTCTGGAATCCGGGTCTATTGTAGGCGAAATAAGAGATATTTTTCCTTTAAACTCCTCTTGTCCGAAAACTTCAACCTTAGCGGAAACTTGCATACCTATCTTTACTTTTGAGTAAAAACTTTCGTTGATGGAAAATTTAAGTTTAACGGGAGAAATTTGCATAACTTGAAGTATGGGGGAAGTTCCGGCTACGTCTCCGTTATCAAAATTTCTTTGTGTTATCACACCGTTTATCGGAGAGGTTAGAGTAATGTTTTCTTTTAGATTCTGTAAGTTTTTCTTTGCCACATCGTATTGCACCTGTACTTGGTCTACTTGTTGTTTGCTTGTTCCTCCCGATTGATATAGGGCCTTTACACGCTCAAGGTCCAATTTCAAATTATCCAACTGAGTCTGTGCAGTGGCAACAGAAGTGTTCTCCATTTTTACCAAAGTTTGTCCTTTGGAAACCCTATCTCCCACCTCTACATATATTTTTTCTATCCTTGTACCTCCGGCAGAAGAAATATAATTTTTATACTTCGGTTCTATCGTAGAGGTAAAATCATAGATTTGGTCTATTTCTTGCGTTGTTGCAATTTCTACTTGAACCTTTGAGATTTCCGTATTGTTATTATTTGATTTGTCTTTGTTCGAACAAGCCGTAATAAACAAAGATGTAAAAGCTATCACCAATAAGGTTTTTATTATGTTCTTTTTCATTATTATCTGTTGTTTTTATATTAAGAATACTGTTTTATTTTTTTATTTATATTTCTTATTCCGAAATGGGATAAACTCTACCCAATACTTGCTCCAATTGTGCCTCGGCAGTTAAATAGTCATATAAGGCTTGCTGATAGTTTAGACGACTTTGAGTAAGGGCCAACTCAGAATCGTTTAACTCCAATATTGTCCCAACTCCCGTATTGTAGCGGACTTTCGCTATATCATAACCTTTTTCTGCCTGAGCAATGGCTTCTTTGTTTACAAGAAGTTGTTCGTTTGCCGTGCGCATATTGTCCAAGGCTGAGGTTACTTGTAGGTTTTGAGCCTCTGAGGTATAATCTCTTTGAAGTTGAAGCTCCTTTAAAGACATTTCTGCCTGTTTTGTCTGATTGATTATAGTGTTTCCGTTAAAAATAGGAATACTCAAAGTTAAACCTACGGCTGCACTGCTTACCCATTTGTAGTCTTGAAATTTAAAATCCTCTGCCTGAGTTTGATAAGCGTATTGTCCGAAAGCCGAAAGTGTGGGTAGGTGTTGGTATTTGGTCATCTTTAGTGTGTGTTGAAGACTTTGTATGTTTAAATCCAACTGGCGCAAGGTAGAGTTATACTCTGTGGCTCTATCGTTTTCGTATTTTTCCAACAATTTTAAATTATCCTCGTAATCAACCAACTCTTCCTTTATACCAATTTCTTGTTCCATGGGTATGGATAACAACATTTTTAGTTGAAGTTTTGCCAAATCCACTCCGTTCTTTGCAGAAAGATAAGAAGGATTAAGGTTATTTACCTGTACCTGAGCGCGTATATAATCATACTCCGAAGACAAGCCTTGCTCGTATGAAGTCTTTACCGTTCTTAGAGTTTCCTTGGAATTGTCTATGCTTTGTTGCAAAACTTTTAAACTTGCCTCGGCAAGCAGTATATTAAAGTAAGCATCGGTTACTTGTTTGCGCATATCTATTTTGGAAGCTCTCGCTTGTTCCAGAATTAGGTCCATTGCCGTTTGTTTGCTTTTTATCTGCTCCCATAAAGAGAAGTTAATCAAAGGCATAGAGGCGGAAATCGTACCAGTTAAAGAGTTTTTGTAGCCTATTTCCATATAACTTTTACCCCCAAAAGCGGCAGCCATGCTTGCAGGCATAAACATAACGCTTTTCATTACGTTATTGGTGTATTGTCCGGTAGCCGAAACAGAGGGCAAAAGGTTGCCTATCGTTTCTTTCTTTGAGTAATCCACACGTTTAATTTCCAATTCGGCTATCTTTATTGTCGGATTCTTGTCTTCGGCTATGCTCAAGGCCATTTTGAGGTCCAAACTCAAAATATTTTCCGTACCTTGCGCAATAGCAGAAAAATTCCCAACAGATATCAAAGAGAAAAATAAAGCACTGATGATTCGTGTTCGTTTTTTCATTTGTTTTCTCGTTGTTTATTTAGTTATTAATGATATTTCTTTGTAATACACTCTCGGGTACGCTCTCCCTACAGAATTCCGCGTAATATTTGTCACAGGTTTTTATTCCTTTACTTGTAGAGATACCCCTGATGATAACAAAAAAGTGAATGATAAACAGTTCCAATGTACTTATTTTCATTCCCATAAAATCTACTGTGGTTTTTCTTGGGTCTCTGTCACCCAATATGAATAAGGCAAATAAAATTTCAGGTCTTATTTGTTTAAAAATATACCCTTCCTCACCGGCTTGTATGAATAATTTCATTACTACCGTATTCAAAAATTGTCTTTCCAAATCTATTAATTCCTCAGCTATTGTAGGATAACGTTTTTTTAGGTTATATAGTATCACAACACTAATTTTCGAAATATTACTTATAAAAGAGGTATATAGCCTCAGAATCTTTTTCAGGGAATTCTTTTCTTCTTTTACAATGTTGGTCAATCTCTCTTGTTCCGACAACAAATAATACCTTAAACTTTGTCTTATTATTTCGTTTTTGGAAGAAAAATTTTCGTAAATAGTTCTTTTCGATATGCCTATATTAAAAGCAATTTCATCTACAAGAATATCCTTGCAGTCTTTTTGTATGAATTGCTTTATAAATTCTTCCATTATACGTTCTTTTGTTTCCATGCTATAAAATTCATATCAAACAATCATAAATATTGTATTAATTTTAATAAAAATGTAAAATTTCGAAATGCAAGATTACAAAAAACTTTTTAAACGTAAAAAGTTTTTTAGTTTTATATGCAAAGAAATAATCGCAGAGTATTTCTGTTAATAGGAAGGTTATTGTGTATTATTTTTATAACTTTGCAGAACAAGAAAACGAATAACGCCGGCAAGATTATAGATTTTTAATGAATACACAAAAAGAAAACATAGGTTTGTATTTTGGAAGTTTCAATCCCATACATTACGGTCATTTGATACTTGCCAACTATGTCGTGGAAAACACACCCGCGGATAGAATATGTTTTGTAATTTCTCCGCACAACCCATTGAAAGATAAGTCCTTATTGTTGGACGATAAAACAAGATTTGATTTGGTAAAACTCGCTATAAAAGAAAATCCTTTGTTTTTTGCAAGCGATGTGGAGTTTTCTTTACCACAGCCCTCTTATACAATAAACACATTAAATTTTCTCAAAGAAAAATATCCTCAAAATAGGTATTCTGTGATAATGGGAGGGGATAATCTGGAAAATTTCGATAAATGGAAAGATTTTGATAAAATATTAAATGATTACGATATATACGTATATCCGAGAGAAAAAACAAAACATTCCACTTTGGAATCACACACACACATACACTTACTCACTCCTCCGAAAGTTAATATATCCTCCTCTTACATACGTGCTTTGATAAAGGAAAACAAAAGTATAAGATACTTAGTGCCCGAGTCGGTCAGAAAAGCCATAACGGCACGTTCATTATACAAATAGATGACAAAACTTTAATCACCTACTCTTTGCTTTTGGGCTGTAAAACCCTATTATATTGTTTATCATCTTTGATAAGTTCTATTGCCATTATTAGTGTCTCATCGTTTTGCATAACGCTTTTGTAGTAATATTTTGTGCCGTAAAGATTGCGGGCAATAAAGCCTTTGAGATTGGATTCTATATGGATATTTGATTTTTCTGCCAATTCCTGTTGTTTAATATCTTCTTGATTCGCTTTTTTAGCTATGGTTGTTAGCATATTATTTTTATCGAATATATTATTAACGTAGTCGGAATAGGAAGAATAAGTTTTGCTTGTATCTTTTTTTGCTTCTTTCAGATAATCTTTTAACATCTCGTCCACCCACTCCGGTTTTATTTCCGTTTGTTTTACTCCGTGTTCCGAAGCATAGGTTTGAAATTCTTTTAACAAATTCAAAGATTGCCAAGCCTTATCAAAATCTTCGAATGTAGGATATTTTTGCAAAATATCTGCCCTATTTGTTTCCGTCCAATTGGTTGAAAATTCGTTAAAAAGATTTTTACTTCTAAGGTTAATATAATAGTCCGAAGCCCTTGTCGTATCCATAGCTACAAAGATATCGGGCATTATTCCGCCACCTCCGTACACTACGCGGTTGTTATTTGTATAACATTTGAGAGAATCCGCATAAGAGATGGAATCCGCATAGACCATTTCACCATGGGAATATCGTTTTTGATAGTCTCGCTCATATTCTTCCGTTCCGTTATCGTAGGGCTTTTGTATGCAACGACCAGAAGGGATATAATACTTTGCCGTTGTGAGACGTATTTGCGAACCGTCCTCCAGATTAAAAGGCCTTTGTACTAACCCTTTACCGAATGTTCTTCTACCCATAATTACCGCTCTATCCCAATCCTGCATAGCTCCTGCCGTTATTTCCGAAGCTGAGGCCGAATATTCGTCCGTAAGAATAATAAGATTACCTTTTTCAAAAACCCCTTGTCTATCGGAGGTCTTCCATTCTTGTCTCGCTTGTTTGTTTCCTTGAGTATAAACAACCATTTTTTCCTTTGGCAAAAACTCCTCACATATTCTAAATGCACTTTCCAAATATCCTCCGCCGTTGCTTCTTAGGTCAAAAATCATTTTTTTCATACCTTGTTTTTTAAGGTCTTCAACGGCATTTCTGAGCTCCTCGTCCGAATGTTGAGAAAAACGTCTAAGCGACACATAACCTACCTCCTTGTCTATCATAAACCACGTGTCTATACTATTTACGGGTATGTTGTCACGTTTTATATTGAAAGACAACATGCCTTTACCCTTGCGGTCTATACCCACCTTAACCATAGAACCTTTTTTTCCTCTAAGTCTGCTTATTACCCAATCGTGCGTAATACTATCACCTGTTGCCATTGTGTCGTTTACACTTATGATTCTGTCTCCGGGATAAATACCCAATTTTTCTGCCGGTCCCTCTGCCACAACGTCCATTATATGTATTGTGTCTTTCAGAAGCTGGAACGTTACCCCTATTCCTATGATATTGCCCTGTAAAGGAGCATTCATTTTTTGTACGTCTTTTTGTGGAATGTATACCGAGTGAGGGTCCAAGTCGCTTAGCATTGTTTGTGTTGCCTTTTCCACAATGGGAGAAAGATTAACGGTGTCTACATAGTAGTTGTTAATTAACCACATCAAATGCGCCATCTTTCGCGTATTGTTTTCCAAAGAGTTTTTTTGAGCGAAAAGATTATTAAACGAGCAAACCGTAACTATCAATACAAGGACGTGAATAAGTGCGTTTTTTTTCATAACTTAAAATAATAACACGAGTTTAACGTTTGAATAAAATAACGAACATAGGGTCGTTTTTATTATACGTATTAATATATTGCACTTCGTAATAGAAATAAATTATGGATACTTATTTGTTGATTTTTGCCGTACTAACAATATTTGTCTTTGTAGGTTTGTGGGGAATATATCGCAAGGCAGGATATAAAGGCTACGTATCTTTGATACCTTTTTACAATATATGGATTGCAACCAAAATAACAAACAAAAAATATTGGTGGTTTGTTTATTGTTTGATACCTTTCTTAAATGTTTTTACAATAATACTCATCTTTGTAGAGTTTGCAAAATGTTTCAAAAAGTATTCTCTTTGGTATCAGATACTTATGGCTTTGTTTCCTTTTGTTATACTACCTATTTTGGGTTGGAGCAAAAAAGAAACTTACCTAAACCCTAAGGACGCCCCAAAATACAAGGTAAGTGCAGTAAGAGATTGGGCAGATGCCATTATTTTTGCGGTTATAGCGGCAACAATTATCAGAACTTTCGGTTTTGAAGCCTATAAAATACCTTCTTCCTCTATGGAAAAAAGTCTTTTGGTAGGCGATTTTCTTTTTGTTAGCAAAATAACATACGGTCCGAGAATACCAATGACTCCTTTGAGTTTTCCTTTGGTGCACAATACCTTACCATTTAGTACTGCCAAATCCTACATAGAATCTTTGCAACTAAAATATCACAGATTGCCGGGATTTGGAAAAATAAAGAGAGGAGATGCCGTAGTTTTCAATTTTCCGGACGGGGATACTCTTAGCACGGTATATCAAAGTAACAAGAGTTATTATTCTTTGGTAAGACAGTATGGGCGTGAAAATGTTTGTAAATACAAGCAAGAGTTTGGAGATATAATATCCCGTCCTGTTGATAAAAGAGAGAATTTTATAAAGCGTTGCATAGGTTTGCCGGGGGAAACCGTGGAGATAAAAAATGCACAAGTCTATATAAACGGTAAAAAAATAGATTCCCCTAAGGATTATCAGCTAACGTACGCCATAAAATTAAAAGACGGCTACTATATAAATGAAAAAGAGTTGCTTAACATAGGTATAAGCAAAGAAGATATGGCAACAATGTATTGTTATTGGTATTTAAATTTGCCGAAGTATCAAATAAATACCATAAACAACTATTTCAATGCTCAGTTTGCAAAACCTTTGTCAGTAAACGATTATGACTATTCTTTGTCGGACGATAATGCTTTGTTGTATTGCCAAATTTTCATACCTATGAAATACGAAAACATGCCTTGTGATTCCAACGATGTAAAAAGACTTTTGGAGGGTTTGCAAATTAGTCAAGAGTCCGTTAATACTCTTGTTTCCTATCCTACGCTACCTCTTAGTACGGAACTTATTAATCGGATTAAACAACAAACCTATGTTAAAGGCATAGAACCAGTAATAACCATGAAAGGTTTCAAACACGATGATCTATTTCCTTACTCCAATAAATATAATTGGAACGTGGATTATTACGGCAAAGTAGTTATTCCTAAAAAAGGTATGACCGTAAATTTGGACGAAGACAATATTCCTTTTTATTATAGAGCCATAGTGAACTTTGAGGGCAACAAATTGGAGAAAAAATCAAATCAATGGTTTTTAAATGGCAAACCTGCAAAAACATATACCTTCAAAATGGATTACTATTGGATGATGGGGGACAACAGACACAACTCTGCCGATTCTCGTTTTTGGGGCTATGTACCCGAAGACCATATTGTCGGAAAAGCCTCTTTCGTTTGGTTTTCTTGGAACAAAGACCAAAGCGGTTTGTTCAAAAAGATTCGTTGGAACAAATTGTTTAGGAAAATCAAATAAAATTTTCCGTGAAAAATAAATTCAAGCGTCAGTTATTTTTGGTCGGAGCCTCCTCTGCAACCGAAAAAAAGATAAGACGAGGTTTTGAAAAATACAACGCAAAAATTGTTGTTGTCGAAAATCTCAATGATTTTCTTCCTCTTGAGGAGCAACTGCGCATAGACGCTTTGATATTGGGTAATGAAATGGTAAAATTTGCCCCTTTTGTAAGGCAAATGAACCGAACAATCAACGGTTTTCCCATAATATTCTTATGCGAAAACGAAGAACAAATACAATACGTTAAAGATTGTGATGCGAGTTTTTCCGCTTGGGATATTTCCATTACTATAAGGAAACTTAACGAACATATTTGCAATCAAAAAATACAAAAAACGGAAAACTCCGTATTTTCTATAGGAAAATATACCTTTGATTATAAAAAAAGATTACTCAGTATAATGGACGATAAAACGCAAAAAACATTATTTCAGAGTCTGACGAAAAAAGAAGCAGGTATTCTATTGTTGTTGTCCCAGAGAATGAACCTACCGGTATTAAGGACAAAAATACTCAACACTGTTTGGTATAATACCTCTTACAATTACTCTCGCTCTATGGACGTATACATATCTTTTATAAGAAAATATCTAAGTTTGGACAGCAATGTAAAGTTAAAAAATATACATTCTCGCGGTTTTATGCTCTTTGTTGAATAATAAAATAAAAAAGAGGTTTGATTAAATTAAAATCAAACCTCTTTTTCTTAAATACTTCTACAAAAACCAAAGACTATATACGCATATTATAGCTTCCAAATCACTATATCAGTAAAAATAAGTTCATAGTCAGAAGGAACCTTTTGGCAAAGTGGATGTTCATCCAACACTTTGGCTTATAGGTTCAAAAAACATGTCTTAATCATCTATTAAAAATGAGCAAAAGAAAAAATAATATTTTTTGTAATTTATTTAATAAATAATTTGGAAATAAAAAAAATAACACATATCTTTGCAAAAATTAATCATATTCATTGATAAATTCTTATATGAAAGAAAATAAAAAACTGCATACTATAGCTTCCGAATACATACACTATATCAGTAAAAATAAGTTCATAGTCAGAAGGAACCTTTTGGCAAAGTGGATGTTCATCCAACACTTTGGCTTATAGGTTCAAAAAACATGTCTTAATCATTTATTAAAAATGAGCAAAAGAAAGGGTTCTACAAAGCTTAAGCTTTAATGGTAAATTTGCGAGACCATGTGAATTTAAATAATAATTTAGCAATATAAAAAATGTAAATAAATACAGAGTATGAATGATAATATATTACAAAAAATGAGAATAGTAACCGTTTGCGTTTTTATCACATTAGTTGCAGGAGTAGTTATTACAGCTTGTAATAATGAAAGAAATGAGGAAAAAGAGTTATATCCTAACTACAAGTCTAATTGCCAACCTGT
The DNA here is from genome assembly GCA_963540815.1 of uncultured Bacteroidales bacterium. Lineage (GTDB taxonomy): Bacteria > Bacteroidota > Bacteroidia > Bacteroidales > P3 > Scybalousia_A. The sequence continues at coordinate 12,969 of CAUTQY010000029.1, forward strand.
GAATAATAATAACCTTTATGATTCTATAGGAATAAATCATAATATATGGTTATCCAAATTACTTTCGGAAAGAAAAAATTACGAAAGTAATAACGGAGTATCGTTGGCAAATAATAAAATAGCATTATTCGATTTATATAACGATTACTTAAAAAAACAAGGAGAAACCATGTTATTGACAAAGGATATTGTAACCGATATAATGAAGGCTGAGACAGATAACGATTGTTTTTTTAACTACATTGACAAACAAAGTTTGTCGATAGAATCAAAAACTCTCCTTAAAGATCTAATCAAAAATGCCATAGTTATATCTATTCAGAATGCAAGAACTCCTTATAGCATTTACTATCAATATATTACAAATATTGAAAATAGAATATTAAACGGGGATGTATATATTCCTAAAGAAGAAATGAGACCTATATTAGCATTCACTTCTATATTTAGACATTCTATGTATTTTTGGTTGGATTACGACGGAGATTTTGATATATTTGAAGGTAATACTCCAGAACCTCGCTATAGTTTTTGGGGTGTCCTTCTGGGAGACGCTGTAGGTGGATTGGTCGGTTCATTATTAGGACCAAATGGAACAGCTGTAGGCGCTGCTCTTGTCAGTGGTTTGATAGTTGATAAGGATATAAAGAATGGAGATGCTACCGTAGAGGAGAATGAAGATGGAAGTATATCGGTTGTTTATGATGAAGATAAGAAAGAAAATAACTAAAGGAGGAATAGGAATGAAAAGAATATTTTTAATTTTAATTGTCGTATTTGCATCCGTTTCCATATTTGCTCAAAATGGCAGTTACTTGAAAACAAGCAAAAATACCGCTAATTTTGAGATTTCGGTTCTGGGGGCATATGCCTTGGACTTTGGTGATATGAATAATTTTTTATCTTCTGAAAGTTCGATATACAAGTCGGATTTTAAGGATATAAACATGTGGCAAGTAGGTTTTGGATGGTTGGGTAATTATTTCTTTGCAGATAATTTTGCTTATCAATACGGATTAAAATACCTTCGTGGCAATGATGCTTCTGCAAAGGATGATTTTCATGCTTCAAGCAATGATTTTATCGGATTTATGGGGGTGGAATATTATTTTTATAAAAGAAATAACATTGCATTAAGTGCCAATGTTGCCGTATCTTGCGATATGGAGGACTTTAATTATGGAATATATGGCGCTCAATGGGTAAATCTTACCTTGCCCTTTGGTGTAACGTTTTGGTTTAGAAACCTTGGTTTCCAACTCAACTACCATCCTACCCTCATAAAATCAAAGCCTGAAAATACAAACCTTGATTTACCGAAAACAGCACTAAATAATTTGGCTTTCAGTTTTCGTATAAGTCTTTAAAAACCTTTGTAACACAAAAAAGAGGGAGGCAAAAAAAGCCTCCCTCTCGTTTTCTTTGTGATAATTAAAATTTATTTACTTTTCTTTTTGTCACAACCGGCAAAAATAGCAAGTATGTCAGCGGGGGACACGTCTTATTTTTGCAGAGTTATATATTTTTTAATTTCAAGTTTTATTGTAAAAAATCTTTGTCTTCGATTTATTTGCATAGTTGGGGAATATAAAATAAAAATAAAAATTTGTGCGTTATAAAGAATAGTTACACACGCTTGGTAGCAAATTAATAAAAAATATGGCAAAAAACCACATTATTCCCGTTAGAAAATACAATACGGCGGTAAGTTACAAAAAAGCAGTGTTTTTGCAAAATATTACACATAATTATTATTTCGTAACAATTTATTCCAACTCTACGGATAACTTAGAAACCGATAAATAAATAATTGGGTATGGTTTTATTTCAAATAATAAGCATTTTGTTAACCTTGACTTGTTTTTTGTTGTCTATAATAACGGATAATGGGCAAAGCAAATATAGAAAACATAGTATCGCTTTGTAAAAAAGGAGACAAAAAAGCTCAGAAAACTCTTTTTGAACTCTATGCACCGAAGATGTTGTTTGTCTGTAGGAGATATTTCCTATCTTCTGAGGACGGAGAGGATGCTTTTATTGAAGGGTTTATGAAAGTATTTGAGGCTTTGTATGATTATACGTACATTAGTGAAAATAGTTTTAACCTTTGGGTTAAAAAGATTATGATAAATCATTGCATCAATATTTTGAAAAAAAACAAGCGTTTATCTTTTCTGAGCCAACAAATGAAACAGGAGTCGGAATACCTCAAACAAGAAATTTCCGAAAACTACTCTCAAAATCAATTTACACAAGAGGATATGGAATTGTGTTTAAGAAAGTTGCCCGAAAATCTAAAAACCGTTTTCAATATGTTGATAATAGACGAATTCAGTCAGAAAGAAGTAGCACAACGATTGGAAACGACCGAAGGAGTAGTAAAAGTTTACGCCTACAGAGCGAGACAAATACTACAAAAGGAATTGGAAAAAATCTTAGACAAAAAAAATAAAAATGAATATAGACCAACTGTTTAAAAGTAAATTGCAAGAGGGCTCGCATAAAGTTGAAGGAGATTTGTGGCAAAAGATGGACTCAAAATTAAAAAACCATTACACCAATGCCGTTAATAACAAAGTCTCCAAGCAGTCTTGGATAGATAAGACTTGGCAAAGTTTGGGCTTACCTACCAAAATTGTCACTCTTGTTATTCCCACAATAGCAGTGGTTGGCACCGTTATACTAATAAACAACCGGGGAAAAGATAAACTCGTACCAACTGACAAAACAACGCAATTAACAAACAACATAACAACAAGCAAAAATACAGAATCAAATACTAACAAAGCAATAACATATAAAAAAGAGTCTGAAAGAACCAACATCGATACAGAAAAAGAGATTCAAAATATTGATTTTGAGATTATTGACGAACAAGTACAAATACCGGAATCTCAAACTTATACTCCTTCAGTACCTAAGACGATAGGTAACAATACAAGTACGGAAATCAAACACGAATCTTTTTATGTGGATAAAAATCTGCAAACGGATACAAATAAAAACTCTACAAGAAAAACATCAAATATTGAAGTATTCATACCCAATTATATAACTCCTAACAGAGATGAAATTAACGATTGTTTTGTAATCAAAAACATAGAGAACTACCCTGATAATTTTTTAATCGTAAGGGATAGAAAAGGAAAAAAAGTTTATCAGCAACGCGGGTATAAGAATAATTTTTGCGGAGAAAACTGCCACACGGGTACATATTTTTATAGTTTGATTATCCGACAAGGCACACAAAAAAGACAATACAACGGAAGTTTGGAAATTATCAAATAGGATTACGAATTGCTTTGTCCTATAAGGTTCGCAAGGACGGGTCGGGAGGTTATATACAAAAAAGACCGCAATATTTTTTGGGGATAATATTGCGGTCGGTTATTGTTGTTATATTACTATATATAGCCTGATTTTTGTTTCTCTAATACGTTTTTATTTTTGTCTGATTTTCTCCGTTAGTCCTTGTTCGCACCTAGTTCTTGCCTGTAATTGCGAACCCTCCTTTTTTGTCCTTGCGAGCCGTAAATCTTAGCAATCCACTCTGCTGTATACCTTGCTATTCCTTAATTATATGCTCAGCGTCTGTTCTTGCGAGCGAAAAGCGAAACAATCCATACTTTTGTTATTTATGTCATACCCATCCCTCCTTACAAACGAAAGTGAAGCAGTCCATTTCTTATTATAATTCTGCCAAAGGGCTTTTGGTTTCTGCC
>CAUTQY010000030.1:0-16236 GCA_963540815.1 uncultured Bacteroidales bacterium
TCTCAAGGGCTTTTTTCTTCTCGTCCTTAAATTTTAATAAGAATTTTTGTATTGTATGTATCAAGTGGGTTGCTTCGTCATCTACAGCTTTATTCTTTTGAGAAACATCTATTTTCTTAGATAGAATTTCTTTTTTCTGCTTTGATGCCTTTATTCGATCTTTCGCCTGTTCTATCTCTATGTTCAGAGACGCGATTTCTTGATGCAAATCAGAAATAACATCCTCTTTCTCATTCTTCTTCCTACGCAAAGATTGAATATATTCGCTTTCGGCATTCTTTTCTGCTTCTCGAATTTTCTTTTCTATAGAATATAACTCCGCTTTTGCTTTAGAATACTTTGTTGCAAGAGACTCAAATGAAGATTTACATTCCTTTAGTTTTATTACCAAGTTTGTAAAATCATCATTTTGCAATTCTGTAAAATCGTGCAAGGTTTGGAATTTCCTATATCTCTCTACGTCACAATCATTATAAAAATGTTTGAGTATCAGCTTTCTAATCTCTTTTTCGTAAAAGTCCCTTACTCTGATATCTATATGAGACTCAAAGTCATTTCTAGCTCTGTCAAGATCATTAAGAATATCGTCTGTTTTTTCCTTTACTCCTTCAAGTTGCAACTTATTTTGTTTATACGCCTTTTCTTCCTTTAACTGGGCCGCTACAATAGAAACCAGATTGCCAGCCAAGCCAAATGGAATGTAATTATAAAGATCTTTTAATCCTTCCTGAGCATCAGAAACTTTTATTTTACAACGCTCTTGTTCTTTTTTGAGCTCTGCAAGACGTTCTACGCTCATTAAATCGCCTTCACGAATAAGTTTCTCTTGTAACTCATTACATTCATATCGAAGAATGGATATTTTTTCTTGCTTTTCCTCAATCTGATGTCCAAAGTCTGCAATACTATCTTCATCATTCTTAATCGAAAGGATGAGTTCATTAAACTCTCTTTTATCTTGTGGCTGAGCAGACTCTTTTCTATAATCATCTTGTATTTTCTCTAACTCGGATTTTAATTCTGCATATTTCTGAATGCCCAACACCTGAGAGTATGCTTGACTAAGTTCTGCTCTTTGTTGTGGAGTATTTACCTGAGCAAATGATACAATTTTTTCAGCATCAAAGAAAAAGAATTTAGCAATTTCTATAGGTAATATATAATCCCTAATGAACATTTCTTCTTCATCTTTATCACTAAATAAATCACTTTCACGCCCATCAATCAGTATTTTCAATTCGTCTGATGTATTAGTAGCTCTATCATACGAACGAACTATTGTAATTTCTGTACAAGTTGTATTTGGTATTTCTACATCAGTAAAAGTAACACTCACGGAAAATCTAGTTTCTCCATTTTGAGCCGCTATAGTATTCAGACTATTTCCGATATATTTGCTATAAGAGCCTTTTTCGTCAATCTCTTTCTTGTACAACTCATCTACTTTCTCCATGTTCTTACCATAAAGGCACCATACAAGAGACATTAGGAAAGTTGTCTTTCCATACCCATTGTTACCACTTACTATAATAATATTTCGTTCTCCATTAGGTGTTAATTCTATTTTATTAATCCCACGATAGATACGAAAATTATGCAATTCTATAGATTTTATTATCATGCTTTCTTAGAATTTATAAAATCTTTCAGTCGTGATTCTATTTCATTTTTTAATCCCCTTCTACGCTGCATAAGGGATTTACTTTTTTGAAGAAGCAGTAACTGTTCTATTAACTCACCTTCTTCCGGATTATTGACACACACTTCGCGTATCAAATCGGCTTCTAACTTATTTTTCACGCTTTCCTCCATAATGAAAGATTCTTTATATATTGAATTATATATTTCTGATACTTGATAACCAAAATTGAAGTCTCTGTACCAATTAACCTGAATTGCAATTAATTCTTGATCCGAGATTAATCTTATTTTAGAATCTACTTGTTGTAATTCATGTTGTACCTCAAGAAGTCTTTTTAAAATCTTAGCCCTATATTTGAATATGTATGGCCCCATATCATTAACAGCCCTTCGACCGTCTCTTCGAAAAGGCATACGATTCTCTAAAATATTTCGCTCAGAGTCTAATTCCATCCTAAAATCATATAATGGTTTCATCCATTCTCTTCCATTCTTTATCAAAGAACGCATAGATTTATCATCCTTTACAACAGTACATACCCAGCATCCAAAACGACTTTGTCCACAGGAGCCATGACTTTTATCTGTCACAACAGTCGGACATTCATAATCGTCTGCGCTTGCATCCATATATATATTAAAAAGCACAGAATTGTCGAAGCCCCATGGACATGGAATAGCATTAACAATGTACCAGACCTCTTCTAACATCAATTCTTTAATGGGGGCATATACATAAGTATTGTGTAGCAGTGTATGGTGAGTAAGCCTTTGCCCATGTACTTCATGCTTTTTTATGGATCGTGCACGTGTAGCACTCTCTGCTTTCCGTGTCCCAATCAATATAATAGCCTCCCCACATTCGTCCACTTGTTCGGTAATGAAACGAGCAGTCGGCTTAATTTTCATTTTATCAGTACACCATCGGAATGCCGTATTTGGAACAGGATACCCTTTTCCTATAACATTGACCCAAAAGGAATCTTCCAATTTAGGAATGGTTTTCCTAACAAATATTGGCAAATCTTCTTCCCTTGCTTGTTTTTCTATTTGACCAAGTACATCATCAACATAAGAAGATATAATCGGGTTTTCTACTAACGTGTCATTGCAAACAACATACACAGGTCTTCTAAGCTGAAACGGAGCGAGTACATCCTCTTTGATTCTCTTCAATGCAAGCCAGACCAATGTTAGTAATACTGTTGAATCCTTACCACCACTAAAGCCTATAATCCACGGACGGTAAGTATCATCAGCATACATATACTGATCTTTTATTTCATCTATGATATATTCTATTCGTTTATTCATTATCTAAAGAAGTTAGATGAGACTTATTCAATAATTCATCTAATTCAACATCAAGTATTTTAGCAATCTTTAGAAATGTTTCCATAGGCGGCTGGCAGGCATTTGTACACCATTTCGACACTGTGGTCGTAGCGCATCCTAATTGCTCAGAAAGCCACTTGTTGGTCTTCTTCTTTTCGACTAGTACAACCTTTATACGATTAATATCTTTACCCATAATATTTTGATTTCATTATTGAGTACAAAAATACACAATATATTTTATAACGCATATAAAATTCTGCGTTATATTTCATCAGAGTTAATTTGATTATCGAATATGTCACTTTAATGAGATAAAATGCACTATAATCAATCTCTTCTTTTATAAATATGAGATGTCTTAAAACCTCCTTATAAAGGAGGTTTTAAGACATGCAACTTGTTGGTAATCAATAACGGCCATTTTTAACAAATTGGGCTTTGCTGAGGTTTCAATGTATGAAGATAATGATTTAGAGTCATTTATCCTGCCAATATTCATTATTGTATCTCATATAAACACCACTATAGCTTCAATTCCGGTAAACTATTGATAGCCTCCGACTTCAACTTGTCAACTGCACGAGTGTATTTCTCGGTATGCTTTAATCCGCTATGCCCTAATAAACTAGCCACCGTTTTGATGTTAGCTCCGTTGTTGAGGATATTCACTGCAAAGCTGTGGCGAGCACAATGCCAGCTGATGTGTTTGTTGATACCAGAACATTTTGCTCCAATTTAGGGTTTTCCTTTGCATTCTCTTATTTTACCTACCTTGTACCGGAGTTCGGAACCCCAACAAGAACGATAATTCTATGAGAGGGAATTCTACCCAAACAACCACTTCCGTTGGCGAAGATAGTACAATTTTGGAAATTGCCCAAGAAAACGATGAGCGGTCTCCTTTGGCAATTGGCAAGACCTACAATAAGAACATAGATGCAAAGAAGTTGGATGTTGGAGATGTTATAGAATGGGAGGAGAACGGAGATTTGCAGACACTTATAATAGAGGATGTTGGTTATGATGATAAGGGTTTTAAATTTTTAGGAGGTAAGGCAAATGTAGACGAAGAAGTGATATTTTGCAGTGATTATTGAGATGCGATAAAAGGGGCAGAAGCACCACCTTTTACATACAAGGGCGAGTCGGGGGTAGATATAGAGCAACTACAAAGTTTAGGCATATTAAGAGAGAAGTTTAACGACACTCAGACGATGAACGGCACATATCTTTATTAACAGAAAGTGAAATATCGGAAGCCGAAAGTCAAGCGTTGGTGTTGTATGAAAGCAAAAAAACGAGAGAAGTATTAGAGGCAGGAGCAGCGGCAACATTATATGGTGAATGTTTGCAGGAGGCGAAAGAAAGAATGGCGGTTGATAAATATAGGGATAATGAGTTGTACAAAGGAGAAGCGATAACGGATTTTGCAGGTGAGGATGTATGTATCAGACTGATTTATACCAGAGATTAGAGAATGAGGGTAAAATAAGGAGGTAGCAAGTAGGTAGAACAATAATATCTCCGAAAGAGATAACCGAACGTGTGCATAATATAATAGGCAGTAATGACCAAGAAGTTGCACGACCTTGTCCGTAATGCAAACAAATATTCGTTGGATGTAGCGTTTAAAATGGGAGGTATTACAAAGGAGGATGTAGCAAATAATAATAGTGTTACAAAAATAATTTTCTTTTCATAATATCGATTATTTTTAATATCTTATTTTAAAACGGTTAGGGTATTATTCCATCCTAACCGTAATTTATGATTTATCTAGGCATTTGTGCTCCATAACCTTGCATTACACCAAAGAGTTTAAGTGCCTCTTGCAAAGGATAACGATTGGCAAAAATAGAACCTTCGCTTGTCATTGTGCCGGTCATATTCATGCCCATAGCTTGGCGTAAGGTATTTGCAGCAGGGTGGTAATCTATAAGCAGATTCTTTGTATGAAAGATTTATAAAACCTTCCAAATACGCTTTGTTTATCTTGCCCTCAAAAACCTCAGGGACGGAAAAGGTTTTGTTGCCCTTTGTTACTCCAAGTAAAAGAGCATGGTATTGTTGCAAATAGTTATAGAGGTTATAACCTTAGGGTCGGAGCCTCTAATATCCATAGTAGCTGTACGTGCATTGACAAATATACAATTTTCTACTGTCAAATAACCTACTTTCAACAAACCTAAGATGGCAGAAGTAGAATCATTGCTTTCCGTAGAAGGTTATATCATTGGTACGGTATTTAAGAACATCTCTTTGAGAGAAATCGTCATTGTATCCACCCATAATGGGAACGGGTTTGGTAATCAAGCTAATTATAAGTATTTGAAAATGAAGTTTTACTCTTTAATCACTTTTATCAAAACATCATTTTTTGTAACATTTTGATTTGGTTCTATATTTATTTGTTTTACTATACCATCTATATCGGAACAAATTCTGTTATCCATTTTCATAGCATGTAGGGTACATAGAGGTTGTCCTTTTTTTACCTTTTCGCCTTCTTTTACCAAGATATCCATAATAGTTCCGGGAATAAAGGCAAATGTTTCTCCTGCCGTAACCTCTATGTATAATTGTCTATAATGTTTTCTTTCGTTTTCTGCCATTATGTTTTTCCTTTTTTGTTTAATTAGTAATTGTGTAAACAAGCCTTCATTTGTTTTTAGAATGGAGGCAAACCGTGTTTCTTTTTAGGATTTTCTATCTGTTTGTACTTGGAAACTTCCAAAGCATGAAGCACATACTGACGAGTCTCATTGGGTTGAATAACGGCATCCACATAACCATAGGAGGCTGCAACATATGGGTTTGCAAACTTTTTACGATACTCGTCTATTTTCTCTTTACGCGTCTTTACAGGGTCGTCTGCTTCTTTTATCTCCTTACGAAAGACAATATTGGCTGCTCCCTCGGGTCCCATAACCGCTATTTCAGCCGTTGGCCAAGCAAAAACAAAATCGGCTTTAAGATGAGAGGAACACATTGCTATGTAACCGCCACCATAAGCCTTGCGAAGTATAACAGTAATTTTTGGCACCGTAGCCTCAGAATAAGCATAAAGAATTTTTGCCCCATGTCTTATAACTCCCGCGTGTTCTTGGTCTATACCCGGCAAATATCCCGGCATATCCTCCAAAGTAACCAAAGGAATATTGAAGGCATCACAAAAACGTATAAATCTTGCCGCCTTGTCAGAGGCATTGCAATCCAAAACCCCTGCCATTGCTTCCGGCTGATTTGCAACAAATCCCACGGTCTCTCCGTTCATACGGGCAAAACCTATAACTATATTAGGTGCAAACAATTGTTGAACTTCCAAAAAATCTGACCCGTCCACCATTGCTCTTATTATGTTTCTAACATCATACGGCTGGGCAGGGTCGGCGGGAAAAATGGAATTCATTTTATAATTTTTAGTATATGGCTTTCTCGTTGCAAAAGGTTCTGCTTTTTTGCCGTTATTCCAAGGAATGTAGGTAAACAAATCTTTTATTTGGTCAAAACATTCTTGCTCGCTTTCGGCAAAAAAATGAGCATTACCGGATATCTCGGCATGTACTCTTGCCCCGCCAAGGTCTTCTTTTGATATTTCTTCTCCAAGCACGGTTTTGATAACATCGGGACCGGTAATAAACATATTACTTATTTTATCTACCACAAAAACAAAGTCCGTTAGAGCCGGAGAATAAACCGCTCCGCCGGCACAAGGTCCGAGTATAACGGATATTTGAGGGATTGCCCCGGAGGCCATAGTATTTCTGTAAAAAATATCTCCGTAACCTGCCAAAGCATTAACTCCTTCCTGTATTCTTGCGCCACCGGAGTCGTTGATACCTATTATGGGTGTTTTTAGCTTCATGGCATGGTCCATAATTTTGCAAATTTTCTGAGCGTGCATATAACCCAAAGAACCGCCGGCTACGGTAAAGTCTTGTGCATAAATACAAACAGGATAACCGCTTATTGTACCTGTTCCCGTTACTACACCATCGCCCGGAAGTATCTTCTTGTCCATATCAAAATCTTTTCCCGAATGCTGAACAAAGAGGTCGTATTCATGAAAAGAACCCTCGTCTAACAAGGAAAGAATTCTTTCTCTTGCAGTCATTTTTCCCGTTGCTTTTTGTTTTTCTATCGCCTTTTCTCCCCCTCCTTGCAAAGCAACCTGCATCCTCTTTTTTAAATCTTGTGTTTTACTGTTTATAGACATCTTCTGTAAATTTTAGTCAACGTATTAAACATTAAGGGCTGCAAAATTAATGTATTTTTTTTAAATACAATTCTTTTCCGTTACTAAATAAGACAGTGGCAATGTTGCAACAAGTTATCACTTATTATCGCAAATATTGTACCTAACTCCTTGCGGGATTTTCTTTCGTAAATCATTGAGAACCTTCCTTTTCGTCATTGCAAGTAACTTTTCGTAGGTCAGTATCTTATATTACCCATGCTCTCAGCGTCCGTCATTGCGTGCCGTAAGGCTTGGCAATCCAGAGAAACATAAAGAGGAATGGATTGCCAAGCCTTACGGCACGCAATGACACGCTTTTTGTGGATTGCTTCGCTATCGCTCGCAATGGCGGACGCGGACGATACAATAAGGAATGGCAGGGTAGGGTATAAATCGGAATAGGTTGTTTCACTGTGTAAAGCAATGACGGACGCTGAGGACATGGACAACAAAGGAATGGATTGCTTCGCTATCGCTCGCAATGACGAAAAAAGCTAACTTACGGAATACGGATTGCTTGTTTTCTTATTTTGCGACTACTACGCTGGGGTTAATTAATGTGGGAAACTTATAAAGCAAATCACCCTGCAAATCCAACGCAAAAACCTCTCCCGTATTTTGAAAATCTTTTGCATCGCACACAAACAATGTTTTTTCTATTATGGTTATATGATAGGGCATAACCATGGAGGGTAAAGTTTGTTTTTTGAGTATTTGAGCGGGAGAATCCAAATTATTTATGTCCAAATAAGAAAGGTTAAAGTCTTTGTTGGTCTTGGGGTCTGCGTACGGACTTCTGTAAAAAAAATATAATCTGTCGTTACAAAAATCAAAATCTACGATATTTAAAGAAATTTGTTTTTCTTTCTCCCCGTTATTTATTACGGTCAAAACAGGAGTTGTCATATAATTGCCTGTGGAAAGAACATAAATTTTATCTTTGTAGACCTTTAGGGTTTGAGGGTTTTTTTCTACTTCTATTTTATTTTCAAAAACAAAGTCTTTAATATCTATAACCGAAACTGTTTTATCATAATTAGGATAGTCCAAACCTCCGGAATTTGCCACGTATAGTTTGTTCTTTGCTACTGCTATTCCTTCGGGATATCGTCCTTGAGTGGAACATTCTCCTACAATGGAATTGTTATTTTTGTCTATCTTTACCACAGTGGCATCCCAACAAGATACATAAACAAAGCCCTCGTGATAGGTTAAATGTCTCGGTTTTCTGTTGTTGCCCTCTTTGTCTGTTATTCCTATTCTTGTGATTCTTGTTCCGCTATCCTTGTCCAACACCCAAACACAAGCACTTTCCGTTACAACTATGTACAATTTATTATCAACGGATATCATATCGTTTGCATTTTTGCCCAATCCATCTTCAAAGTAATTTAGCATAGAGGAACTGTCTGCAAAATTGTAATATGACAGTGCGGAGTTGTTATCCAATCCCGTGCCTTCACAAAGAACATATAATCCTTTGGCAAGTTTGCCGTATCTCCTTACATCATCCGAATCCTCGTTTCTAAAACAAGACGAGAAAACACACAAAAGAGAGAAAAAAATAAGAGTTATTTTTACGTTTTTCATAGACTTAAAGTAATACTGATTTGATAATTTCTTCCCATCATAGGATAGGAACGTACTATTTGATATTGTTTGTTTAAAATATTATTTATTGCAAAAGTTAGTTTATAATCGGAAGAGGGGGTATTGTACAAATAATTTATGTTGAAGGAGTGGTCGGCATAGTGAGGTAGGAGATTATAAGAGATATTTTCCGGTAAAGCATAGCGATTATCTACCAAGATACAATTATAACCGAAAGATATGTTTTTGTAATTTGCATTTGCAATTACTGTATAAACTTGTTCGGGGCAATAGGGTAGAAGGTGTTTGTAGGTTAGAGAAGTTTTTTCGTTATCGGTAGCCTTGGAATAGGAATAATTAATTTTGCCTTCCAAAACAACATTTAGTATTTCCATACTAACCCCTAATTTTAGGTCATAACCGTAGACTTGTACCTTTCCATAATTGATCATAGACCATAGATAGACATTTTTGGGAATGGCAACTATTTTGTTTGTCACATCGTTGTAATACAAACTAAACTCAAAGGAAAAGTCCGTATTTTTGAATTCCTTGTTGTAAGCAGAGGAAAAAGATATTTGTTTTGTATTCTCGGGCGCCAAATCCTTGGAACCGAAACGTCTATAATACAATTCGTTAAAAGTAGGCAGACGAAAAATATTTTTATAAAACAGAGATAAGGAAAAATTGTTTTTTTGCCATTTCAAACATACAAAGGGAGAGAAGTGATGGGTTGTTTTATTGTTGTTGGCATAAATATCATAATAGAAAGAATGTAAAATATTGGTAGTGAGATAAAAATGTTTGAGAAAATTCCAGTCCCAAACAAAAGCGGTTAGAGAAGAAAGACGTTCAGGTTGGGCTTCCATTTGTGTATTTGCTTGCAACTTATTATAATATAGATCATTTGTGAGAGTGAAAAACAAATTTTCTATAGGCTGAAAACTAATTGCGTTGTTGTCGTATAAGAGTAATAAATTATATAGGTCGTCTTCTCCTTGTAAACCGTTTGAAAGTTTTGGGTTTATGTAGTGTGTTGAATTCCAATCTATTTTAAAATTATTCTTATAGGTAAAAAGTCCGTTAAGATATGAGGTAAAAGAGGATTGCAGAAACAGGTTTTTATTAAACAACTCTTCCTTGCTGTTCATATAGTATAAAGTAACCGAAGAGGGTAATTCTCTGTCGGAATAGTAGGCAAAGGCCTTTATTTTGAGGGAATTTGTTCTGTTGATATCGTAAAACCAATTTATTTCTGCGTGAGAGGAAAATATTGCGTTATTATCTCTTTTAAGTGTTTGGGTCTTTTGATTGTCTTGCAAACCATAGTGAAGCACGAAAGGGTAATTTCCTTTGGAGTTTATAATATCAAAATACGCTGTTATGATATTTCGCCGATTTATTTTGCGGGCAAAAAAGATATTTTCATTGAAAGTGGAAAAACTACCGTACGAAATACCTACCTCTGCACGAGTATCTTTGTTGTTCAGATTGGGTTTTTCCGTTTGTATGTTTATGGCAGAGGCAGAGGCTAAAGAACTTGCCGTTGGCAGCATAGGGGTAAATTGTCCGTTTGCCAAAGATAAAGAACTTACCGAGGCAAGAGAATATTTTCCCAAGTCTATTTGTCCGCTTTGATTGTCAAAAATATTTACACCGTCATAGAGAATTGCCGTATGATTGGAGGAAAGTCCCCTAACGCTTACTGTTTTTACTCCTCCCAAACCGCCGTAATCCTTTACTAAAACTCCACTCAAAAACTTTGCCACTTCGCCTACGGAGTTACTCCCTAAGTTTTGCAAATCTTTTTTTTGCAAGGCATCTCCTCCGGGGGCATAATTAAGCAAGTCTGTTTTTTTTGCCCTCACTACTACGCTGTCCAAAGTTTTGGTTTGCATAGTATCTTGTGCGTGCAAAAAAACGCAAAACATCAATAACAATATAGTTATTGTAAAATGTTTCATCCAAAATATTTGTGTGTTTGTTATTTTTTTTTGCAAAGTTAATATTATTTTTCACTATATAAAAAAATCTTATGCCTTTTGGGGACACAAGACAAAAAACAATAATCATACTGATTTTTTACTCGGAATAGACAGTCAATATCTCTACAAAAAAACTTTTTCTCGTTATTTAATAAGGAAAGTATAATTGTCATAATTTTTAAGAGCAGATCCCGTACCTCTGGCTACGGCACGCAAAGGGTCTTCCGCAACATGTACGGCAAGTCTCGTTTTGCTTGATATTCTTTGGTCAAGTCCTCTAAGCAAGGAACCTCCTCCTGCCAAATAAATTCCCGTATGAAAAATATCGGAAGCCAACTCGGGCGGTGTCATTGCCAAAGCGTCCAAAACGGCACTTTCTATCTTTGCAATACTCTTATCCAAAGCATGTGCTATCTCCTTATAATTTACTCTTATCTCTTTGGGAATACCGGTTAAAACGTCTCTTCCTTGTACCGGAAAATCCTCCGGTGGCTCGTTAAGTTCTGTTATAGCGCTACCGCAAGCAATCTTAATCCTTTCGGCCATTCTTTCGCCTATATAAATATTGTGTTGCTTGCGCATATATTCCATAATATCCTTGTTAAACTCGTCTCCCGCTATTCTTATACTCTTGTTGCAAACAATACCTCCAAGTGCAATAACGGCTATTTCGGAAGTACCTCCGCCTATATCTATAATCATATTACCCATAGGCTCCAAAACGTCTATACCTATACCTATTGCGGCAGCCATAGGCTCGTGTATCAAACGCACATCTTTTGCTCCTGCTTGCTCTGCCGCATCTCTAACGGCGCGTTCTTCAACGTTGGTGATACCCGAAGGAATACAAATAACCATCTTTAAAGCGGGAGGAATAAGAGAATGTCTTGCTGGTATCATCTTTATTAACTCTTTTATCATAGCATTAGCCATGTCAAAATCGGCAATAACTCCGTCTCTCAGAGGTCTTATGGTTTTGATATTATCATGGGTTTTTCCGTCCATTTGCATGGCTCTCTTGCCTACGGCAATAATTTTTTTTGTAGTATTGTCCAATGCAACTATGGAGGGTTCGTCTACAACTACTTTATCATTACACATAATGATAGAGTTGGCCGTACCCAAATCTATCGCAACTTCTCTTGTCAAAAATGAAAAGAATCCCATATATGTTTTTTTTGTATTTCTTTTGTTAAAATTAGTTATTATGATACGTAAAAGCCAAAATTTGGTTACAAAATACCGATACAAATAAAAGAAATCAGTGTTTGAAGTGTCTAAAACCTGTCATGGCCATAGCCATATTGTGTGAAATACAATAATCCACACTGTCTTTGTCTCTTATGGAGCCTCCGGGTTGTACTATGGCTTGTATACCCTCTTTGTAAGCAATATCCACACAATCGTTGAAAGGAAAAAAAGCATCGGAAGCCAAAACGGCGCCATTTAAATCAAAACCGAAACTTTTAGCCTTTTCTATTGCATGTTTCAAAGCGTCTACTCTTGAGGTTTGTCCTGTACCTGATGCCAAAAGTTGTTTGTTTTTAGCTAAGACTATTGCATTTGATTTGGTATGTTTCACTATTATGTTTGCAAAACTCAAATCCTCCTGCTCTCGGGCAGTAAATTGTCTGTCGGTTACGGAAACAATTTCCGAAGGCTTCTCTACCTTGAGGTCTTTCTCTTGTATAAGGACACCATTCAAGGCAGAGCGGAAAGTATATCTGTTATTAAAAATTTGTTTGCGTTTTAGTATTATCCTGTTTTTCTTGCTACAAAGAATTTCAAGAGCCTCTTTGTCGTAATCCGGTGCGATACACACTTCCATAAAAACCTTATTCATCTGCTCGGCCGTATCTTTATCTACCTTGCTATTGGTTACTAATACACCGCCAAAAGCACTGACGGGGTCGCCTGCCAAAGCGTCCGAATAAGCTTGTTTCAAACTGTCTCTACTTGCCAAACCGCAGGCATTATTATGCTTTATTACGGCAAACGTAGTGCTGTCGAAATCATCTATAAGACTGCAAGCGGCATCTATGTCTCCTATATTATTATAGGAGATTTCTTTGCCGTTCAATTGTTCAAACATTTGCTCCAAATTACCGAAGAAAGTTCCCCTTTGATGTGGGTTTTCTCCGTAACGAAGCGTTTTTTTATCTGTTATATTTTCCGTAAAGGCATCAATTTTTGCAAAGTCGTTGAAGTATTTGAAAATCATAGTATCGTAATGAGAAGAGGTAAGGAAAGCATAGGAGGCAAAACGTTTTCTATCCTCCAAAGAGGTTTGACCCTGTTTGTTATCCAACAGAGTTTCCAATTCGGCGTAATTGTCCTTAGAAGGGACAATAAGCACATCCTTAAAATTCTTTGCTCCCGCACGTATAAGAGATATTCCTCCTATGTCAATTTTTTCTATTATTTCTTGCTCCGAGGCACCGCTCCTAACCGTTTGTTCAAAAGGATACAAATCCACTATCACAAGGTCAAAGCCCGGTATTTGATACTCTCGCATTTGTTCCATATCCGAAGCATTATCTCTGCGGGCAAGTATTGCTCCGAAAACTTTTGGGTGTAAGGTTTTTACTCTTCCTCCGAAAATGGATGGATAAGAGGTAAGACTCTCCACAGTGTTGCATTTTACACCAAGTGATTCTATAAAGGAAAAAGTTCCGCCTGTGGAGTATATCTCTATATTAAGATTGTTTAACTTACGTACTATTGGTTCTAATCCGTCTTTGTTAAATACGGATATTAAGGCTTTTTTTATTGTTCTCATTATAAAAAATTATTGTTTATTCTTTCCAATATTGATTTATTATTTTTTCTATTTCGTTTAGTATTTCCTCTTTTCCTTCCGAGGTTTGTGAAGAAGAAAACAATATATTGGGACATTCCTCCCAGGTCTCAAGTAATTTACCTTGTAATTTCGTAAAGTTGGCAGAAATCTTTGCTTTGCTTTGTTTGTCTAACTTTGTAAAAATAATTTGGAACGGAACGCTGTTTTTCCCCAAGAAATTGATAAAATCCAAGTCTATTTTCTGCGGTTCCAATCTAACATCCAACAAAACAAAAAGGGTTAAAAGATTTTCTCTGTGCAAAACGTAATTTTTTATCATTTTTTGCCATTTCTCCCTTGCTTTTTGACTTACTTTGGCATAACCGTAACCTGGAAGGTCTACCAAATACCATTCCTTATTAATAAGAAAATGATTTATCAACTGAGTTTTTCCGGGAGTAGAGGAAGTTTTTGCCAAAGATTTTCTATTTGTTAGCATGTTTATGAGGGAAGATTTTCCAACGTTACTCCTGCCGATAAAAGCAAACTCTGCCATTTGAGCGGGAGGACATTGCGATATTTGGGAGGAACTAATTACAAATTCTGCTTGTTTTATTATCATGGTCTTGTTTACATTAATAAAAGAAATACCAAAATATTACAAATTCATATACCTTTTGCGTTTTTCCTCATATATGTCGCCTATGGTAACAAGTATTCCCGTCTCTTCCACGTTTGAAAAATGTTTGTTAATCGAGGTACCGAAACTTTTCATTGTAGAGGAAAGATTCATATAAGCATTTACTAAGGGAGGTACATTTTCTTTTAAGGCTCTGACACTTTTCAAGAGTATTTGATAATCCTCCTTGTAGTTTCTGCCACAAAAAATTTTTACCAATTCATTGTAATCGGTAGTTATTTTTACCTCCTCTCGCGGCCATACCAACCCTTCGTTGTCGGGAAAATGTTTACGATAAAAATACAGAATGTAATCACGTGCAGTCTTATTCATAGAGGGATACATGGTAACTTTGCCAAAAAAATACTTAACTTGTTTTGATAAAGTTTGAGCCAAACCGCCCAGACCGTCCCACAAATTATCCAAGGAATACATACCCTTACGCAAAGAGAATGTGGGCTGATAATCCGGACGCACAAAACTTCTACCCAACTCCATAGTGAAAGGCCAAACATACTCTTTGAATTCATCGGAGAAAAAAAACAAATCCGCTGTGGCAGAAAGTAACTCTCCGTTGCTTTGCATAAAAACATCCTTACCTATTATAAAGCGATACCCTCCTACAATCTCCTCGTCTTGTTTGTCCCATACAAAAAGTTGTTTGTAACAATGCGGCTCAGGCGCAACATCGTATTGGTCCATATCGCAATCCGTACCACTTCCTCCGCCCAAGGCTCCGAAACTTAACTCTCTCAATCTGCCTATCTCCTTCATAATATTAGGGCTTTTGTGAGCTGTGGTAATATATATTTCCCTATCACCATAATTGGTATTTCTAAAAAATATATCCTTGGTAAGTTCTTGTTTTATAAGGTTTTTATCTACGGGAGGAATTACGTAAGATGTATCAATTGTTCTTTCCATAGGTCTGTTGTTTTTTAATTATCGGCGGCGAAAACAGCATTATTGTTTTCCTTTAACGTGTAAATAAAACTTCTTATTTTATCTGCCCATACTTTGGCACTGTATTTTGCTTTATTTATCTGTTTTATGGAAATTGTTTTTCCAAAAATAAGGGTAAGTGTTTTTCCTCTTTGTGCAAACATCTCTCGCGGAAGAAGTATCATTTCCAAATCAAACTTTATACCCAAAAACTTTCTAATTTTATACAGTCTGTAAAAACCTTTGGAATTCCTTCCTTCTATATACACGGGTACTATATCCCTACTAAAAGTTTGAGCCTGACTGACAAAAGATTTTTTCCAAGCAAAATCTTGCAATTTGCCTTTTATTATTTTGCTTTCCGTCCCGGCAGGAAAAAACATCATTATACTATTTCCGCCGAAAGCCTCGTTCAAAGTTTTGTGATTTGTAGAATTTCTACCGTATTTATTAATGGGTACGAATACGGATTTCAGTCCCGGTAGTTGGCAAAGTATATCATTGACAGGAAAAAGCAAATCTTTTCTTTTTTGACCTATAACACTTATCAAAGCCATGCCATCTATGCTTCCAACGGGATGATTTGCCACAACAAGTTCTCTGCCTGCTGTAGGAATATTTTGAGAGTTTATTACCTCCAATCTTATTTGTAACTCGTCCAAAACAGCGTTCGCAAAGTCTACGCCTTGCTTGTCTCTATATTTGTAAATAATGCTGTTGATTTCGTCTAAGTGTATAAGTTTTTTAAACCAATTGAGTATAAATTTCGGAATAAGCTTGTAAAGTGTCTTATTTTTGGAGGCAATAATTCTTTCCAAACTAATAAATTTGGGGGTTATTTGTTGAGAAGAAAACGTTTGCTGTGTCTTGCTATCCATTAAATTGTTCCCTATATTTTTTATTTTTGTTTGCAAAGGTACATTTTTTTGCAATATCCGTGTATGTATTGTTTGGCAATTTTGCAAAGGAGTAGTTAATGTTTCAAATATTTATTTCGAAAAATTTTTATCTTTGCAAAAAATAAAATGTTGTTGGTGTTATGTCG
>CAUTQY010000031.1:0-15827 GCA_963540815.1 uncultured Bacteroidales bacterium
ACACAAATATCTGATAAACAAATATATATAAAAATAAAAAATCATCCGAAATCGACATAAAAAACAAAATCGGATGAAATTAATAATACTATTTAAAATTACCAAGCTCGTATCTATCTTCTTTGTGCTAAAAGTATTTCAAGCATTTTTATAGCCGAATCGGAGACTACCGTTCCAGGACCAAATACCGCTGCTACTCCCGAATCATACAAGAATTGATAATCCTGCGGAGGGATAACTCCGCCGGCAGTTACCACAATATCGTCTCTTCCTAATTTTCTCAATTCTTCTATAACCTGAGGAATAAGAGTTTTGTGCCCTGCCGCCAAAGAAGAAACCCCAATAATATGAACATCGTTTTCAACGGCCTGCTTTGCGCACTCGGCAGGAGTCTGAAACAGAGGTCCCATATCTACGTCAAAACCTATGTCTGCATAGCCTGTTGCAACCACTTTTGCCCCTCTATCATGTCCATCCTGTCCCATTTTTGCGACCATAACTCTTGGACGTCTGCCTTCTATTTCTTCAAACTCTTTTACCATCTCTTGTGCTTTCTTAAACTTAGCACTATCCTTTGTTGCCTGACTATACACGCCTGAAATCAAATTTATCTTTGCTTTATATCTGCCAAAATATTTTTCACATGCGTCGGATATTTCTCCCAAAGAAGCACGCTTTCTTGCACAATCAATAGACATTTCAAGCAAATTTCCTTCGCCTGTTTGTGCAACATGAGCCAATTTACGTAAAGCCTCTTGGGTAGCCTCTTCATTACGTTCCGCCCTAAGCTTTTGCAAACGTTTTATTTGGGCTTCTCTAACTGCGGTGTTGTCTATTTCCAATGTATCAATAGGAGACTCGTGTTCCAATCTATATTTATTAACACCAAGTATTGTGTCCACTCCTGCGTCTATTCTAGCCTGTTTTCTGGCAGAAGATTCCTCTATACGCATTTTTGGAATACCGCTCTCTATAGCCGAGGCCATACCTCCGAGTTTTTCTATTTCCTGTATGTGTGACCACGCCCTATGTGCTATCTCGTGCGTGAGATTCTCTACATAATAACTACCTGCCCAAGGGTCAAGGCTTCTGCAAATATTAGTTTCTTCCTGTAAATATATCTGGGTATTTCTTGCTATACGAGCAGAAAAATCCGTAGGAAGTGCAATAGCCTCGTCTAAGGCGTTGGTATGCAAAGATTGCGTATGCCCTAAGGCTGCCCCCATAGCCTCTATACAAGTGCGTGCTACATTGTTAAATGGGTCCTGTTCGGTAAGAGACCAACCTGAGGTTTGAGAGTGAGTTCTAAGAGCCAAGGACTTTGGATTCTCCGGATGGAATTGATTAACTATTTTTGCCCATAACATACGAGCAGCCCTCATTTTGGCAATTTCCATAAAATGATTCATACCCACACCCCAAAAGAAGGATAAACGCGGAGCAAATTGGTCTACGGTCATACCGGCGTTGATACCTGCCCTAAGATACTCTAAACCGTCGGCAAGAGTGTAAGCCATTTCTATATCTGCTGTTGCCCCTGCCTCTTGCATATGATAACCTGAGATGGAGATTGAATTGAATTTCGGCATATTTTGGGAAGTATATTCAAAAATATCCGCAATAATTTTCATAGAAGGTTTGGGTGGATAGATGTAGGTATTTCTAACCATAAACTCTTTAAGAATATCGTTTTGAATAGTACCGGCAAGTTGCTCCTGTTTAACTCCTTGCTCCTCAGCCGCCATTATGTAGAATGCCAAAACCGGTAGAACTGCTCCGTTCATAGTCATGGATACGGACATTTTACCAAGGTCTATTTGATTAAACAAAATTTCCATATCCAAAATACTATCAACCGCAACTCCCGCCTTGCCGACATCACCCACAACTCTTGGGTGGTCGGAGTCGTAACCCCTGTGTGTAGGCAAATCGAAAGCAACGGAAAGTCCTTTTTGTCCTGCTGCTATGTTTCTACGATAAAAGGCGTTACTCTCTTCTGCCGTAGAAAAACCTGCATATTGTCTAATTGTCCAAGGACGCATAACATACATTGTACTATAAGGTCCTCTAAGATACGGGGTAACTCCTGCCGCATAATTCAAATGTTCCATACCTTCCAAATCCTCGGAAGCATAAACAGGTTTTACGGGTATCTGTTCCGGAGTTATCCACGTTTTTTCGTTGCGGACTTCTTTTTCCCACGTTCTAAAATCTACGCGTTTTTTTATCTTTTTGAAATCCACATTACTGAAATCCGGTCTCATATAAATATGTGTTTTATTCTTTTTATGTGTTTTTATTTATCGACTTGCAAAATTAAGTAAATCTTTTGTTTTAGTTATTTTTTTTATAAAAAAACAGAGAACGGTAATAAATAGCCGTTCTCTGTTTTCACAAAACGATAAATTAAAAAATTAATATGTATTTTTCAGGATATATTTGGAAGAACCCAAACCTATTCTCTCCGCATAATCAACTATATGAGTACCACTTTGTTGATTAATTCGGTCTATCAAATGTTTGGTATTGTTACCCTCGGTAACTTGCGTATTAAATATTGTATCCAAACAAGCCTTATCCAAAGCAACAGAGTCTGTTGAAGCCAAAATACCGTAGTCCTTAATTAAAGGTTTGGCAGGATGGGCATTGCAATCGCAATCTATGGACATATTATTCATAACAGCAATATAAACCATTTTATATGCGAATTTATCTGCGATGGCTTTTGCGTACTCAGCCATGGACTCCATAAAGTGGTCTTCTTCCGGTAGATTATCCCACAAACATTCCATCTTCTCACATTTGCCGGCAGTATGAATATACGCTTTACCGTTTTAGGATGCAAAACCTATGGATTGATTTTTCAAAACTCCTTCGAAACCTGCCACCATCTGATGACCTTTGAAATGAGCCAAATTAACTATAAAATCGTAGCTATTAATATGAGAGCCCACTATACCGTATTTTAGATGTTCGCCGTTTTCTATTGGAATCTTTATTTCTCCTTCTTCATCCAAAATGTCAACCTTTGCAACTTTTTCCCAGCCATGTTCCTTGATGATTTGCTTGTGTAAATCCGTCTTGTGTCTTGTACCGGCGTAAGCCGTATTACACTCTACAATGTTAGCACTCAATTTGTGAATTAGCCGAGCAATTAAATCCATAGATAAAGCATATACGCCTTTACCCTCTCCAGTTGAAATTTTCCCTCCCACCTTTCCCTCAGCCTTTACTCCGAGTGCCTCATATATTTTTATAGGACTCTCGGAAGAAATGTATCTTGTAACATAGACAACGCTGTTTTGATTTTTGTTTTCTTCTTTCATAAAACTCTCCTTATTGGTTTTACCGTAACAAGATGGAAATGCCGGCAAGGTTATTCCCGATAGCATCATTACTTTAGTCAATCTATTCCTAAGAAATTTATTTAAGGGTTATATTTTTAGTTAGTTTTTACGAAAGCGACTTGCAAGGCTACATTATTTTATAAAGAAACAATTATTTTGGAGATTTATGTTTATTGAAAAGAGTATTCAAGGAATATTATTAACTTTGCACACATCTTTGATTTGGAAAAACATTAATGAATAAAGCATTACTCAAACAAATAACTTCTTACAAACATAAGAAGTTTAGGGACACAGACAAAGTTTTTGTCATTGAGGGAGAAAAGATGGTATGTGAGGCTTTGAAATCTTCTTTTGAGTTTGTCCGTATCTGTGCAAATAGTACATGGTTATGTGAAAATGAAAGACTAATAAGAGGTATACCTTATTCCGAAGCAAGCCAATCGGAATTGGAAAAAATGAGTAATCTTACCTGTCCGGACAAAGTAATTGCCGTTCTAAAACAAAAAAATTATAAAATACCAAAAACCGACAGCATTTTGAACAGTCTGTCTCTAATGCTGGATCAAATAAAAAACCCCGGCAACATGGGTACTATCATAAGATTGGCTTCGTGGTTTGGTATCAAAAATATTATTTGTTCCTCTCACAGTGTTGAATACTATAATCCCAAAGTTGTACAAGCAAGTATGGGAGCAATATTTCACACAAACACGACCTACTGCAATATTGTTGAGTTGTTGGATAACATACCTAAGGACTTTGATATTTATGCCACAGTTGTGTCTGACGGAAAGAATATTTATGAAGAAAAACTTAGCAAAAACGGCATCATTATAGTAGGTAATGAGTCTTGCGGAGTATCCGAAGAAGTCCTAAGAAGAGTGAACAACAAAATAACAATACCTTCTTTCAACGATTTTGCAGAGATAGAGTCTCTAAACGCTTCTATGGCAACGGCAATAATATTATCCGAATTTAAAAGGAGAATTAAAAAAAATACATAATTTTGCAACCCAAAAAACATAAAAAAGCAGGAAGCGTATAACAATGAGCATGTTTAGTATAAATCTGAGTAGTAATAATAAATTTGAGCCGTGGAAAAAAGATTTCTGGTTGAAAATTCTCGTTATGGCTATTGCCATCTGTATAGTCTGTTATGTATGGGGAGCAAATGAACCCTCTACGGACGGACCCTATATAGCAGGCCCGTTATACGCAATACTACTTGCAATAGTGATAAGTGTCTTAAACGGATTTATAAAACCGGTATTATCTCTGTTTTCCATGCCCATGATTATTTCCACTTTGGGTTTGTTTATGCTTGTTATAAATGCCATTATCATCATGATAGCAGCATGGCTTATGGGTGACACCTTTGATATAAACGGCTTTGGCAATGCTCTACTATTTTCAATTATGGTATCGGTTCTAAATTTCATATTGGATATACCTCGCAGAATAAAACGTATTTCCGATAATCTAAAATCCAAATACGACCCTTACAGAGAGAACAATCCCGAAAGAGAAGAAGCCACTTTTACGGAATACGAAGACGTAACGGAGGAACAGGAAAATAATAACTAAAAAAAAATTCATATTTTTTTACAATGAAAATTTGTAGGACTGTAGAGGAATTAACTTCACTAATAACAGAGACTAAACAACAAAACAAATCCATTGGTTTGGTGCCCACCATGGGGGCCTTACACGAAGGACATATTTCTTTATTCAAAAGAGCAAGAGAAGAAAACGAAGTTTTTGTGTGTAGCGTTTTCGTAAATCCTATACAATTTAATAACAAGGAGGATTTTGAAAAATATCCACGGAACGAACAAAAAGATTTGGAAATTCTGCAAGAATGTATGTGTGACATCGCTTTTGTACCCTCAGAAGAAGAAGTTTATAGGCAGGAGCCGAAAAAATTCTACTTTGGACAATTGGAGCAGGTTATGGAGGGCAAACAAAGACCGGGACATTTTAGCGGGGTAGCAAATATAGTTTCCCGACTTTTTTTGTGGACAAAGGCAGATAGGGCTTATTTCGGAGAAAAAGATTATCAACAGATAGCTATCATAAAAGACATGATAAGGCAAGAAAATATTGATGTAAAAATAATAGCCTGCCCTATTTATAGAGATGCGGACGGTTTGGCAACCTCATCTCGCAATCAAAGACTTAGCCCTAAGGCAAGAGAAATTGCCCCCAAGATACATCAGATTTTGGAAAGATCTTATTTGCAGAAAGACTCCTTAAACGTCGGTCAAATCACACGTTTTGTGGAAGACGAATTTAAAAAAATCAAGGACTTTGATTTGGAATACTTTCTTATGGTAGATGACACCACTTTGCAACCCATACATACCAAACATCCCGACCATGGCGTTATAGGTTGCGTTGCTGTTTGGTTGGACGGGGTACGATTGATAGATATGCAGAGATATTATTAAGTACTCTCCCCCTTGCAAGTGCAAAACAAATTATCTTGAAATTAAAATATATTTCTTTTGACAATATTATAAAAGTATATTGGACTAAGACGCAGTGGTTTAGTTCTCACAATCATGGTTAAATATGATTGCATTAATTATATTTACGATTACCTAGTATTTGGAATTATTTTCAACAAGTTTGCCCTTTATCAACTTGGACAAAAAGACCATAGCTTTCTTAGGTAGCGTAGCGAAGGTACTTTTTGGTTGTATTTCCGTAAAAGAGGCAATTAAAAGTACAGATTTCAATACTTTGATTTTACTTCTGGGTATGATGTTGATTATTTCCAATATAAAATTGGACGGTCTTTTTTACCCTTGCTTTTTCTCAAAAAAGACAAATAAAGGAAATAGAAATTCCTGTGTCCGATATTGGAAATATGAAATTCTCAATATTCATATTTTTCTTTGTTCTTTTGGGATTTTTCTTTGTTAAAATATTTGGATTATCCATACCAATAGTGGCAATTGTAGGAGGAGGTTTAATCGTAATTTTCTCCAAACACAAGGTCAAACAAGTATTAAAAGGAGTGGATTGATCGTCATTGTTATTTTTTGCATCTCTTTTCATTCTGGTCGCGAGTATAAAAGACACATATATAATATCCTACGTTAAAAACTTATCTCTGACTGAAAGCCCTATTTCTATTCTGATAAATATTTACAGTATCTGCTTTGTTTCTCAAACATTAAGCAATGTGCCTTATACCGTGTTAATGTTACCTCTTTTAATTATAACAAACAGCAAAATTCTTTGGCTTTCTTTGGCAACAAGTTCCTCCCTCGCAGGCAATCTTACCGTTTCGGAACAATGGCAAATTTGATTGTTATCTAACAAGCAAAAAAAATATGGTGTTATAATCCCCAATAAATATTTTACCCTCCTGCGTTGGTAATCTATTTGCTTACCTTGATTTTATCTTTTGGAATAATGTATGTGTATTGTATTTTGTAGGAAAGTTATACAATTTCTGCTCTTTCGTTGCGACATATTATCCCTGTAATAAAAGCAACTAAAATACTCATTATCATATTTGCCATCATACCCCAAAACACCAAATAAATCATCTCAGGCAAATGTATATTATTAGTACTGTTACCATTTGCTACGGCCCTTGTCATTGTATCTATTGTCCTGTCCTGAAAGGAGTCTATGCCATTATCTATAAAAATAGCGTAAAAATACATAAAGACGGCATATATTACACAAGCAACAATACAAGAGTAAAGGGTAAGAAGAAAACCCTCTTTGAAACTTATTTTTTTATCGGCCAAATGTCTCCTATAATGAAATACCAATACCAAACTCATAATCAATAGGGCTATGAATACCACCCAATTTTCGTCTCCGGATATGGGAGCATTGGAAGGATGTCCCAATATGTATCTCAAAACCAAACAACAACTAAGTCCTACCCCCATAACAATACCGTACTTAATGGACGCACAACGATAGTTGCCATGTATAACGGAGCGATATCTTTTTATTATTGCATTCATAACCAATTATTTATTTGTGTTTCGGTTATACATTCTGCTATTCCAAACCATAAAGGCAGAAATCAACATAATGTATATCATATTATTAAAAATATTAACAAAGAAATTAGCAAAAACATAGGATATTTTCAAGATACCCAGAGTGGAAGAAGTTAGCTCGGGAAGTTGATAGGTCGGCATGGCTTTTTCTACCAGAGAAATAATTTGATATATCAAATACGTATCCAAAACCGTTACTCTTATAAAGGTATAGGCGGAAATAAAAAACGCAGTAATAACACTTGCCACAAAACCAATAGCCAAATAACGAGAAAATTTCACCTTTCCTTGTTGCATATTCCTATATTTAGACATCATAACAATAAACAAGGCAACGGAAAGAAAGAAATATAGGTTATCAAAAATAAAAACCTTTTCTTCAAAACCGGTGTAGAAACCTATCAGATAATAGATAAAACTAACAAAACCTATTATAGTTCCATATCTGAATGCATGTTGCAAATATGTTTTCTTTTCTTCTGTCATAATTTATACTCATTAAACCCCTATATTTTTACCTAATTATTATTTCATCCAAGAAGAACCACGATTTTTTTGTATAGGCATAATGCCAAGAAGGCAGAGATTTTGTACCTTCTATTTCAAATTTTACGAAGCGAAATTTTTCCTTTATTTTAAAGGAATATTCTTGTATGGCAGGATTATTTTTATTGTTACCATTACAGTCTTGCTCGTCCGTTTTTCTAAAAGTTTTTCCGTCCAAAGATATCGAACAGATTATTTTTGACGGGTGCAACACCCAAGCATGAGGCAAAGCCAAAGTAGATATTGTTGCAGTACGATTGTTATATGTTTTTTCCAAATCTACGGTTACACTTGCGTCCTTACCCCACCAACCTATCCAATTCATTTTGAAATCCGCCGGTCCTCTGGTCCCGTCCGTCAAAATAGTAGGGTCCCCGTTACCGTAATTAGTAGACGGCATAGGCTCACAAGTTACCTTTTTTTGAAAGGCAATATCATCTTTTATATTATTTTCTATGGTGCGCTTACATCCTTGGTAATATGTCAAAGGTTTAAGCCCATTCTCGTTCATAGACTCCACACCGGCATCTTTGCAGGTATTGTAAAACGTTTCCACTCTTTCAAACATAGATTCGTTTCTTATCCAATTATTTTTTTCCTTATGATAGAAACCTCTTTTGCCGTAAATATCAGTTTTACCTATTTCTATTATTGCATAATGCACGGGAAGATGTGCTGTCTGTGCCCTCAAAAGTATTTTTTTATCATTTTTTACCAAGTCCTCCGCTTTATAAAGCAAACTATCAAATAACTTCAAATTTTCTTCCGATAATATATTATTTTTGTATTGCGAAGGAGGAGCATATATATCCAATCTCACACTATCTTTGTAACTTGTGGCTATGTTTTCTATTCTGTCCATATATTCTCTAATAGGACCACAGGCATCGCCATAATAGTGTCTCATAAAATCATTTATGAGAGAATCCTGATTCACATTAGGGTCCCAAAGCAGTTTGGCTATCAAATAATTTTTTAACTCGGCAAATTCGTGTCCTCTGTCACAGTTTGCTTGTTGAAACAGCATATTTACACCATTTTTTACAAAATATCGGATATTCGGTTGCAAAACATGTATGTTGGGAAACGGACACATGTAGTGAGCAAAATCACACTCATAATCCCAAAGAAAAATATTTTGACTTACCTTTGCCCAATCCTCCAAATCCTTTGCAAAGGAATTTTCGGAATTTCTTTCCTTTTCCTCTTCTATGGTAATGTTTCTATTTGCCTCTATACTACAGAGCATAATCTGAACGTTTTTTTCGGGCTTTAGTGTCTTGGGACATTTGCGAGAATATATATAAGCAAGAGTAGAGATAAGTTTGTTTGGAAAGGCTTTTGCCATTTTATTCACAAATACTATGATAGGGGCGGCTGCCGAACCCTCTTTATTTATCAGTTCCATGCATTTATCACATTGACAATATGTCGGATTGTCGTCCTGCGACACACTCCACCAATCTCTATCCGGTTGCAAAAGCATTGCTTTTCTAAGATTCTCTTTCATTATGTTAAACACCTCCGGATGCGACCAACAAACTTGGTCTCTCAGTCTTTGTCCGTTTACCAAAGCAAAATATTCCGGATGTTTATCAAAATATTCTTTGTCCGAGCATAGCTTATTTGCAGTATGAACAAAGTAATCTTTGGCAAAAGTTTCTATGTATAAGTCAGTTTTCAACCATTTTTGAAAATCTCTCTTGCGTTTGGTAAAGTTGGAGTTAACCTCTCTAAAAACATTCGGCGAACGAAAAGAATAAGAAAGATTTGATTTTAAAGACAAGTTTTTTCTTTTGGGATATACCTCACAATCTACGGCAAATTTTCTCACTCCCAATTCTCTTTCCAAAAAATCCACAACAGAGTAGTAAGCATTCGCTCCGTTCAATAATAATTTGTCTTCTTTTACGATATAAGAAGAGGTTGCAAAATTATTCTTGGTAAAATCTTTGTTCACCGCTCTCGCCGAACCGATTAATATTTCTTCATTCTTTCTGGGGTAGTTTTCGTCTAATATGGGTATTTTTACGTTGCAAGTTTTCTCAAAAGCATCTTGTAATAATTCTGCGGCTTGTTTTTCCTCTTGAGAGGCTTTTTGCGGCAGTATTATTACGTATTTGGTTATAGAATTTTTTACTATGTCTACATTTTTTTGTGCCATAGATAAAATGTTAACACTCAAAAACAGAATAAAAAATAGTATTTTTTGCATTAAAAAAAATTAAACTTATTTAAACAGAGTACAAAGATATAAAAATTTTGTAGATTCCCAATGGAAACTTAAATAAATAAAAGCATGTTTTTTTATTTTTTTTGATACCTGAAACGAATCACCGTTTCGATTTTGCGAATCACCGTTTCATGAAATCGAAACGGTGATTCATTTTCGTCAAACGGCAATAAAAATAAAGATGTTTTTGTAAGAATTTTATCACAAAAAAAACAAGGCTGCCTAACAACCTTGTTTAAAATTAAGAATGAAAAATGTATTCAAAATTATTTTGTTATATTCAACCTGTGAGACACCATACCCTCATTTGTAACTATACGCACAAAATATGTTCCGTTCTCTAAGGAAGAAGTTTTTATTTCTATCTTATTATTACCTGTCTGCAACGCATTATTGTTCAAAGACAATACTTGTCTGCCCAGCATATCCACAACTTGTATGTCCGCCGTTGCATAATTAAGCATATCTACGGAAAGGGTTGCTCTGTCGTTTGCGGGATTAGGATAAATCATACTTTGAGAAATAACACCTTCCGACTCGCTTAAGCCACTTAAATTATCTATTTTGAAATCCACTTTCTTTTCCGAATAACTACCGGTTATATTAACCAAATTCTTGGTTCCCGCATACACTCTAAACATTCCGTTTCCCTGATAAGTCATACCGTCACCGTAAGAATCCATTGCAACAGCAGTATAGCAACCGGCGTTGGTTATTTGAGTAAGCTCAACTGTGTCTTTTACTATGCTATTCCTTGCATAAGGGCCGCCGCTTGCTAAGGTATTGCCGTTTTCGTCCTGTATTTTCCAAGTAAATTCATCACCTGCCGCATCTGTCCTTACAATTACCCTTGGAGTGCCGGAACCTGTTTTTGGAGCATTCTTTGTGAATGTCGTAACGCTACTTGTGTTGTTAGTTGTGCTTGGATTTATTTGCTCTCCGTTGACGGAAACGATATTTACCGTTATACTAGTATTCACCGAATTTTGTTCCTCATTAGGTTGATTTATTACCACTTGACCAAGGTTAAAGGTCTTATCTGCAAAAGTGTTTATTGCTCCGCCGTCTCCGCTTGCCGTAAAAGTCATAGTTTGATTTTCACCTATACCACTGCCGTATTCCAATGTAAGGGAGTTGATAGTCGCTCCTTCGTTTCTTATTGTAGTAGTGAGATTTACATAATCCTTGCAACCATAAACCTCTTTCGTTTGCACTTTGGAAACAATGGCATTGTTACCATCTATATTTACATAGGTAGGTTCTACATTGATACCCGTCCAAATATTCGGTGCATTAACGGAAGGACAAGCACTACTTTCTCCGTCCGAAACAAAGATGGCCAAATTTATGTTACCCAAAACAACTTCTTCCGAATACAAAGTAGTAGGAATATTGTATGTATAATCTTTTTGCACGAATGTGCCGGCCGGTATTTGTCCGTTGGTATTAAATGCTATTGTATCTCCCCACTGTTTGCCGGTAACCATATCTCTAAGCATGTGCATGTGCTTATACGTTCCGTCTGGCATTATTTGAGAAGGGTTGTAGTTGCCGTTATTAGATTGAGGACTTGTAATTCCATCTTGCAGTAAGGCAACTTGTAACATGTTGAAATTTTGATTTAAGGCGGCCGTATAGTATGCCTCTACGTGTAATGTCATAACCCTCGTTGTAGCGTCTATCGTTGCCGTTGCCGCTATGTTCACGGGAGAGTTCTGGTTCTGAATGGCAGCTCCGTCCGTAAGATAGTTCACACTATTGGAGTAGTAGTTTGTAAATTTGCAACTACTATTTAGCGGTGTGCGCGAAACGGAAAAAGCCGGATAACCGGATAAACCTACCTGACCTGCTATCGCGTCTCCCCAAGGAGTAGTAAACCTAGCTGCAAAAATTCCCTGATGTATGTTAATTACCACAGTGCCGGGGTTACTATTTGCATAGGAAGAAAGCATCGCATGACCATTGGGACAATAACCGCAATTTATTCCAGTGAATTCTTCAAATACCACATGTCTTTTTTCTACCTGTGTGCTTACAATAGTTTGGGCATATAGTCCAAAAGAAACAAAACCCATAAGTAAAAATAATAACTTTTTCATAAGAATAAAAATTTGTTTGTAAATAAATATAACTTTTAATGTTCTCTATTAGATTGCAAATGTAACAATTTTTTCCATACATCAAATAAAAATAAAAAAATAATTTTACTTTTCTCAAAAAGTCTGTATATCTTTGTTACAAGTAAAACAAAGATAGATATTATTTATAAAGGTTGTACTTTTTTAGTAACTTTGCAAAAATGTTTTTTATTATGGATTTTTATGACACAATAAAAGATTTGAGATGGGAGGATATGACTGCTTCCATTTACAAGAAAACCATAAAAGATGTGGAAAAAGCTTTGAGTAAAGACTTTTTGGATTTGGAAGATTTTAAGGCTTTGATCTCTCCTGAGGCGGAAAATTATTTGGAAACTATGGCCATGATGTCTCGCAATATTACCCAAAAACGTTTTGGAAAGGTTATGCTTTTGTACATACCTCTATATCTAAGCAACGCTTGTAGCAATCATTGTATTTATTGCGGTTTTAACCATAATAATCCCATGATAAGAAAGACCTTGAACGATGAGGAAATTCTAAGGGAAATAGAGGTAATCAAACAAATGGGCTACGACAATGTTTTGTTGCTTACCGGAGAATTCCCTAAGGTTGCGGGAGTTGATTACATAAAACACGCTATAGAAATATGCAGACCTCATTTTTCTGCCATAAACTTGGAGGTCTTCCCTATGAGAGTTGAGGATTATGAAAAGTTGGTAGAGGTAGGGGCGAATACTTTGTATGTTTACCAGGAGACTTTTAACGAACAACGCTATAAGGTATATCATCCCAAGGGCATGAAATCAAATTATAAGTGGAGACTGGGTACTCCCGAAAGAGTAGCACAAGCCGGTATACACAAAGTTGGTATGGGAGCATTAATAGGACTTGAAGAATGGAGAACGGAGATGCTTTATTTGGCTATGCATCTAAGATTTATGGAAAAAAATTATTGGAAGCAAAAATACAGTATAAGTTTCCCGCGTATGCGTCCTGCTGCCGGTGGTTACAAACCCAATTTTCTTATGAGTGAAAAGCAGTTTGCTCAGACACTTTGGGCTTTTCGTATATTTGATAACGATGTGGATATTGCAATGTCTACAAGAGAAACTCGCAATATGAGAGACCATTTTGTTACCTTGGGGGTAACTTCCATAAGTGCGGGAAGCAAAACCGAACCGGGAGGATATGCCAACCCTAATGAAGATTTGGAACAGTTTCATATTAACGACGATAGGTCTCCGAAAGAAATAGAAGCAATGGTCAGAAAACAGGGCTATGATGTGATTTATAAAGATTGGGATAGAAGTCTAAGTTAAAAAGTTTTGTTATGAACAATTTTTCCATAATAGTAGCCGTAGGAGAAAACGGAGCAATAGGCAAAAACGGAGATTTGCTATGGCACATAAAAGAAGACATGCTTTATTTTAAGGAAACAACCCAAAATCACCCCGTACTTATGGGAAGAAAAACATGGGAGAGTTTGCAAATAAAACCGTTGCCGCAAAGACATAATATTATTATAAGCTCAAACAAGGATTTTGTTTTTCCAAGCAAAGAAATTTCCGTATTACACTCTTTGCAAGAAGTAAAAAAAATACAAAACTTTGATACCGAAGTTTTTATTATAGGCGGTGGCAGTATTTACAAAGAATTTTTGCCAATAACAAACAAAATATACCTCACCAAAGTATATAGATCTTATACGGATGCCGATACTTTTTTTCCGGAAATAAAAGAGTCGGAATGGAAAATCGTTTATCAAAGCGAAAAGAAAAAAGACGAAAAAAGTAATTTGGAATTTCAATTTTTTACGTTAGAGAGAAAATAAAAAATGATATAAAAAAGAGATGAAAGACAATAAAGATTTTATTAACATATTTGATATGGAAGATTCCGAAGCGGAAAGAAAAAAGAATTTCTTATACGGAATTAAAAACCCCAAAACGGACGAATGGAGTGAAGGTTTCGCAAAAAACTTTAAAGATTGCTACAAAGACATAGTAAATAAAGTCTATCTCAGAAATAATATAACAAATAGGGAGGCTAAAGATAAAATGAAAATAAATGATAGTGGGATGGGCTTCAATGTTCCTATAAAGTTAGATAACGGGCAATATTTGGAAACTTGTTTAGCCAATAAAAAGAAGTTGGAAAAACTAAAATATCTATCAAAAATCACGGGAGAAGAAATATATTGTAATTTTAATAATCTCTCTAATGTTAACGCGGATAGAAAAACAGACAACAAAGAAGAAAATATTTTTAGATACATTGACTCTATAGACAACGAAGAAGTTGCTTTGGGATGCATGCTTAGATTAAGCGAAAAAATTGATGCCGAATTATTTGATAGAGATAAAGCCATAGAGATATTAAACGAGATAAGGAACAAACAAAAACCATCTCTATTGGAGCAACTACAGCATAAAACAAACAAATTTAGTGTGGAGGAAATCGCACAAATCAACAGGATACTAAAATTAGATTCTACTCATATGTAATAAAACCACACTAATACGAGAGCAAATAAATAAAAGTATCGTTTTTTCTTATCATACATTTATTTTTCTGCGTCTGGGAAGGTTTGAAAGGCTATTTTTTGTAAGGTTGGCATGTTTGGTTTTTATCTCCATAGGCCAATTTCCTCCATGTTCTTGTAAATTCCATTTTGGATAGTAACCGTTTGATTTTGTTAAGAAATCTCTTATGCAACAACTCTTCTAATAGTTTATAAATAGGAGAGGCATTCTTTATAATGTGAAAGCCATACAACCCTTTAATCCGTGCAGTGAAATTTTCTTGATAAATCATATAAAATTCTATCTTGTGACCTTTTGTAATTCCTCGGGAGTTGATATTTGTATTTGACAATAATTTACTAATAAATCAAAAATATCATATGCTATGACTTCTAATCCCAATTCTTTAGCTAACGCTATTTCCGCACTTGCACCGTCAAGAAAAGGAGTAATAACCCTTGTAATATTTTCCGTTAACAATTCTATTATATAACACCTACTGAAAGAGATTTACCTCCTCCGTATCGCAAATACGGAGGCCGTGTATCTTTTATACCTTTCGTTCTCGGATTTTAATTTATTAAGAAATATGTGTTTTTTATTTATTGGGTTATCAAATAAAGATGTTTCTTTTTATGGCACAACATTTACTTTTTTATGTCATGCTATCTTTTCTTACAATATGTAATCTTACAAACCAAAAATGCGGGCAAATTTGCTAGCATTGTGGTCGTAGGATAACCAAGAAAAGCCAAATTTTACCCGCATATACGGATACTATTTGCTTACCTTTTCTTTATTATTGAAATTTCCTACGTTTCAATGCGAATAAGAACAAATAGCAGACGCTATAAACAACAAAATTACAGAGTACTACGCTCAATGTGTTTGCACAAATACTGTGTCTTAAAAATATAACAAAACAAATGAGGTGCCATTTTTTTTTGATACCTCATATTTTATGATTTGTCCAATTCAAGTAAAACAATTTTTAATAAATATTTTCTCTTTCCCACAATAAAAGTCCTTGTTCTACAAGTTGTTTG
>CAUTQY010000032.1:0-14308 GCA_963540815.1 uncultured Bacteroidales bacterium
ATCAAAAAGAAACCGATGGCTACGACACGGAATTGAAGCAAAAAGCGGATAGTTTGATGCAGAATAATATACAAAACAAGACGGGCAAATAGGATTGTGAATATAAAACTTTTGAAAGAGGAGGAAATATCTCCTCTTTCTTATTCCTTATTCCTTATACAAGAATATTTACTATATTTGCAAATAATCATATGATATTTATGAAAAGTCCAATCAACAGAATAAAAGAGGTACTTACCCAAAAGAGGGTAAAGCAGACGTGGCTTGCTGAGAAGCTTGGTAAGAGTTTTGCTATTGTAAGCTCCTACGTTTGCAATCGTCGACAGCCAAGCCTTGAATTGCTATTCCAGATAGCAGAGATATTGCAAGGTGAATCCAAAAGATTTGATTAACACCCCAGATGAGTAACGTTTTTTATTATGGTAGAGCATAAAGAACAGCATAAAAAATCTATTCGTTTTTTCAACGACCGTGAAGTGAGGGCGGTATGGGACGACGAACACAATAAGTGGTGGTTTTCTGTGCTGAACATCATTGCCGCAATTAACGAGCAAGACGATTATCAAATGACAAGAAACCACTGGCGATGGCTTAAAAGGAAGTTGACGCAAGAAAGTGTTGAACTCGTGAGTGCCACTCACGGCTTCAGATTTAAAGCACCTGATGGAAAACTACGTGTGGCTGATATTCTCAATAGTGAGGGCGTTGCATTGTTGGCAAAGAACTACCCTAACAATCGTGCTAACGATTTTCTTGATTGGTTCACTTACAGCGACAACACCATTGATTGACAGAGCCGAAAGAAAGCCTACCAACTCTTTGAGAGCGGGCTCTTAAAAACGATAGAGCCAGGAAGTATAAAGTGTCTGCAACAAATCCATGCTTATCTTTTTGGAGGTTTATATGACTTTGCTGGACAAATTCGTACGAAGAATATCTCCAAAGGTGGTTTTACCTTTGCTAATTGTATGCACTTCCCCGAAACCCTGCAAACAATAGAGCGAATGCCCGAAACAACCTTTATGAGATTATGAATAAATACACCGAAATGAACGTTGCACATCCTTTTATGGAGGGTAATGGTCGCAGCACCCGCATTTGGCTCGACCTCATGCTTAAACGGTCTCTCAAGCGGTGTGTGGATTGGAGTCTGATAGATAAAAATGAATGTTTGTCTGCCAACAGTTGAGAGTAAAAATTATTTTTTCAATAAATCGTTCAGTTCCTTACGGATAGGGTCTGAGTAAAATTTACCGATATTCGTTTCCGTTATATTCAACAGGGCAAAGAGTTGTTGGCTACTTATTCCTATATTCAAACACATGGACATGTGAGATTTGGCCATAGGTTCTACCCCTCCCAAAGCCGATAAAAGACTTACGGTAAACAGTTCCCTGTCTTTGTAGGATAAAACATCTCTTTCAAAAATATCACAAAATAAGTGCTCTTTCAAAAAAGTATCTATTGCCGGAGCAAATAATAGTATAGAGGATTTTGGTGCGTCTTTGCTTACTCCCGTCAGTCGTTCCAAAATTTCTGCTCCTCTTTGATATTTGTCAGTATTGTCACTTGTTTTTGCAACGGCTTTACCTTCAACATCTTCAATACCTTTTGCTTTTCTTTCTTTTACAAGTTCCTCAAAAGTGGTTATGGCACGCAAAGAGCGAGGAAAACCACAGTAAGCATAGGCCTGAGTAAGCAATTCCTTTATTTCGTTTATTGTCATCTTTTCCTCCAAACTTATAGTGAGAGCTTGTTTTAACATAAACAGATTGCCTTGCGCCGTGTAATTACCTATTCCGATAATTGCTTTTTGTCTGGCAGTTAATACCGAATTTTCTTCTTCGTGTATGTTTTTTGCTTCGTTGCAGGCTTTTAAATACGAAGATTCTTCTACGGGTTCCATCCAAGTTGTATCGGGTGCGGTTGTGGGATTGCAAGCAATAGCCAGATGAGCAAACCAAGAGTCCGGAGCAGCACCGTGCCAATGTTCTACATTGGGAGAAATTTCTACCACATCGCCAGGATAGAGTCTGCGAGCAGTTTCTCCCCTTTGTTGATAATAACCTATTCCTGCCGTAACAATCAAAAGTTGACCTCCGTCGTGTTTATGCCAATTGTTTCTGCAAGAGGGTTCAAAGGTGACGTTACTTATCGGTACGTTAAGACTTTTCTCTTTGCTTATAGGGTACAAATAACTCTGACCTGTAAAATATTTGGAGTACGCAATATTTTTTTCTCCCAAAGGATAAGACTGAACAAACTCGTTTGCATTTTGAGATTTTACCGTATTTGCAGACATGATTATTGAAATTATTAAGGTTAATAATATGTTTTTTGTTTTCGTCCCGAAAAGATAATTTAAAGTTATTGGAATAATACTAGTTTTTTTACAACGCAACTTTTATTCTATTTATTACTTCAAAAATAGAAGTCCTGCACCCTTGAGGATTTATCTGTTACGCTAATTCCTTACATTTTCGGTAATCATATGTTTTGTTGCTACAAAAAGACGCGACAATCCATAAAACGAAAAGGATCGCCATAACTAATATGTTTATGCATTTTTTATCGAAGAAATTTTAAATGAATAATGCAACATTCTTTGTTTTTCTACGTACAAAATGGAAAAAAATGGAAAAAAAAGTTACAAAATAGTATTTGTTTGGGAAAAATTAGTAATTTTGTAGCAGTTTTATAACACAAAAACTTTATGTCATTGATAGTTGGTGTTGAATATTGTAAGATAGACGGAAACGGAAGATTTAAGTTGCCTGTGGCTTTTATCAAGCAACTTAATCTTGCCACGGACTCTCGTTTCTATATCAGACGCTCTATTTATGACAAGTATTTGGAGTTATTTACATACGATTGTTTTCAACAAGAGGTACAAAAGCTACAAGAAAAACTCAATCCTTATAATCCCGATGCCAAAAGATTGTATCGTAAGTATATAGAGAGTAATCTTATAGAGTTGGATACTGCCGACAGACTCAATATTCCTCCAATGCTGAGACAGGACGTAGGTATAGACAAAGAAATTGTTGTAGTCGGTAGCGGAAATTTTATGGAGATATGGGATGCCGACACATACAAAAACCTTGATAATGATAATTTTGATTATAAAGCCTTAGCCAAAGAATTATTGGGCAGCGAGGCTTAATCAAGATATGATTTATAATACTATACATGCAAAGAGTATATAATTGTTTGTGTTTGGAATACATAAGGAATGACAGAAAGAACATATCACATACCAGTAATGTTGTCCGAGTCTCTGCAAGGTTTGAATATTTGCCCTGAGGGAGTCTATGTGGATTTGACATTTGGAGGAGGAGGGCATTCCAAGGCAATACTAGACAGGCTCTCTTCCAAGGGAGAGTTGTATGCTTTTGATAAAGATGAAGATGCAATAAAAAATACTATAAATGACGAGCGTTTTTGTCTTATACATGATGATTATTCCAACGTAGCAAAACACCTTAGACTTTATCGTAAAACACAAGTAGATGGCATAATTGCCGATTTGGGTATTTCCTCTTATCAGATAGATAAAGCAGAGAGGGGTTTCTCCATAAACAAGACCGCTCCTTTGGATTTGCGTATGGATAGACGAATTTCTATAACGGCTGCAGACATAATCAACAATTACGACAAAGAACAATTAAAACAAATTTTCAAAGATTATGCCGAAATTCATAACGCCGGATTGTTGGCAAATAGGGTAATAAGACAAAGAGAAACCAGTTATATAGCAACTACTACCGATTTGATAGAGATTGCAAGACCGCTGTCTCAAAGAGGAAAGGAGAACAAATATTTTGCAAAGATTTTTCAAGCCCTTAGAATAGAAGTAAATAACGAATTAAAAAGTTTGGAAGAATGTTTGCAACAATGTGCCTCCCTATTGCAAGAAGGAGGTAGATTGGTTGTTATCTCCTATCATTCCTTAGAAGACAGATTGGTAAAAAATCTGTTCAAAAGCGGAAATACCCAAGGAAAAATAGAAAAGGATTTTTATGGCAACGTTATTTCTCCTTACAAAGTAATAACAAAAAAACCATTACAACCCTCAGATGAAGAATTAGCGGAAAACCCTCGCTCCAAAAGCGCCAAACTCCGAATAGGAGAAAGAACGAAAGGAGGAAAAAATGGCTAATATATTCAACACCTCCGGGGAGTTTATACAAAAATATGTAAGCAAACAATTGCCTTTTATTTTGTATGTCGTATTCTTGCTTGTCATCTACATAAGTCTAAGATATAATGAAGAAAAAGCGGTAACCGATATATATAATCTCTCAAAGGAAATAACAGAAGCACAAAAACGATACATGCAGGTAAAAACCGCTTATCAACACACCACCCAAATGACTTACATAGACTCTCAGCTGGAAAGCACAGGTGTGGGTATCTCCAAAGAGCCTATTAAAGATATTATTATTTATGAGGATACTGTAACCGATTTAGGAGAATAAACATAAAAATGAATACCAACAACAATAAGAGCAGAGCAATAGCATTGTCGATTATCTTCTTTTTGATGATAATACCTTTTGTCGTTGTTATCGGTAAAGTGATTTATTTGGAGACTGCGGAAAACTATTTTTGGACGAACAGAGCAAAGGAATGGAATATATCCAAACATAAAGTTAATGCAAAAAGAGGTAGCATATATGCCATAGATAGCGAAAGCGGAGAAAATCTTCTCTTGGCGACCTCCTTAAAGTATTATGACCTTTATTTGGATTTGGGTAAGGGCAAAACCAAGAGTAGAGAAACCAACAGGGATACCATAGATTGGATAATATCGCACAAAGACTATAAGAATAAAATAAATAACCTTTGTAGCAAGCTTTCCTCTATGTTCAAGGATAAAACACCTACGGAGTATAAACACTATTTTGATAGTCAGCGAAAAAAGCAAAACAGGTATGTGCTTATTCATAAAAGTGTTAGCGAACAAGAGTTGGAACAAATGAAACGTTTTCCTATTTTGGGGGCTATGCGTATCAACAAAAATAAAAAGGATACAACTTTTGTACTATCCGGCGTTATGGCAAAGGAAGTCAAATATAAACGAGTATACCCATACGGCGAATTGGCAAGAAGAACAATAGGTATACAGGTAAAAGGAGAGTTGTTGGGATGTGACACTTGTTATGACGGTATTGACGGCTACTATACGGGAGATTTATCGGGCGTACATGGTTATAGATGGGAAAGACGCATAAACCCAAATCAGTGGATACCTATAGATAATGATTTGGAAGTAAAAGTGGAGGACGGTTTTGATGTTGTCTCTACAATAGATGTTTCTTTGCAAGAGCTGGCGGAAACAGCGCTTTTGAGATGTTTGGACAGCAACAAAGCGGAAAGCGGAACGGTTATTTTAATGGAAACTCATACGGGACATATAAAAGCTTTAGCCAATTTTACAAAACAAAAAGACGAATCTTATAGGGAAACGGAAAATATTGCCGTAAGTAACAGATTTGAACCCGGCTCTACTTTTAAGATAGTTACGGCGATGATGCTTTTGGATAAAGGTTTTGTTGATACTTCTAATGTTGTGCCTACGGGAAGAATGCATTTTCCCAATACCATAAAGGATATTAAGGATGTGGGTAAAGTAAATCATGGGGACGTATCTTTTAGACGTGCTTTGGAGATGTCTTCCAACGTAGGAATAAGTTCTTTGATTTACGATTTGTACTGCAAAGATAGAACAAAGCGTTCCAAACTAAGAGAGGATTTGATGCAATACTTCATATACGACAAACTAAGTTGCGATGTGGCTTTGCATGAACCTTTGCCAATAATACGCAAGAGTGTGCAAACGGACGACCTTTTACGTATGTCTTTCGGTTATGTTACTGCTATGACTCCTTTGCAAATGCTTACTTTTTACAACGGAATAGCCAACAACGGTAGGGTTATGAAACCTCAGTTTGTGAAATCAATAGCTCAAGACGGCAAAACAATAAAAACCTTTGAACCCGTGGTTTTGAGGCAACAAATGTGCAACCCCAAAACTCTTGCAAAAATTCAAGATGTACTCAAACGTGTTGTCAAATACGGAACAGGTAGAAAATTAAGAAATACCTCTTACGGCATAGCAGGTAAGAGCGGAACGGCTGAAATAGGTTATGACAATCAGAATCAAATACTCCAACACAGAGCTTCCTTTGTTGGATACTTTCCGTCGGACAACCCTCAGTATTCTTGCATGGTGGTAATATCCAAACCTCAAAAGGCTCTGACACACGGAGGCGATTTGGCTGCCCCTGTGTTTAGAGAGTTGAGTGACAGGGTTATAGGCACCGGTAAATTCCACTATACTTCCAAAGAAGAAAATATCACAAAGGTTATTCCCGCTTTGACTTATGGTAACGCTATTGATTATGGTTTGTTATGCAAAAATTTGGGTTTCTCCCTTCCCTCTTTTCAAACGGATTGGGTAAGGACATACTCGGTGGATAATGTAGTTAAATTTTCCGAACAAAAAATAACTCCCAATGTTATGCCGAATGTTGTAGGATTAAGTATAAGGGATGCGGTTTATTTGTTGGAAACAATGGGTTTGAATGTAAATTTCTGCGGTTACGGAAAAGTTATCTCTCAAAGTATAGAGAAGGGTAAATACATACGCAGGGGACAAGAGGTAATTTTAAATTTATCCTCCAACAGAAAAAAAGAAGAGCAACAAACAACTAATAACAAAGAGACTCAAAGTGACAAATCTAATCCGAATAACAAGAAAAAAGCAAGTAAAGTATAATGAAAAAACTCTCGGACATATTACATAATGTTAAGATAGAACAAATCATAAACAAAAGAGATTTGTTTGTTGGTGGGCTTGCTTTTGATTCTCGCAAAACGGAGAAAGATTTTGTTTTTGTAGCGGAAAAAGGCGAACAAACCGACGGACATTTGTTTATAGAAAAAGCCATATCCAACGGTGCGAAAGTAATAGTATTTGAGCAGGAAGACAAAATTTCCGATTTTAAGGAAAGCATAACATACCTTAAAGTAAAATCCTCTTCTTTGGCGCTTGGTATTATGGCAAGTAACTACTACGATAATCCTACAAAAAAACTGAAATTGGTCGGTATAACGGGAACGAATGGCAAAACAACAACGGCTACTCTTCTATATCGTTTATTTTCTTCTATGGGTAAGTCTTGCGGTTTGATTTCTACAATAGAAAACAGAATAAACGAAAAAATTATTCCCACAGAAAGAACCACTCCGGACGCTTTAACTCTTAATTCTTTGTTTTCGGACATGGTTGCCGAGGGTTGTGAGTACGCCTTTATGGAGGTTTCCTCTCATGCCGTGGTACAAAATCGTATTGCGGGTTTGAATTTTACTTGTGCGGTTTTTTCGAATATAACCTTAGACCACTTAGACTATCATAAGACTTTTGAGAACTACATTAAGGCAAAAAAAAGATTTTTTGATGAATTGCCTTCAAAATCATTTGCTATCAGCAATTTGGACGATAAAAACGGTAAGGTTATGCTTCAAAATACTAAGGCAAAGAAGTTGTTTTACTCTCTAACAAGTGCTTCGGCAGACTACCGTGCCACAGTATTGGAGGATAGTTTTGACGGGTTGCAAATAATAATAGATAACAAAGAAATATACTCCCCTTTAATAGGCAAATTTAATGCTTATAATCTATTGGCTATCTATTCCGTTGCTATGACTTTGGGCTTAAACAAAGATGAGGTCTTAATTAAATTATCTGCTTTAAGTTCCGCTCCGGGCAGATTTGAAAGATATGTAATTTCCTCAGGGGCTGTGGCTATAATAGATTATGCTCACACCCCCGACGCTTTGGAAAACGTTCTTAAAACCATCAATGAAATAAATTCTCCCCAAAAACATAAAATAATCTGTGCAATAGGTTGCGGAGGTGATAGGGATAAAACAAAACGACCTATTATGACCTCAATTGCTCAAAAATTGTCCGACATTCTTATTATAACCTCCGATAATCCTCGTACGGAAAGACCGGAGGATATAATCGAAGATATGAAAAAGGGATTGAAAAAAGACAGAGATGGAAAACTTCATTTTTGTATTACGGATAGAAGAGAGGCTATAAAGCTTGCTTGTACTTTGGCAAAAGAAGGAGACATAATTATTGTGGCAGGTAAGGGGCATGAGAATTATCAAGAGATAAATCATGTAAAACATCATTTTGATGACAAAGAAGAGGTTTTAAAATATTAACAAACAACAAAAAGAAAAAACAATGTTGTATTATTTGTTTGAATATTTGGATAAGCAATGGAATTTAC
Source organism: uncultured Bacteroidales bacterium (assembly GCA_963540815.1). Taxonomy (GTDB): domain Bacteria; phylum Bacteroidota; class Bacteroidia; order Bacteroidales; family P3; genus Scybalousia_A. The sequence continues at coordinate 8,310 of CAUTQY010000032.1, forward strand.
CGGGTGCGGGAGTCTTTCAATATATTTCCTTCCGGGCTGCCATGAGTATTATTCTTTCTCTTTTGATTACCATAGTTTTCGGAGGTAAACTCATAGCCTATTTGAGAAAAAAACAAGTAGGGGAGTTGGTAAGAGACCTTGGTCTTGCGGGACAAAAAGAAAAAGAAGGCACACCTACTATGGGAGGGCTGATTATACTTGCCGCCATACTTGTGCCGGTACTCTTGTTTGCCAAGTTGGATAATGTTTATATAGTAATTATGCTTATAACTACTGTTTGGCTTGGTGCTTTAGGGTTTAGGGATGATTATATCAAAGTGTTTAGGAAAAACAAAGGGGGGATGAGGGCTCGCACCAAAATCATAGGACAAGTACTTTTGGGTGTATTGGTTGGTTCTCTTATGTTTTTTTCTCCGGATATACGCATACAAGAAAAACAAGATGTTGCAGAGTATTCTCAAAAATATAATTTACAAGTCTCGTCGGCCTACGAAAAAGCCAAACAGCAATTTACCAAAGAGTCGGAGCACAGCACAAAAACAACAATACCTTTTATAAAAGACCACGAATTTGATTATGCAAAGATTATCAAATTTATAGGCAAAGACTATCAGAATTATGCTTGGCTGGTGTTTATTCCCATTGTTATTTTAATAATAACGGCGGTTAGTAACGGTGCCAATCTTACCGATGGAATAGACGGTTTGGCTACGGGAACCTCGGCTATTATAGGCTCTACTCTTGCCGTTTTGGCATGGGTTAGCGGTAATATTATTTTTGCGAACTATCTTAATATAATGTACATACCGAATATTGGTGAGCTAACCATATTCGTAGCTGCTTTTGTGGGAGCAACAGCAGGTTTTCTGTGGTATAATACCTATCCGGCTCAAGTGTTTATGGGAGATACAGGTTCTTTGACCATAGGAGGAATAATAGCCGTATTTGCCATACTTATACGAAAAGAATGGTTGCTGATAATACTTTGCGGAATCTTTCTTATGGAGAGCGTAAGTGTAATAATACAGGTTTCTTATTTCAAATACACGAAAAAGAAGTACGGTGAGGGTAAAAGGATTTTCTTTATGACACCCATACACCACCATTTTCAAAAGAAAGGTTGGCACGAGGCCAAAATAGTACAAAGATTTTTTCTTATATCAGTAATTCTTGCAGTAGTAACAATAATAACCCTTAAACTAAGATAATAACCATGACAGTAGAAAATCTAATAACTCAGACGGAAAAAAAAGTTTCCTCAACAGAGCAAGCTTATCAGAAGATATATAAGATGCGCAACAAAGCCCTTATGAATATGTTTGTTAGACAAAGTAACATGCACAAACATCAGCATGTGGCAACAATAGGAGGCATATCTTTTTTTGACGATGCTTTTTCCCTTAGTCCTAACGCTACTTGGTTCTGTTTCTATCAAAGCACCGCTTCTATTGTTTGGATTTTTGAAAATCTTAATGATGACTACGTAGATTTTTCTCAGCAAACAGATGTCATAAAAGAAAAAGTTAAACAGGTTGTGGTTATTGATAACAAAGCTTCGGCTACCACAATAGAGCAGTTGAAAAAAGTTGTTAATGTTGTTGTAGTCAAAGATATGACAGAGGCAGTAAAACATGCTTTTCATCTTGCCGGCAAAGATATGTCCGTAATTTATTCTCCTGCATCGGGTATACCCGAACAAGCCGAGCAAAGAGCACGGGAATATATAAAAAACGTTTATTCTCTGTAAGACATAAATGATAGCACTTAACGAGAAATATAGAATAAAGGGAGACAAAGTTATCTGGACAATGTACATATTGCTCATTGTCATATCTGTTATATTTGTCTTTTCTTCCATAGGTAAAACCGTTAGAGAAAGCAGAGGAGGAGATGTAGGCTCTATGTTCTTCAAGCACTTTCTTTTGCTTGCCATAGGCATAGCCATTTGTTATATTTCTCACTTGATTAATTATATAAACTATTCTCGTATAGCTAAGCCTGCCATTTTCTTTTCTTGTATTCTATTGGCGGTTACTCTTGTATTAGGATATCTTGGTCCCGGAGGCAAAGCCGCTTCCCGTTGGATTGTTATTCCTTTGGTTGGTCAGTTTCAACCTTCGGAAATAGTTAAATATATTACAATAATCTTTACCGCCTCCTTTGTTGCCGGTAACAGAAATAAGATAAAAGAAAAACAAACTTTTATCAACGTATTTATACCCATACTAATAGTATGCGGACTTATCTTTCCGGAAAATTTTTCTACCGCGACTCTAATAGGTTTGGTTTGTTATATAATGTTATTGGTTGGAGGTATCAATCGCAGATATTGGGCTTTGAGTTTGTTGTTTTTGGCTTTGGCTTTTGTTGTTATTATGTTTATAGACTATCAAACGGGTTTTCTCTCACGAGGAGGGACGTGGGGCAACCGTATAGACTTGTTTTTGAACAACGATAAGATGGAAATCAATCAAACCAACATCGCTCTTATGGCTATTTCTACGGGAGGTCTTGCAGGAAAATTTATAGGCAATACGGAAATGGCGCGTTTTTTATCGGAATCGCATAACGATTTCATTTTTGCGGTAATATTGGAAGAGGGAGGTTTGTGGATATGTTTGATTATAATTTTGTTTTATATCATACTTTTGTACAGAATGTTACGCGTAGCCAAGCATGCAAAAGGAGATTTCGGTTCAATATTGGCATTAGGTATTACTTTGGTTTTTGCACTACAGACTATTGTTAATATGATGGTTTCCACAAATCTATTGCCTGTAACAGGGCAAACCCTACCTTTTATTTCTTACGGAGGAACATCTTTTATTTTTTCTTCTTTTGCCTTAGGTATTGTTTTGAGTATTTCCAGAGCGGAGAATCAAAAAACCAAACAAGAGATGATAATGGAGTCGGACACTACGGAGGAGGAATTAACAACCGATTACTCAGAAAAAGATTTGGAGGACGAATTATGAAAGTAATAATAAGCGGTGGTGGTACGGGCGGTCATATTTTTCCCGCAATAGCTATTGCAAAATGTTTGCAACGCAGACACAAGGATTGTGAAATTTTGTTTGTAGGGGCAGAAGGAAAAATGGAGATGCAAAAAGTTCCTCAGGCAGGTTTTCAAATAGTCGGACTGAGGATAGCAGGTTTTCACAGAAAAAAATTATGGAAAAATATTTTCTTGCCGTTTAAAATGCTGTCCTCGTATCTAAGGGCAAAAAGGATAATAAAAAACTTTGCCCCCAATATAGTCATTGGTGTAGGAGGCTATGCCTCGTGGGCAATTCTCAAAAGCGCACAAAGACTCGGAATACCTACCCTGTTGCAAGAGCAAAACTCCTTTGCGGGCAAGAGCAATCAAATCTTAGCACGCAAGGCGTACAAAATATGTGTCGCCTATGATAATACGGATAGATTTTTTGCTAAAAGCAAAATAGTAAAAACGGGTAATCCGGTAAGAAAAGACATCAAAGATATAATAAAAAATAGGGATGTGCTGACAAAAAAGGGAAGGGACTTTTATTCTTTTGATGGTAATAAACCTACGGTACTGATAATAGGAGGTTCTCTGGGAGCCAAAAGTATAAATCAAGCCGTAGAAAATAATATTGATTGGTTTATAAATAGTGAAATACAACTTATTTGGCAGACGGGTAAGTTTTATTATAATGATATAAAAACGCGAATAGGCACTAAAATAGAACAGCATAATAATATAAAACCAATGGAATTTATCCAAGATATGGATGTTGCCTATAGTGTAGCGGATATAATAGTATCTCGTGCCGGCGCTTTGGCTATAAGTGAGTTATGTATTGTAGGCAAACCTGTTATTTTGGTTCCTTCTCCCAACGTAGCCGAAGACCATCAGAAAAAAAATGCCATGGCTTTGGTTGAAAAAGAAGCAGCCATAATGATACCGGACAATGAATTGAATGATAAAATTATTGATAACTTATCCGAACTAATAAAGAATAAAGACTTGCAGAACTCTTTAGCAAAAAATATATTGACCTTGGCACAAACGGATGCTGACGAAAAAATAGTTGATGAGATAGAAAAAATAATGTTGCAAAAATAGTATGGAGCAAAACAAGAGGACATATTATTTTTTGGGTATAGGTGGTATAGGTATGAGTGCCATTGCACGTTATCTTAATATGCAAGGTAATAAGGTTTTGGGGTACGATAGAAATAAAACCGAACTTACCGAACAACTTGAAAAAGAAGGCATGGAAATCAACTATGAAGATATTGTGGAAAATGTACCACAACAAATAGACTTATGCATTTATACACCTGCCATACCGGAAGAGAGTATACAGTTTCAGACTATAAAACTTAAAGGCATAAAAACGGAAAAACGCTCCGTAGCACTTGGACATATAACCAAAGACAAAAAAGTTATTGCCGTTAGCGGTTCGCATGGCAAAACAACAGCTTGCGGAATGATGACACATATACTTGGCAATTCGATTGTAGGTTGTTCGGCTTTTTTGGGAGGTATTCTCAAAAGTGTAAACAATAACTTTATTTTTAACTTGCAATCTCCTTATGTAATTGTAGAGGCTGACGAATACGATAGAAGTTTTTTGCAACTCAACCCCTACATAGGTGTTATTACCTCAATAGATGCAGACCATTTGGATATATATAAAAATTATAATAGTTTGCACAAAGCCTTTGAAGATTTTGCCCTTTTGACCAATGACAACGGACAACTTGTAATAAAAACCGAAAGACAAGAACTTATAGAGGAGTTAAAATATAAAAAACCTGTTTCCTCATACGCCTTGGAAGATATTAAAGCCGATACCTACGGGTGCAATATAAGAATATACAAAGAGGCTTACTATTTTGATTTTAATGACAACGGGGAAACATTTTTTGACCTACAAATGAATTATCCCGGCAGACACAATGTAGAAAATGCTATTCTGGCAACAAAGATTTGCAATTTTGTTTTCAAACAGGAAGGCTTGGATAAAAAACAACGCGAGCAAATTTTGCGTATGGGATTAAAGACTTTTTCCGGCATGAAACGTCGTTTTGATTATATCATTCGTTCCGAAAAAAAGATATTCATAGACGATTATGCTCATCATCCCAAAGAAATACGGGCTACCATTTCCTCTTTAAGAGAAATGTACCCTAACAAGCATTTAACCGGTATTTTCCAACCTCATCTCTATTCGCGAACAAAGGATTTGGCTAATGAGTTTGCAAAAAGCTTGGAATTATTGGACACTGTCATACTTTTGCCTATCTATCCGGCGAGAGAGCAACCTATTGAAGGTGTAAGCAGTCACCTTATTCTGTATAAAATAAACAAGTCGGACAAATACTATGTTACCAAACAACAACTCTATCCTCTATTGGAGGTCTTAGAGCCCGAGTTTCTAATTACAATGGGAGCAGGTGATATAGATAGGGAATTGGAAAAAATAAAACAGACCTTAAACAAATAGATGAAAAAAAAGAGACTTATATACATAGCCATAGTTTTGGGCGTAATACTCATTGTTGTATTATCTAATATAATGATGAGAGAATCATATATTAAGTCCGTTGAATTGACCATAGATTATCCGAGCAGAGATAGAATTATTTTTGAACAAAACATCGAAAATGACTTGATAAGACATTTTGGAATTTTTACCGAACAAAAACGCAAACAAATAAATACAGGAGAAATAAAGCAATATTTGGCACAAAAAAATTTTGTCAAAAACGCTTTTGTGTCCGTAAGTATTACCGGGGTACTCAAAATATTAATTACTCAGCGTTTGGCTATTGCAAGAGTTTTTGACAAAAACAACAAATCTTATTATTTGGATAGCGAGGGTTTTGTTCTCAAAACGGAAGCGAACAAAGTAGCAGATGTTTTGATTGCAAGCGGAGATATAACCGATACGGTTATTAAAAAGATGGATACGGTAAAAAACAAACAAATATTTGATATATATAACTTGTCAGTCCTTATAAATTCCGAT
>CAUTQY010000033.1:0-13105 GCA_963540815.1 uncultured Bacteroidales bacterium
AAATACGAAAAAACAAAAAATAAAAAGGTTTGGATTGCCACGCTTACGCTCGCAATGACTAACGGACACAACATCGTCCGTTAGTCATTGCGAGACTTTGCTTTAAGTCGTGGCAATTCACAAAACAATCAGTAAAGCGGTATGGGTTGCTTCACTGCGTTTGCAAGGACAATTATACAGAATGGTAAAAATATTTCCACTTTTGTGGAGGTTTTCATAAGAAAGGGCAAAAATGAAAGATATTTTGAAAATAAAACAAAACACCGTTTTTGTATGACCTTTGAAACTTTATTATAGGTTAATAGAGTTATTATCTGATATTAATTTTGTGGGTAAAATTTATTGCTGTGTATTTGCCACATTATTAAACAATTGCCTCTAAAAAACCGTATTAATACACATAATAGAGTATTTCTAATATTTCTTTTGGAAAAGTAAAGAGAGTATGTAATTATTTTTTCTATATTTGCAACCGTAACGTAATTAATAACAAATTTTGAACCGAAGGGCTCGGATGGGATATAACACGAGAGAAGTTTTATGAAAAAAATATTAAAAAAAGTAATGTTGTCGCTCATATTTGGTGCTATGGCGATATCTTTCTTCTCCTGTAGTAGAGATGAGGGAGATGAAAAATCAGTTGTAAATAACAAAAAAACGACAGAACAAAAAGAAAAAGGTAAGTATGTTTTTACTTATGATGACGGAGAAGTTCTCAATATTCTTAGCGGAGTAAATTTTTATGATACAATCAGATGGAGGTCGATTGTCGGAAATAAAGAACGATTTAATGCTCCTGTCATTTTAGATTATTATGATGAAAGGGAGAATATAACTATAATTTCGGATGAGAACAAAAACAGTTTCACTGTACACACAAACTATGATAAGCATATAGTTTTCAATGATGTAACAGAAATTCCAAATGGGGTAAAATTTACTGCCATGTATGATAAGGATAAGTATATAACATTCACTATGAACTCGGATAATCTAAATCTCAATAGTTTTTGGGCTACATTACACAATACCAATTTTTTATCTAATCCTTTTTCGGTTACTCAAAGTTGCCTGGATCCTGCCTCATGGGTGGCAATAGGAATTTTTCTTGCCACGATTACTTGTAGTGAAATAGTGGCTTATTGTCAAAGAAAAATGGAGAATGAAGTAGCCGAATGCAATGCTAAAAAACAATGTGCACGTAGAACAAGGTGTGGTGCAACATGTTATAACTGTGGAAAAAACTGATTTTTATGCAAAATAGTTCTAATAAACGACAAAAGATAATGTTTACATTGTTTATTTTGCTGGTTTTGTATTTAGTAATTAGGTCAGAGATAGATATTTACTATAGAATTAATTACGAAAATAGAAAAGAGGAGTGCCATAGCAAAGGACAATGCATAAAAGGCTATTATTCAAAGGAATGTATAGATTGTAATGAATTATAAAGCAGATGCTATACTATAAAAAGAGTTCTTATAGAAATATATAAATTGTTTTTTCTATATTTGCAATCGTAACGTAATTAATAACAAGTTTCAAACCGAAGGACTCGGATGGGATATAACACGAGAAAATTTTTATGAAAAAAATATTTGTTTTAGCGACACTTGTATTGGTTTCTATTTTGGGTGTTGCTCAAGAGGAAAGTCGTCACAAATTTTTTGTGTCTTTTGATATGGGAGCAAGTAGTTTTTTTAATAGGTCCGGCATATCTTTAATAGACCATGAGCAAAATAGGTTTTCTGCGACAAGGTATCGTATTGTACTTGGTTTGGATAATACGCGACAATCCCTAGGTATTGAATATTTGTTTTCGGAAATAGGAATAAGATATAACAACAATCTAAATGAGTCCGTCGGCATACATGGTATAGGATTGCAGGAGGGGTGGAGAAATTCGTTTAAAGAATGTTTTTTTATGGATTATTCCATTAGTCTTGGTTTATTGTTGGGAAAAGAAGTCATAACATATAACAAAAAGGATTTTGACGGTATAAACAGAACAGGGTTCTATACCAAATTTGGATTGGGTTGTGGAATGGAAGTAAATAATATTGCGTTTGGGGCGAGAGGGGATATTATGGTGGGATATTTAAATAAAAAGACATTACCCAATGAAATACAAATCTATAAAAACACACATAACAGAGTTATTGACGATGCAACTATTTCCTTGTTTTTCCAAGTTAGGATGAAGTAATAAAGCGACCGATAAACTACAATGAAAGCGGAGTAAAATTCACTCCGCTTTCCGTTTATTAATCTTTTTCATTCTTTTAAGGCAACAATTGGATTTCTATGCTCTATATAACTCGCAATGATGGGTTGAGGATAAAAAAATAAAACTGAAACAATAAAGAAGGATATTATTTTCGTTTAGGATTTTTGGGAAACCAACCCTTATCTACTCTCTTTTTCTGTTGAAATAATTCCTTTATGCTCCATAATAGACTTGCCCCTACGACACCAAGCAAAGAGGATAATAAAATATTTTCAATACAAAACGCCAAGGCAATGCAAACTATTCCCAAAACAAGAAAGCACCACCAAGGCTTAGTGCCAAAATAATATTCCGTTTTGATAACCACAGGGTGAAAAATCCCTATGATAAAAAAAGTACTTATCGCTATTATTACACCTTCAAAATGTAATTCCATGTTTTTACAAACTTAACACATTCAACACCTTTATAAGTTTTTTGTCCATAGGCTTATCCGGTCGTATAGCCTCCAAGAAGGGTACATATACCAATTCATTATTTCTAATTCCGACCATGATGTTTCTTTGCCCCTGTGTTATGGCTTCTATGGCGCCGTATCCCGTAAGAGAGGCAAGTATTCTATCGTGAGCGGAAGGAGAGCCTCCTCTTTGCAAATGTCCCAAAATCGTAACTCTCACATCATACTCGGGAAACTCTTTTCTTACTCTATTTGCATAATAATACGCTCCTCTGTCTTTGTTTTCGGACACTATAACTATACAACTTTTTTTGGACTTTCTTATACCTCTTTCCATAAATACTTCCAACTGGTCCTTGTCTGTTGTATCTTCGGGTATTATAGCCGCTTCCGCTCCGGCCGCAATGGCAGAATTTTGTGCCAAAAAACCGGCATCTCTGCCCATAACCTCAACAAAAAATATTCTCTCGTGAGAGGTGGCAGTGTCTCTTATTCTATCCACACATTCTATTATAGTGTTCAATGTAGTATCGTACCCTATTGTAGAGTCCGTACCGTATAAATCGTTATCTATCGTACCCGGCAAACCTACACACCAAACATCAAACAGGTTGGCAAACTCCATAGCACCTTTCAAAGAACCGTTTCCTCCTATTACTATCAAGGCATCTATATTATTTGCTTTCAGATTATTAAAGGCCTGTTGCATGCCTTCCTTTGTCTTAAATTTTTCGCAACGAGCAGACTTTAATATTGTACCTCCTTGTCTTATTATACCACTGACGTCTTCGGTAGAAATTTTTTTTATTTCGTTGTTTATCAGTCCTTCCCATCCTCTATGAATACCTTTTACCTCAAAGCCTTTGCTTATTGCGGAACGAGTAACCGAACGAATGGCGGCATTCATGCCCGGAGCGTCTCCGCCGGAGGTTAATAGCCCTATTGTTTTTATATTTGCCATTGTTATACGGATTGGGTTTATTTAGAAATATAATATATAATCCATACGCATTTGTACCCCTTGCATAGAGGCTATATCTCTCAGTTGTAGGAAAAACGAGTATGGTTTTCCCAACTCTTTTGTAAGGTTTTTCATACTTATTTCTCTTGTTTCATTGCTTAGCACTTGCTCCAAAATACCCATAGTTTTCGGATAAGCAACAATACCGTATTGTTTAAGACCTGCCTTTTGGGCTGCTATTTTTATAGCCGTTGTCAAACCTCCTATTTCGTCAACCAGGCCCAGAGTTTTTGCATCCTCTCCCGTCCAAACTCTACCTTTTGCAATAGAGGCTACATAGTGCGGAGTTTGATTTCTGCCAACGGCAACTCTATTAATAAAATTGGTATAAAACTGTTCTACGTTCCTTTGCATTAACTCTTTGGCTGTGCTTGTCATAGGGGTTGTAATACTTAAAAAATTGGAATTGGCATGGGTTTTGACCGTATCAAAAGTAATACCGAGATTACTTTTTAAAGCACGGGAAAAGTTTGGCAACACTCCAAAAACTCCTATGGAACCCGTAAGACTTGTTTTGTTTGCAACGATATACGAAGCATTGGAGGACATCTCATAGCCTGCCGAAGCCGCATAATCTCCCATTGAGACTATTACCGGTTTTATACGTTTGGCTTTTATTACTTCGTTGGTTATACTTTCCGAGGCAATTGCGTCCCCGCCGGGAGAGTTTACCCTAAGAACTATTGCTTTTACTCTTTTATCCCGAGCCGCCCTTGTTATGGCTCTGCAAGTCGTTTCGCTTCCTATGGAAATATCCGAACCTTTACCTTGGGAAACATTTCCGTAGGCATAAACTATGGCGATATTATCTTTTGCGGAGCTATAAAGTTTGTCAAAGGATTTTCTATATCTGTTGTAAGAAATAAAATTTATTTTTGTTTTTTTCGATAGTTTGTTTTCCGCTATAATATTTTTTGTTATAGTGTCTTTAAAATCGGTTTTAAATCCCAGATAATCTACCAATCCGTTTGTTTGACAATCCTTAGGCAAAACTCCTCGCAATGCGGAAGTTATATTGTTAAAGGTATCTATGTTTATATTTCTGCTTTGAGCCATCCGAACTGAAATTGTTTTCCAAATTGAAGATAGATATTGTCTTGTTTGTACCCTATTGGAGTCCGACATTTTGTTGCTAATATACATTTCACCGGCACTCTTAAAAGCATTGCTTTTCGGACGAATAAGCTCCACGTCTATATCAAATTTATTTGTAAGGTCTTTTAAATACATAACTTCGGCTCCCATACCGGAAAGCAGAATTTGCCCGGCGGGGTTTATCATAATTTTGTCTGCCACAGAGGCTATATAATAAGATTTTGTATCACATAAATCTCCATAGGCATAAATTTTTTTGCCCGATTGTTTAAAATCTTCCAGTACTTCCCTTATCTCCTCTGCCGAAGCCATACCGTTTGTTTGCAACAAAGATATGTTTAGCATAATAGCCTTAATGTTATTGTCTCTTTTAGCCTTGTTTATAACGGAAATAAACTCCGTAAGTCCTATGTTTTGTTCTGTAAGACCGTTGGAGGAAAGCACTCCCTGCAAAGTTTTCACCTCCCTGTCATAAATGGGTTTATTGAGATTGATAACCAAAACGGAATTATTTCCAATCTCCGTATCCGACTGGGACACAGAAGAAACAATTGCTCCTATCATAAAGAAAAAGAAGAAAGATATTAGCACCAATGCCAAAAAACTTCCCAAACACGAAGCAAACGTAAATTTAAAAAACTGTTTCATAAGATTTTATCCTGATATTTGTTTTACAATCTTTTATAAATATTAAAATTTTCAACTTCTCCAACGATAAAAAAACATTCTATCCTTTGCCTGTATTTTCAAAATCTTTTGTTCTTCTATAGCCATTTTTAGAAAAATATCCAATTCATTATCTTTTAACCATTGCATGGCTTGCCTGTCTTTTCTGCAAGCGGCAGTAAAGTTTATGAGAAAATCGTCTTTTGTTTCCAATATCCAAGTCCTTGCCTTATCGTGTCCATCTATGGCAATTGTCATTATGGCAAGAGTAAAATAATTGTTGTCAAAAAGCCATTTCAAAGCCTCTTCGTCTCCTCGCATTACATTGCTCCAAGCGGCAAGTTCCGGATAGCCGTTATTCAATAGAAAACGAAAAAACTTTTTACTTCCTTTCACACTTTCCAAAAGTGCTACAAGTATTTTTATGTCGTAATGTAAAAGAGATTTTTGAGTTATTTTCATTTTACCTCAACGATGCTCCTAATTTGGTTTCAAATGTTTTTACAAACTTGTTCATTATTGATTCTATTTGTTTGTCGGTAAGAGTTTTATCATCGTCTTGCAGAATAAAAGATATTGCGTATTGTTTTTTGCCCAACAAATTTACTCCCTTATATTCATCAAATAGGTTTATGCGTTTGAGAAGTTTCTTTTCCGTTTCAAAAGCAAGTTTCTCTATATCCGAAAACTTAACTTGTTCCTCCACAACAAGGGCCAAATCTCTTTTTACCTCCGGAAATTTGGAAATATTCTCATATTGCAATTCTTTTTTGGGTAACATTTTCAAAACAGAATTCCAATTAAAATCGGCAAAGAAAACCTCTTGTTTTATATCAAAAGACTTACATATATTTTGATTTAAAACTCCTATTATAGCAATTCGTTTTTTGTTTTCGGTGTTTGTAACAACCAAGGCTTGCGAATAATACTTTGTTTCCGCCTGTTCAAAAGATAGTTTCCCATAATCTATTCTCAAGCGTTTTAGAATATTAAGCAATATATTTTTTAGATAAAAGAAATCCGTATCTTTTTGTTTTTCTTGCCAATTTTCTTCAAAAGTTTTTCCTGTGGTAAATAAGGACAGATGTTTTTCTTCCTTATATCTTTTATTTACGGGTTGACTATCCGGACAAGACAAAGATTTTTGGTAACAATTTCCGAATTCAAATATTTTTATATTTGATATTTTTCTGCTTATGTTATAAGACAAAACCTCCAAGCCACCATACAACAAAGTCTGACGCATAAGTGCCAAATCCTTACTCAAAGCATTTATTATTTTGACACTTTTCTCCAAAGGAAAGTCTTCATTGTTTTCGTAATAAGATTGCTTTGTTAAAGAGTTGTTCATTATTTCATAAAAACCGTTGTCTGCAAGATAAGAGGTTATTATATTTTGCACTCTCTCCCTATCCGGTTTTTTAATATAACTCAACGTACTTTGAATTTTGGTAGAAAATTCTATCTTATCGTAACCGTAAATTCTAAGTATTTCTTCCGCCAAATCACAAGGACGGGTAACATCCGCCTTATTGGTAGGTACTAGTACGGTCAAACCTTCGGGGGTTTGATTTTCTATTTCCATATTTAGACAACTAAGAATATTTTTTATATCCTCAGGTTTTATTTTTTGACCTACAAGGTTGTCCAAATAAGAGTATTCCAAATTTATTTTTGTTCTTTGAATTTCATCCGGGTATATATCAATTATTTGAGAAGATATTTCTCCTCCGGCTATCGCTTTTATAAGCAGAGCAACACGTTTTAAGGCATAAACGCATATATTTGGGTCTGCTCCCCTTTCATATCTGAATGAAGCATCCGTTTGCAAGGCATGATAACGAGAGGCCTTGCGTATGGTTACAGGATTGAAATAAGCACTTTCCAAGAAAATATTTTTTGTTTGAGAGTCTACGCCATATTTTTCTCCCCCTGATATTCCTCCCATACACATAGGTTCTTTGGCATTACAAACCATTACCTCCTTGCCGTTAAGTTCTCGTTCCACTCCGTCAAGTGTGGTAAATTTTGTACCCTTTTCAACTGTTTGAACATTGATGGTTTTTCCTTCTATTTTATCCCAATCAAAGGCATGCAAAGGTTGCCCTATTTCCATTAAAACAAAGTTAGTTGCATCCACAATGTTATTAATCGGACGAATACCCACGGAGTTCAAGTGTTCTTTCAACCAAGCAGGTGAAGGCTTTACCTCTATGTTTTTTATAACAAGCCCGGAATATCTTTTGCATAGTTCAGTGTCTATGTTTATAGTCGGCTTTTCCGAAGTATTATCTATTTTAAATTCTGCTACGGAGGGAATTGTCAAAGACAAATCTTCTTTTTTTTGCATAGAGACAATAGCCAATAGGTCCCTTGCCACACCTATGTGAGAGGTTGCATCGGAACGATTAGCCGTCAGACCTATCTCAAAAACAAAATCCGTTTTTATATCAAAATATTCTTTGGCAGGAGTGCCTTCTTTGGCTGTTTCTGGTAAAACAAGAATACCTTCGTTACCATTTCCAAGTTGCAACTCTTTTTCCGAGCATATCATTCCCTCACTCTCAACTCCCCTTAATTTATTCTTTTTTATCGTAAAAAACTCCTCTCGTTCATATACTCTGGCTCCTATTGTTGCTACTACTACCTTCTGTCCCTTGTCTATATTAGGCGCACCGCAAACAATATTAAGAGGTCGCTCTCCTCCTACATCAACAGTAGTTGTGTGCAAATGGTCGGAATTAGGGTTAGCCTCACAAGTCAATACCTTTCCTATAAAATATTTTTCCAACCCACCTTTAACACTCTCCACTCTTTCCGTATCCTCCACTTCCAACCCTGCAAAAGTCAGCAAATTTGCCGTTTGCTCGGCACTAAGTTTTGTAGGCACATACTCTCTTAACCAGTTATATGATATTTTCATTATACTTATTGATTTTGTTTTACTCGTACCTTAATTAATTATTATAATAACTAAAAAACATTTTGTTTATTGTATATGTTTCAAGGTGGAAAAACTATAACACATAGGGCTTTAAGACACTATAAAAATTGTCTTAAAGCCCTATCTAATGGCGAAATGCACATTCTACTATTTTACGAAATTTTTAATTATACTGTCAAACAAAATTTTTCCGTCTGTGTTGCCAAGTTCCATATCGGCGCATCTTTCCGGATGAGGCATCATTCCAAAAACATTTTTTGTTTTGTTGGTTATCCCGGCTATGTTTTCCACGCTACCATTGGGATTACATTCCTCTCTTATTTCACCTTTTTCATTACAATAACGGAAAAGTATTTGTTCGTTATCGTTCATTTGTTTCAAAACATCCTCATAAGCAAAGTATCTACCCTCACCATGTGCAATAGGAATATTCAACACAGAGCCCATTGTGGTTTCTTTGGTAAATATATTGGTATTTGTTTGAGAGGTTAGATATTGATTTTTGCAAATAAACTTTTGGTTATCGTTGTGCAAAAGAGTACCCTCCAACAGACCGCTCTCACAAAGGATTTGAAACCCATTGCAAACACCAAGCAACAGCCCACCTTTGTTTGCAAAACTTTTTATTTCCGACATAATGGGTGACAGAGAAGCTATTGCTCCACTACGCAAATAATCTCCGTAAGAAAAACCTCCGGGAAGCACTATCATATCACAATTTTGCAAATCTCTTTCTTTATGCCACAAAGGAACAACTTCCTGTCCCTCTATGTTACGAAGGACATATATCATATCATGGTCACAATTTGACCCCGGAAACACAACTACTCCAAATTTCATATTCTTTATTCTATTATAACAACACGTCTGCCCCATATACCCTTGTATGTGTAGGTATATATTGCAAAATTACAATTTTATGTTATTATGATTTAATTTTTAATGAAATATTTTACGGACTTACCGTTTTTCAAATCCTATTTTGCCTTGTTTTCCAACATAGGAACAAAGGCAAATTCTCCGAATTCTTCTTTTTTGAATTCATTTTCGGTTGTTTTGGTTATTCTTAACATTGTTTGAGTTTGATTGCCGACAGGAATAACCATAATGCCACCTACAACCAATTGTTTAAGTAACTCGTCCGGTATTTCTTTTGCTCCGCAAGTTACTATAATTCTGTCAAAGGGCGCAAAACCGGGCAAACCCTTGTATCCGTCGCCATAGAAACATTTTGGTCTAATATTCAACAATTTAAATGTTTGTTGTGCTTGCGAGTAAAGGTCTTTTTGCCTCTCTATTGTGTATAATATCAAATTAAAGCGATATAATACCGCTGTTTGATAACCGCTGCCGGTACCTATTTCCAATACTTTCATCCTGGGCTGTAATTGTAACAAATGAGTTTGAGTTGCAACTGTGGAAGGTTTGGATATGGTTTGAGAGCAAAGTATTTGCACTGCTCTGTCATCATAGGCCAGATTATCCAAAGAAGAATCCAAAAAAAAGTGTCGTGGCACCTCATTCATTGCCTGCAAAACTCGCTCGTCCTTTATACCCTTTTCTCTTAAAGATTCTATCATTTTTTTTCTTAACCCCTTATGTCTCAGAGTATCTGTGTGCATATTATCCCTTCTTTTTTTGACAAGTATTTTTGTGCAAAGTTAAAACATTTTTACGGAACAGGGTCGTAACCGCTACCTCCCCAGGGGTTGCATCTAAGAATTCTTTTTATTGCAAGATAGACTCCCTTGAAGGGGCCGTATTTTTTTATAGCCTCCAAAGCGTACTGAGAACAAGTCGGTGTGAAACGACAGGAAGGAGGAGTTAGCGGAGAAATACAATTTCTATAAAAATTTATCAATAATAAAAATATCTTACTCAATAGCAGACAAAACAATCGGGCAACTTTTTTGAGCAATGATATTACTGCGTTTTTTTTCATTTTTATCATAGATAAAATATCCTACAAAATTACTAAAATATCTTTCCAATTAGAAGAATAAAAAATACGTGCAATTCAAAAAAAATGTTTAATGTTTGACTAACTTTAAAATATTTGCTTATTTTTGCAGAAATTATCTATAGAAATAACTTATTAAAAATAATTTACAGACATGAAAAGAATTTTTGGTGGTATTTTAACTATTTGCTTAATCTTGCTTGTGGTTTCTTGTGGCTCTTTGGATAAGATGCAGAAGAACCATAAAACCGTCCGTTATCAACATTCCCCCAACCCAATGGAAACGACAGGCAACAAGGTTATTATCACAATAAACGGCAATTTCCCAAAAAATTATTTTCAAAAAGATGCCGTGGTTTATCTTCAACCCGTGCTTACATGGGAGACGGGAGAGGTTATATTGTCTCCTATGAATCTCAAAGGACAAAAAGTTGACGGGAACGGCAAGACAATAGAGAAAAAAGCCGGTGGAAGATTTATGTATAGAGATACCGTTGCGTACGTAAAAGGAATGGAAAGTGCTGTTTTGACACTTAATCCTGTTGCATACAAAAGTAAGAATGTAAACGAAGCCAATGCTACGCGGAGTGAAGCCTTGGAAAACACAGGAGCAATAGAGTTGGGTAACGTAAAGATAGCACAAGGTATAAATTCTACCTCCAATCGTGTAGATATAAAAGGGGACATGACCCTTACAGCGCCCGATTATGTTGTATCTACCGATGAACTTATGACAAGCAACATATATTTTACCGTAAATATGTATAATCTAAACTGGGAAAACGCTTTGAATAAAAAAATGGAGGCAAAACGTTCGTTAAATTCCATGAAATCCCATATAGTGAACAATCAAGTCCCAAGACAAATATACGTTAACGCGTGGGCTTCTCCTGAGGGTGAAGAATCTTATAATATAGGTTTGTCAAAAAAGCGTGCGGAAACAACTCAAAAAGTTGTTGAAGATATGCTCACAGAGGCTTTAACCGAGAGAGCAAAGGCTGAAAACATAAAGGCAGGAGATATAAACAATTATGTTGCAGATGCGAAAAAAGATATAGTCATTACAACCAATGCCAAGGGAGAGGACTGGGATAATTTCGTAAGACTTGTAGAGGGTAGTTCCTTAAGTGAGAAAAACACTGTAATAAATGTTGTAAAATCACAACCGGATAAAGTCCGAAGAGAACAAGAAATAAGAAATATGTCAGTTGTTTTTCGTCAAATAGAAGAGGAAATTTTACCTATTTTGCGCAGGGGAGAAATAGCTTTTTCATTCTCCGGTGTGCAAAAAACAGACCAAGAACTGGCAAAAATGGCTTTGACGAACCCCGATAACCTTACATACGATGAGCTTATGTATGCGGCGTCACTTTCTCATAATTATGCAATAAAATTACAAATATACCAAGCGGTTACCGAAAGATTTCCTTCACAATGGCAGGGTTGGAACAACGCCGGTTCCGTTGCTTTGTATCTTAATCAATTGGATGACTCAAAGAAATATTTGGAAACTGCTCAAAAACTATCTGCCGATAACGGAGATATAGAGAATAATTTTGCTCTACTTTATCTTGCATTAAATGACGAACAGACAGCAGCACAATATATAGATAAGGCTATAGAGCACGGCAACGAACAAGCTTCTGCCAACGCAGCCATTGTTGCAATACAACAAGGCAATTACGAACAAGCGGCAGATTTGTTACAAGATAGACGTTGTACTTACAATCTTGCTCTTGTACAACTTTTGAGTGGTAATACGGGTAATTCTATCAGAACTTTGGATTGTTGTATGGACCAAACCTCTGAGGTTTATTATTTGAGGGCTGTTTGTTATGCACGTTTGGACGACGTACCTGCCTTAGTTAAAAATTTGAAAGTAGCCTGCGAAATGGAACCTTCTTATAAATATCAGGCAAAAAATGATGTTGAATTCAGACGTTATCAATCTCAAATAGAATTCCAAGATATAATAAACAACTAATTTTTGAATACAAAAAAAAGAGTGTTGCCCGTTTTACGGGCAACACTCTTTTTTTTATAATGTATCCCATAATATTATCTTCTATTTGACAATGAGAGAAATCAGGCAGAACTAAAAAATATAAAAAAAATTTGCAGGATATAAAAAAGTTTGTAATTTTGCATTCCCAATTCAACACTTAACCTCTATGGAGAGGTGGGTGAGTGGCTGAAACCAACAGTTTGCTAAACTGTCGTACCGTTTTTAGGTACCGGGGGTTCGAATCCCCCCTTCTCCGCAAAGTAATATGGTTGGACTGGAAAGAGAGTTCTTAACATATCGGGGTATAGCGTAGTCCGGTTATCGCGCCACATTTGGGATGTGGAGGCCGTAAGTTCGAATCTTACTACCCCGACAGAGAAAAGGAAGGCTTCGGCCTCTAAGGAAAGGTCTAATAGCTCAGCTGGATAGAGCAACTGCCTTCTAAGCAGTAGGTCGAAGGTTCGAATCCTTCTTAGATCACTACACGTTAGGATATGGAATAAGTAGTTTAATCGCAAGATTTAGACTACTTGTTTTTTTATTATAATTAACGATGTTATTATCTTTCCACATGTATGAGACTTTACTTAAAGCTGAAGTAATCTCAAAAGCCCCCCCCATACCCCTTCTTTTACGTCATTGCAAGTCCTCAACTATCATCCTTGCGAGCGAAAAGCGAAGCAATCCGGACAGATTTATATTGCCATACCTTATTATAATATTGCCAAAA
>CAUTQY010000034.1:0-12752 GCA_963540815.1 uncultured Bacteroidales bacterium
TTCCAATTTTTAATTTACCTTTAAAGAAAAGATAAGTAGGTAAAAATCTTGCCTTGTTACTATTTTTAAGTAACTTTGCACTTTTGGTATTGAATAAATAAAAAAAGTAACAATATATAATGAATACAAAAGTAACGAAAGAGCTTGTTAATCCCAAAAGCATAGTAGTTGTTGGAGCAAGTGAAGATACAACAAAACCGGGCGGAGCTTTGGTTAGAAATATCAAAGAGGGAAATTTTAAAGGAGAACTCTATACGGTAAATCCCAAAGCAGACAAAATACAAGGAATAAAATGTTATAGACAAGTAGAAGATTTGCCACAAGTTGATTTGGCAGTACTTGCCATAGCGGCCAAATATTCCGAACACACAGTAGAGGTTTTGGCAAAAGAAAAAGGAACCAAAGCCTTTATTATTATTTCTGCCGGTTTCGGAGAAGAGTCACACGAGGGCAAAGAATTGGAAAAAAGAATAGTAAAAACAATAGAGGAAAACGGAGCTTGTTTGATAGGACCGAATTGCACGGGAGTCTTTACCCCATATCATCATGCAATATTCTCTCAACCTTTTTCGGAACCTTCTCCAAAAGGAGTTGATTTTATAACAGGCTCAGGTGCAACAGGTTGTTTTATCATGGATATAGGCAAACAACAAGGCTTGCATTTCAATCATTGTTGGGCTGTCGGCAACTCTGCTCAACTTGGTATAGAAGATATATTGGAATATCACGACGAGGTCTTTGACCCAAAAACCTCTTCCAAAGTTATAATGCTTTATATAGAAAACATAAAACAACCTCAAAAACTTTTGAAACATGCCAAAAGTTTGATAAACAAAGGTTGTAGAATAGTAGCCGTAAAAGCAGGTAGTAGTGCTGCCGGCTCTCGTGCAGCTTCTTCTCATACGGGGGCATTGGCAACGGACGATGTTGCCGTGGATGCTCTATTTCGTAAGGCCGGAATAGTTCGTTGCTACGGACGAGAGGAGCTTTGTACGGTTGCCGCGATATTTACTTATCCGAGATTTGAAGGAAATAATATTGCAATTATTACCCATGCCGGCGGTCCTGCCGTTATGCTCACCGATGCCTTAAGCAAATGCGGAATGAATATTCCAAAAATAGAAGGCAAGGTTGCGGACAAATTGTTATCCGAATTATTTCCGGGTTCTTCCGTTGCAAACCCAATAGATTTTCTTGCTACCGGCACTCCCGAACAATTGTCTGTTATCATAGAAACAGTAGATAAACAAATGCCGGAAATAGATGCTATGTGTGTAATATTTGGCACGCCGGGGTTGGTTCCTAATTACGATGCTTATAATGTTATACACGAAAAAATAAATTCTTGCAAAAAACCTATTTTCCCAATCCTGCCTTCCACTCTTGTAGCGGGCGACGAGGTAAAAGATTTTGTAAGCAAGGGACATACCTATTTTCCGGACGAAACAGTGTTTGGTAACGCCGTTGGTAGAATAGTTGCAACTCCTCTACCTTCTACGGATAACGACCTTGTAAAAATAGATAAAGAAAAGATAAGAAAGGTTATCTCCTCTTGCAAAAATGGGTATATGGATGTAAAAAAAGCAAATGAATTGTTTGACATAGCAGGTATTCATCACTACAACGATATTTCTTCGGACAACGAACAAGAAATTGTTGATTTTGCAAACAAAGTAGGTTATCCTGTTGTAATGAAGGTTGTGGGTCCCGTACATAAAAGTGATGTGGGCGGAGTATCTTTGAACGTAAAGGATGAAGAAAGTGTAAGAAAAGAATTTCAACGACTTATCAAAATCAAAGACACATACGCCGTACAATGTTATCACATGTACTTTGGTACGGAAATCTATATAGGAGCAATACGTACTCCTATGTTCGGTCATCAGGTTCTTTGCGGTTTGGGCGGTATATTCATAGAGGTACTCAAAGATGTACGTTCAAATCTTGCTCCTATAGGCATAAAGGAGGCCAAAGAAATGATAAGAAGTTTGAAAGGCTACAAAATAATACAAGGAGTCAGAGGACAAGAGGGTGTTAACGAGGATATGTATGCCGACCAAATAGCAAGGGTATCCGCTTTGGTAGAAGCGGCTCCGGAAATAGCGGAAATGGACTTAAATCCTTTGCTTGGCACAAAGGATAGTATTGTTGCCGTGGATGCGCGTATAAGAATAGAAAAATAATTTTGCCTTATGAATAAAATAACATTGAAAAACTTCTTTGCTATGTTGTTGGCATGTTTGTTAATAATCGCAATGATTGTTATCGTAGGAGCAACATCGGAAGAAAACGGAGTTATCTATTGGTTGGGTTTGATAATTGTTTGTTGTGCTGTTGTATTTATTCTATACAAAACAATTCAGGTTTCCCAAAAATTTAACGGCACTCTTTCGGAGTTGAATGCTTTGAAAGATAAGTTTAATAAACTTTCATCAAAACAAAAAGAGGAAAATAAGGACGAGAACTCTGTAGAATAAGGTAATGTTATTGCATTTTTATAAATACGAAGGCGCGGGCAACGATTTTATTATCATAGATAATAGAAAAGCCAATATTGTCTTAGACAAAGAAAATATTGTTTTTCTTTGTCTAAGACATTTTGGTATAGGAGCAGACGGATTAATGTTTTTGGAAACACCCGATAGAGAAAGCGAATATTTTTCCAATAATGGGAAAAATGTCCGAGCGGATTTTGCAATGCGTTTTTTTAACCCCGATGCCACAAGTGAAATGATGTGCGGTAACGGTGGCAGATGTATGGTAAAGTTCGCCTTTGACATAGGAGCAATACAAAACAACGTAACAACTTTTTTGGCGCCGGACGGAATACACGAAGCAGAGATTTTGCCGAATGGAGACATTGCCATAGAGATGAGAGACGTAGGAGATTTCGAACACTATACGGAGGGAATTTGGTGTAATACTGGGGCATCTCATTTTGTTGTTCAAAGCGAAAATTTGCAAAAAGAAGATGTTTTTAATAGAGGTAGAATGCTAAGATACGATAGCCGTTTTGACAAATACAAAGGTACCAATGTTAATTTCTATTCCGTTAAAAGCCAAAATCATTTGCTTGTAAGAACATACGAAAGAGGGGTGGAAAACGAGACTCTTGCCTGTGGTACGGGTATGGTGGCAACAGCACTCTGCCACGCTTTGAAAACAAATATTAAAGATGGAGAGGGTTTAATAAATGTTTCCACAAGATACAATGATTTGCAAGTAAAGTTTCTTAAAACAAAAAATATTTTTACCGACGTTTATTTGATAGGACCCTCAAAAAAAGTTTTTGAAGGAGATATTGTTGTATAGAATCGTATGAGAAAAGTAAGAGTTATAATTTTTGTTATTTTATCGTTTGATGTTTGTGTGTTATATTCTCAAAATTATAACATGCAAGGCTTTGAGTTGATATTAAAACCCTTGATGGAGCAAATGTTTTCCGCTTCAACGGATAACGAACGTTTTTCCGCAAACGAAAAATTTATTTCAAATTTGGAAGATGCCCTAAATTTTGAAAGGAGTTTTAACTATGATTTTCCAACCCTAAGAAATATAAACATACTAACTTCATCGGATAGGCAATTTAGGGTTTTTACTTGGGCTATAATGTCCGAAAGCGGAGAATTTGAAAACTTTGGTTTTATTCAATCAAGAGATAAAAAAGGCGAATATATCGTTTATCGTTTGTTTGACAAAAGTGAAGATATTTTTCATCCCGAGACGGCAAAACTCAATGATTCTCTTTGGTACGGAGCGGTATATTACGATTTGATACAAACAAAATACGAAGACAATACATATTATGTTTTATTGGGATGGGACGGTAACAATATATATTCTCGCAAAAAGATAATAGAACCTATTACTTTTAATAAAAATACGGGACGACCTTCTTTCGGTCAAAGTGTATTCTACAAAGAAAAGGAACGCAAAAGATTTATTTTTGAATACTCAACCGAGGCAACATTTAACCTAAAATACGAAACTCAACACTATCAAACCACTGCTCAAAAGAAAAAGAAAAGTACTTTTTTTCACAAAGCAAGACCTTTTGAAGTTGAGTCTCCGCAAACGGAAAAAAGACAAATGATTTTTTTTGATGAGTTAGAACCCATACACTATTCCATGCAAGGATTTAATCAAAATTATGCTCCTTCGGGTAATATAACGGGATTGTATTTTGAAAAAGGAAAATGGAGGAAATTAAAACAAAATGTTTTGCCACGCAACCCCAAGAATAAAAAAGACGATTATATCCCAAAACAAAACAAAAGCGGATTATTTCCCCCAAATAATAAGTAGTCAAAAAATGTTAAAGAGTTTGGTGTATAAATTTTTGGATAGAACTTTTTTGAAATTTATTTTTGTCGGTATTGTCAATACCGTTTTCGGTTATGCTATTATGTTTGTTGCCTATAATGTTTGCCATTTCAATTATTGGATTTCCTCTGCGGCAAATTATTTCTTTGGGAGTATTTTGAGTTATTTTCTCAATAAATACTATACGTTCAACTACAAAAAGAGAAGTTTTTTTGTAACTCTCAAATTTATTATCAACATAGTTATATGTTACCTTATAGCATACGGGGTAGCAAAACCCGTTATGTCATGGATGTTTTCTTCTTTTGGTAAAAACATAAAGGAAAACATTGCCATGTTGTTTGGTATGTGTTTGTTTGTGTTACTTAACTATTTGGGGCAGAGATTTTTTGCCTTTAAAAAAGAGAGCGATAACCATAAATCACAGAGTGTATGAAAAAAGAATACGGATTTGTATTTGTTTTGAAGAAAATATTCTCCAATAGACAAATAAACGGTTTGATACTTTGTTTTGTTCTTAGTTTTGCTTTATGGGTATCTATCACATACTCAAAAGAATATGTATATAATGAATCCTTTCCTATAAGTTATACAGACACCTTCAACAAAGTTACATTTTTCACCAAGGACAGCGTTATCAGTTTGGAAATTCGTACAAACGGTTTTACTTACATGGCAAATAAACTTTATTCTTCAAACAAAAAGAAAATCATTATAGACGTACAAGAATTAAATTTGGATTTAAGCAAAGGACAGGTTAAAATTTCTTCAAACAGACTTAAACCTCTAATAATAAGAGAGCTCGGATATGAGGTTTTTACGACCAAACTTAATTTTGAAAATACCATCCTGTATTGGAAAAATGTATATTCAAAAAGAGTGCCCATTAAGAACAGAGCCAAGTTTGATTTTAAAAAACCTTATAACCTGTATGCCGAACCGAAAATTTTGACAAAAACCATATTGATAGAAGGCGACAAAAAAGACTTAGCGCAAATAGATACTTTGTATACCGAGGAGGTTGTTTTCCAAGATATAGACAGGGATGTAACTTTGTTTGTTCCTGTGGATATGTCACAATTAAGCAAATCCGTTTCTTGTAAGACAACAAATATTCCTATAAAAATAGATGTGGAAAAATTTACCGAAAATGTTGTAAACGTGCCCGTTTCCGCTATCGGACACGAAGATTATCGCAATATCAAACTACTGCCCCGAGAGGTAAAATTACGTTACCGCGTAGCAATGAAAGACTACAAAAAAGTATATTTAAAAGATTTTAAAGCATATGTTGTTTGCTCCAATCGGGAAATAGAAAACAAATCCAAACTTAAAGTTTCTTTATCCAATGTGCCAAGTTATGTGCATATTGCGGATATAGTACCGGACAGAGTGGATTATATTTTATACAAATAGTTATGAAAACTCTTTCCATAGGACTTACAGGAAGTATTGGCTCCGGGAAAACTTTCATATCCAAAGTTTTCTCTCAAATGGGAATACCTGTTTTTAATGCGGATAAAGAAGCAAAAAAACTTTATATGATACCGCAGGTACAGGCAGATTTGGAAAGAATGTTCTCACAAAAACTATTTCACAAAAACATTTTAGACAAAGACAAGCTGTCTCAAATAATTTTTAACGACAAAAACAAACTGATACAACTCAATAATTATATACATCCTTTGGTTAAGCAAGAGTACGAAAAATTTGTTTGCTACAATACTACTCTGCACTTTCCTTACGTTGTTACCGAGAGTGCCATAATTTTTGAAAGCAAATGGCAAAATCTTTTTGACAAAATCATTTGTATAGACACCCCCATAGAGTTAATAATAGAAAGGACAATAAAAAGGGATAATTCAACAAAAGAAACAGTGTTGAAAAAACTTGCCAACCAACTTCCAATAAAAGACAAAATATCTCTCAGTGATTATAGGATAATAAATGATAATTTGGCATTGGTTTTGCCACAAATAATAGAAATAGATAAGAATATAAAAAAACAATCAAACAGATAAAAATCATGAAAAAACAATTTTTGATTCTCGCTTTGACAATATCAAGCATACTTGCCTATGCACAAATAAGTACAAAACAATTGCCACCTTCCTTTTCGGAAAAAGAAAAGATAAACATGGCCTATAGAACCCTTTCTTCTCCCGATATAGACGCTCTTTTGTCAGAAGACGAACGAAATGCAAAATTTTTCAAACCTCAAAGATGTGCCGTTGCCGTACCTATGTTTGAAGATTTTTTTGACAACGCCGTTCGTACATCGTTTGAAAATTATGATTTATACCTTCTCAAAATAAAAATACCTTATGCTCAGGCAATAGGTTTTAGTTCAAATAACTTCTATTTGCCCAAAGGCGCAGAATTATATCTCTACAACCCTACCCATAGCAAAGTGCTCGGTGCTTACACTAAGGATAATGATACCAAGGAAGGTATTTTTGCAACTGAGTATGTGTATGGAGAAGAAATAATAATGGAGTATTATCAACCTAAGGAAGTGAAAGAAAAAGCAAAAATAGAACTGTCCGAATTTGTTTATTTTTACAGAGATGTTATCAATTTTGAGCAAGAACAAACGGAGGAATATGCCGAATTTCATAGAAAAGGATTCGAAGAATCGGGTAATTGCAATGTAAATATAAATTGCTCCGAAGGAGATAATTATCAGGAAGTTAAAAATTCCGTAACGCGTATTCAAATAAGAGGAGGTTACAGTTATTATTGGTGTACGGGAACGCTTTTAAATACGACGAATAATAGCAAAACGCCGTACATACTTTCTGCAGCGCATTGTATTCAATATTCATCGGCAAACGACTACAATTATTTTATTTTTTATTTCAAATACGAGGCGCCCAGTTGCTCCAACCCTGCCTCCAATGACGAACCTAGTTATGTCTCTTATACGGGTTGCTATCATTTGGCAAGTGACTCTACCTATGGAGATTACGGCACGGACTATTTGTTAATGAAATTGAAAAATAATTTATCCTCGGATTTAAATCCTTACTTTGCAGGTTGGTCTATAAGCAACACTCCTCCAAGTAATGGGGTTTGTATTCATCACCCTTCCGGAGATATAAAGAAAATATCTACTTTTACCTCCACACCAACTTCTGCCGAGGCATACACTTCTACGCATTGGAGGGTATTCTGGGCTCAAACCTCCAATGGTTTTGGAATAGTTGAAGGCGGTTCTTCGGGTAGCGGACTTTTCAATAGCAACGGTCTTTTGGTAGGTACCCTTACGGGAGGTTATTCCGATTGTAGCAATTCTTCCGAATCTTCTCAAAGAGATTGGTACGGATGTTTTTATCTGCAATATCCGTATCTTACTCAATGGCTAAACCCTTCAAATAGCAATGTTACAAGTACGGTCGGTGCTTATTTAAATGATATGAACTCCGATAATCAAATTGTAACGGATAAGGAGAAAATAAGTTTTGTTGTCTATCCTTCTCCTGCAAAAGATTACGTAAATATTGGTTATAATATGCCAAACACAGAAGTTGTTATTGCCATACTTAACAATCTCGGACAAAGTATTGTTTCCTATAAAATACCTAGTAACCAAAAAAATACAACAATAAATATTTCTTCATTAACTTCGGGCATTTATTTCATACGTTTATATGCCGAAGGCGACGCTTATATAAGCAAAATAATCAAACAATAATTTGAGTTTTATATGAAAAAATATTTTGTTGTAATAATGCTATGCGTATTTGTTTTTTCTGCCTGTGGCAACAGCAGGTCCTATAGACCAAAGAAAAGAAAAAGCAAATGTAACTCCTGCCCGACATGGAGCATGCACATAGCGAAAAAAACAATATATTTTGCTTAGATAACTATGAGCGAGGAAGATTTGGCTAAGGCTATGCAAAAATATTTTCCGGAAAATACTGCCTTGGACATAGCACACATAATGTATAAATACGATATAGTTCTTAAAGTAGTACGTCCGAGACAAAGATTTTTGGGAACTTGCCACAAAAACAAGAATATAATAACCGTTAATGGCAATCTTCCTCCCTATCTTTTCTTATTGGTAACCTTGCACGAATTGGGACACTTCATTTCTCTAAAAAAATACGGTCTAAACATAAAACCGCACGGCTTGGAATGGAAACAAGAGTATACTAAACTTCTTAAACATTTTCTTTACAAGGGTATTTTTCCCGTAAAATTAGCCGAAAAAGTTATGCAAGAAATCATAAAACCAAGTGCCACTTGCTCCAAAGAGTTGATGCAAGAATGTATTTCATACAAAATCTAATGATTATATATGAGACAAGAAAATTTGTAACTTTGCAACAAATAAACTATAAACTGTTATGAATAAAAAAAATATCATATTATGTTTGATTTGTATTTATGTTGGCTTGCTTCCCGCTCAAAGCAATTACAAAATAAGTTTGGAGTTCATATACGATTCTATTTTTGTTCTTGAGGGAGAATATTTTGCCGTTAGAGAAAATAATTTGTGGGGAGTTGTCAAGCAAAATAAGATTATAGTACCTTGCAAATACGAAAATATAGACGCCTTCGGAGATGGTGTTATTACAATTATAGAGAATCAAAAAGCAGGTTTTATTGATTTGGAAGGCAATACGATTTCCGAACCGCAATACTTATTGGAACCTAACTACAAAACAACGGACAAATCTCCTCTGAACATATTTGCCAACGGTTCTGCCTTGGTATATAACGGAGAAAGGTTTTTACTATTGGGTAAAAACGGCAAACCTTTGGTTGGTGAAGATACGGAGATTTTATCCAAAATGAATAACACCGTTATTTATAGAAAAAATTCGGCATACGGTCTTATGGATGCTATGGGAAACATCCTAACAGAACCGAAATATTTACAAATACAACCTATAATAGAAGGTGAATTGTACGCATATATAGGACAAAGAGACGGGGCAAGAGTATGGGGTTTGCTTAACGAAAAAGGAGAAGTAAAATCTTACGCTTATTTTGACGAATTGCAATTAGTTAATAAGGGAGACAGATTTTATGTTAAGGCTTTTATGCCCTCCGGCAAACAAGCCCTCTTTGACCGCAAAGGAAATTTGTTATTTCAGCCTCTGTATCAAAGCATAGAACCCACGATTTACGCAAACTATTTTGATATTACCGAAAATCTCAAACACGGAATAGTCGGACTTGACTATGTTTTGTATGTTCCTGCCGTTTACGACCAAGTACAAGTAAACACTCTAAAAGAAGATACTTTTTTTGTAGCCGTTAATGACGGAGTAAGTTTTGTTTTGGACAAAAGTAACAAACTGCGAGCCCATTACGAAGGAAATATTACCGGTTTTATTTCGTACGATGAACAAGAGGTTATTTTTGTTGCAGACTCTTTTTTGAATTACGGAGTTATGTCTTCACTCAAAGGCTGGTTGATTCCTCCTTGTTATATAGATGTTTTGGGTTGTGTTAATAACAACATTCTGTGCAAAAAAGATAAAAAATGGGGGGCATTGAATTATTTGACCGCTGAGGAAACAATACCTTTTGAATACAACAAAATAAAAATTTCTTCTATTCGCTCTTTTGTGGTTTTCTATGACGGAAAGAAAAATTCCATGCTTTTGAACGATAAGAATGAAAAACAAATATTTCCCAAGGTAAAAAAACTTCTTGTATTTTCAAATTACATAGAATATCAAAAGGGAAAATCCTACACAAGACTCTATGCTTTCGGACAAGAAAAGAAAACAAACTATCTGAACATAGGGCAACAACAAGATAATATTTTGACCGTTAGAGACAAAGAGGGATGGACATACGTAAAAGCCAACGATTTCACACCTCTGACAAATAAACATTTTGACCATGTTTCCATGTTTATAGACAATCAAGCCTTGGTTGTAAAAGATAATCAACTTTTGGTAATAGATACAAATTACAATACCATTCAAACCCTACTTGTTGCTAACAAAGTCAATCTGCATACTGCCGTGCTTATTTTAACAACGGCAAACAAAAGAAACGAACCGTTTGTAATACTAAATATGGACGGAAAATATGGAGTAATATCAATAAAACAAAAATAAAGAATATGAAAGCATTTAAACTTTTAATGGCATTAGTCTTACTGAGCGGTTTTTCTTCTATGGCTCAAAGTTATAGGTCTCGTCCCGTTTCGGAAGCGGAAATTTATAAAAATGGGGTATTCTATTCTGTAGCTCAAACGGAAATAGTCTTTAAAATCAAAGTGGAAAAAACCCTTAGAACAAAAGGAATATACAGCGAATCTGCCTATTTATTGGGTATAGATAATGCAAGTCTCAATTTCGGAGAGAGTTATAAAATAAAATCCGTTGAAATGCAAACTCGGGGCGTTGCCAATAGCGACAGTCAATATTTTTTAACCTATAATGACAATGTAAGTGTAGAACTTTGTGATAACGGTCTTTTGAGAAGTATAAGAATAGGAGAAGCGGAAAAAGCAAACAAGCATTTCTCCAATCTCGAATTTAGGCCAATACCTACGATACACGAAAGAGAAATCAAAAAAGAGGCTTCTTTGCAAACAAACCCGATTTTTGAACAAGAATTATTAAAGCAAGGTTATTTAAACAAACATCCTTTTCTTTCCGCTCAACAAGCAGTGAGCGAAATAAAAAGATTGAGGGAGCAACAAATAAAAATCATCTCAGGAGAAGTAGAGGGTACTTATTTGAATACGACCGTTGATTTTATGTATAAACAGTTGGATGAAATCATCAATGGTTATTTATCTCTTTTTACGGGTAATCAAGTTGTTACGGAGGAAGAATATACTTTTGCCATCATTCCTCAAAAACCTATAATAGTAGAGGAGGATTTGCTTGTACCTGTTTGTAAGTTTTCCCAACAAAGAGGAATTTCTACTTTGGAGTCAAAAAACGAAGACGTCAAAATAGTGGCACGCATACATTCATATAACACTACAAATAAACTTGCCACAAAGGTTAATGAAAAACAATCTACAAAAGATTTTAAAAACAAGACAGCCAAAGAGGGCATTGGAATTTATTATTCCATACCTGAGCAGGTTGAAGTTTTTGTAGAACAGGGAGGAGAGACTTTGGCAAAGCAGACAATGAAATTGGCTCAATACGGTTTTGTAGCCTCACTTGTAGGAGGCAACAACCAAGTAGAATTTGACCCGACCACAAGTGCAATCATAAAAGTTTGGTAATTTCTCAATGTGAATACGGGATGTGCTACGACTTAGCGAAGTCTTAGCACATACCGTACCTTATTATTCTTTGTCCGTATACGTCATTACAAACCCTTCTTTACGTAATTGCGAGACTTTGTAAAAAACGTGTCAGTCCATACCTTATTATTAACGTCTTTCGCCTCCGTCCTTGCGAGCGTAGCATAGCAATCCAGACCGCTTTATTGGTTGTTTGTGGATTGCCTTGCCTTATGTCTCGCAATGACGTGTTTTTGTGGATTGCCATGCAATAAAGTTGCTCGCAATAACACATTAATTTCATGGATTGCTTCGCTTTCGCTTGCAATGACGGCTTGTAACATTCTATTTCTCTGGATTGCCACGACTTAAAGCAAAGTCTCGCAATAACGGAAAAGGAGAGTTTGCTTTTGATACTCTTTTTGTTCTTTATCGGTCGTCCGAGTCCGTCATTGCAAACGCAGTGAAGCAGTCCATTTCCTATAAGAAAATTGCCAAAGGGCTTTTTGTTTCTGCCAAAGGCCGTTTCAATGATGAAAAAACATAGTTTTTCCGGCAAAAAAACATAGTTTTTTGAGTCAAAAAACTATGTTTTTTTGGTAACGAATCGCCGTTTGGCAGAAACCAAACAAAGAAAGGCAAAATTCTTATAAGGTACGGCAATATACAAATCGGTACGGATTGCTTCGCTTTTTGCTCGCAATGACGACTTGTAACATTCTATTTCTCTGGATTGCCACGACTTTTAGCAAAGTCGCTCGCAAGGACGGACGCGGATAACCGACAAAGAACAAAAAGTCCGTCATTGCGAACCTTCCGTTTTCGTCCCTGTGAGTAGCTGTAAATCTTAGCAATCCACTCTGCTGTATACCTTGCTATTCCTTATTATATGCTCAGAGTCTGTCATTGCGAGCCGTAAGGCGAAGCAATATATGCCACTTTATTTGTGTTTTCCGTATTGCTTCGCTTTTTTTGCTTGCAATGACGGCTTGATATACTGCCAAAGGACAATATAATACATACTTACAAGTAACTTTGTGTCAGTCCATACCTTTGTTATTAACGTCGTTCGACTCTGTCATTGCAACCGTAGCGTGACAATCCGGACATTATTAACGTCGTTCGCCTCCGTCATTACGAACTATCTTTTATCGTCCTTGTCAGCGAAAAGAAAAGCAATTCATCCATAGAATTAAACACCTTGTTGGTATTTGTT
>CAUTQY010000035.1:0-7538 GCA_963540815.1 uncultured Bacteroidales bacterium
AAAAAACAAACAAATATTTGATATATATAACTTGTCAGTCCTTATAAATTCCGATAGTATTCTAAAATACCAAATAGACCAAATTGTAAGACAAGAAAACTCATACATACTTATGCCAAAGATAGGGAACTATGAAATACTTTTGGGGAAAAAAGATAGATGGAAAGACGAACTTTTCAAATTGCGGCTGTTATACAAAAAAGCTTTTGTAAAAGGTGGCTGGAATGATTATTCCCAAATAGATTTAAGGTTTAACAATCAGGTTATTTGTACGAGAAAATAGAAACGAAAACTTATAAACAATATAAAAGAAATGGAAGATAATACTAAGAACAAATTTTCACCGAAAGACAGGGTGGTTGTCGGTATAGACATAGGCACAACCAAAATTGCCGTCTTTATCGCAAAAAAGAATGATAACGGAGAAATAGAAATAATCGGCAGAGGAAAAACTCAGTCCGTAGGAGTAACGGGGGGAGACGTTAAGGTTATAACCAAAACAGCCGAGAGCATAAAAAAAGCGGTAGAGCAAGCCGAGTCGCAAAGCGGTTACCATGTGGAAGAAGTCTTTGTAGGTATTGCCGGGTGCAATATACATACGCAGCATCACATGGCAACAAAGATTATTAACGAAGACAATCATATCATTACCCAAAAGGATGTGCAGGATATGATAGAGGATTTGTATAATATCAATGTCTCACATGGGCAACAAATTGTTGATATTGTTCCTCAGAACTATACAGTAGATAACGACACCGATATACCCGACCCAGTTGGTATGATGGGAAAAAGTATAGTGTGTGATTTCAATCTTATTATAGCAGATATAACAAACATACGCAACATTAACGAAAGCGTAAAAATGGCAGGATATAAGGTGAAAAATCTTATTCTTCAGCCGGTTGCAAGTGCAGAGGCCGTTGTAGACGAAGAGGAAAAGACAGCAGGCGTTTGCCTTGTGGATATAGGAGGAGGTACTACCGATATAGCAATATATCATGAGGGAGTTTTGAGATATACCTCTGTTTTGCAACTTGCAGGAGATGTTATAACTGATGATATCAAAGACGGTTGTAACATCATAAGAACGCAGGCCGAAATTCTCAAACAAAAATATGGCAGTTGCATAGCCAATCCAAAAGAGCAGAACGAAATAATAAGCATACCGGGTTTTAAAGGTCAGGCAAAGAAAGAAATAAAAATATCAACGTTATCCGAGATTATAAACGCAAGGGTAAAATTGATATTGGAACTTGTTTTATTGGATATCAAAAACGCAGGGTATGACGGGAACAAACTAATAGCCGGTGTAGTACTTACCGGAGGTGGTGCAATGATAAAAAATATCAAGGGGCTTACAGAGTTTGTAACGGGAATATCTACTCGTATAGGAGAGTCGGATTCTAATATTGCCAAACTTTCAAGTGACAACATGGACATCAAACACCCTATGTATGCAACAGGTGTGGGATTGGTAATAAAAGGATTTGAATACTATGAAGAGAACGACAACCCTATAACAGAGCAAGAAGCCGATAACAAGGAGGGAAGCCAGGAGGATGAAATAGTAAAACCAAAGGAGGTAAAACACAAGTCCAAAGAAAAAGGCTTGCTTGCGACAATTCGTCAATTTTTGGACAATCTTCTAAGTAATGGTGTTCAATAATTAATAAAAATCTAAGAATAGAAATAATAAATAGTTCATAAGTTGTAATTTTACATTTCAAAGAAAACTATTGTTTATAAGTGTTAAAATAGAGTAGTCAAAAAATATAAAAAAACAAAAGGCAATGATGGATAATTTGGATATTCAAGCAACAAATGAGAGTCAATCTTCTTATATCAAAATCATAGGTGTTGGCGGTGCGGGAACCAATGCGGTAAACCATATGTATAATAAAAAAATCACCGGTGTAGATTTTTTGGTTTGCAATACTGATAAACAGAGTCTAGACCACTCTCCCGTCCAAAATAAAATACAGTTAGGCAAAGGCTTGGGGGCAGGCAATGTTCCTATGAAAGGAAAAGCAGCGGCAGAAGCAGCAAGAGATGTTATCAAACAAGCCCTATTAGACAATACCCACATGTTGTTTATTGCAGCCGGAATGGGTGGAGGTACCGGCACGGGAGCAAGTCCTGTAATAGCAAGTATAGCAAAAGAAATAGAACTGCAAGGTGAGACGGATGAGGCAGGAGACAGAGACGAGATATTGGTTGTTGCCATTGTAACAATTCCTTTTGCTTTTGAGGGCAGAAAGCGTAGGGAGCAAGCAATAGCCGGTATAGAAGAGCTTAAGCAATATGTGGACGCCATGATTATTGTCAATACGGACAAACTGAAAGAGAGAGGCAAGATGAATATGAAAGCTTCTTTTGCTTTGGCGGACGATATATTATTAACTGCGGCAAAAGGTGTCTCTGAAATGATGACTGCCAATGAATCTTATATACACGTGGATTTTAGAGACGTGCAATCCGTTATGAGAAAATCCGGTGTTGCCCTTATGGGTAGCGGAGAAGGAGAAGGAACGGATAGAGCATACAAAGCAATAGAGGCTGCCACAACTTGTGATTTGTTAAACAACAACGATTTGTCAAAAACTCAAAACATACTTATGTATATTACTTGCTCTTCCGACCCCGATTTGGAAATAAACAACGAGGAAATAGAGGTAATAACTGATTATGTACAAAGTATAACAAACGCCGACGTGGACCTTATTTGGGGATACGGATACGATGACAGTCTGGAGGGAAAAGTCGCCGTTACCATTGTTGCCACGGGATTTGAGTCCAAGGCTATCTACAACCCTATTGAAAGAGGAAATTCCATAACCAACCCTACTCCCATAGAGACGGAACCAGTTATATCCAAACCTCAAATTGACGTATTTAATCCTGTCGTTAACAGCACTCCTCAGGAAAACATTACTAACGAAATACCTCTCGTTGGAAAGGAGAACTCTCAAGTGGAAACGAATACAAACCTTTCAATTACAAGAACCATAGGAGAGCTTCAAGCCGACGGTACTATAATAGACTATACTCAAAACGAAGAGCAAAGAGAAAACAATCAACCTTTGGAACCTTTTTTGATAAGTGCCGAAAAAGAAAGATTTGACTCTTTTGAACATCGTACCTTGGGACAAACACAACAGGAATCTTTTAGTCAGACAATAGTAGAAAAAGAGGTATCCGAACAAAAAACAAAGATACATTTGGATGATATAATACCATCGACTAATAATACCGATAGCGAGGCTTTGCATTGGGAAAGAGTACAGAAGATAAGAAATTTACTAAATACCAGACAAGGCGTCAAACAAATATCAGAAATGCGACCTGTTAATGATGATATGGATACCCTATTTTCTGCGGACACTCAGTCCTCTCATACACTTGCCATAAACAAAAGCGGCAGCTTGGTGGATATGGAAAACCCCGCTCTTAACGGGCCGGTGGATTAATCTAATACCATATGTAATTCAAAAAAAATGATAGTATGAAATTTGCAAAATCAATTTGGTTATTGGTGTTGGTAGTTTGTCTGTTGTCTTGTTCCAAGGGAGAGAAAAAAGTATTGGAAACATTTTCCGACGGTAGTCCCAAACTAGTTGCCTATTACAAACAGGGGCTAAAAGTCTATCAGGAAAGATATTATCCCAATGGAAAGATTAGAAGCAAGGGCGCTTTTAATGATAGCGTAGCCACAGGGGAATGGAGTTATTATTTCGATGACGGAAAGTTGTTTGCAAAAGCGGACTTTACCAACAAAAAAGAAGGTGAAAAATGGCAAATATACGGCAACTCGGAAAAAATAGCAGATAAAAAAGACACCATTCTAACTATGTCTTTTTCTCCGGAGGGTACCCTTGTAGATATTACCATAAAGAAAAATTCCCGAGAAATCTATTACAGATTTTATGAATCTTTTCGTCCTATGATGCGCTATTATCTTATTGGCAACATTTTTCAAGGACAGGCAATTTCTTGGCACGAAAACGGCAAAATTAACTCTGAGGCTTACTATGTGGACGGTATGCGAGATAGTGTTTATAATGTTTATGCCGATGACGGACAAGTAATGACACGCGGACACTATAAAAAAGATGTTAAGGTCGGCAAATGGGAATTTTTTAACTCCGAAGGCAAACCCGTTGGTGTAGAAATATACGACAACAATGGCTTACTGTTAAAAGAAACCAATAACATGGGATTGAGATTTTCACACAAAAAGTCTTCGGATAGCCTAAGTACAAAGTAATAACTATTTATGCTACTTACAAGGTTTAAATTTGTCTGTCTTTACTTTGTATTTGCCGTGCTTTATTGTACAACAAAAGCACAGAGTTTTGCAAAAACGGATACGGACAAACAAGAAAATACCATAATATACCATCTTGTAGAAGCGGATTTGATAATTGATAACGATGTAATAACCTTGCAAAATCTTAAAAAGAAATCCGACACTCGAATTTGGCAATTGGATATTTCCGCAAAAGAAAATACTTATATGCTTTTGTATAATTCCAAATTGCAAGAGGGATACCTTTTTGTAGAACCGTGTAAGGATATGAGCGAAGGTTGCTCGATTTACTCCATAAAAAAAGAAAACCTTTCTTTTTTACAGCAATTTTCTTTTGCCGCTTATAATTCAAAAAACGGTGAAAGAATGAATTATAACAGTATTTTACCATATATCTCCATTATTCGCTCGGGACAAAGGACCCTGCTTTTTTTTGATACTCCAATAGTGGTTTTTCAACCCAATTCCCCCCAAGAACAAATACTGGAAAGCAATACTTTTTATCATATTTTGCAAAAAGACGGTTTTGAAATACGATATTATCAATAATTTATGAGTATTCCGTTACTCAAAATTAGTTTGTGCTACAAAATATTTATATCAAAATTTAGTTTATAGTGTAGTAGTTCAAAGGGTTAATAGAAAACTAAAGAGAATGACAGCAATCAATAATATATGTGAGTGTTTTGCGTGCAATATTCCCGACTTGGATACCATAAAACTAATAAAGCAAGATAACGGTTTCTTTTTTGCAAAGGACACCGTTTTTGATTCCATAAAAGGACAGATAGAGGTAGAGAATCAAGAAAATTTCACTGCAATAGAGATAAAGGATTTTGCACAAATAGATAAACCTTTGCAAATAATAAATCTGTTAAAAGAAGATAACCCAACCAAACAAGAAAACACAAGCATAGTTATAGGTAAAAATGCTAAGGTTACCGTATTGTATTGCGATGATACTTTGCCTGCTTATAAGGTAGAAAGTTCTCATAAAATGAATATTAACCTATCCTCCTATTCTCAACTGTCTTTTTATAAAATGGAAAATGTTAATAATCAAACGTGTATAAACTCAGATTTGATTATCAACCTATCCGACAATGCGAATTTGCAAACTTTTTTTATAGCCCTTAACGGAGGGAAACTAAGTAATAAATTACGTATAAATTTTAACAATATAAATTCCTCTGCCGACATCAACGGTCTTTACCTTATAGATAGGCAACAAAGTGCGGAAAACATTATAGAGGTCTATCATCTTACGGATAGTTGCAAAAGTACTCAACTTTTTAAGGGAATATTGGATGATGAGGCAAAGGCAAATTTCTTGGGGCATATTCTTGTGGGACACAATGCCAAAAACAATGAAGCACGACAGACCAACAACAACATATTACTTACCGACAAGGCTAAGGTAAACACAAGACCTTTTTTGGAGATTTACAACGATGATGTGCAATGTTCACACGGGGCAACCACGGGGCAATTAGACGAAAACGCTTTATATTATTTGAGAACCAGAGGTATATCCGAAAAGCAAGCAAAAATGCTTTTAATGGAAGCTTTCTGCCAAAACGTATTGTCCAAAAGTGAAATAACTGCCCTGAAAGAAGGACTTACTTCCCTTATTCAAAAACGTTTGGAGGGAGAGTTGACTATGGAGAACCCTTTTAAAATAACGTTGTAAAACAATGACCATATATATATTTGGCAAGACACCGGAGCAAGACAGAGACAAACAATACATAAAAACATTATTTGAAAATCTTTGCCTGTTCTATGAAAAAATCTTTGTATGGTCTTCTCTGTTCGAATCTATAAAAAACCTTTTACCTCAAACAGAGCGTATAAAAACTTTCTCACACAAATCCGACCTTAAAGATTATACCGGCATATTACTTTCTTTGGGGGGAGACGGTACGATGTTGGACACGGTAAAATTTGTCATAGGCACTCGCATTGTGGTTTTGGGAGTAAATCTCGGACATCTGGGTTTTCTAACCTCAGCAGGCAGAGAAGATATTACCAAACTTGTATACGAAATTCAAAAAAATAATTTTACCATAGAAAAAAGACCTGTACTTGAGGTAGAATTTCCATCAAAAACAAAAAAGAAACATTTTGCTGTCAACGAGGCTTGTTTTCTCTCAACAAACAGAGGAAGTATTATAAATTTGGAAGTTTTCGTAAATGATAATTATCTTTCCACGTATTCGGCAGACGGCATAATTGTGGCAACTCCCACAGGTAGCACAGCTTATTCTATGGCGGCGGGCGGTCCTATTATAAGTCCTTTGAGTCAATGTTTGTGTATTACCCCTATTGCTCCTCATAATTTAACTTTTCGTCCGATAATTATATCCGATACCTCCGAGATATGTGTCCGTATTCCTATTAATAACAATAAATGCGAAATGCTTTTGGACGGATATGGCGTATTCAAAAAAAATAATACCACGGTAAGAATGCGAAAGTCTCCTTATTTTTGGAATCTTGTGAGATTGGAAAATCAAGATTTTTTTAAGGCTATAAGAGATAAACTTATGTGGGGTACAACTCCCAAATACATATCGGAAAACAAATAATCTTTGTTTTTTGTTCGGAATAGTCAATTACGGTATTCCTTTCGTCTTCGGTAGAAATATTACCCGTATGTAATACTTAGCCACTCGGTTTTAGTAATGTTGTATTATTTGCCGTTGCAGAAAACTTTGTTGTGCGACAATGACAGAGGAGAGAGAAGGGCATATACAAAAAAGACTACAATATTTTTTGGGGATAATATTGCGGTCGGTCATTGTTATTATTTATATTACTATATATAGCCGCTATTTGGTTTTTTTCATCGCCTGACTTCTTCCCTTAGTCCTTGCTTGTTTGTTATCTGTCCGTGTTCATCCTTGCGAGCAAAAAGCGAAGCAATCCGGAAAATAATGTGTTATTGCGGGCAACTTTATTGCGTGGCAATCCGCAAAACACGTCATTAAGAGTATTACTTTCGTATCATTGAGAGCAACTTTATTGCTTGGCAATCCATAAAAAAACACGTCCTTGCGAGCGAAAAGCAAAGCAATCCATAAAATAATGTGTCATCGCGAGCAACTTTGCTTTAAGTCGTGGCAATCCAGAGAAATAGAATGTTACAAGTCGTCATTGCGAGCCGTAAGCTTTGCAATCCGGACAGATTTATATTGCCATACCTTATTATAATATTGCCAAAAACAAT
>CAUTQY010000036.1:0-7154 GCA_963540815.1 uncultured Bacteroidales bacterium
CAATTTTTAAGATTGCCACGCCAAAAAGTTACTCGCAATGACGGAAAAGGTGGGTTTGCAATGACGTTATTATGGCGAATTTCACCATTAGGTTCGCAGTAATAAATCCTACTTAGGTGAAGATTTTAGTAATAAATTTTACTGTCTTGTATGTTGCAAAACTCCAAGAGTTAAACAAAATATTGTACTTTTGCATAAATTTTAATAAAATCATAGACTATGAAATACGATATAGCAATAATAGGTTCGGGACCGGGAGGTTACGTAGCTGCCGAAAAAGCCGCAAATTTGGGTTTTAAAGTGGCGTTAATAGAAAAAGAAAGACTCGGAGGAGTATGCCTAAACTGGGGATGTATTCCTACAAAAGCGCTTTTGAAATCGGCAACGGTTTATCATTATGCCATAAAAGGTGAAGAATACGGAGTGGAAATAGAAGGAGAAATAAAGCTTAACTTTAACAAAATAGTAGAGCGATCTCGCAATGTGGCAAATATGATGAATAAAGGCGTTGAGTTTTTGATGAAAAAAAATAATATAGATATTATTTTCGGTGAAGGCTCGCTAACCAAAGACAAAACCGTAAAAGTAGAAACGGAAAACGGAAAACAAATAATAGAAGCGGAACATATAATACTTGCCACAGGAGCGCATTCCAGACAATTACCCAACTTGCCACAGGACGGCAAACACGTAATAGGTTACAGAGAGGCAATGACCTTGGAAAAGCAACCCGAAAGCATGGTTGTTGTCGGTAGCGGTGCCATAGGTAGTGAGTTTGCCCATTTTTATCAAACAATAGGCACACAGGTTACCCTTGTGGAGTTTATGCCAACAATAGTGCCAAACGAAGACAAAGAAGTAGCCTCTACATTGCAAAGAGTGTTCAAAAAAAACAGAATGAAAGTTTATACCTCAACCTCCGTTGATAAAGTGGAAGTTACGGACGGCAAGTGCAAAGTTACTTTAACAGGTAAGAAAAACGAAGAGATAATTTGCGACATGGTTCTTTCCGCCGTAGGTGTGGAGACAAATCTTGCGGGACTTGGCTTGGAAAATTTGGGAATAGAAAACCAAAAAGGCAAAGTTATTGTTAATGAATGGTATGAAACAAATGTAAAGGGAATTTATGCAATAGGAGATATTGTACATGGTCCTGCCTTGGCACACGTAGCAAGTAAAGAAGCAGAAGTTTGTGTTAAACATATCAAACAACTTGAAGTAAAACCCGTAATATATTCCAACATACCCGGTTGCACATATACAACGCCGGAAATTGCCTCTGTGGGTTTGACGGAAGATAAGGCAAAAGAAGAAGGTTATGAGACAAAAACTGGCAAATTTATGTTTATGGCTTCCGGCAAGGCTACCGCTTCCGGTAACAGAGAAGGGTTTGTTAAGGTAGTGTTGGACGCAAAGAATGATAGAATATTGGGTTGTTCTATGATAGGGGACAATGTTACCGAAATGATAGAGGAAATTGTTGTTGCAAGAGAGAACAATTTAACGGCAAGGCAACTTATGGACGCCGTTCATCCTCATCCAACTATGTCTGAGGCCGTTACGGAGGCTTTAAGTTTGGCTGTCAATTCCTAAAACTGTTTTTTGTAAGTGGTTTCAAAAAACACTATACCTTTGGAGATTTTACAAAAGTATTGGGGGTATAATTCCTTTAGATTTACACAGGAGGAAATTATATCCTCAGTTCTTGATGGTAAGGATACTTTGGGTATTATGCCTACGGGAGGAGGCAAGAGTATAACTTATCAAATACCTGCCTTGATGAAAAGCGGAGTCTGTGTGGTAATAGAGCCTTTGCTATCTCTTATAAAAGACCAAACGGATTCTTTGGAACATAGAGGTATCAAAGCGGTTAGTATAAATAGCTTGCAGACAAGTGAAAAAAACGAAAGTGCTTTAAATCAGTGTTATAATCATAGAGCAAAATTTCTTTTTGTGGCAGCGGAAAGAATCACAGACTCAAAATTTCAGTATCACATTAGAAACCTAAAAATCAATCTTTTTGTTGTAGATGAAGCTCATTGTATTTCTCAATGGGGTTACAGATTCAGACCTGCTTACCTAAAACTTGGTATTTTGAGAGAACTAAGGCCGGATGTACCCGTTTTGGCTCTTACCGCCTCTGCTACCGAAAAGGTAAAAGAAGACATATTGGAGGTTTTGCAATTCAAACAAAAATCCGATTATCACGTATACATAAACTCCTCTTTTAGAAACAATATACACATTAAGGTAACGGAGACAACAAACAAAGTGGATAAAATAGCCTTAGTTGCAAAACACATTGGAGGTTCGGGTATTGTATATTGCAATAAAAGAGTTGATACTGTTTTAATTTCCAATGCTTTAAAAGAGTATCATAAACTATCGGTTAAGCCTTATCATGCCCATTTGTCCCAATACGAAAGAAACAAAACACAAAATGAATGGTTGGAGGGAAAGGTCAATCTTATAGTGGCAACTTCCGCTTTTGGCATGGGTATAGACAAAAAAGACGTTAGGTATGTTATCCATACGGATATACCTCAGTCTATGGAAAGATACTATCAAGAAATGGGACGAGCGGGAAGGGACGGCAAAAAAGCATATAGCGTTGTTTTGTATAACAAACAGGATGTGGATACTCACAAAATCATAACTCAAAACGCTTACCCTAATAAAGACATTATAGCAAATGTGTTTCAAATATTGTGCAATAAATTTCAAATAGCCATAGGAAGCGGAAAAGGCGAGGATTTTCCTTTGGATATAAATGAAATTATGATTAAAGCAAAACTTTCTTTGCCTGTAATTATCAATAGTTTGAAAATCTTGGAAAACGAGGGATGGATAATGTTATCCAACAATGAAAATCCTACTTCCGAACTGAAAATTATAGTGGGAAACAGAGATTTGAATAATTTTTTGTATGATTACGAACAATATTATTATATTATAGACTATTTATTAAGACTTTATCCGGAAATACATCACGATTTTGTAAGTATAAACGAGTCTCTTATTGCTCGAAACGGAGAAGTAAATTCTTCTCAAGTAAAGAAAGATTTAAAAACTCTAATGAAATATAATATAATAACTTACAAAGAAAAACTTGCGGGTGATTACATTACGTTTCTAAAAGACAGACCCTCAAATACTTCACAACTTTTATCTCAGGAAATATATTTTTTACCAAAGAAAGCAAACTTGTTTAGGGCGGAGTACATGCTTAATTTTCTAAATACAAAATATTGCAGATGGAAATACATATTAAAATATTTTTCCGAAAGAATAGATGACTGCAACATATGTGATAACTGTAAAGAAAAAAAATAAAAATCAAGACAAATAATTCACCAACTCCTCCATCTTTATAGTTTGCTGGTTACCCGTATTCATATTTTTAATTACACACGTAGAGTTTTCCATCTCTTGCCCTCCTATGAGAACAACAAAAGGAAATTTTCTATCGTTGGCATATTTCATTTGTTTTTTGAGTTTTGCACTCTCGGGATAAATTTCACAAAAGATACCATGTTTTCTTAGTATGCCGGACAAATAAAGACAATTATCGCTTTCTTTTTCTCCGAAATTGATAAACAAAACCTTAGCCGAATACTCTATTTCGTTAGGAAACAAATCTTTATGTTCCAAACAATCATAAATCCTATCCGCACCAAAAGATATACCTACCCCGGAGACATTCGGCAAACCGAATATACCGGTAAGATTATCGTACCTTCCTCCTCCGACTATACTTCCCATTTCCATATCAATGGCCTTTACCTCCAAAATTGCCCCGGTATAATAGTTTAATCCTCTTGCCAAAGTAATATCCAAATCTACGTTGTCTATGCCTGCTTTATTGATTTTATCCAACACATAAGTTATTTCTTCCATACCTTTTTTTCCTATATCCGTCTGACCTATAATATTTTGTAAGACAGTAAGTTTTTCCTCGTTACTACCCTTAAAATTAATTACAGGTAAAATCTTTTTACAATCTTCCTCTGAAAAACCTTTTTGTTGTAATTCCCTAATAACATTTTTTGTCCCTATCTTGTCCAATTTATCTATGGCAACGGTCAAATCGGTCAAATTTTCTTTTCCGTCAAGTATCTCTGCAAAAGCGGCAAGTACTTTACGGTTATTAAACTTTATTTTTACCTTTAAACCAAAGGCAGTAAAAACTTCATCTATAATTTGAATAAGTTCTACCTCATTAAGCAAAGAATCCGAGCCGATGATATCCGCATCGCATTGATAAAATTCTCTATATCTGCCTTTTTGAGGCCTATCGGCACGCCAAACAGGTTGAATCTGGAAACGTTTGAAAGGAAAAATTAATTCATTTCTGTGATTAACGACAAAACGAGCAAAAGGAACGGTAAGGTCATATCTCAAACCTTTTTCGCACACGGCTTTGGTTGCCTTGTTAAAAGACTTGGCGTTTATGAGAGAAGAAAAATTTTCCATTTCCTCCGTCCTTAAGAATTCGCCGGAGTTTAAGATTTTAAACAAAAGTTTGTCACCTTCCTCGCCGTATTTCCCCATAAGAGTATTGAGAGACTCCATTGCGGGAGTTTCTATTTGCAAAAAGCCATGAGAAAGATAAACTTTTTTGATGGTATCAAAAATATAATTGCGTTTTTGCATTTGCAAAGGAGTAAAATCTCTTGTCCCTTTTATTGCTTTGTATTCCATTGTCGTAAGATATTATAAAACTTCACTTGTTTTGTATAAATACAATAAAATCGGAGTTATAAATTATTTCTTTTTCAGATTTGCAAAGGATAGTATAACCCCTAAGGCTACGCCAAGCAGTGCGGCGCAAAGTACTCTGTATTCTCCCGGTAGCATAAAGGTAAGTGTGTGTGCCGGATACCAAAAGAAGGGTATTGTTTTCATAAAAACAAAACTCCATTGCCTTTGCCAATCCATTTCACTTATTATTTTCTTTGCGGGAATGGGAGTAAAAAAGCCTTTCAACGTACCTCCCGTGTTGGTTATATGTGTGTCGGTAATCTTGTGAACAGTCATAAAAACAGGGGCAAAAAAAGTATTCATAAGTACTGAAACACTAAACGCATACGATAGCCTTGTAGAAAAACTTTCCTGACCAAGTGTTTGCGGAGCAATGTGCAAGCCACACTGATTGAGAAAACTGAAACTACCCGAAGCAAAGATAACCATGGCAATACTTATGCAAAGCCCCAAAACTCCCCAAACCAAAGCACGCGGCAGGACTCCAAACCCTTTTTTGTTGTAAATCCCTTGTGTTATTCTCAAACCTATACACTCTCCTATTGTAGCCAATACGGCAAATTTTAGAAAAGCCAAAACAAAAGCCCTCGCGTCATTAGCGGCCGACCAAGAAAGGAACCATTGTTTTATGGGCTCTATTAAAACAAACAAAGCTACAAAAACCACCATACATATTATAAAAATAAAATCCTGTTTTTTCATATTTTACATA
Organism: uncultured Bacteroidales bacterium; assembly: GCA_963540815.1. GTDB lineage: Bacteria > Bacteroidota > Bacteroidia > Bacteroidales > P3 > Scybalousia_A. The sequence goes on from CAUTQY010000036.1 coordinate 5,474, forward strand.
CCGATTAAAAAAAAATTACATACCTGATAAAAAAGCGGAGTCTAAAAAGTCTCTGTTTATTTTTAGAAGTACTTTTTCTCCATTTGGCAAACTATCGGCAGAAGGAATTTTAAACAACTCTGCCAACAATTTCATTATTTCATTTTCCGAAAGAAAGGAGCCATAGGGCAAGGCTAATTTTTCGGCAAGATTTAATAATTCAGCCTCTCTTTCAAAATCTTGCAAATCATCGTTATTATATAATTTTGCAACATAATCCTCTATAAGTGAAATGGCTTTTTCTACGGAAAGGTTGAAAGGCATAGAGAGTATCTCCCAAGATTTGTCTGATTTTTCTTTGAGTTCAAAGCCCATTTTTGCAAGTTGAGACAGAGCCGATTTTATTGATTCAAAGTCCTTTAAAGAACATTTGTAATTATACGGCAAAATGAGTTTTTGCGAGGATATTTGAGTATTCTCTCCTTTTAATAATCTGTGATAAATGATATTCTTTGAGGCACGATGTTGATCTATTACCATAATACTTTCGTGCATTCTACTCACAATATATTTTTCTTGAATCCTAAAAGGAGGATAATTTTGAATATTTTGATTTTTATCATAATCCATTCCTTTATTTGAAAAAGATATTTGCGTTTGTTCCAAATTGTTATTTGTTTCGGAAGGATAAAAATCATCGTTGTTAAACTCGTTGGAAAAAGGATTATATGAAGAGTTGTAATTAACTTTGGGCTGAAAAATATTTGTTTTGTTTACGGAAGGAAAAACAATATCTCTTTTTTCAAAATCCAAATTATTTAAAGTATTTTGTCCTAAGGCTTTACGAGTTGCTGAGTAAAGTAGAGAATAAATTATTTTATCGTCCAAGAATTTTATTTCCGTTTTGGTGGGGTGAATATTCACGTCTATATCCTTAGGATTGACAATAAGAGAAATAAAAAAGACGGGAAAACTTTTTTCGGGTAAAAGTCCAGAATATGCTCTTTCTACGGCGTTTGCCAAATAATTGTTTTTCATATAGCGATTATTCACAAAAAAATATTCCTCGTTTTTGTTTTTTCTGGTTAAATCCACACTCGATACAAATCCGTGAATCTTCACTATATCAACCTCTTGGTCTATGTTTAATAATTTGCTTTTGAAACTTTCTCCGAATATATCTGTTATTCTTTTCTTTGTATTTGTTTTTTCTAACCTGTAAATCAATTTGTCATTGTTGTAATAAGAGAAAGATATACCGTTGTAAGTTAGGGCAATTCTTATAAAGGCGTCCAAAATATGAGTATTCTCCACACTATCGCTTTTAAGAAAATTTCTGCGTGCGGGGGTATTAAAAAATATACTTTTTACCTTGATATCGGTACCTTTTGCACACAAAACGGGTTCTTTTCTTTTTATTTCTCCTCCCTCTATGTTCACCAAAGTGCCTAACTCCTTTCCTTCCTGTTTGCTTTTGAGTTCAACTATGGCAATGGAGGCAACGGACGAAAGCGCTTCTCCCCTAAAACCCATAGTGGTAAGTTGTTGCAAATCTTCACTTGTCTTTATTTTGGAGGTAGCATGTGGTAAAAAACATTTTTCACAGTCTTCTTCATCCATACCCGAGCCGTTATCTATAACCTCTACGAGGCTTCTGCCGGCGTCTTTGATTATCAGTTTTATGTCGTCTGCTCTGGCGTCT
>CAUTQY010000037.1:0-3474 GCA_963540815.1 uncultured Bacteroidales bacterium
GCAAGTCGCGCGCAGTGAAGTCGATGCCCACCGTCACAGCATCGTAATATCGGTGGGCAAAACGTTGCGAGATGCCCTTGCCCAGTCGCGAAATGCGCACCACCAACTCCGTTTCGTAGTCGATGCGCCCCATAAAGTCGGGCACAAAAAACGGCTTGCGGTCTTTTAACAACGCCGAGTCGGCCTTGGTAAACACCACGGGTGTCTCTGGTTTATATAACGTTCCGTCCAACTCTTTATTGTGTTGGGCGTAGTTCATTCCTATGGCGAATATCTTCATTTGCTTTTGTCTCAATCTTTTTTGCCCTACAAAAATACGAAAAATAATGCAAACAAGCTTTTAAAGGTGAAAAAGTGAAGGGGTGAAAAGGTGACTTTTAAAATACCAAAGTCGTATCTTGTGAGAAGAGAACATTGGGTAAATACAACGAGAGGGTTTCAAAACAAAAAAGCCCTCTCGTATTCATTATTTATTTCCGTATTCCTGTGATAGCAGATAGTTTATATCGAAAATTACCACCTTCCTTACTATTGCTTCTTGTTTTTTCAAAATTTGTCTCAGGACCTTTATCTGTATTAAAAGCACCGCTATAATAATAGCCACTATCCCAGCCATTCCATCCCATATTACACAACAAATAATACTTTCGTTGTGTATAAGAACTTATGGTTTGCCCATTTCTTATGCGGAAGACAGAACGGCTCATTTCCAATAATCCGTGAACCAACCAACAATGCCCACCTGAGTATGAATACCAAGTCTTTATAGTAATGCCTAAAAATTTCTTTTTGTGTTTCGTTTCCTTTGCATAACCACTTACTAATACATAGTATCCTTTCCTTAATTCATTGACAATGTCTGTTTCATTGTAATCTTTTTTTATTCCGTCAGATGAAAATCCTAAATTCTTAAGAGTTCTCGGGATGTTATCAGTAGAAGCGGAACTCCCTTTATTTTCATCAGTTTCATTTTCTGGGTATTTGGCATAAGTAACATCTAAATTTTGTCGTAAACCTAATTGTTGCATAATCCTTGCTATATAAGGGATTGCAGGAGGATATGGATTCCAAGTCTTTACATAACGATTCATAATCTCCCAATCAAAATCATAACCGTTGTATCGTTTGGGAAATTTATAAACGGATAATAATTGTGCAACAGCCGTTGGTACGCAGCCTGTGCTGGATAATTTTCCATCCGTTAATGGGCAAAATTGATTGTAAGGACTTCCCTGCCCCCACTCAACAGGACAATATCCTTCTTTCATTTCGGAAAAAGTTTTTTCCCATTTTCCATATACAACAGAAATTTCATCGTTTTCATTGATTCTGTTATTTTCGTTAAACTCATCAATCTCCTTAATGATTTGGACTTCCATATTTGCCAAAAATGGTACAAGATTAGGATTGTCTATGACACCATCTTGAGGGATTTCTCCTTTATCTGTAAGCACTAACATTGGAGTAACCCTTGTATCTCCACTCATTATAGCATATCCACCACCTTGAAAATTGAAAATATGTATATTTGTTGAATTATCAACATCTGACCTTGTCATTCCTCCAACTCTTGTATCTATAGAAGTGCCATCTACTTTGAGGGTAAATTTATTTTTCAGGATGGGATTTTTTGGAGCAATAGAGTTTACACGAGTTGTTTTGCCTAAAAGAATTTCATTGAGTTCTGTTTCTGCATCATTGATATTTCTCTCATAGGAAGTTACTATTTTTTCCTCATCTTTTTCTTTTAACTCTATCTCATTTTGCATACATGAGCTAAGAAAAAACAAAAATATAGCGCAAACTATATATATTGTATTGTTCAATTTTAAACGCATATTCTATAAGTATTTAAAGAAAAGGCAATCTCGTTTGAATAGCGAGATTGCCAAAAGATGTTAGTTTAAACGAGCATTTGGATAACATGCCAAATCTATATCGTACAAATCTCCTTCACAATCGAAGCCAATACTTCCGTCATAACGATATAAATACCAACCATCACAACTTCCTCCCCATCCCATATTAGCATGGCAATAAACATTGTACCTCTTTAAGATCCTGCGAGGTTGTTTTGGTGAAGGAGCCACATTAGAGGGACGAACGCGAATTTGATAACCATCAACAACCCAAGCATGTGAACCATTGGTAAATGCTCCTGCTGCTCTTGTTCCTCTGATGGCTCTTGCAGTTCCTCTACATATAACTGGTCTTCTTGAATTTAAAGAGTTTGCCATATTTTGGAAAGTACAAGAGTTTTTTCCATCAATATGGACATTCCATTTTTTTACATAATTTGCAACTGCATCTACAGAAACAGAACCTCCTTCACTTGTAAATTTTGTGCCGCTTCCATCTGCAAGATTCTTTATCAAAGAGGCTAACCTTTTATCTTCCTCAGTAAGCTCATGGTATCCCCAAAAATTCGGAGAATAACTTCCTAAATTACCCCAATAAAATTTCTGTCCTTCAGGAGTTGTAATGTCATTGATATTCGGTTGTAAATACGCCAAGACTTGTGCCCAAGCAATAATTGTACACCCTGCAGGATGGCGTCCGTCATAACCATAGCCAAAATCATATTCTGGGGGACATTTAGGCACATAAAGATTATAAGGACTTGTCTGATTCCATTTTGTTTTTAGCATAGGCTCAACTATTTTATGTAATTGCCCAGAGGGATTGTCTGTGGCAGAACTACGTTTTACAGGAGTATTGTTTACAAGGTATTCTACATGTTTCATCCCCTTCTTCCTAATTTGCATATTGACATAAGCTTTTGTTTTTTCACGAAGAGAATCTTCGCATTGCTTAATTACGGCAATCTCTTGCAAGGCTATGTTCATTGCATTTTTTATCATCAAATCTGCTGTTTCGTTTGGTGAAAAGAAATCTCCTTCCTCAGAAAAGGCAATAACATAAGGGAAACGGCAATCTGAACTTACAATCATACTAATAGGCTTCTTGGCTTGATGGTCAACCCATTTTAATTTTGTAAAGTATATTTCTTCACCTTTTTCGTGCTGTTTTGTAGTCAAGGATAAACTAACTTTTTCTTTTTGCACTTTTGATAAAGAATTTAAGGCAGACCTTGTATTAGATCCCTTAATACTTCCGATGTATGATTTCGCAATGCTTTCAACCTCCTCATCCGATAAGTCTTTCTTATCAGGATAGGCAATACTATTGTACTCTTGTTCAGACAAAGAGATATAAGATCTATAACCGTTACCTATAACGGTATCTACTTCATCCATTTTGTCACTACACCCACTCAGAATAAAGAGTACTACCGGTAAAAATTTTAGATAATTCTTCATAATAAATTGTTTTAGTTTGTATTCGCTTACAAATATAATCAATATTCATGTTGCTTCCAAATTTTTATCACCCTTTTTTCTTACATTGCGTTAAAATACCAACAAAAGATGACTTTTAAGGGTGAAAAGGTGAAAGAGTGAAAAGGTGAAAAAA